>NZ_JBASTH010000001.1:0-78981 GCF_049274795.1 Aquabacterium sp.
GAAAAAGGGCAGCAAGATTGACCAGGTGCTGGAATCGATCGTGATCAAGCGCAAGGCGCCGCCCAAACAGCGCAGCAAACACCTGTGCGCAGACGCGGGATACCGTGGCAAGCCCGCTGCCAAGATCATTGCCGAGCATGGCTACATCACGCATGTGGTTGATCGGCGCAAAGAGACCGACAACAAGCGACGTGATCCGAAGAAGAAGGCGCGCCGCTGGGTTGTCGAGGTTTGACATAGTTGGTTCAATCGGTTCCGCAAGCTCCTCGTGCGATACGAGAAGTTCGAACGCAGTTTCCTTGCGCTCAACCATCTGGCTGCTGCCATCATTGCGTTCCGCAAAGTACCACTACGCGTAAATATAATTTACGGATAGATTCTTAGCAAGCCTGGCGAAGGCCTCGACCCGCCAGGCGATGCGGGCTTAGGCCGACTGCAACAACCCGTCAACCCCGTAGAGCTTGGCCAGTTCCATCAGGCGGGGCGGCAGGGACTGCACCGCGAAGGCCCGCCCCTTGGCGCGGGCCATGCGTTGGCACTCCAGCAACACGGCCAGCGCGCTGGAATCGAACTGCTGCAACCCGGAGCCATCGACCGTGAGCAGCACGGCATCCTGGCCGTGCGCGGCCGAGGCCTGGTCCAGCGTCTCGCGGAACAGGCGCAGGATGTCACGCACCTCGGCGTGCGTGAGAATGGCCGGCAGCATCAGCACGGTCGGACAGCCCCAGTGCGCATTACTCGCATCACTTCTTGCGGGCGGCCAGTTGCTTGTTGCGCTCGGCCAGCTTGGCGATCAGGCCATCGATGCCCGAGGCCGAGACCTCTTGCGAGAAGCTGCTCTGGTAGGTCTGCACCAGCCAGGCGCCCATCACGTTGACGTCGTAGATCTTCCAGCCGTCACCCGACTTCTCCAGGCGGTAGTCCAGCTGGATCGGATCACCCGAGCCCTTGACCTGGGTGCGCACCACCA
The DNA here is from genome assembly GCF_049274795.1 of Aquabacterium sp. GTDB lineage: Bacteria > Pseudomonadota > Gammaproteobacteria > Burkholderiales > Burkholderiaceae_C > Aquabacterium. The sequence continues at coordinate 971 of NZ_JBASTH010000001.1, forward strand.
CGTCGGCGTCTTCCGGGCGCGAACGCATCGGCTTGACATCGACCGCCTGGTCGCGGATCTGGCTCACCGCACCGGCGTAGGTGTAGATCAGCAGGTTCTTGAACTCGTCCTGCAGACGGGTCTTCTGCTCGGCCGTGGCCTGGCGCCAGTTGCGCCCCACGGCCGAGGCCGTCATGCGCTGGAAGTTCACGTTCGGCAGGATCTTGCTGTCGACCAGGGTGACGACCTTGTGCACGTCGCCGGCCTGCAGGGTTTTGTCGCCGCGCACGGCACCCAGCACCTCGGCGCTGAGGTTCTTGATGAAGACATCAGCGGGCATGGCCGCCTTGGTAGTGGCAGCGGCCGGGGCAGCCGTCTGCTGCGCCTGGGCGGGGGCCACCATCAGCGCGCAGGCAGCCACGGCGGCCACCAGGCCGGCGATGAGGGGGGAACGCGCTGCGTGGAGGGCTTGTTGGTCAGTCATGTCTTGTCCTTTCTCGGCCTTGTGCGACATCGCGCGAAAGCAAGGCCTTGTTGTCTTAACGCGCGTCAGCGTCCGCACGCAGACCACGCAGCTCTTCTGCCGTAGGCATTGGCGCGCCAAAACCAGCCTTTTCAGACGAATTGGGGCGCGCACCGACACCCGCCGTGAACGCGCCATCGGCGGCGCCCACCTGGCGCGTCCAGGATGGCATGCTGGCAGCCAGCACCTGCCCCGCCAGGGACGAGGGCGTCAGGCTGGCGTCCAGATCGTCCAGCAAGGCCAGGTCACGGCGCCAGATCATCGCATCGGGTTCGACTTCCGGCAGCAACAGGCTTTGAGGCTTGGCGGGCGCCTCAGGTTCCGGCGACGTGTCGCCATCGTCGTACTGCACTCCGTCATCACCATCCTCATCAGGCGGATCACCGTTGTAGATCAGGCTGATGCGGCGCTGCAGGTAGGCATCGCGCAGGAAGGCATAACGGTCCAGGGCGATATCGCCCAGCAGGTTGGACGCATCGAGCAGTTGAGCTCGCGCATTGACCGCCGTGAGCACCCGCACGGGATTGGCATCGCGCGGCTCGAGGAACAGCCCGCTCGGCGAGAAATACCAGCTGCCCGGCAGATCGGCCACGTCACGCGTGCTGGAGGGCCCCAGGATGGGCAGCACCAGGTAGGCGCCCTGCGGCACGCCCCACACGGCCAGGGTCTGGCCGAAATCCTCGTTGTGGCGGTCCAGCCCCATTGGGCGAGCGATGTCGATGAAGCCAGCCAAGCCCAGCGTGGAGTTCAGACTGACGCGCAGGACCTCCTGGGCGGCATCCCCTGGGCGGCCCTGCAGCACCAGGTTGATGGCGGACCAGACATCCTTGATGTTGTTGACGAAGTTGCTGATGCCCGTGCGCATCAGCTTGGGCGTGACGTTCACGTAGCCCGTGGCGACCGGCTTGAGCACGGCTTTGTCCACCGCCTCGTTGAAGCTGAACACCTTGCGGTTGAAGGACTCCAGCGGATCCTTGTGCTGAGCTGTGGCACAGCCTTGCAGCGCCGCCACGCTCAGCACCAGGGCCGACAAGGCGCAAGCCCGGGCCACAGTACTCATCTGATTCATTTCTTCTCCCCCGGGGCATCGGAAGAAGCGCCATCAGCCGCCTTGCTGTACAGGAACTGGCTGATCAGGTTCTCCAGCACGATGGCCGACTGCGTTTGTTTGATGGCATCTCCCTGGGCGAGGTGGAGTTCGTCATAGCCCGGCTCCAAGCCAATGTACTGCTCGCCGAGCAGGCCGGCGGTCAGGATCTTCGCTGAGGTGTCTTTCGGAAATTCCACCCCCTTGTTGAGGGTGATGTCCACCTGAGCCTGGAAGGTCTTGGGGTCAAAGGAGATGGATTTCACACGGCCGACCACCACGCCGGCGCTTTTGACCGCGGCCTGGGGCTTGAGCCCGCCGATGTTGTCGAAACGAGCCGTGACGGTGACCCCGCTGTCGAACGAAAGGCTCAGCAGGTTGCCCGCCTTGAGGGCCAGGAACAGGATGGCTGCTGCACCCAGCAGCACGAAGAAACCCACCCAGACATCCACTTTTGAACGCGGCATTCGAAATCTCCAGACGCGGATGTATCGCTCAGAGCGAGAACATCATCGCGGTCAACACAAAATCAAGGCCCAGCACAGCCAGCGACGCCATCACCACGGTGCGGGTGGTGGCGCGCGACACCCCCTCGGGGGTGGGCTGGCACTCGTAGCCCTGCAGCAGCGCGATGAAGGTGACGGTGACCCCGAACACCACGCTCTTGAGCAAGCCATTGCCGACGTCCTTCCAGACATCGACCCCGTTCTGCATCTGCGACCAGAACGAGCCGGCATCTACACCGATCATCACGACGCCCACCAGGTAGCCGCCCAGGATGCCCACGGCCGAGAACACCGCTGCCAGCAGCGGCATGGCGATCACGCCGCCCCAGAAACGGGGGGCCAGCACGCGGCGCACCGGGTCCACCGCCATCATCTCCATGGCGGTCAGTTGCTCACCGGCCTTCATCAGGCCGATACCGGCCGTGAGCGAGGTGCCGGCGCGACCGGCGAACAGCAGCGCAGCCACCACGGGGCCCAGCTCACGCACCAGCGACAAGGCCACCATCAGGCCCAGGGCCTCGCTGGAGCCGTAGCGCTGCAGGATGTAGTAGCCCTGCAGGCCCAGCACGAAGCCCACGAACAGGCCGGACACCGTGATGATGGCCAGCGAATGGTTGCCCAGGAAGTGGATCTGGTCGGCCAGCAGGCGCGCACGACGTAACGTGGGGCCCAGCAGCGAGATCAGGCGCAGCAGCAGGCGCATGGCAAAGCCGATGTCGCCCAGCTTGGAGCGCACCTGGTAGCCCAGTTCAGCGGGATGCAGGTACTTCATTCAGCGTACTCCGAAATCCACACCGGCATCGACGGCCGGCTGGTGGAACTGCACGGGGCCGTCCGGGCGAGCATGCACGAACTGGCGCACCAGCGGATCCTCGCTGTTGCGCAACTCGACCGACGAGCCCTGCGCCACGATGCGGCCATTGGCCAGCAGCACCACGTGGTCGGCGATCAGGAAGGTCTCGTCCACATCGTGCGAGACCAGGATCGAGGTCAAGCCCATGGTGTCGTTCAGATCGCGGATCAGGCGCGCCGCAACGCCCATGGAAATCGGATCCAGGCCCGCGAACGGCTCGTCATACAGGACAAGCTCCGGGTCGAGCGCGATGGCACGGGCCAGGGCCACGCGCCGCGCCATGCCGCCGGACACCTCGCTGGGCATCAGGTCACGCGAGCCGCGCAGGCCCACGGCATTGAGCTTCATCAGCACCAGGTCACGGATGATGGACTCGGGCAGCTGGGTGTGCTCACGCAGCGGGAAGGCCACGTTCTCGAACACCGTGAGGTCGGTGAACAAGGCGCCCTGCTGGAACAGCATGCCCATGCGACGGCGCATGGCCATCGTGCCTTCGGGTGTCAGATTGGCCACGTTCTGGCCATCGAACAGCACCTCGCCGCTCAAGGCCAGCAACTGGCGGGTGATCAGGCGCAACACGGTGGTCTTGCCGCCACCGGACACACCCATCAGCGCCACCACCGCCCCACGGGGCACCACCAGATCGATGTCCCGCAGGATCACCCGATCACCGTAGCCGCAGGTCACCGAACGCAGTTCGATGAAGGCCTCGGGCTGGCGTGACGGCAGGACGGTGTCAGGCAGCTGAAATTGGGGTGGGGGCATGGCAAAGAAAAAGGGCTGGTGCCTCATCGACACCAGCCCGTCATCATATTGGAATCAGCGCTTGTCCGCTTTCTTTACGATGGATGCCTACAACATCACACTAAAGGGGGGAATTGACGCGATCTCCGAACGCCATACTCAACGCGGCAGCGTGGTCGAGCCCATCAGGAATTCGTCGATCGTGCGGGCGGCCTGACGGCCTTCGCGGATCGCCCAGACCACCAGCGATTGGCCACGGCGCATGTCGCCGGCGGCGAACACCTTGTCGACGTTGGTGGTGTAGCCGCCGATGAAATCGGTGCTGGCGCGGGCGTTGCCACGGTTGTCCTTGTCGACGCCGAAGCCGGTCAGGATAGTTTCCACCGGGTTGGTGAAGCCCATGGCCAGCAGCACCAGGTCGGCCTTGAGCGTCTGCTCGGAGCCGGCGACCTCTTCGAACTTGCCGTTCTTGAACTCGACGCGCACCGTCTTGACGGCGGCGACCTTGCCGTTTTCGCCGATGAATTCCTTCGTGGCGATGGCGAACTCGCGCTCGCAGCCCTCTTCGTGGCTGGACGAGGTGCGCAGCTTGTACGGCCAGTAGGGCCAGGTCAGTTCGCGGTTTTCCTGCTCGGGCGGCATGGGCATCAGCTCGAACTGGATCACGCTCTTGGCGCCATGGCGGTTGGAGGTGCCCACGCAGTCGGAGCCGGTGTCGCCGCCGCCGATCACGATCACGTTCTTGCCCGTGGCCATGATCTGGTCCTTGACCTTGCCGCCGGCGTTGACCTTGTTCTGCTGGGGCAGGAACTCCATCGCGAAATGGATGCCGGCCAGCTCACGGCCGGGCACGGGCAGGTCACGCGACTGCTCGGCGCCGCCGGTCAGCAGCACGGCGTCGAAGTCCTTCTTGAGCTGCTCTGGCGTGACCGTGGTGGTCGCCCAGTTGGTGACCTTGCTGGCAGCGCCCGTCTTGGGCAGCTCGCCGACGATGGTGTTGGTCTTGAAGACCACGCCTTCGGCTTCCATCTGCTTGGCACGCAGGTCGATGTGCGACTTGTCCATCTTGAAGTCCGGGATGCCGTAGCGCAGCAGGCCGCCCACGGTGTCGTTCTTCTCGAAGACGGTCACGTCATGGCCGACGCGGGCCAGTTGCTGGGCCGCAGCCAGGCCGGCAGGGCCGGCGCCGACGATGGCGATCTTCTTGCCGGTCTTGGCCTTAGGCAGTTGGGGCTTGACCCAGCCTTCGGCCCAGGCGCGGTCGATGATGGCGTGCTCGATGGACTTGATGCCCACCGCGTCGTCGTTGACGTTCAGCACGCAAGCCGCTTCACAGGGTGCCGGGCAAATGCGGCCGGTGAACTCGGGGAAGTTGTTGGTGCTGTGCAGCACGGTGATCGCGTTCTTCCAGTCGCCGGTGTACACCAGGTCGTTGAAGTCCGGGATGATGTTGTTGACCGGGCAGCCGTTGTTGCAGAAGGGCGTGCCGCAGTCCATGCAGCGCGCACCCTGGATCTTGGCCTGCTCGGCGTTCAGGCCGATGACGAATTCCTTGTAGTTCTTGACGCGCTTCTCGACGGACTCATAGCCCTCTTCCAGACGGTCGAACTCCAGAAAGCCGGTGACTTTTCCCATTTCAGTGAACTCCTAATCGTCGGGCTCAGGCCTTGGCCTTGCCGGACTTCGCCTTGTCATCGCCGCCCTTGTCACTCTTCGCCTTGGCGATGGTGGCAGAGGCTTCGGCCTTGGCGCCCATTTCGGTCAGGGCGCGACGGTATTCGTGCGGGAAGACCTTGACGAACTTGCCACGTGCGGTGGCCCAGTTGTCCAGGATCTCGCGAGCCCGCAGCGAGCCCGTCCAGCGGTGGTGGTCCTCGACCAGCTTCTTGAGCAGGGCCTCGTCGGCCTGGCCCTTGTGGGTCGGGATGCCAGCATCAGCCTGCTCGGCGGCGGTCAGCACCTTCTCCAGCGAGACCTGCGCCGTGTTCACGCGCTTGGCGAACAGGCCGTCTTCGTCGTAGACGTAGGCCAGGCCACCGGACATGCCGGCCGCGAAGTTACGGCCGGTCTTGCCCAGCACCACCACGGTGCCACCGGTCATGTATTCACAACCGTGGTCACCCGTGCCCTCGACCACTGCCGTGGCGCCCGAGAGGCGCACGCCGAAGCGCTCGCCACCCACGCCGCGGAAGAAAGCCTCACCCTCGGTGGCGCCGTACAGCACGGTGTTGCCCACGATGATGTTGTCGATGGCGTTGCCACGGAAGTCGATGCTCGGACGCACGACCACGCGGCCGCCGGACAGGCCCTTGCCGGTGTAGTCGTTGGCTTCACCGATCAGGTACAGCGTGATGCCCTTGGCCAGGAAGGCGCCGAACGATTGGCCGCCTGTGCCTTCCATCTGGATGAACACGGTCTGGTCAGGCAGGCCATCCGGATGGTGCTTGATCAGCTCGCCCGACAGCATGGCGCCGACGGTGCGGTTGACGTTGCGGGCCTGCTCCATGAACTGGACCTTCTCGCCGCGCTGGATGGCGGGCTGGGCCTTCTCGATCAGGCGCTGGTCCAGGGCCTTGTCCAGGCCGTGGTCCTGCGTGCTGACGTGCAGGCGCGGCACCTCGGCCGGGGCCGGCGGCAGCGCGAAGATGCGTTCGAAGTCCAGGCCACGGGCCTTCCAGTGCTCGATGCCCTTCTTGGTGTCCAGCAGGTCGGCACGGCCGATCAGGTCGTCGAACTTGCGGATGCCCAACTGCGCCATGATCAGGCGGGCTTCTTCAGCGACGAAGAAGAAGTAGTTCACCACGTGCTCGGGCTTGCCCGAGAACTTCTTGCGCAGCACCGGATCCTGCGTGGCCACGCCCACCGGGCAGGTGTTCAGGTGGCACTTGCGCATCATGATGCAGCCCTCGACCACCAGCGGTGCGGTGGCGAAGCCGAACTCGTCAGCGCCCAGCAGCGCGCCGATCACGACGTCGCGGCCGGTCTTCATCTGGCCGTCGGCCTGCACGCGCACACGGCCGCGCAGGCGGTTCAGCACCAGGGTCTGCTGCGTTTCAGCCAGGCCGAGCTCCCACGGCGTGCCGCAGTGCTTGATGGACGACCAGGGCGAGGCGCCCGTGCCGCCGTCATGGCCGGCGATCACGATGTGGTCGGCCTTGGCCTTGGCGACACCGGTAGCCACCGTGCCCACGCCCACTTCGGACACGAGCTTGACCGAGATGTCGGCCACCGGGTTCACGTTCTTCAGATCGTGGATCAACTGAGCCAGGTCTTCGATCGAGTAGATGTCATGGTGCGGCGGGGGCGAGATCAGGCCCACACCCGGCACCGAGTGGCGCAGCTTGCCGATGTACTCGGAGACCTTGCCACCAGGCAGTTGACCACCTTCACCGGGCTTGGCGCCCTGGGCCATCTTGATCTGGATCTGGTCAGCCGACACCAGGTACTCGGTGGTCACACCGAAGCGGCCGGATGCCACCTGCTTGATCTTCGAGCGCAGGCTGTCACCCTCTTGCATCTCGTAGTCGACCTCGACCACCTTGGCGCCGATCACATCGGACACCTTGGTGCCCTGCTTGATGGGGATGCCCTTGAGCTCGTTGCGGTAGCGGGCCTTGTCTTCGCCGCCTTCGCCGGTGTTGCTCTTGCCGCCGATGCGGTTCATGGCCAGGGCCAGCGTGCTGTGGGCTTCGGTGGAGATCGAGCCCAGCGACATGGCACCGGTGGCGAAACGCTTGACGATGTCCGCAGCCGATTCGACTTCCTCGACCGGGATGGCCTTGGCGGGGTCGATCTTGAACTCGAACAGGCCGCGCAGCGTCAGGTGACGGCGCGACTGGTCGTTGATCAGCTGGGCGTATTCCTTGTAGGTGTCGAACTTGCCCGAGCGCGTGCTGTGCTGCAGCTTCGCGATCGCGTCCGGCGACCACATGTGCTCTTCACCGCGGGTGCGCCAGGCGTACTCGCCGCCGGCGTCCAGCATGGATTCCAGCACAGGGTCATCACCGAAGGCGGCCTTGTGGTTGCGGATGGCTTCTTCAGCCACCTCGAACACGCCGATGCCGCCGACCTGCGTGGGAGTGCCACGGAAGTACTTGTCGATCAGCGGCTTGTTCAGGCCGATGGCCTCGAACAACTGCGCGCCGCAGTAGGACATGTACGTGCTCACGCCCATCTTGGACATGATCTTGGACAGCCCCTTGCCGATCGCCTTGATGTAGTGGTAGATGGCCTTGTCGGCCGACAGCTCGCCCGGCAGGTCCTTGGCCATCAGGGCCAGGGTTTCCATCGCCAGGTAGGGGTGCACGGCTTCGGCGCCGTAGCCGGCCAGCACGGCGAAGTGGTGCACTTCGCGGGCGGTGCCGGTCTCGACGACCAGGCCGGTGGAGGTGCGCAGGCCCTTGCGGACCAGGTGGTGGTGGATCGCCGACAGCGCCAGCAAGGCGGGGATCGCGATGTTGGCGCGGTCCATCTTGCGGTCGGTGATGATCAGGATGTTGTGGCCCGATTGCAGGGCCTCGACGGCCTCGGCGCACAACGATGCCAGACGCGCCTCGACACCCTCATGGCCCCAGGCGGCCGGGTAGGTGATGTCGACCTCGTAGGGCTTGAACTTGCCGCCGGTGTGCTTCTCGATGTTGCGCAGGCGCGCCATGTCGTCGAAGTCCAGCACGGGCTGGGAGACTTCGAGGCGCATCGGCGGGTTGACGGCGTTGATGTCCAGCAGGTTGGGCTTGGGGCCCACGAAGGACACCAGCGACATCACCACGGCTTCGCGGATCGGGTCGATGGGCGGGTTGGTGACCTGGGCGAACAGCTGCTTGAAGTAGTTGTACAGCGGCTTGTTCTTGTCGGAGAGCACGGCCAGGGGCGAGTCGTTGCCCATGGAGCCGGTGGCTTCTTCGCCGTTGGTGGCCATCGGGGCCATCAGGAACTTCAGGTCTTCTTGCGTGAAGCCGAAGGCCTGCTGGCGGTCAAGCAGCGATTCGGAGAACTCGCCGGCGGCGCCGGTGATGTCGATGGTGTCCAGCTTGATGCGGACGTTCTCGATCCACTGGCGGTAAGGCTTGCTGGAGGCGTACTGCGACTTGAGCTCTTCGTCCTCGATGATGCGGCCCTGCTCGAAGTCGATCAGGAACATCTTGCCCGGCTGCAGACGCCACTTCTTGACGATGGTGTTCTCGGGGATGGGCAGCACGCCGGATTCGGAGGCCAGCACCACGAGGTCGTCCTCGGTGATCAGGAAACGGGCGGGGCGCAGGCCGTTGCGATCCAGCGTGGCGCCGATCTGGCGGCCATCGGTGAACACCATGGCGGCGGGGCCGTCCCACGGCTCCATCATGGCGGCGTGGTACTCGTAGAAGGCGCGGCGGCGCTCGTCCATGGTGGTGTGCTGTTCCCAGGCTTCCGGGATCATCATCATCGCGGCCTGGGCCAGCGGGTAGCCGGACATGGTCAGCAGTTCGAGCGCGTTGTCGAACGTGGCCGTGTCGGACTGGCCGTCCATGCTGATGGGGTACAGCTTCTTCAGGTCATCGCCCAGCACGGGCGACTTCATCACGCCTTCGCGGGCGCGCATCCAGTTGAAGTTGCCCTTGACGGTGTTGATTTCGCCGTTGTGGGCCACCATGCGGTACGGGTGGGCCAGCGGCCATTCGGGGAAGGTGTTGGTCGAGAAGCGCTGGTGCACCAGGGCCAGGGCCGAGACGACGCGCTCGTCCTTCAGGTCGATGTAGTACTTGCCGACCTGGTCGGCCAGCAGCAGACCCTTGTAGATGATGGTGCGGCACGACATGCTGGGCACGTAGTACTCGCTGCCATGCGTCAGGTTCAGGCTGGAGATCTTGCTGGACGCCGTCTTGCGGATGACGTAGAGCTTGCGCTCGAGCGCGTCGGGCACGAGGATGTCCGGGCCACGGCCAATGAAGACCTGGCGGATGACCGGCTCTTTTTCGCGCACGGTGGGGGACATGGGCATGTCGCGGTCCACCGGCACGTCACGCCAGCCCAGCAGCACCTGGCCTTCGGCCTTGATGGCGCGCTCCATCTCCTGCTCACAGGCCTGGCGCGAGGCGCTTTCCTTGGGCAGGAAGATCATGCCGACGCCGTACTCGCCCGGCGGGGGCAGCTCGACGCCCTGCTTGGCCATCTCGGCACGGTAGAACTCGTCGGGGATCTGGATCAGCAGGCCCGCGCCGTCACCCATCAGCGGGTCGGCACCCACCGCGCCGCGGTGGTCGATGTTTTCCAGGATCTTCAGGCCCTGCTGCACAATGCTGTGTGCCTTCAGGCCTTTGATGTGGGCCACGAAGCCCACGCCGCACGCATCGTGCTCGGCGTTGGCGTACATGCCGAGATCGGCTGCAGCCTTGATTTCTTGGGGCGTGGCTGCAAGGGAAGCAGCAGAGGGGAACGGGGTTCCCGAAGTCGCCTGAGTCATAGGGGCGCTCCAGTGATAGTGGAGGGAAAACAACAAGGGGGAGTCCGAGGATACATCGGGTTGCCCCTCGATTCAAGGTTTATCAAAAAGGGTCTGACCCCAATTTTTAGGCCTCACGAAAAAACCACGCGAAAAATAAGGGACACATCAACCAATACGACGATGTTGTCCGCCCCCTTCATGCGCCAGCGTCCTGGGCCTGCGCCACTATTTTGCGAGGCCGGCCGCGCGGCTGGGGCACCACCCGGCGCCCGGACTGCCCCTGCAGCTTGGCCAGGAAACCCGCATCCCCGAGTGCCCAGCCGGTGTGCGCCGCCTCGGCCAGGCTGGACACCAACTGCGCGCCCTGCCCTTCTTCCAGCCTGCGCTTCCAAGCCGCCTCCCGGTCGAAGGGCGTGTTGCCCAGCGTCCAGAAGATGGCGTGGTCCTGCACCAGCGGATCCGTGCGTTGCCCCAGGTGATGCGCCAAGCTGCTGGGCACGGCCTGGCTGCTGCTGACAGGCGCGTCCACCAGCCCCATGCGCCAAGGCGCCAGTTCAATGAAGGCCATCGCTTCTAGCAAGTAGCGGGCCGGCTCCAGCACAGTGGCGCGGTAGCGGCCAGCCCAGAGCCCGCCTTGCCGGCCGTGGCGGCGGTTGAAGCCGGCCACGTAGCGACGCCCCACGGCCTGCATGAAGGGGCTGAGCGCCCCTGCCTGGCTGGGCGTGGCCAGCAACAGGAAGCGGTCGGGCAGCAAGGCATAGGCATGCACCGTGACGCCATGGGCACGGGCAGCCTCGCGCAAGGCGGCATGCAGGGCCTGGCCGTCTTGCGCATCCACGGCCAGCACCTGACCAGGCAGCACGGCCTGGACCACCAGGTGGGGCAGTGAAGGGAACTCCAGTCGGGGCAGGCGGGCCATCGCATGATTGTGTCAAACCTGCAGCCACCCTCCAAACGTGCGGTTCGCGCCCCCTCATTTGCGGGGAACCCCTTGGGCTTGCAGGGCTAGCCCCGATGGCTGGAGGACGACTGTCTCGTAACCTCCACCCCGTGAACGTTAGATGTTGTCGGTGCGCGTTCACCATCTCGCGCGCCCCTTCGATGATCACTGAGTTCCGCCGTCATCTGGAGAACGCCTGAATGCCTGAAATCTCTTCGCCCCCAGCGGCCGTGTCGGCCACCCAGCGCGTCGCCTCGTGGCTGACGCACATGGGGGTGAGCACCTACGCCTTCGATGACACCCTGGGCCTGATCAATCCGCTGTGGACGGTCACCCGCCTGCACGCCCGCGTGGTCACCAAGACAGCCGAGACGCCTTCGGCCATGACGGTGGTGCTGCAGGCTGGCGGTGCGTTCCAGGGTCTCAAGCCCGGGCAGTTCGTGATGATCGGCGTGGAGATCAACGGCGTGCGCCACCGCCGCGCCTACTCGCCCCGCAGCATCGACGGCCGGAGCGATCGCTTCGCCATCACCGTGCAGCGCCAGGCCGGCGGCAAGGTGTCCAACTTCGTGCACGACAAGCTCCAGCCCGGCGACATCATCGAGATCGAACAGGCCGGCGGCGAGTTCACCCTGCCCAGGCAGACGCCTGCCGAGGTACTGCTGGTGGCCGGCGGCAGCGGCATCACGCCGTGCATGTCCATCCTGGAGCACCTGCGCCGCGAACGGGCCGCCACCCGCGTCACGCTGATCTATTTCGCGCGCAGCCGCGCTGACCGCATCTTCGCCCGCACGCTGGAATCGCTGGCCGCCCAGTGGCCTGCCCTGCGCTATGTGCCGCTGGAAAGCACCGTGAACACGCCCGGCGTGAGCACCGCCGCCGACACGGCCGCCACCTTGAGCACAGAGTTGCTGTCAGAGTTGCAGCCGCAGTGGGCCGCCCTGCCCGCCTACTGCTGCGGCCCGGCCCCCTTGATGGACGCCGCGCGACAGATCTGGAAGGATGCCGGCGCGTCCGATCACCTGCGCTTGGAGGCCTTCGCGGCCGCACGCCCCAGCGGCGACCCGAGCGTGCGCCACCAGGTACGCATCGTGCGTGGCGACCTGCCCATGGCCTTCGAAGCCCCTGCCAGCGAAACCATCCTGGTCGCGGGCGAGCAGGCCGGCCACGCCATCAAGCACGGCTGCCGCCAGGGCATCTGCCACGAGTGCACCTGCCGCCTCAACAGCGGCGCCGTGCGCGACCTGACCACGGGCGAACAGATCCATGGCGAAGGCCAGCCGGTACGCCTGTGCGTGTCGGCCGCCCTGAGCGATCTGAGCCTCGAATCACTGAACTAAGAAGGGCACCACCATGAGCGCCACCCCCACCGCGACCTTGATCGGCCCCCGCTCGATGCAGGAGATGGCCGCCTTCCAGCAGGAGCTGGACGCCATCCACCACGAAGTCCGCCAGAGCCTGGGCGAGCGCGATGCGCGCTACATCCGCAAGATCCTGCTCACGGTGCGCCTGCTGGAGACCTTGGGCCGCGGCCTGCTGATGTTCGGCTGGTTCCCGCCGACCTGGCTGCTGGGCGCCGCCATCCTGGGCATCGCCAAGATCATGGACAACATGGAGCTGGGCCACAACGTGATGCACGGCCAGTACAACTGGATGAACGACCCGCGCTTCCATGGCGACACCTTCGAGTGGGACAACACCTGCCCCAAGGAAGAATGGCGGCACTCGCACAACTACCTGCACCACAACTACACCAACGTGATCGGCAAGGACCGTGACTTCGGCTACGGCATGCTGCGCCTCTCGAACGATCTGCGCTGGAGCTGGCTGCACCCCTTCCAGCTGATCCTGACGATGCTGCTGGCCACCTACTTCCAGTGGTTCGTCGCCATCCACGACATGCAGATGGACAAGGTCGCCATCGGCCGCAAGAAGTGGTCCGAAGTGCGCCCGCAGTGGCTGCTGGTGCGCGCCAAGATCCGCCGCGTGATCGTGCGCGACTACATCCTGTGGCCGCTGGCCGCCGCTGCCGTGGGTGGCGTGTTCTTCGGCGACGCGCTGCAGTTCGGCCTGGCCATGTTCGCCGGCCAGGCCATCGCCAACCTGATCCGCAACGTGTGGGCCTGGGCCATCATCTTCTGCGGCCACTTTACCGAAGACATCTACACCTTCAAGAAGGAGTCGATCGAAGGCGAGAGCAAGGGCCAGTGGTACCTGCGCCAGATCCTGGGCTCGAGCAACATCAAGGGCAGCAAGCTGATGCACCTGCTGAGCGGCAACTTGAGCCACCAGGTCGAGCACCACCTGTTCCCTGACCTCCCCGCCAACCGCTACGCCGAGATCGCCCCGCGCATCGAGGCCATCTGCGCCAAGTACCACGTGCCCTACAACACCGGCGCCTTCATCTCGCAGCTGTTCACGGTGTTCAAGCGCATCGCCCGCTACAGCCTGCCCGGCGGCCCGCAGAAGGCCGTGAGCATCGAGATGGAATCGATGCTGCCCGAGAAGGCCTGAGACCGTGATCCGCCGGGCGCCCGGTCCGCAGACACCCGAGGCTTTCGAGGCCTTCGCGCGCGAACTCGACCAACTGCGTGACGACACCCGCCGCCAGCTGGGCGAGCTGGATGCCCGCTACATCCGCCGCCTGCTCTACGCCATCCGCGCCTGCGAATCGGCCGGCCGTGGCCTGCTGACGCTGGCAGGGCCCTTCTGGCCGGCATGGCTGCTGGGCACAGGCCTGCTGGGCCTGGCCAAGTGCCTGGAGAACATGGAGTTCGGGCACAACGTGATGCACGGCCAGTACGACTGGCTCAATGACCCACGCTTCCACGGCAAGTCCCACGAGTGGGACAACGCCTGCAGCAAGGAAGACTGGCGCCACTTCCACAACCACATGCACCACCACCACACCAATGTGCTGGGGGTGGACCGCGATTTCGGCTACGGCATGCTGCGCCTGTCGGGCGACACGCCCTGGGAGCCGCGCAACCTGACGCAAGGCCTGTATGCCGTGATCGTGGCCCTGGCCTTCGAGTGGGCCATCGCCATCCACAACATGGAGGTGGAGCAGTTGCGCGTGAACCGCGAGGCCACCCGGGCCCGCATGAAGCAGCTCTGGCCCAACGTGCGCGCCAAGATGTGGCGCCAGTTCAAGAAGGACTACCTGCTGTGGCCGCTGCTGGGCGGCCTGGCCGGGCTGCTGCTGGGCACGGGCTTCGTGCCCGCCCTGCTGGCCTCCCTGGCCGGCCATGTGGTGGCCAATGTGATCCGCAATGTGTGGACCTTCGTCGTGATCTTCTGCGGGCACTTCACGGACCAGGTGCACACCTTCGATCCGGCCGAGGCCGCGCGTGAATCGAAAGGCCAGTGGTACCTGCGGCAGTTCCTGGGCTCGGCCAACATCCAGGGGGGCCGCTGGTTCCACCTGATGACAGGCAACCTGAGCCACCAGATCGAACACCACCTGTTCCCGGACATCCCGGCACGCCGCTACGCAGCCATGGCGCCCCGTGTGCGCGAGATCTGCGCCGTGTACGGGGTGCCCTACAACACCGGCTCACTGCCCCGACAGCTCGCCACCGTGGTCTGGCGCATCGTTCGGTACTCGTTTCCGGGTGGTCCACGGGCCCTGTCGTCTCTGGGCCCGTCGCCCCAACCTCACGCAGGCGTGACGCACATCACGAATTGACGCGCCCTGCGCAACGGCAGCTTTTCACGAACCAAGACTGGCCCGGCGATGTCGGGCTTTTTTATGCCTGGTTTTCAGCCGCTTTTGCAGGCCACCAAGTTGCCCATGTCAGGTTTTTTCCTACACGAATGACAGCCGCGTTTGTACGCGCCTTACAGCGACGCTCCTATTCAGAAATCGAGGGTGGGTCTCCAGAATCCGTTTCATGCTGATACGCAAGTTCGGCAAAAACGAAAAAGCAAGCCCAAGCCACCTTTCCTCCACCTTTGCAGGAGCCTGACATGAACGCCGATCAAATCCTGATGGAAATCCGAGAAGCCAACCTGTCTTACCTGATGCTCGCTCAGAACCTGATCCGCACGGACCGTGAGCAGGCCCTGTTCCGCCTGGGCATCTCAGAAGAGACCGCCGACATGGTGGGCATGCTGAGCCCCGCGCAGATCATGCGGGTGGCCAGCAACAACACCCTGCTGTGCCGCATGCGTGTCGATGACGACATGGTGTGGACCCTGCTGACCAACCACGGCAAGAACACTGGCGACAGCGTGACCCGCCTGCACGCCAATATCCTGATGGCCGGCCGCCACCAGGAAGCGCTCTGATCACAGCGATCACAGCGCCCACCTGACCGATCACAGACCGACAAAACCCTGGAGACCCGCCATGCGCACCAAGAGCCTGTTGACCGAAGCCAAGCAGATCGAACGCGCCGTCACCCTGATCAACCTGGGTGCCCGCCTGCAAGTGCTGGAGTCGGAAACCGACATGTCCTATGAGCGCCTGCTGCGTCTGTACAAGGAAGTCTCCGGCAAGTCGCCGTCCAAGGGCCAACTGCCCTTCTCGACCGACTGGTTCATGACCTGGCAGACCAACATCCACGCCAGCCTGTTCCTCAACATCCACGAGTACCTGAACAAGGCCGCCGAGATCGACGAGATCGACACCGTGATCAAGGCCTACCAGCTGTACCTCGAACAAACCCAGTCCCAAGGGCTGGAAGCGCTGCTGTCGGTGACCCGCGCCTGGCGTCTGGTCAAGTTCATCGACAACGGCATGCTGACCATGACCAAATGCTCCAAGTGCAGCGGCCACTTCGTGACGCATCCGCATGAGGTGGCCCGCCACTTCGTGTGCGGACTGTGCAACCCGCCGGCACGCGCCGGCAAGGGCAAGGCCGCCGGCGGCATCCAGATGCACTGAGCAGCGTCTTCCGCATCACACAAAACGGGCCCCTTGAGGCCCGTTTTTGCTGCGCAGGCACACCGATTGCCCTGCGAACACCATCGTGGTCTTACCACCCCATCAAGAGGTGTTCACATGTCATTCGCTCTGTACATGGTTGGTTTCCTGATCTTCATTGGCGGCGTGTCCTGGGGACTGGTCACTGCCGGCGTACCTCACTTGTACGTGATCATCGGCGCGACGATCCTGCTGGGGCTGGGCATGTTCACGGGTGTGGCACGCACGCGGGGCAAGGATCCTTCGCTGTAAGCCAAGCCAGCGCTGGCCGCCCCCGCCGATCAAACCCTTGGGCGCCGCCTCCTGGCGGACCAGGCCACCGCCAGCCCCCCCGCCAGCACCAGCGCCCAGTTCGAAGGCTCCGGCACCAGGCTCACAACCACGCCATTGATGCCCACCACGTAGAGCCGTCCCAGGCCGTCTTCACCCAGGGATGAGATGCCCTGCAGGCCTGTGCCGCCCAGCACCGCCGCGGTGTCGTCACGCAGATCGATGACCTGGCCCTGGGCATCCAGCGCGAACGAGAACAACTTGCTGGCCACGAAGTCACCGAAGAAGTAGCGCCCATCCGCGCCCTCGATGGACGGGCCACGGTACACATACCCGCCGGTGATGGACTGCCCGACATCACGCGTGTACTCGTAGATGGGATCGGTGAGCCCCGGCGCAGAGCCGCCCACACCAGGCGTCGGAATGCTGCCCTCGCGCAGGCGCCAACCGTAGTTGTGTCCGCCAGGGTCGCCGGCACGCTCCAGGTTGATCTCTTCACGGGCGCCCTGACCCACATCCGCGATCCACAAATCGCCGGTGGCACGGTCGAAGCTGTTGCGCCAGGGGTTGCGCAGCCCCAGGGCCCACAGTTCGGGCCGCACATCGTCCTGCCCGACAAAGGGGTTGCTGGTGGGAACGGCATAGCCCATGCCATTGCCGCTCACATCCAGCCGCAGGATCTTGCCCAGCAGCGATGATGGGTTCTGCGCGTTGTTCTGCGGATCGTTGCCATTGCCGCCGTCGCCCGTGGCAATGTAGAGGTTGTTCGCGTCACCCGGACGGAAGGCGATCCAGCCAGCCTTGTGGTTCTCGTAGGGTGGCTGGTCGATGGTGATGATGCGCTGGGCAGAGGCCGTGTCCACGCTCTGCGCACCCGCAGCCAGCGTATAGCGCTCGACCACCGTGCTGCTGGTGGCCTTGTCCACGTAGTTCACGTACAGGCGGCCATTGGTGCTGAACGCCGGATCGAAGGCCAGGCCCAGCAGCCCCTGCTCGCCCGAGGTGCCGACCTGCGCGCTCAGGTCCAGAAACGGCGAGGCCTGCACCACACCGCCCGAGAGCACCTTGACCAGGCCACCCTTCTCGACGATGAACTGCCGGCCATCTCCGCCTGGCGCCGTGAGGTAGAGCGGCTGATTCAGCCCCGTGGCCACCACAGCGCCATCCAGCGCCTGCGCCAGCGGGGCCACCAAGCCCAATGCCGCGCAGGCGGCGGCCTTGCGCAGCAGATCCACGGAGCCTCTCATGGCGTTTCTCCTTGTTTTGAGGCGGCATGCCCGCAGCACCGCTGCCGAAAGATAGAGGGGCCTCAGCGGCCCTGGCAACAGCAGGGTGACGCAACAATTTGTGTTGCCACATGACGCCCAACGACAGGAGAAGCCCGCGCCACTTTGTCACGCACGGACACAAGCTATCCCTCAAGCCCGTTCATCGCTGGCCGAAAAGACAGGTGGACGGTTTGGAAGTGAAGCGTCCTTTGCTTGTCTCCTCCTAGCACTCGATTTGTGCTTTCACGGGCCCCTCAGGGCCCGTTTTTTTGGGGCTGACCTGCCTGGCGGTGAACGGCCTCCAGGATGCGAAATAAAGGCAGCGAGGCCCGCTGTTTCGGCTATTGAAAAGTGGGCGCCTGGCCGATGATCAAGCCAAGGTGAGCCCAGCCCCCTCGCCAGGAACTTCCAAAGCCAGCCATCCATCATGTTCGTCGCCATCGGATACGTCATTTGCCTCGGGTGCATTTTCGGGGCGTACATCATTCACGGTGGGAACATCAGCGTGATCATCCACGCCCTGCCCACGGAAATGATGGCCATTGGCGGGGGTGCCATCGGCGCCTTCCTGGTCAACAACCAGCCCAAGACGGTCAAGGCGGTGCTGAAATCGTTCGGCCCGCTGTTCAAGGGCTCCAAGTACTCGAAAGAGCGCTACATGGAACTGATGGCCATGCTCTACGAGGTGCTGCAGAAGATCCGCAAGGAAGGCCTGATGGCCATCGAAAAGGACGTGGAGGATCCGCACAACTCCGCCCTGTTCGGCAAGTACGCCACCGTGGGGCATGACCACCACGTGATCGAGTTCGTGACCGACTACCTGCGCATGATGGTGTCGGGCAACCTGAATGCCCACGAGATCGAATCCCTGATGGACAACGAGATCGACACCCACCACCACGAAGGCCATGGCGCCGTGGCGGCGGTGGCCCGCCTGGCCGGCGCCCTGCCCGCCTTCGGGATCGTGGCCGCCGTGCTGGGTGTGGTGAACACCATGGGCTCGGTGGGCCAGCCGCCCGCCGTGCTGGGCGGCATGATCGGCTCCGCGCTGGTCGGCACCTTCCTGGGCATTTTGCTGGCTTACGGCGTGGTGGAGCCCCTGGGTGGCCTGATGGAGCAAAAGCTCGACGAAGGCACCAAGGAATTCCAGGTGATCAAGACCACGCTGCTGGCCAGCATGCAGGGCTACGCCCCGCAGGTGGCGGTGGAGTTCGGTCGCAAGGTGCTGTACTCGACAGAGCGCCCCACCTTCGCCGAGCTGGAAGCGCACGTCAAGGGCAAGAAGTAAGCGGGAGCCGCAGCCATGGCCGGCGATTCCAAAAAAGTCCAGCCCATCATCATCAAGCGCATCAAGAAGGGTGGCCATGCCGCTCACGGTGGTGCGTGGAAGATCGCCTATGCCGACTTCGTGACGGCCATGATGGCCTTCTTCCTGCTGATGTGGCTGCTGGGCTCGACCACCGAAGGCGACAAGAAGGGCATCGCCGACTACTTCAACTCGCCGCTGAAGGTGGCGATGTTTGGCGGCAGCGGTTCGGGCGATTCGTCCAGCGTGATCAAGGGCGGCGGCACCGACCTGAGCAACACCTCCGGCCAGGTCAAGCGCGGCCAGGTCGAAGCGCCCAAGCGCACCTTCAACCTGCAGGCGCTCAAAGCCATGCGCGAGCAGCAGGCCCAGGCCGAGGCCGCTCGCCTGAAGGTGCTCAAGCAGAAGGTCGAAGAGGTGATCGCCAACGACTCCCGCCTGGCGCAGTACAAGTCGCAGATCAAGCTGGACCTGACGGCCGAAGGGCTGCGGATCCAGATCGTGGACAACCAGAACCGGCCCATGTTCGACAGCGGCAACTCGGACGTCAAGGGCTACATCCAGGACATCCTCAGGGCCATTGGCGGCGTGTTGCGCGAGGTGCCCAACAAGCTCACCATTGAGGGCCATACCGACTCCAAGCCCTTCAGCAGCGGTGACCGCGGCTACAGCAACTGGGAGCTCTCTGCCGACCGGGCCAATGCCTCGCGGCGCGAACTGATCGCGGGCGGCCTGCCCGGCGACAAGGTGCTGCGCGTGCAGGGCCTGGCGGCCAGCATGCTGTACGAGAAGGACAACCCTGAGAGCCCGTTGAACCGGCGCATCAGCATCATCGTGATGAACCGCGAGGCCGAGGACCGTGTCTTCAAGGCCGCCGAGGCCGAAGCCACCGCCTCCGCCCCGGAAGACGCCGAGGCCATCCCGGCCATGGCGCCCTGAGCCTGGGCGGCTGTACGAGGCGTATTTGTCCGGACCACAAAAGGCTCAAGCCCGCTAGCGGCCCGCCGATAACGGATCGAACCCGATAGCAATGGGCCGCAGCGCCCGTGAGTGCCAAGCAAGGAAGCGCCATGACCACCCCGACCGTCGATCTGAAATTCCTCATCGTGGATGATTTTTCCACCATGCGCCGCATCGTGCGGGGTCTCCTCAAGGAAATCGGCTACGCCAATGCCGAAGAAGCCGAAGACGGCAATGTCGCGCTGAACATGCTGCAAAACGGCGGCTACGACTTCGTCGTCAGCGACATCAACATGCCCAACATGAACGGCTTCGAGTTGCTCAAGGCCATCAAGGCCGACGAAAAGCTCAAGCACCTGCCGGTGCTGATGGTCACCGCCGAAGCCCGCAAGGAAGACATCGTGCTCGCTGCTCAATCGGGCGCCGCCGGCTACATCGTCAAGCCCTTCACCAAGGCCACCTTGGAAGAGAAGGTCCAGAAGATCATGCAAAAAGTGACGGCTGCCGCCTGAGCCGGGAGAAAGCGAGATGAAAATGGACGAGCTCCCACCCATGACGATGCCCGCGGCGTCGCCCGAGATCTTCCAGCAGCTGGGCACCCTCACCCGCCAGTTGCACGACACGCTGAACATGCTGGGCGTGCTGCCCAAGCTCAAGGATTCGGTGGACAACCTGCCGGACGCGCGCAGCCGCCTGAGCTACATCGCCACCAAGACGGAACAGGCCGCCGAGAAGGTGCTGAACCTGGTGGACGAGGCCAAGGCCGACCAGGACCACATCGCCACCGAAACCCGCAAGCTGGCCAAGCTGATCGTGGCCGACCCCGTCAAGGCCGTGGCCAGCGGCGCGGTGATGAACTTCGTGGAAGACGTGGAGAAGGTGACCGGCCGCGTG
Organism: Aquabacterium sp.; assembly: GCF_049274795.1. Classification (GTDB taxonomy): domain Bacteria; phylum Pseudomonadota; class Gammaproteobacteria; order Burkholderiales; family Burkholderiaceae_C; genus Aquabacterium. The sequence goes on from NZ_JBASTH010000001.1 coordinate 21,649, forward strand.
GACCAGCACCTGACCGACATCATGATGGCGCAGGACTTCCATGACCTGACCGGCCAGGTGGTGGCCAAGGTGGTGACCCTGGCCAACGACCTGGAAAACCAGTTGGTGAAGCTGCTGGTGCAGGCCGCCCCGCCCGAGCAGGCCCAGAAGGTGGAAGCCGCCCTGACGGCCCACCACCACGAGACACAGAACCTCAACGGCCCGGTGGTGAACCCCGAAGGCCGCACGGATGTGGTGGCCAACCAGGGGGAGGTGGACGATCTGCTGGCCTCGCTGGGCTTTTAGAACGCCCTCGCTGTTCGACATCGCCAGGCGGCCCCTCGGGGCCGCTTTGCTTTTGGGAATTGCTCAGGGGTGCCCGGGAGCCTCGGTCAGGGCGTCCTTGACGGCGGGCACCTGGCGGCGCGACACCGTCAGCCACTCGCCGCTGCCCACCTGCACGGCCCAGCCTTCGCCGCCATCGGGGTCGTCACGCCGCTCCAGGCGGCGCACGGCCGCACGGGCCACCAGGGCATTGCGGTGCACCCGGATCACGCCGGTGCCCAGGCGCTCTTCCAGATCGGTCAGCGAATCGTCCAGCACATAGCTGTGGCTGGCGGTGCGCAGCGTCACGTATTTGAGCTCGGCCTTGAGGTAGACGATGTCGGACACCGGCACCTTGACCAGCCGGCCCCGTTCCTGCACCAGCAGCACGGCCGAGGGATCCGGCACGGCCACGGCAACCGGGCCGCTCGCTGCGGGTAGACGCTTGCGGCAGCGCGCCATGGCCTGCGCCAGGCGTTCAAGCCGTACGGGCTTGGTCAGGTAATCGCTGGCTTCCAGCTCGAAGGCCTTGAGCGCGTGCTCGGTGTGCGCGGTGACGAACACCACCTGCGGCGCCGAGGCCAACGCACGGATCTTGTCGGCCAGACGCAGGCCATCGGGGCCAGGCATCTGGATGTCCAGCAGCACCACGTCCACCTGACCGGGGCGGTCCTCCAGCCAGGCCAGCGCGGCGCCAGCATCGCCTGCCTCGCCCAGCACGGACACCGGCTCTTCCAGACGCGAGAGCAACTGGGCCAAGCGCTGGCGGGCCAGGGGCTCGTCGTCCACCACCAGCGCGCGCAAGGGCCGGTTCTGTGTTGCCGTAGCGGTCATGCGCCCTCTCCTGCCGGAAACGACATCTTGACGACGAAACAATGCTCAGAGGCCTGGGGCGAGACGGGGCGCACCTCCGCATCGAACTCGGCCTGCACATCATGCATCAGCAGCAGGCGCTGGCGCACATTGCGCAGCGCGATGCCGTGGCCCCGACGGTGGGGCGCCGCGGGATGAGCCCCCGCCACGGGCACCGAATTGCTCACCGTCACGGCCACGCGGCCACCTCGCCGCAAGGCCTCCACACGGATCCAGCCTCCGGCGGGGTCGGTCTCCACACCGTGCTTGACAGCGTTCTCCACCAAGGGTTGCAGCAGCAGTGTCGGCACCAACGCCCCGCAGACGGCCTCGTCCACATGCCAGGTCACCGACAGGCGCTCACCGAAACGCAGTTGCTCGATGCCCAGGTAGCGCCGGGCCAGCTCCACCTCGTCGGCCAGGGTCGACTGGGTGTGCGGCGAGGCCAGGGCCCGGCGGAACAGCTCGGCCAGGTCTTCCAGCACGGCCTCGGCGCGGTCCGGGTCCACCTGCACCAGGGCGATCGCCGTGTTGAGCGTGTTGAACAGAAAATGCGGCCGGATCCGAGCCTGCAGCTCCACCAGCCGGGCCTGGATCTGGGCCGGATCGGCGCGGTTCTGCCGCTGGCGCAGCCAGGCCAAGCCCACCGCCGCCAGTGCGCCGCCCGTGGCCATGGGTGCCAGCAGCGTCCACGGCGTGAGCGCATGCAGACCCAGGCGCCAGTCCATCAGCCAGAACTGCACATGCCCGTAGGCGGCCGACAGGGCGCCCCAGGCCACCACCAGCACCCACTGCGCCACCGTGCCCCGCCGCGCCAGCCACCGACGCACGCCGCACAGCCCGACCAGCCACAGCAGGCAGGCCGGCAAACCCACGGCCGAGGCCAGGCCCCAGCGCAGCAGCCAATCAGCCGGTCCGACCGAGTCATACAGGGTGGCCAGCCAAAGCACGGCCTGCACGCCCAGCACCACGCGCAGCACCACGCCCACGTGACAGACATCGAAAGTGGCAGCCCCCCCGCCCAGCAGGCGGACACGTCCCTCGGGCGCCTCATCATCCGCCGTGACAGCCCACATCGTGGGAGCGCGCAGGGGGTCATTGCCCCCATCCTGCGCCGCCGCACCGCTCACGAGGGGATCCTTGTCTTTAAAATCCATGGTTTGCACATTCTGCGTCACTCTCAGCGCCCTGCGGCGCCCCCTCCGCCATGAGCACGAATCAACTGGACAAGAAGTCCCAAGCCTGGTCCGCCCTGTTCTCCGAACCGATGAGCGACCTGGTCAAGCGCTACACCGCCAGCGTGTTCTTCGACCAGCGCTTGTGGCGCGCCGACATCCAGGGCTCGCTGGCCCACGCCGAGATGCTGAACGCCCAGGGCCTGATCTCGGCTGAGGATCTGGCCTCCATCCAGAAGGGCATGGCCCAGATCACCTCGGAGATCGAAGCCGGCCAGTTCGAGTGGAAGCTCGACCTGGAAGACGTGCACCTGAACATCGAGGCCCGCCTGACCACCCTGGTGGGCGACGCCGGCAAGCGCCTGCACACAGGCCGCTCGCGCAACGATCAGGTGGCCACTGACGTGCGTCTGTGGCTGCGCGGCGAGGTCGACGAACTGGGCGTGCTGCTGACCGAGCTGCAAAAAGCCCTGGTCGATGTGGCCGAGCAGAACGCCGACACCATCCTGCCCGGCTTCACGCACCTGCAGGTGGCCCAGCCCGTGGCCTTCGGCCACCACCTGCTGGCCTACGTGGAGATGTTCGCGCGTGACGCCGAGCGCCTGGTCGACCTGCGCAAGCGCATCAACCGCCTGCCGCTGGGCTCGGCCGCGCTGGCCGGCACCAGCTACCCCTTGGACCGTGAGCGCGTGGCCCGCACGCTGGGCTTCGAGGCCGTGTCGCAGAACAGCCTGGACGCCGTGTCCGACCGTGACTTCGCCATCGAGTTCACCGCCGCCGCCGCGCTGCTGATGGTGCACATCTCGCGCCTGAGCGAAGAGCTGATCCTGTGGATGAGCCAGAGCTTCGGCTTCATCGACCTGGCCGATCGCTTCTGCACCGGCTCGTCGATCATGCCGCAGAAGAAGAACCCCGACGTGCCCGAGCTGGCGCGCGGCAAGACTGGCCGCGTGGTCGGCCACCTGATGGGCCTGATCACCCTGATGAAGGGCCAGCCCCTGGCCTACAACAAGGACAACCAGGAGGACAAGGAGCCATTGTTCGACACGGTCGATACCTTGAAGGACACGCTGCGCATCTTCGCCGAGATGGCCGCCGGCATCACCGTCAAGCCCGAAGCCATGGAGCGCGCCGCCAAGAAGGGCTACGCCACCGCCACTGACCTGGCCGACTACCTGGTCAAGAAGGGCCTGCCCTTCCGTGATGCACACGAGGTGGTGGCCCACGCCGTGAAGGACGCCATCGCCCAGGGCGTGGACCTGTCCGAGTTGTCGCTGGACCAGCTCAAAGCCTACAACCCCGCCATCGAGCAGGACGTGTTCGAGGTGCTGAGCCTGCGCGGCTCGCTCAATGCACGCAACCTGCTGGGTGGCACCGCCCCTGCGCAGGTGCGCGCGCAAGTGGCGAGGCACCGTGCTCGCCTGGGCGCCTGAGGCCGCCCCATCACCCTGACACGAAACTCTAGTTAGCATGAAGCGAGGCATCTCTCCAATACGCTGAGGATTCGCATGAGCTTCGACGGATGGCGTCAACAGGCTTGGGACGCGCTTGAGCAACTGCAACAGCAATGGCGCGGACCAGTCGGCAGCCGGCCCTCGTCCGATTCCATGGGCAGAAGTGTGCACATCGGGCTGGGCCGCTTGTCCGCCGAATGGGACAACACCATCAGCCGGATAGAACGTGTGCGATTGGCCCTCAACCGATCTGGCCCGGTGGCACAAGGGTTGATCATGACCCGCCTGACGGGCATCGACCTGGGCATGATCTGGGGCATTCTGGTTGAGGCCTGCAAAGACATCGCGCTTTATTACGGTGGCTCTGTGGTCGCTGGCACCGCGGTCGGAGGTGTGGCGGGATTCTTCGCCGGGGGCGCGGGCGCTGTGCCCGGCGCCATGGCCGGTGCCGCCGCCGGCTCGCAGGTTGGCCTGTGGGTTCTGGGATTCCTCGGCCTGAAATCCCTGGCCGAATACATGATCGATGCCTTGCCCGCGGCCATGCGCTGTTACGAGCGGGGCTTCAAGCGTGCCTGGGGGGAAGCTCCCCGTGGCAATCGCCCCGGCACGGCAGGCGGAGCACCGCAGCCGCCAGACGTCAATCAGGCCGCGACAGACTTTGGCAACGGTCACGTCATCGTCATCCTGGCGCTGCTCATGGGCCTGGTCGCCTACCTCACCCGAGGACGAGGCAACAAGGCCACCATCCTCAAGGAAATCGAGCAGAGCCCTCGCCTCGGGCCCAAGGTGGCGGCCTGGGTGCAGGCCAATGAGGGCAAGTTGCTCAACAACCCCTCGCTGAACCCCAGGCTGCGCGCCAACCGGACACCGCAAAACGCCGCAAGCTCATCCACCTCGCAGTCGCCCAGCCAGCTCTCGGGCAAGCCAACAGCGAAGCCCCCGGCGCCGGCGCCAGCCCCTGCACCGGCTGCCAACTCGATCAGGAACGCCAGCAACGCCGAGAAGGGCGTGTTCGGAGAGGCCAAGGCCGACGCGCATATGATGGGCGGAGGCTTCCAGAAGATGAACGGTGCGCCGGTGAAGGTCGGGGATGCTCCCCGGGGCACCGGCATCGACGGTGTCTGGCGCAACACCAGCCCTCCGCCTGATTACGTCATCACCGAGGCCAAGTACGGCACCTCTCGCCTGGCGACGTTGAAGGACGGCACCAAGCAGATGAGCGACGACTGGGTCGATGCACGACTGAACAAAGCCGTCGGGCCCCGCCAAGCCGACAGAATTCGGGAGGCCATGGCCGAAGGGCGTGTTGAAAAGCGCCTGCTGCAGGTGGACGAATACGGAACCGTGACCAGCAAGATCTTGACGGACTGACACATGAAACGAGAACCCTTGATGACTGAGGCCTACTTCCAGGAGGCCATCGCCTACACCCGGTCCACCATCACCGGGCGGACCCAGAAGCTCGACAATGACAAGGGCCAGCTCAAGAAACCCCAGGTCCTGGCACATGCCAACTTCCGGGACCAATGCGAACTGCTGATCGCCCGCTATTCGGCGGGCGAGCCTGTCAGCGCACTGGTTGGCGATCTCGAAACCATCGTTTCAGCCTGGGAGCGTTGCCTGGCGAGCAGCCCGCCCTCCCCCAACGACCTGGCCTATCTCGATGAGTACGTCCGCTCGCTGTGGATCGTCAGCCTGGCCCTGATTTTCCGAGCCGACGATGCCCTGTGGCAACGCATCCTGGCGTGTGCCGGCAACGAGGGCCGCGACCGCCTGTTCGAGCGCCTGGTGGCGCGTCGCACGGCCGGCCGTCAGCCAGCCACTGCCCTGCTGCATCCCCGGGCATACGCGTTCCTGGACCAGGCAGCAGAAAAGACGTCCGCCGACGAGGTGATCCGCTTCCTGAAAGCCTGGTACCCGGCCCTGCAGGAGATCGGCTGGCACGACTGCCACAAGGGCCCGGAAGGCGGCGGCTTCTTCGGTTACTGGGCCATCGAGGCCGCGGGCGTGGCCGTGGCCTTCGGCATTGATGACGCCTCCTTCAGGGACATGCCCTATTACCCCAAGGATCTGGCCGACCACGGTCGCTCCGCGTGATCCACACTCCTTGACGGTGCGCAAGAACGACCGGCGTCGACTGGGCTACTGTCCAGCATGAACGCCGCCAACGCGCGGCTGGTTTCGTCAAGGAGCGCTCATGCCCACCCTCGTCTGGTCCGATGCCCTGTCCCTGTCCATGCCCGTCATGGACCACACCCATGAAGAGTTCGTGGAGTTGCTGGCCCTGGTCGAGCAGGCCGACGACGCCGCGCTGCTGGGCCGCTGGCAGGCCCTGATCGAGCACACCGTCGCGCACTTCGGCCAGGAGGATGACTGGATGCGCGCCACCGGTTTCGCCCCCGGCAACTGCCACAGCACCCAGCACGCCGTGGTGCTGGAGGTGATGCGCGACAGCGCCCGCCGTGGCGCGCAGGGTGAGCTGGACTGGGTGCGCCGCATCGCGGCCGAACTGGCCGACTGGTTCCCGAACCACGCCCAGACCATGGACGCCGGCCTGGCGCTGCACCTCAAGAGCGTGGGCTATGACCCGGTGACGGGCCTGCTGACGGAGCCCTCTGCCCTGCCCACACAGGCCATCTCAGGGTGTGGATCAAACAGTTGCCACGACAAGGCAGCGGCCAACGACACACAGGCCCCGCAACGCACCGAAGCCGCCAACGAGCCCCTGCCCGTCGGCGAAAGCCTGGTCTGACGGATCAGCCGCGCAGGGCCGTCACCTTGGCGGCCGTGCCCACGCTGGCGCTTGCCAGCAAGTTGCCGAAGCGCTCACGCACCTGACGCTCGATGCCGGCGGCATCCAGGCCCTGCAGCGCCAGCAGCTTGGCCGGATCGCCATGCTCGATGAACTGGTCCGCGAGGCCCAGGATCTGCAGCGGCACCTGCACGCCAGCCTGGGCCAGCGCCTCGGCCACGGCCGAGCCCGCACCACCCATCACGCAGCCCTCCTCCACGGTCACGATGGCATCATGCGTGCGAGCCAGCTCCAGCAGCAGCGCGGTATCGAGCGGCTTGATGAAGCGCATGTTGGCCACCGTGCCGTCGAAGACCTCCGCCGCCTTCAGCGCGGGGTACAGCAAGGTGCCGAAAGCCAGCACCGCGATGCGCGCGCCCGGTTGGGCATTCGACTCGCGGCGCACCTCGCCCTTGCCCCAGGGCATGGCTTGCAGATCCGTGCCCACCGCCACGCCGGCGCCCACGCCACGGGGGTAACGCACGGCCACCGGGTGGTTCTGCTCGTAGGCCGCCGTCAGCGCCTGGCGGCACTCGTTCTCATCGGCCGGGGCCAGCAGGCTCATGTTGGGGATGCAGCGCACGAAGGCAATGTCGAACGCGCCCATGTGCGTGGCGCCATCGGCCCCGACGATGCCGGCGCGGTCCAGCGCGAACACCATCGGCAGGTTCTGGATGGCCACGTCGTGGATCAACTGGTCATACGCACGCTGCAGGAAGGTGGAGTAGATGGCCACCACCGGCTTGAGCCCCTCGCAGGCCAAACCGGCCGCGAAGGTCACGGCGTGCTGCTCGGCGATGCCGACGTCGAAATAGCGACCCGGGTAGCGTTGCTCGAACTCGACCATGCCCGAGCCTTCGCGCATCGCGGGCGTGATGCCCACCAGGCGCGTGTCGTGCGCAGCCATGTCGCACAGCCACTGGCCGAAGACCTGCGTGAAGCTGGGTTTGGCCGGCACGGCGGCCACCGGCTTGGTCAGGCCCACGGCCGGGTCGAACTTGCCCGGGCCGTGGTAGGCGATCGGATCGGCCTCGGCCAGCTTGTAGCCGTAACCCTTCTTGGTGACCACGTGCAGGAACTGCGGGCCGCCGCGGTCGCGCAGGTTCTCCAGCGTGGGGATCAGCGAATCCAGGTCGTGCCCATCGATGGGGCCGACGTAGTTCAGGCCGAACTCTTCGAAGATGGTGGCCGGTACGACCAGGCCCTTGGCGTGCTCTTCCAGCTTCTTGGCCAGCTCGAATAAGGGCGGCGCATTGCGCAGCACCTGCTTCGCGCCCTCACGCGCGGCGGCATAGAAGCGGCCGGACATCAGACGCGCCAGGTAGCGGTTGAGCGCGCCCACCGGCGGCGAGATCGACATGTCGTTGTCGTTGAGCACGACCAGCACATCGGCCAGGCGGCCCTGGTGCGGCATGCCCGCGTTGTTCAGTGCTTCGAAGGCCATGCCGGCGGTCATCGCGCCATCGCCGATGATGGCCACGGCCTTGCGCGCCTCACCACGCAGTTGCGCGCCGATGGCCATGCCCAGCGCGGCCGAGATCGAGGTGGACGAGTGCGCCGTGCCGAAGGTGTCGTACTCGCTCTCGTCGCGGCGCGGGAAGCCGCTCATGCCGCCCAACTGGCGCAGCGAGGGCATGCGATCACGACGGCCCGTCAGGATCTTGTGCGGGTAGGTCTGGTGGCCCACGTCCCACACCAGGCGGTCATTGGGCGTGTCGAACACATAGTGCAGCGCGATGGTGAGTTCCACCGTGCCCAGGTTGGACGACAGGTGCCCGCCGGTGCGCGCCACGTTCTGCAGCAGGTAGTCCCGCAGCTCCACGGCCAGTTGCTTGAGCTCGGCGCGCGACAGCCGCTTGATGTCGGCAGGGGAATCGATCCGGGACAGCAGGGGGTGGCTCATGGGGTTTTCTCTTCTTGTTCAGTGATCACGGTGCACAACGCGCTCGGCCAGCGCCCGCAAAGGCGCGCAGGCACTGGCCTCCAGCCCGCTGGCCTGCAGCGCGCTCAAGGCCTGGTCCAGCAGGCGGCTGGCTTCGCTGCGCGCACCATCCAGGCCCAACAGGCTCACGTAGGTGGGCTTGTTGGCATCGGCGTCCTTGCCAGCGGTCTTGCCCAGGGTGTCGGCCGATTGGGTCACGTCCAGCACGTCATCGACGATCTGGAACGCCAGGCCCACGGCCTCGCCGTAGACGGTCAGGGCTTGCCAGGCGGCGGAGTCGGTCGCCAGGTCAGCGCAGGCGGCACCCATCAGCACGCTGGCGCACAGCAGTGCGCCGGTCTTACGGCGGTGCATGTCACGCAAGGCGGTGTGGTCCAGCGCATGACCCACGCTGGCCAGGTCGATGGCCTGCCCGCCGGCCATGCCGGCATGCCCCGCCGCCCGCGCCAGCAGGCAGCACAGGCGCGCCTGCTGGGCCAGGGGCACAACAGCGCTGCCGGTTGAGGCGGCAACCTCCGGGGTGAGCACCTCGAACGCCAGCGCCTGCATCGCATCGCCGGCCAGCATGGCCTGGGCCTCACCGAACTTCACATGCACCGTGGGCTTGCCCCGGCGCAGCACGTCGTTGTCCATGCAGGGCAGATCGTCGTGCACCAACGAATAGGCGTGGATCAACTCCACCGCGCTGGCCGCGCGCAAGGCGGCATCGCGCCCTGCGGGGGTGGCCAGGGCGCCTGCAGCCTCAGCCGCCGCCATGGCCAGCAAGGCGCGCAGGCGCTTGCCGCCTTCGAGCACGCCATAGCGCATGGCCTCGCCCAGCCCGGCCGGGGCGTCAAGGGGCACCCAGGCGTCCAGCGCCTGCTCGACCTGGCTGAGCACCGCGCCCGACCACACCTGATAGGCCTCGGGTTTCATGCCTCGCTCCAGGGCTTGAGCTGGCCGTCTTCCAGCACCTTCACCTGGGCCTCGATGGCATCCAGGCGGCTGCGACACAGGCCCAGCAACTGCGCCCCGCGGCGGTAGCTGTCCAGCAACTGCTCCAGCGGCAAGGCGCCGGACTCCATCCGGGCCACCAGGCCCTCCAACTCGGCCAGGGCGTCTTCATAACGCTCGGGCAGGGGCAACGCGCCGGCGTCGAGATCGGCGTCTGTCTTCTTGGATGGGGATCGGGCCATGGGGTAGGAAGCGGGGGCAACAGGCGGCAAGGCCGTCTTGCGGCCTACATCCGGTTCGGAGCAAACCCGCATTGTAATTTCCGGCGCCCGATTTGGGCGTGCGGCCCTGCCAGAGCATCACCCCCATGGCAGGGGTTGTCCGGTTCAGCAAGGTGTTCGCCCCCCGGTCTGGGCGGGAATTGCCGGCACATGCCCCCACCCTCCCCGGCTTGGGTACAATCCTGAGTTCCCTGAATGCCTCCGCGCCCCCGCGATTTTGTCGCCAGAGGGCTATTTTTTTCCCTGCGGAGGGGGTTGATACATGGTTTTTGGAGATCCTGGGGATCATGTCTGACCTGAGTCATGCGCTCTTGAAGCTGCAACGCAGCCATTCCCAACTGCCGGTGTCCGTCTACTTTGACCAGGCACTGCACAACGCGGAGCTCGAGCGCATCTTTCAGTCCGGTCCTCGCTACCTGGGGCACGCCGTATCGGTGCCCGAGGTTGGCGATCATTACGCACTGCCCCAAGAGGGCGAGGGCCGCGCCTTGGTGCGCACGCGTGACGAGGTCGAACTGATCTCCAACGTGTGCCGCCACCGCCAGGCCATCATGCTCAAGGGCAGGGGCACCAGCCGCCAGGGCAACATCGTGTGCCCGCTGCACCGCTGGACCTACAACCTGCATGGCGAACTCATCGGCGCCCCGCACTTCGACCACGACCCGTGCCTGAACCTGCGCAACTACAAGCTGCGCAACTGGAACGGGCTGCTGTTCGAGGACAACGGCCGCGACATCGCCGCCGACCTGGCCGGGCTGGAGCACCGCTTCGCGCCGGGTGGCGACCTGGATTTCTCCGGCTACGTGCTCGACAAGGTCGAACTGCACGAGTGCAACTACAACTGGAAGACATTCATCGAGGTCTACCTGGAGGACTACCACGTCGGGCCCTTCCACCCCGGCCTGGGCAACTTCGTCACCTGCGATGACCTGCAGTGGGACATGGCCAGGGAGTACTCCATCCAGACGGTGGGCATCGCCAACGCTTTAGGCAAGCCCGGCTCCGATGTCTACCGCACGTGGCACGAGGCCGTGCTGGGCCAGGGCGAAGGCAAGCCGCCTTCGCAAGGCGCGGTGTGGATGACCTACTATCCCACGATGATGGTGGAGTGGTACCCGGGCGTGCTCGTCGTCTCGACGCTGCATCCGCAGGGCCCGCAGAAGACACTCAACGTGGTGGAGTTCTACTACCCCGAAGAGATCGCCGCCTTCGAGCGCGAGTTCGTCGAGGCCCAGCAGGCCGCCTACATGGAGACCTGCATCGAGGACGACGAGATCGCCGAACGCATGGACGCCGGCCGCCTGGCCCTGTTCAAGCGCGGCGACAACGAGGTCGGCCCCTACCAGAGCCCGATGGAAGATGGCATGCAGCACTTCCACGAGTGGTACCGCCGCGAGATGGACTTCCGCGAGTGACCGGCACGCAAAGGTGATGTGCTGATGGCAGTACCCGGCACACCCACCCCGGCGCAGCGCCTGTCCGCCAACTGGCTGATGGTGCTGGCCACCCTGCTCTTCGCGGGCATGGGCGTGTGCGTCAAGCAGGCCTCCGTCGAGGCGGGCACGGCCGAGGTCGTGTTCTTCCGGGGCTTCGTGGGCGCCGTGATGATCGGGGCCCTGGCCTGGCGTCAGCGCCTGCCGCTTCGCACCACGGTGCCGCGTCAGCATTTCTGGCGCAGCGTGGCCGGCGTGTCGGCCCTGAGCCTGTGGTTCTATTCGATCGGGCACCTGCCTCTGGCCACGGCCGTCACGCTCAACTACATGTCATCCGTGTGGATGGGCGTGATCCTGATCGCGCTGCAGTTGTGGCGCCGCTGGCGCAAGGCGCCCCACCGGCCCATCCATCCCATGATCCTGCTGGCGGTGCTGGTGGGTTTCCTGGGTGTGGCGCTGGTGCTGTGCCCCACCATCCAGCGTGACCAGTGGCTCGCGGGGCTGGTCGGGCTGCTCTCGGGCGGGCTGTCGGCCTGGGCCTACCTGCAGGTGGCCGCGCTGGGCCGCAGCGGCGAGCCCGAGCACCGCGTGGTCTTCTACTTCTCGCTGTTCGGCACGCTGGTGGGCCTGGCGCTGATGGGCAGCGTGCATCTGGGCCAGCAGCAGCCCTGGATCGCGCCCAGCCTGGCCACCTGGGGCTGGCTGCTGGGCATCGGCGTCTTCGCCACCCTGGCCCAACTGGCCATGACACGCGCCTATGCGCTGGGCCAACCGTTGGCCATGGCCAGCCTGCAGTATCTGGGCATCGTGCATGCCTTTGTGCTGGGCGTGTGGCTGTTCGGTGACCCGGTGCACGGGTTGGCCATCGTGGGCATGGTGCTGATCGTGGTGGCCGGGGTCACGGCCTCGCGGCTGGGCAACACCATCCGCGATTGAGCTGATCACGCACGGTCAGCGCCTCAGGCGCTGCGCCGGATCAGTGCTTGTGCGGCTCGGAAGCCGCGTGGTCATGGGCCTCGCCGCCGTGGTCATGGCCATCATGCGCATCGGCATGGTCATGACCGTGGTCTTTCGCCTGGCTTTGCTCGGTGCCGTGTGCCTGCCCATGATCATGGCCGTGCGCGTGATCACCATGCATCGAGTGCGCGATCACGCCGATGAACACCAGCCCCGCCAGCAGCCAGAACAACTGCGAGGCGGTGTCGCGCCAGCTCAGGCGCCGCTGCAACTGGGGGATCAGATCGGCCACGGCCACGTAGACAAAACTGCTGGCCGCCACAACCATCATGTAGGGCAGATATTCCTGCCAGGGGCCGATCAGCACATAGCCCACCACGCCGCCCACGATCGCAGCACAGCCGGAAATCGCGTTGTAGATCAGTGCCTTCTTCTTGGTGAAGCCGGCATTGACCAGCACGATGTAGTCGCCCACTTCCTGCGGGATCTCATGGGCGATGATGGCCATGGCCGTGACGAAGCCCAGTTCCGGGCTGGCCAGGAAAGCGCCCGCGATCAGGATGCCGTCGCAGAAGTTGTGGATGCTGTCGCCCACCAGCACACTGAAACCGCCCCGGCCGGCCTGCTCGGCATCGAAGCCGTGGTGATGGTGGTGGTGATCGTGCTCATGGTGGTGGCCGTGGCGATACAGCTCGGCCTTTTCCAGCAGGAAGAAGAACATCAGCCCGCCCAGCAAAGTCAAAAACAGGGCATCGGGCGGCGCGCCGGCCTCGAAGGCTTCGGGCAGCACATGCAGCAGGGCTGTGCCCAGCAGCACGCCGGTGGACAGGCTCACCAAGTGGCGAACGATCAGTCCGAGCAGGGGCGCAGACAGGGCTGCAGCCAGCAAGACGGACACCACACCGCCTAAAAAGGTGGCCGTCAGGATGTATACCAGGGTCATCCCTCGATCTTAGCAACGCTGTCAAGCGGCTGACGCACAAGCATGGCATGTTCAGCTTCTTGTGCCGCCAAAAAACCACCTGCCGGCAATCGCTTGCAAAGCAGGGACAATTCACCCCATGACCCAAGGCCTGACCTCGCCCCGCCGCCCTCTTCCCCGCCAACTGGCCGCCATCGACATCGGCTCCAACAGCTTCCGCCTGGAGATCGCTGAACTCAGCAAAGGCCGCTACAAGCGCATCGACTACCTCAAGAGCACCGTGCGCCTGGGCGCCGGCCTGGACGCCGACGGCATGCTCACCGATGAAGCCGCGCAGCGCGGCCTGGATTGCCTGACCGTGTTCGCGCAGCGCCTGCAAGGCTTCGAAGGCCACCAGGTGCGCGCCGTGGCCACGCAGACCCTGCGCGAAGCGCGCAACCGCAATGCTTTCCTCACGCAGGCGCATCAGGTGCTGGGCCACCCCATCGAGATCATCTCCGGCCGCGAAGAAGCCCGCCTGATCTACCAGGGCGTGACACGCCTGCAGCCCAGCGAACTGCCGCGGCTGGTCGTCGACATTGGTGGGCGCTCCACCGAGATGATCCTGGGCCACGGCCGCACCGTCACCAATGCCGAGTCCTTCGGCATCGGCAGCGTGAGCCTGTCGATGCGCCATTTCCCCGAAGGCCGCTTCACACGGCAGGCCTTCCGCGAGGCCCAGATCGCGGCCGGCGCCGAGTTCGAAGAAGCGCTGCAATTGTTCTCCAGCGCGAACTGGCGCGAGGCGCTGGGCTCTTCCGGCACCGTGGGTGCCATTTCGCAGATCCTGCACGCCAGCGGCATCACCGATGGCAGCATCACGGCCCAGGGCCTGCGCTGGTGCATCGAGCAATGCCTGAAAGCTGGGCACATCGACACCCTGGCCCTGCCGGGCCTCAAGCCCGATCGCAAGGCGGTGCTGGGCGGCGGGCTGTCCATCCTTTACACCCTGGCCATGCACTTCGACATCGAGGTGATGAAGCCGGCCAAGGGTGCCCTGCGCCAGGGCGTGATCTTCGACTTGGAAGAGCGCCTGCTGGCCGCGCGCGACCGCCGCCAGCCCGATCCCCGCGAAGCCGCGGTGCGCGAACTGCAACGCCGTTTCAATGTGGATGCCAGGCACGCCGAGCGCGTGCGCACGCGGGCCAACTGGCTGTGGAGCGGCCTGCAGCCCGATCGCGCCCGCCCGGCCGAGCGTGACGAATCCGCGCTGGAACTGGGCTGGGCCGGTGCGCTGCACGAGATCGGCATGATGGTCTCGCACCACGACCACCACCGCCACAGCGCCTACCTGCTGGGCCATGTGGACGCGGCGGGCTTCTCTCAATCACAGCAGCGCCGGCTGGCCGACCTGCTGCTGGGCCAACGGGGTGAGCTGAGCAAGCTGGCCGAGCGTCGGCAAGACCGCCGCCTGATGCAACAGGTGCTGTGCCTGCGCCTGGCCGTGATCCTGCACCACGCCCGCACGGACGATCTGCCCACCCGCGCGGCCCGGCTGGAGCCTGGCCGTGGACGGGCCACACTGCTGCTGCAACGGCGCTGGGCCGACCAGCACCCGCGCACCCTGCACCTGCTGGAGCAGGAAGCCCTGCTGTGGTCACGCCAGGGCGACCGCGAACTGACGATCCAGTTGCTGGGTTGAGCCCGCTGGCCTGAGCCGCGAACGAGGCTTAGCCCGGCCTCAGCGGCAACGCTTTTCAGCGGCTAGGCAAGGCCTTGCGGTACACCGGGCCCCACATAGGATGCCCGGCCTCGGCCTTGCTCAAGGCAAACGCCGGATCAGCCTGGCGCGCCGCCTTGAAGGCCGAGTTGCACAGCGCTTCGCGCTTGGTCGTGCAGTAGATGAAGGCCAGGTACTTGTGCGCGTTGGCACGGTCCGGCCCGATCGACAGGCCCTGGCGCAGCGACAACTGCAGTTGCGACTCGGACTCCGCGTACTGGCCAGCCTGGTAGGCCTTGATGCCCTGCGCCAGCGAGACCTCACCAGGCGACGCGGCGCGCTCTGCCGGACGGGTGTCTTGCGACGGCGGCGCGGCGACATCGCCCTTGGACGCCGGCGGCACGGCGCAGCCAGCCATCAGGGTTGCCGCCGCAGCCATCGCCAGCGCCAACGGCGCCATGACACGGGAACGATGGGATGTTGCTGATGTCATGATGGTTCAGAAGGCGTGGTTGACGGTGACCGATTGCCCCGCCTTGACCTCAACGGTCTGCTGGTAGGGCGGGAAGTCCTCGTTGCGGATCACGATGGTGTGGCGGCCTTGCGGCAAGGTCAGCTGCGTCAGCGGCGGCGTGACACCCATGGCTTTGCGCCCCACCGAGACACGCCCCCAGGGCGTGATGGCCAGCTTGACCGTGCCCGTGGGCACCGGCGCCTTGGCCTGCTCGGCAGCCACGGGTGTGGCACCGCCGGGGGCCGGGGGCGTCGCGACCAGTACGGCAGGCGCTGCCGGTGTCACGGGGCTGGCCACAGCCGCCACCACAGGCTCCGAGGCAGGCGCCGCAGGCGACTCCGTGATGATCTCTTCGTGCTCCATCGGCGCCTGGGCCACAGGGGCCGCCGGACCCACGGGCTCAGCCACCGCGGCGGACGCTGCCGCCGAGGCCGCATCGGCAGCCGCCAGGGCCTCCGGATCCTGCGCATCAGACTGACGCAGGCCCCACCAGGCCGCACCGCCCGCCAGGATCAGCAACCCGACAGCCGCCAGGCCCACCAGCACGGCCTTTGCCGGCTGGCGCTCAGCGGGCGCACCGCCCTGAAGCGGTGCAGCAGGCGCTGCGGCAGCCTTGGGCGCCTTCGCAGCCTTGCCGTTCTTGGCGGCCGGCGCGTCATCGGATGCGTTGTCCAGCCATTCGCGCAGTTCGCGCGACAAGGTACGCGCCGAGCGCGTGCGGCGCCCCACTTCGCGGGCCATCGCGCGCAGGGCGATGTCGGACAGCTCGCGCGGCACCTCGGGGTTCAGCTCATGCGGCGGGGTGACCTCGTCCTCGAGCACCGACCGCGTGATCGCGTCCAGGTCATGGCCCACGAAGGGCTTGCGGCCCGTGATCAGTTCGTAGAACACCACGCCCAGGGCGTACACATCCACGCGCCGATCCACCGGCTCGCGGTGCACCTGCTCGGGCGACATGTAGTGGGGCGATCCGCCCACCAGTTCGCCAAAGCGGCTCATCCCTTCATCGGCATTACCGGATTCGACCTGGCGCATGCGCGCGATGCCGAAATCCAGCACGCGCGGCTGGGTGCGGCCCACCATGAAGATGTTGGCCGGCTTGATGTCGCGGTGGATCACGCCCTTGTGGTGGGCGTAGGACAGCGCATCGGCCACGCGCCGCACAATGAGTGCGGCCTGCGCCGGCGTCGGGCGCCAGCCCATGGCCAGCAACTGGCGCAGGTCCTTGCCGCGCAGCAGCTCCATGGCGATGTAGGTGCCCTGCGAGCCCGCGCCCGCGTCGTACACCGTGACGATGTGCGGATGGCTCAGGCTGCCCGCCGCCTTGGCCTCATTGAGGAACATGGCGTTGAACTGCTCGCGGTCCTGCTCGGGCAGGTCGATCTGCATCGTCTTGATGGCGATCAGGCGCGAGAGCAGCGGATCGTGCGCGGCATAGACCGTGCCCAGGCCTCCCTCACCAATGCAGTACTTCAACGCATAGCGGCCCACGTGCCCGATGGTGGGCAACTGGTCCGCCGGCATCTGATCGTGCTGGGCCGGCTCGGCCTCCGGCAAGGGGCGCGTCTGCGCCACCGTGTCCTGGTCGTCGTTTTCCAGGATCACGGGTTCTGAAGCTTCGTCGTCTTCAGGCGTTGTTGTCGTCGTCACACCACCTCCTCCAGGCATGGACTGCGTGTCTTGTGTGTGCTTACCCCCGACCAGCGCGGTGGGCCTTCACTTCCTCGGGTCTGAGCAGCGGTGCGAGGTGGTCGAGCACCCCGTTCACGTACTTGTGGCCGTCTGTGCCGCCAAAGCTCTTGGCCAGCTCCACCGCCTCGTTGATCGCCACTTTATACGGAACATCCAGGCAGTTGACCAGTTCGTAGGCGCCGATCCACAGCACGCCGTGCTCCACGGGCGACAGCTCTTCGAGCGGCCGATCCAGGAACTTCAGCAGGGCCGCGTCGAGCTCGCCGCGCTGTTCGATGCAGCCATGCAGCAGCGCATCGAAATGGCCACGGTCGCACTTGTTGAACTCTTCCAGTTCGCGGATGTGCGCATCCACGGCGCCGGCATCGGCCTGGTTGAGCTGCCATTCGTACAGGCCTTGCAGCGCGAACTCGCGGGCACGGCGGCGGGCCGACTTGGTACGGTCGCGCTGCGGGGCGGGCTTGCGCATGCCGCCCTTGTCGCCTTGATGGGTGTCGGGACGGTCGGTCACAGCAGTTCGTCCAGCAGGTTGGCCATTTCCACCGCCACGCGGGCGGCATCACGGCTTTTTTCTTCGACGCGGGCCAGGGCCTGCGCTTCGTTTTCGACGGTCAGGATGGCATTGGCCACGGGGATGTGGTGGTCCAGGCTGACACGGGTGACACCGGCGCCGCTTTCGTTGGACACCAGCTCGAAGTGGTAGGTCTCGCCACGGATGACCAGGCCCAGCGCCACCAGGGCGTCGAAGCGCTCGCTGTCGGCCATGGCTTGCAGGGCCACGGGCACTTCCAGGGCACCGGGCACGGTCACGTGCTGGATGTGCTTGCGGGCCACGCCCAGGGCCAGCAGTTCGTCGGTGCAGACCTGCGCCATCCGGCTGGTCAGCGCATCGTTGAACCGCGCCTGGACGATGCCGATGCGGAGGTCGCGCCCATCGAGGCGGGCAGATTGGCCTTTTTCAGCGCCTTGCATGATCTTGATTCAATCCCAAAAGAACAATGTTCAAAGAACGTTCAAATAAAGAACAAAGGGTGCCGCCTCAATGACCGGGCGGCAAGGTCTGGCCATCGGCCGTCAGGAATCCAGTGACTTCCAGCCCGAAGCCCACCATGCTGGGCATGCGTCGCTGGTTGCCCATCAGGCGCATGCGGTGCACGCCCAGGGTCTTGAGGATCTGGGCGCCCACACCGTAGGTGCGCAGATCGGTGGCGGCCTTGGCGTTGTCTTCGCTTCGAGCCGTGTCGGGCAGCAATTGTTCCAGCAGGCGCTCATTGTCTTCACCGGCGTTGAGCAGCACCACCACGCCCTTGCCGGCTTTCTGGACCTGGGCCAGGGCCTTGGGCAGCGGCCAAGCGTGGCTGCGGCTGTCGGCGTCGAGCCAGTCGAGCACGGACAGGGGCTCGTGCACGCGCACCAGCACTTCGTCCGCAGGGTTCACGCCTTGAGACAGGCCCAGCGTCAGGGCCAGGTGCACGGCGCCCGTGCGGTCACGGAACACACGTGTCTCGAACGGGCCTTCGGGCGTCACGAGCGTGCGCGTGCCCAGGCCTTCGATGATGGATTCGTTGCGGCTGCGGTATTCGATCAGGTCGGCGATCGTGCCGATCTTGAGGTTGTGCTCGCGCGCGAACACTTCCAGATCGGGCAGGCGGGCCATGGTGCCGTCGTCGTTCATGATCTCGCAGATCACGGAGGCACGGCTCAGGCCGGCCATGCCGGACAGGTCGCAGCCGGCTTCGGTATGGCCGGCGCGCATCAGCACGCCGCCATCCTGCGCCTGCAGCGGGAAGATGTGTCCGGGCTGCACCAGGTCGGCCGGCTTGGCGTTGCGCGCCACGGCAGCGGCCACTGTGCGGGCGCGGTCGGCGGCGGAGATGCCGGTGGTCACGCCCTCGCGCGCCTCAATGGAGACGGTGAAGGCCGTGCCGTGTTTGGTGCCGTTGCGGCTGACCATGGGCGGCAGCTGCAGCTGCTGGCAGCGCTCGCGCGTGAGGGTCAGGCAGATCAGGCCACGACCGTACTTGGCCATGAAGTTGATGGCTTCGGGCGTGACGTGGTCGGCGGCCAGCACCAGATCGCCTTCGTTCTCACGGTCTTCCTCATCGACGAGGATGACCATGCGGCCGGCAGCCAGGTCGGCGATCAGTTCGGGAATGGGAGAAATGGGCATCCCGCCATTGTAGGCGGGCGCCCCTCACTTTGGGGAAACCACCTACATCGGCCAGATCAACCCGGCAGCTTGCCCTCGGCGCTGAGCATCCGTTCCACATAACGGGCGATCAGGTCCACCTCCAGGTTGACGCGAACGCCTGCGGCCAGATCGCCCAGGGCGGTGTTCTCGACCGTGTGCGGGATCAGGTTGATGCTGAACACGGCCTGACCATCGGGCTGGTCGGCCACGCTGTTGACCGTCAGGCTCACGCCATTGACCGTGATCGAGCCCTTGTAGGCCAGGAAACGGGCCAGCGACTGGGGCGCCGCGATGCGCAGCTCCCACGATTCGCCCACGGGCTGGAAGGACACCACCTGCCCCACCCCGTCCACGTGGCCGCTGACCAAGTGGCCGTCGAGCCGAGCATTGGCGCGCAGGGCTTTTTCGAGGTTGACGCGGCCCAGGCCGTCCAGGCCGGCGGTGCGTGCCAGGCTCTCGGCGGACACATCAATGGTGTAGCGGCCTGTGGCGGCGTCGAACTGGGTCACCGTCATGCAGGCACCGTTGTGCGCGATGCTGTCGCCCAGGCCCACGTCTTCCAGATAGCCGGCAGGAGCCTGCACGGTCAGGCGGCGGCCGTGGGAAGCGTCCGCGCCCAGGGCTTGCGTGTCGACGATCTGGCCCACGCCAGTGATGATGCCGGTGAACATGGTCTCAAACCTACTCTTCAAGGAACTCAGAATTGATCGGCGCCAGGGCTGCGTGCGATCAGGCGCAGATCATCGCCCACCCGGGCCATATCCCGCCATTCGAAACGCTTTGCTGCGGCCAGGTCGGGCAGCAAGCCCAGATCGGCGAAAGGCAGGCCAGGGCCGATCACGCTGGGGGCAAGATACACCAGAAGCTCATCGACCCAGCCGCCCTGGATGAAGGCGGCGTTCAGGCGTGCGCCGGCCTCGACATGCAACTCATTGACACCACGGCGGGCCAGGTAGGCGAGCACCTCGCCCAGGTCGATGCGGGCCGGGTCGGCGCCGGCCGGCAGATCGATGGCATGCACCCCAGCGGCGATCAGGGCCGCACAACGGGCAGCGGTGTCGGCATCGCCGTTCTGGGCGCCTGCCAGGCCGATCACGGTCACATCGGCCGGGTCGGCCCCCATCAGGGCGGCATCCACAGGGGTGCGCCAGCGGGAATCGAGCACGACCCGCCAGGGCTGGCGGGCCACGGGCATGGCGCGCACATCCAGGCGCGGGTTGTCATCGAGCACGGTGCCGATGCCGGTGAGCACGGCGGTGGCGCGGGCGCGCCAGGCATGGCCGTCGGCACGGGCGGCCTCGCCAGTGATCCACTGGCTGCGCCCATCGGGCAAGGCGGTACGGCCATCGAGCGAGGCCGCCACTTTCAGGCGCACCCAGGGGCGCTTGCGCACCATGCGGGAGAGGAAACCGATGTTGAGTTCGCGCGCGGCCTGCGCCACCGCGTGGTCAGGCGCGAGCAACTCTACGGCAACACCCCCGGCCCGCAGGCGGTCGATACCCTGCCCAGCCACCAAGGGGTTCGGGTCAGACAATGCAATAAGCACCTTGCCCAAGCCTGCCGCCGCCAGTGCATCCGCGCATGGGGGGGTGCGGCCATGGTGGGCACAAGGCTCCAGCGTCACGTAGGCGGTGGCACCTCGCACATCACGGCCCTTCGATTGCGCATCGCGCAAAGCCATGACCTCGGCATGAGGGCCGCCGGCCTGCTGCGTGTGACCCTGACCCAGGACCTGGCCGTCAGCCGAAAGGATGATGCAGCCCACGCGCGGATTTGGATCCGACAGGCCCACGGCCTGCGAGGCCAGCGCCAGCGTCTGCCTCCAGGTTTCCCCGGACTTGTCCCCGCCCTCAAGCACGTTCACACACTCCAAAGACGAGATCCACGACCGTTCATCGGTCCAATCTGACCGCATGTCGCCCAGGCCTTGTGTCACCGGCAGTGATCACGACAATGCGGGCCATGAGCTCAGATCGCGTCATCATACCCCGCAGCCTGTCCGCCCCTAGGCGGCATGGGTTCACTATGATCGAGCTGCTGGTGGTCATTGCCATCATTGGCATCCTGGCTGCATTCGCGATACCCAATTTCAGCACCTTCATAGCCAGTCAGCGGATCAAAGATCAATCCTCTGCATTCATCCGCTCCATCAACCTGGCGCGCAGCGAAGCCATCAAGCGTAACCGCCCCGTGTCGATGTGCCGCAGTGACAGCCCCGAAGCGGCCACCCCGGTCTGCAATGGCAACGGCGGAGATTGGTCCACAGGCTGGATAGTGTTCGTGGACAACAACGGCAACAACGCCATCGACGCCGATGACACGGTAGTGCGCGTACAGCCGGGCTGGACCAACAGCGGCACGATCAACACCTCCAATGCCGCCAACGCACTGGTGTTCCGCCCCAACGGTATTGGCAGAGCCCTGAGTCAAACCTTCACCGTCAAACCCAAGGTGGAGGGGGCCACCAAACCCGTCAGCCTTGTCTTGAACATCACAGGCCGCGTGAGGCAGGAATGATGCACCCACACCCCATTGCCCCGGCCCGTTATGCGCCATCAATCCGGCAAACCCAACGCGGCTCCACATTGATCGAAGTGCTGGTTGCGGCACTGATCCTGTCCATCGGCATCATGGCCCTGGTAGGCGTGCAGGGATCGTCCGTGCAAATGGCCAAGATCGCCCAGCAGCGGGGTGATGCATCGCGTTTGGCCCAGGATTTTGCGGATCGCGTGCGGGCCAACGCGAACGGGAATGCACTCAACATATACGCCAATCCTGTCGCCTACAACGGTAATCCCCAGGCACAGAACATTCCTGCGACCTGCAAGGGCAACGCAAATTGCACTACAGAAGATGTCGCACGGCTCGATCTGGCCGAAATGCAGGAGCAAGCCCGACTACGGCTGCCCAATGGCGCCTTCTATGTGACTCAGCAGAGCATTGGCGTTGCGCCAAACAATTACCAAACCATCAATGTTTGGGTGATCTGGCAGACAGCCAGCACCAAGTCCGATGAATCGGGCACGGTGACCGGCCTCAATTGCCCTCCCGGAGCCGTCAATGCCGGCACCCCCAACACACAATGCCTGCTGACCCGGGTGATGCTATGAGCCTTTCGCGCCGCACCACCACCCACGCCGCCTACCGGCCCCAACATGGCCGCTCCCTGATGGAGCTGATGGTAGCCCTCGTGATCGGGTTCATCATCCTGGGCAGCGTCATGCTGATGACCACGGGCTCCAATTTCAGCGGCATGCGCAGCAGCACGCAAAGCCGTATGGACGAAGATGCCCAGATGGTGCTGGCCATCCTTGGCCCCCAGGTCCGCATGGCAGGTTACAGCGCGGTCTTCAACGACCGCACCGATGGCGTAGCCTATAAACGCTTCATGGGCCCAGCCGTCCGGGGATGCGACAACGGTTTTGCCAACGCACAAGCCGCAGCCTGGAGAGGGGACACCGTCCAGCGGCATTCCGATGTGCTCACCTGCGCCGCGGGTGGCGACGGCCCAGCCATCAGCGTCCTGTACGAGGCAGATACCCTCAACACCGTGCCCAATGCGGCCGGTGACCCAACGGACTGCCTGGGCCAAAGCGTTCGACAGGTCCCCAGTTCACTACAGTCTCAAGCCCCCACCGCCGCCGCCGCATTCGTCACAGCGGTCGAGAACCGGTACTTCCTCAGGAAAAACGGCACCGTCTCCGATCTGCTCTGCGCAGGCAATGGCGACAACGCCAGTGACCCATTCGCCGGCCCCCAGATCCTGATCCCCAACATCGAATCGCTTCAGGTCTTGTATGGGGTCAGCAATACCGTCGTACCAGGCAAGAGTGCCACGGGTATAAACCAATACAACACGCAGGTCGTGGGCTACCTCACCGCTGCCCAGATCGACCAACAGTTCACCGCCGCCACCGACCCCGACAATGACCGCTGGATGCGTGTGGTCAACGTCAAACTGTGCGTCACCATCCGCAGTGAAAAGCAGGAAGCAGGCGAGCCCACTGCTTATGTGAACTGCGCAGGCCAAGTCATCACCCCCGCCGACAAGTTCCTGCGCCGCACGGCACAGGCCACTTTTGCATTGCGCAACCGCAGCGGTATTTTCTGATCATGCCCTCCATCACTGCGCCTCGTCACAAGCCGGCAACTCGTCAGCAAGGCTTCGTCCTCGTCATCGCACTGGCCTTGCTGGTGGTCATTGGCTTCAGTTCGACCTTCATCATGCGCAATGCATTGTTTGGCGAGGTCATCACCAACAACCTTTCAGCGAACCAAGCCGCCAACCATGCGGCAGAAACAGCACTTCGATACTGTGAGAACGAGCTGATGAACCAGCCCGCCCCCACGGCGCCTCCCGTGCTACCGGTACCAGACACTGGTGACCCCATCCAGTGGCAAACGGCAGCCAACTGGAACATTGCAGGCCAGGTTGTCACCATCCCGGACAATGTGCTGCAGGGCGCCAACGGCATCACCTACCCTACCAAGCCCCAATGCATGATCGAACGGATCAGCGTCTTCGTGGCCAACCGCAAGGACCCACGCCGGCAGTACGGATTCCAGATCACCGCACGGGGCTACAGCCCTGACTACCAAGCGCCCACGGCAGCAGGCTCCGGAGGAGCAGGCTCCGAGGTGGTCCTCCAATCCACACTGAGAACCGCCTCCTGCGTAGGCGCCCTCAACGGCAACTGCGAATAAAGGGATACAACCATGTCCTCACAAAACACGTCGTTCGCTGCCAAGACTCTGTGCCTGATCCTCACATCGGCCCATGTCCTGGTCTACGCCGCCCCCGCGCAGGTGCCATTGCTCACAGCCTCGGAGGGCCCCAAGCCCAATGTGGTGCTCACCCTGGATGATTCGGGCTCCATGAACTGGCTGATGATGCCCGACAACATCGGTGCCATCAGCCTTTACGAGCAGGGCACCCAATACACCAAGCTCACCACCATTCCCACCAGCAGCACCTACAGCCGCTGCCGCACCACCACCTTCCAGAACATGCCCACAGTCACCACCGGCTCGGTGGTCGTGGGCGGCACGGATTACTCGCGGTGCTATTCATCTGAGACTGTCTATCTGGAAGCTGACAGCGGCTACCAGCTCTACCCAAAGACCGTCCCCGGCGACCATGATGGCAACGGGCGCAACTACTCCGGCACGGTCGACACGAACGCGGTCGGCTACAACAACGTGCCCAACATCTACGGCGCCCGGTTCCGATCAGCCGCGATCAACGGCAGCTACTACAACCCCAACACCGAGTACGTGCCCTGGCCGGCGGAGGTTCGCAACCTGGGCACCAGCCTCGTCAACACGGATGGCACCATCAAGGACTACACCAAGGTGCCCATCGACCCCACGGCCAGCAACTCGGCCACGGTCAACCTCGCGCAAAACCAGAACAGTGTGTCCAGCAACTGGTGCGCGAGCGGTTTCACCCAATTCAGCAGCACACGCAACGGCTACGTCTGCCCCAGCGCAAGCCGCGCTTTCCAGCCCGCCGTCTACTTCAACCTGAAAGCAGGCAAAGACGGCTCCAGCTACGACGATTTCGAGCGCGTCGATATCAACTCGATCTCCGACGCCACGGCCAAGGCCAAGGAGCTCAAGAACTACGCCACCTGGTTCACCTACTACCGCAGCCGGATCCTCAACGCCAAGGGGGCCGTGGCCCTGGCTTTCGACCGGCAGCCTGAAAAGCAATTCCGCCTGGGCTGGGGCAGCATCAACAACGGCACCGCGACGCCAGACGGCTACAGCAACAAGACCATGCGCGAGCCTGTGCGCAGCTTCGATGCAGCCCGCAAGACATCGCTGAACACCTGGCTGAGAGGCTTGGATGCCGACGGCGGCACGCCGTTGCGCCAGGCCATGCAGGATGTGGGCAAGTACTTCACCAATGCGGGCGTCATCAACAAGAGTGGCGTCAACACCGACCCCTACCGCACCGACCCTGCCAACAAGGATCAGGCGGCCCTGTCCTGCCGCCGCAACTTCCACATCCTTGTCACCGATGGCTACTGGAATACCAACGGCAACACCGAAACCCTGACCAGCGTGGGCGATCAGGATGGCAAGGCCGGCCCCGCCATCGCCGGTACCAACCCAACCAGGTCGTTCACCTACAGGGCCCAGTCTCCTTTCGCGGCATCGGACGCCACGAACTCGCTGGCCGATTTCGCGATGTACTACTGGGTGAACGATCTGCGCACGGACCTGGACAACAATCTGCAGGTCAAATCGGAAGCCTCCAGCAGCCCTTACGACCCCAGCCTGAACCCTGCCTTCTGGCAGCACATGGTCAGCTTCACTGTCGGCATGGGCGTGGACGGCACGATCCCCACGTCGTCCAAGCTCGGCACATTCAGCTGGCCTGTGCCCAAGGCTGATCAGAACACCACCATCGACGACCTCTGGCACGCTGCGGTCAACTCACGCGGGCAGTACCTCAAGGCCACCGACCCCATCGCCTTCGCTGACTCCCTGAGCGGTATCCTGTCGAACATCACGGCCACTGGCGGCACCATTTCCGGTGTGGCCGTGTCGAGGTCCGCACTGGGAAGCGAGGCCCTCAAGCTCGTTCCTACATTCGAACCTGACAAGTGGTCTGGCGACCTGACGGCCCAGAAGCTGAATGCACAAGGCAATGCCACAGGCGTAGCCTGGACGGCATCGCGCAAAGTCCCGGCCTTTGGTTCTCGCAACATCTGGATGGGCAAGGACAACAGTGCCGTCAAGTTCACACTGTCCAACCTGCCCAACGATGCCCTGGCCCTGGGCCACATCAGCAGCAACAACGGGGTAGGTGTCGCCCCCACGCTCAACGCCGACCTGATCAACTATCTGCGCGGCGATACCAGCCAGGAAACCACCACCTTCCGCCCACGCAAGAGCAACACCTGGAGTGACGGCACCACATCGATCAATGTGCTGGGCTCTTTCGTCAATTCGCTGCCGCTTTACGTGAAGGGCGCTGATTTCCAGAACAGGTTCCTGCCTGGCACGATCAACGGCACCTCTACAGGCAGCAGTAGCTATCAAAAATATCTGACATCTACCAAGCGCGTGCGCGACGGGTTGGTGCTGATCGGCGGCAACGACGGCATGCTGCATGGCTTCCGTGAGAGTGATGGCGTGGAAGTCTTCGCCTATATCCCCAAAGCCGTTCTCAAGGGGGAATCCCACCCCAACACCACGGGCAGCACCAACCTGTACGGTCTGGCACGCTTGGCCAATCGTGGCTATGAGAGCATGTTCTTCGTGGACGGGCAGATCGCTGAAGGCGATATCTCGGCCTGCAGCGGCGGCTCCTGTTCCTGGCAGAACATTGCCGTAGGCACCGCGGGTGGCGGCGCCAAGAGCGTGTTCGCGCTGAACGTCACACAGAACTTCAAGTCCGACACGGCTGCGGCCCCCACCAGCTTCACCAACAGCAACGTCAAGTGGGAAATCGGCAGCAGCTTCAGCAGCGATCTGGGTTATGTGATGTCCACCCCCGAGATCGGCATGCTGCCCTCGGGCGAATGGGCGGTCATCTTCGGCAATGGCTATGACAGCGCCAGCGGCAAGGCCGTGCTGCTCATCGTCAACGCCAATACCGGCGCGCTCATCAAGGCCATCACAGCAGGCACCGCGACGGGCAACGGGCTGGGTGGCGTCGGCGTCGTGCGCGATGCCAACAACGTGATCGTCCAAGCCTATGCCGGCGATCTCAAGGGCAACGTCTGGAAGTTCGATCTGTTCGCCAACAGCAGCGACAACTGGAAGGTCGACCTGGGGGGCTTGCCGCTGTTCACCGCCACCAAGAACGGCGTTGCTCAACCCATCACGGCGGCGCCGTCATACACACTCCATCCCAAGAAGGGGCTGATGGTCATCGTGCCGACCGGCAAGCTGGTTGAGACAGCGGATGCATCCGGTGGATCGCAGCAGACCATCTACGGCCTGTGGGACCAGGCGATTATTGGGCAGTCGTCTGATGCCAGTGCGGCCATCGTGTCCACCAAGCTGTCAACGCAAGCGATACAGGTGACCAACCAGTCCACCAAGTCCTCGACAGCCACCTTCAAGATCGTCGAGCAAAACAAGGTGACGGATGCACGCGGCTGGCAACTTGACATGCTGTTCTCCGACGGAGAACGCGGCATCTACACACCGCAGTTCGTCCAAGGCTTTGCGATGATTGAGTCGGTTCTGCCTGGCAAGGCTGACGGAGAAAGCTGCTCTGTCAACCAAGGCTCTGGCTACACCTACCTCATCAACCCCTTCACGGGTGCTCAGCCGCCCAATGCCATCGTTGACTTCAATGGCGACGGCACGTTCGATGCGGCCGATTCATGGGGCGTCTTCCGCAGAAGTGGCGTAGGCCAGAGCGCTGTCCAAGGCGGCACCCCTACAGGCGCCATCCAAGGCCCTGGCAGTGATTCCCCCCCGCTGGGCACAGACGGTGATAGGCTCCCGCCTGATCGCCTGTGGCGTCAGATCTTCCGCATCATCAATTGAAGACGCCTGACCGTCAAAGCCCTCTCCCCCCATAAGGCACGCCATCACATGCCCGCAGTTCATCCGCCACATGGTGCCATCCGCACCTCGCCTGCCAAGGCTCGAGGCTTCACATTGATTGAAGCGATGATCGTCGTGGCCATCATTGGCATCCTGTCGGCCATCGCCATGCCGATGTACTCACAGTACATTCAGAACTCCCGACGAGCAGAGGCCAGAGCGCTGTTGATGGAGAACGCGCAGTACATGCAGCGCTTCTACACACAGAACGGCAGTTACTCAAGAACACTGGACAACAGGGCGCCCGTTCTGCCCAACACGGCAAACACCTACTACGACTTCGCAAACGACGCCGCCATGTTGACCACCACCAGCTACACCCTGCAGGCCACCCCCAAGGGCACCATGGCCTCTGACAGATGCGGTCGACTCACAGTCACCAGCACGGGCGTGCGCGGCTCATCCAAGCTCACTGCAGCAGAGTGCTGGAAGTAAGGCAACCGCGCCCAAGTGGCATGGGGAGGGGGCAGATCACCCCCTCTTCCCACTCTCCTTGATCGCCGCCACGAACTCGCTCACATCGTCAAAGCTGCGGTAAACAGAAGCAAAGCGCACGTAAGCCACCTTGTCGAGCTTGCGTAGCTCTTTCATCACCAGTTCGCCCAGCTGGGTCGAGACAATTTCTTTCTCGCCTGACTGGCGCAACTTGGCCTCGATGTGCTCGATGGCCGTCTCCAAGGCCTCGGCGCTCACCGGCCGTTTGCGCAGAGCCAACGCCATCGAGCCCTTCAGCTTGGCCCGCTCGTACTCCGTGCGGCGCCCATCCCGCTTCACGATCGCCGGCAGCTCGATCTCCGCCCGCTCATAGGTGGTGAAGCGCTTGTCGCAGGCACCGCAGCGGCGACGCCGGCGGATCGAATCGCCTTCGTCCGAATCACGCGTCTCGACCACCTGGGTCTCGCCGTGGGCACAAAATGGGCAACGCATCGTTGTCGTCTCCTACAGCAAAAAACCCGGCGCAGGCACAGGGCTCGGGCCGGGTTTCAGCAGGCTCAATGCCGCATCAACGGTAGACCGGGAACTGGCGCGTCAGGGCCGACACCTGCTCGCGCACGCGGGCGATGTTGGCTTCGTCGTGCGGGTTGTCCAACACGTCGGCGATCAGGTTGCCCACGATCACGGCCTGCTCTTCCTTGAAGCCACGCGTGGTCATGGCCGGCGAGCCCAGGCGGATGCCGCTGGTCACCATCGGCTTTTGCGGGTCGTTGGGGATGCCGTTCTTGTTGCAGGTGATGTGCGCCTGGCCCAGGATGGCCTCGGCTTCTTTGCCCGTCAGGTTCTTGGGGCGCAGGTCCACCAGCATCACGTGGCTCTCGGTGCGACCGCTCACGATGCGCAGGCCGCGCTTGGTCAGCGTGTCGGCCAAGGCCGCGGCGTTCTTGACCACCTGTTGCTGGTAGGCCTTGAACTCAGGGCTCAGGGCTTCCTTGAAGGCCACGGCCTTGCCGGCGATCACGTGCATCAGCGGGCCGCCTTGGATGCCAGGGAAGGTGGCGCTGTTGATCTTCTTGGCGATCTCTTCGGAATTGGTCACCACGATGCCGCCGCGCGGGCCGCGCAGGCTCTTGTGCGTGGTGCTGGTGACCACATCGGCGTGCGGCACGGGGTTCGGGTACACGCCCGCGGCGATCAGGCCAGCGTAGTGGGCCATGTCCACCATGAAGTAGGCACCGATCTCCTTGGCGATCTTGGCGAAGCGCTCGAAATCGATGCGCAGCGCAAAGGCCGAGGCACCGGCGATGATCAGCTTGGGCTTGTGCTCACGCGCCAGGGCTTCCATCTTGTCGTAGTCGATGTCTTCCTGCTCGTTCAGGCCGTAGGACACCACGTTGAACCACTTGCCCGACATGTTCAGGGCCATGCCGTGCGTCAGGTGGCCGCCTTCGGCCAGGCTCATGCCCATGATGGTGTCGCCAGGCTGCAGCAGCGCGAAGAACACCGACTGGTTGGCCTGCGAGCCAGAGTTGGCCTGCACGTTGGCGAACTGGGCGCCGAACAGTTGCTTGAGGCGGTCGATGGCCAGTTGCTCGACGACGTCGACGTACTCGCAGCCACCGTAGTAGCGCTTGCCGGGGTAGCCTTCGGCGTACTTGTTGGTCAGTTGGCTGCCCTGGGCGGCCATCACGGCCGGCGAGGTGTAGTTCTCGGAGGCGATCAGCTCGATGTGGTCTTCCTGGCGCTGGTTCTCGGCCTGGATGGCGGCGAACAGCTCGGCATCGACATCGGAAAGGGCGTATTGGGCGCGGTCAAACATGACTTGGCAGTCCTCTTCAAGGTTGAAGACCCACCGCAGGCGCGCCCACACGGGGTGTGCATGCATGCCAGAGGGCTGCCCAGGCGAACGGCTGATCCGCGAAGGGTCGACTTAAGCCCATCGCGCGCCGCGCTTCCCGGTGGTTCACCACCTCAGGCCACAAAGGCCATGTATCGCCAGTTGCGCGGAGACTTCGATTGTACCCAAGCGGCGAGCCCAAGGGAAACCCCGAGGCTCGCCAGGGGCCACTCAGCTGCGGGCCATGGCCACCTGCTCGGGGCGGCGCAACACCGGCAGCGGATCGCTGGCGGCCGGCGCAGCGGGTGCCGCGGCCGGAATCGGCATCAGCCCGTGGCCAGCCGGTGTGGCGGATGCCGCAGCGTCCGGGACCACGGCGGCACTGTGCGGCACAGCCACAGCTGGCGCAGGCGCCTGCACCACCACCGTGCTGGCCTGTGGCAGGGGCGCGTTGAACGCCACCTTGCGGCCCGCCACCACGTCACGCAGGTAGGCCTGCTCGGCCAGCACCTTGGCGCCATATCCACCGTCGGTGGCCAGGTTGGCGGCCCCCACGTAGTACTTCAGGCCAGCCTCCAGGCTGCCCGCGCGGCGGATGCAGTCCTGCAGCACCTGCACGCCCACGCGCAGGTTGGTCACCGGGTCGAACGCCGCCCGGCGGCCGCCGAACAGCTCGTACTTGTCGTGGTGGATGCCGGTCATCACCTGCATCAGCCCCTGCGCGCCCACATGGCTCTGCGCAAAGGGGTTGAAGCCCGATTCGATGGCCATCACCGCCAGGATCAGGGTGGGCTCGATGCCCACCTTCTTGCCCACGGCCCACGATTCCTGCACCAGGCGGCTCACCGGTTCCTGCGCCACGCTGTAGCGTCGCGAGATCCAGTTCACCAACGTGGCCTGCTGACGGTTCAACTCGGCCGGGTCCAGCGCCGTGGCCCGGGCGATGGCCTCGGGCTCGGCCATGGCCAGCAGCATGTCGTTGGATTCCGGCGCTGCGCTGGCCGTGGTGCGCTCGGCGGCGCGTTCCATCAGCCAGCCCAATGCGCGGGCTTCCATCGTGTAGCGCAACTCGGCCTTGCCGGCCATGAACACCACCAGGGTGACGGCCAGCAAGCCCAGCAGGGCCAGGGTGTTGTGACTCACGTAACGCACGCCAGCAACCACATCGGCTGCGACGACACGCCACATCTTGGTACTCCGAAACGCTGTCATGACTCTCCTTTCTCGGCCATCGACGCACCCGGAGCCCAGGCAAGCCTTGTGGGCCCACCCGTACCCGGCGCCCCGGCGTCTTGCTGAAAGACGGGGGCCGCACGGCAACAGTGATAATCAGCTCGGTCACCGCGACGCCTTGAACAGGCAGGACGCGGGGCCAGGCTGGCAGCGTGTGTGCGCTCACGTTGAGCGCTAGGGATAACCCCAGGAAAATACCCTGAGGACAGAACAGGCGCGGATTCTAGGCAGCCTTCAAATAACCAGTCAAGCATAAGAGATTTACCTCTTATTACCATTCACCCATGAAATACCGTGACTTACGTGACTTTGTGTCAAGCCTGGAGCGGGCTGGCGAGCTGAAACGGGTTGCTACGCCAGTGTCCGTGCGGCTCGAGATGACCGCCCTGTGTGACGCCGTGCTGCGCCAGGGTGGTCCGGCCCTGTGGTTCGAGGCTCCGACTGGCCGCTCTAAAGATGATGGACGCTTCGATGTGCCCGTGCTGGCCAACCTTTTCGGCACCCCCAAACGGGTGGCCCTGGGCATGGGGGCAGATGACGTCAGCGAGCTGCGCGACATCGGCCGCGTGCTGGCCAGCCTGAAGGAACCGGAGCCCCCCAAGGGCCTGAAAGACGCCGGCAAGCTGCTGCAGATGGCCAAGGCCTTGTGGGACATGAAACCCGCCACCGTTGGCCGCGCACCCTGCCAGGAGGTGATCCAGGAAGGCAGCGACATCGACCTGGGCACCCTGCCCGTGCAGCTGTGCTGGCCGGGCGATGCCGCCCCTCTGCTCACCTGGGGCCTGGTCGTCACCCGAGGGCCGCAAGGCGTGCCCACACCCCGCGCACGCCAGAACCTGGGCATCTACCGCCAGCAGCTCATCGGGCCGCGCCAGGTGATCATGCGCTGGCTGGCCCACCGCGGCGGCGCGCTCGATTTCCGGGAGTTCGCGCTGGCCAACCCCGGGCAACCCTTCCCCATCGCCGTGGCCTTCGGCGCTGATCCGGCCACCATCCTGGGCGCCGTCACCCCGGTGCCCGATTCCTTGGGCGAATACCAGTTCGCCGGCCTGCTGCGCGGCAACCGCACCGAGGTGGTCGACACCAGCGTGGGCGAGCGCACGGCTGATGGCCGCCAGCACCTGCTGCAGGTGCCGGCGAGTGCTGAATTCGTGCTCGAGGGCCGCATCCCCACCGCCCCAGCCGGCTTCGAAGGCACCAGTGAGCATGGCGTGCCGCTCAAGGAGAAAAACGGCTACCTGCACGCCCTGGAAGGCCCTTATGGGGACCACACAGGTTATTACAACGAACAAGATTGGTTTCCGGTGTTCGAGGTCACCCGCCTCACCCACCGTAAAGACCCGGTTTACCACTCCACCTACACCGGCAAACCGCCCGATGAGCCGGCCGTTCTGGGTGTGGCGCTCAACGAAGTCTTCGTGCCGATCCTGCAAAAGCAGTTTCCCGAGATCGTCGACTTCTACCTGCCGCCCGAGGGCTGCAGCTACCGCATGGCCGTCATCAGCATGAAGAAGGCCTACCCAGGCCACGCCAAGCGCCTGATGTTCGGGCTGTGGAGCTTCCTGCGGCAGTTCATGTACACCAAGTTCATCGTCATCGTCGATGAGGACGTGAACACGCGCGACTGGCAGGAAGTGATCTGGGCCATCACCACCCGCATGGATCCGGTGCGCGACACCACCCTGGTGGACAACACGCCGATCGATTACCTGGATTTCGCATCGCCCATCAGCGGCCTGGGCGGCAAGATGGGGCTGGACGCCACCAACAAATGGCCCGGTGAAAC
Organism: Aquabacterium sp.; assembly: GCF_049274795.1. GTDB lineage: Bacteria > Pseudomonadota > Gammaproteobacteria > Burkholderiales > Burkholderiaceae_C > Aquabacterium. The sequence continues at coordinate 54,650 of NZ_JBASTH010000001.1, forward strand.
CAGCCGCGAATGGGGTCGCCCCATCACCATGCCCGATGAGGTCACGCGGCGCGTCGAAAGCTTGCTCACAACCCTTCGTTGACACGCATTCGGGGCAGGCGTAATCTAAAACCGTCTGCCAAGCAGACAACCCCAAGTGGCGCAGTCTGCTGCGTCCGGGGAAGGGCGATTCCTCCCTTCGTCCTTTCCCACGACGGCTCAAGGCCGTCTCGGCCCCCGGCCAAGCCGGGGGCCTTTCGTTTTCTGGCGCACCGTTTCCCATCCCACCAGATCGGGGGCGCAACAGCCCTGGTGATATCGGTCACAATCACGGCCATTGCCATTGACCGATACAGGTCAGCGATCCAGGGAGGGAAAGATGAGCACATCATTTGTGCCGGGGCCATTGCGCTCATGGCATCGACGGGCCACGCCCAAGGCAACGAACCAGCCTCACGCATCGAAGGCTCTTTCCTGAATGTGGTGGCATTTCACGGCCCCAGCGGCTTCGCGTTGATCGAAACCCTGCCGCCCCTCATCGATTACCAGGGACAGTCATTTCAGAGTCTGACGTTCGCCATCACCCCGCCTGGCGATCAGACGTAGTCCTTCGATTTCGCCTACATCGCGCCTGAGCTCACGCACGTCGGGCTGCTGAGGCTCAGCGCCAGGCTGGAGCCAGCCTCGAAAGGTGACAACTATCCGAACGTCACCTCGCCCTCGGCGAACATTTCGGTGGCCCCTGCGTTCGTCCTTGGCGGGGTCACGCTGCAGACGGCGATGGTGCCGATCGCCCCCAACATGCAGACACCCGTAACCCTCACGCTGTCAGGCTACCAGGCGGGCATCACCGGCGCCTGTGTCGGCGGCCTGTCCGGCTGCCTTTACTTCTCCGACCCGGGCTTGCTGAAGATCCAGATCGAGATGTCCGTGAGCGCTGTGCCTGAACCATCCACCGGCGCCCTCTTGGCCTTGGGCCTTGCCGGCATCTGGATCGCCGGCTACCGACGGCGGCAGATCGCCTGAATGGTCTACCGGCCCCCTCCCGGCCAGAAGACCATGCTGGCCTCATTGCCAGATAATGTCCGGCATGACGATAAACACCCCCCCCCAGCTTGAAGAAGCCACCTTCGCCGGCGGCTGTTTCTGGTGCATCGAAACGGTGTTCAACCGCGTGCGGGGAGTGGCCAACGCAGAGTCGGGCTACAGCAACGGACACGTCATCGCGCCCAGCTATGAGGATGTCTGCACAGGCAATACTGGCCACGCCGAGGTAGTTCGCGTCACCTACGATCCGGCGCAGGTCAGCTACGAGGACCTGCTGGATGTGCTCTTCACCGTGCACGACCCAACCACGCTGAACCGCCAGGGCAATGATGTGGGCACGCAGTACCGCTCAGGCATCTACACCCACAATGCCGAGCAGGATCAGGCGGCACGCGCCTACATCGCCGAGTTGCAGGCCCAGGGTGCCTACGGCGGCGCGCCCATCGTCACCGAGATCATGCCGGTGAGCAACTACAACCCGGCCGAGGCCTACCACCAGCGCTATTTCGAGCACAACCCCGAGGCGGGCTACTGCGCCTTCGTGGTGGCCCCCAAGGTGGCCAAGTTCAAGAAGGCCTTCTCGCAGATCGACACCAGCGCGGCGTGAGCCGCATGTTCAGGGAGCCAGGCGGAACAGTTCCCAGTTCTGGGCATCAGCCGCACGGCTGAAGCAGATGCGGTCATGCAGGCGCGAGTTGCGCCCTTGCCAGAACTCCCAACGCTCCGGCACCAGGCGGTAACCGCCCCAATTGGCCGGGCGCACCGGATCCGCCCCCTGCCGCGCCTGCTCTTCGGCCCAGGTGGCCTCCAGCGTGGCACGCGAGGGGATCACCTGGCTCTGGGGCGATGCCCAGGCACCGATGCGCGACCCCAGGGGCCGGCTGCGGTAATACACGTCGGATTCGACGTCCGCCACCTTTTCGACCTTGCCTTCGATGCGCACCACACGCTCCAGCTCGACCCAGAAGAACTGCAGGGCTGCGTTGGGATTGGCCTCCAACTCGCGCCCCTTGCGGCTGTCGTAGTTGGTGTACCAGACCAGGCCCCGCGCATCGAGCCCCTTGAGCAGCACCACGCGGGTCGAGGGGCGTAGATCCGGGCCCACCGTGGCCAGCGTCATGGCGTTGGGCTCGGACACCTTGGCGTTCACCGCCTCGCTGAACCACTTCTGGAACTGGGCCAGCGGCTCGGCCGCCACATGCGTTTCATCCAGCTCGGCCTGGCCATAGCTGCGGCGCATCTGCGCCAGATCGTGGGGTGACGTTTTTTCCATTTCCAAAGTATCGGCCATCTGTGGCCGCGCTTGACGTATGCGTCGTCAATCCCCTAGTTTGCAAATCGTGGGAACCATGTCACACCCGCCAACTGCCCCCTCATTCACAGGGGTATGTCCTTAAGGAAAGCCACTCTGGTGCATCGCAGCAATGGCTTTCAAACTGTCGGCATGACTACAAAGCCCACGGTCCTCGTCCTCGCGGCTCCGCAGCCGGAGCGGGCACTGGCTTGTACAGAACTGGGTGGGCCCATGGGCTCTCTCAGCGTGCTCGACACCACCCTGCGCCGCGTGCTGACCAGCGGGTTGCCGCTGCTGCTCGTGGCCCCCGATGATCAGGCCCAGGCCGCGCTGGGCCTGCTGCCACATCAAGATGTGCTGGCCGTCCCCCCGCCGCGCGCAGGTCAATCTCATTGCGACTGGCTGGTGCGCAACATCGCCTCGGGCGTCATGCATCGCTCTCAGTCGCCTGGCTGGCTGCTGCTGCCGGCAGACATGCCCATGCTGCAGGCCGGCACCCTGCAGGTGCTGGTCGCCGGCCTGGGGCGTGGCCCCATCGTCTATCCCTGCTACCGCCACCGCCGCGGCCACCCCGTCGCGGTGTCGTCCGAGCTGTTCTCGGAACTGGTGCGCATGGGCAGCGAGCAGGATCTGCGGCGCCTGGCGGCCCGCTACCCCAGCGTGGATGCCGAGGTGGACGATCCCGGCGTGCAGATGACGCAGCACCCTCAGATTGATCTGAGTCAGTTGCGCGCACAACTCACCGGCCCCATGATGCAGGGATTGGGGCTGCCCAAGGCCTGAGCGGCCTGGGCTCGCAGCCGTCAGGCGCGTGCGTCGCCCCAGCGCAGAGGTGTGGCCTCGTCACCCTGGTAGGTCGTCTTACCGTTCTTGTCGACCACGTACAGCGGCGAGGCGATCACGTCCTCGAACACAGCGTTCTCGCTCAAGCGCGTGTAGTCGAACAGCACGCTGTGGCGCAAGGTGCTGTTCTTGCGCAGGCAGCAGCCATTGCCCAGCCAGGCCGGCCCCTCAATGCTCACACCCGGCTCGACGCAACTGCCCGAGCCGATGTACACCGGCCCGTCGATCTTGACGGTGTCCCAATCGATGCGCGTGTTCAAACCCACCCACACACCCGGGCGCACCTCGGTGCCAGGCATGTCCATCTGGGCTACCTCGCCGCGCAGCACGCGCAAGCAGACGGCCCAGTAATCGCTCACGCGGCCAATGTCGATCCAGTTGAAGTGGCGGTTCTGCGCGTAAAACGGCAGATTCTTTTCCACCAGCAGCGGGAAGAGTTGGCTGCCGATGTCGAACTCCTGCCCCGAGGGAACCAGCTCCAGTACGGCCGGCTCGAAGATGTAGATGCCAGTACTGGCCAGGCGCGACAAGGCTTTTTCAGGAGAGGGCTTTTCCTGGAAGGACGTGATCTGCCCTTCCTTGTCGGACACCACGATGCCGTAGTTCTTGACCTGATCCAGCGGCACCTCCAGCGTCACCACACTGGCCATGGCCTTCTTGTTGCGGTGCTCGAACAGGGCAGCCGAAATGTCCAAGTCGATGATGGCATCACCGCACAGCACGATGGTGGTGTCGTCAAAAAAACCGCTGAAATCCTGGATGCGCTTCATGCCGCCAGCCGAGCCATAGGGCTTGGGCACGATCTCGCCATGCTCACGGGCGCCTTCGTAGCTGTAGCCGATCTTCACGCCCCACCGGCGGCCATCACCAAAGTAGTTCTCGATCTTCCAGTGGTTGAACGCCACGTTCACCATGATCTCGGTGATGCCGTACTGCTTCAGGTGCTCGATGATGTATTCCATCACCGGCTTGCCCAGGATCGGCACCATGGGCTTGGGCATGTTTTTGGTCAGCGGCCTCACGCGGGTTCCTTGCCCCGCGGCCAGAATCATTGCTTTTGCCATTTTTTCCGTACTGCCTGTTTAGCGTTATTCAACACACCGGCCTCAATCACTTATCAGAAACCGCAGCGAATCCCAGTCAAGGGCCCATAGTGAACCACATAATTCTTTATGCATGTGTGTTTAAAGGCTGCGCCATAGGGATGGAGCCCTTCATGTGAGGGGACAGCAAGCCGCAGGCAAAATTGCCTCGGCATAATCTTTGCGATCGGCCCCTCAGCGGCCTCGCAACATACAGAGCACCATGATCCTCATCACCGGAGGCGCCGGCTTCATCGGCGGCAATTTTGTCCACCACTGGTTCGAACGCCGCGCCAAGCTGGGCCTGCCCGTTGAGCCCGTTGTGGTCTTCGACAAACTCACCTACGCCGGCAACCCCGCCACCATCCAGACACAACTGGATGCGGGCCAAGCCCATCTGGTCCATGCCGACATCGCCGACCGCGATGCTGTGCGCAAGGCACTGGCGCAGTACCAGCCACGCGCCGTGCTGCACTTTGCAGCAGAAAGCCATGTGGACCGCTCCATCCACGGCCCGGGCGAGTTCATTCACACCAACATGGTGGGCACCTTCAGCCTGCTGGAAGAAGTGCGCGCCTACTGGAACGGCCCTGACAGTACTCTGAGCCCAGAAGCCAAGGCCAGCCTCCGCTTCCTGCATGTGTCCACGGACGAGGTGTACGGCTCGCTGAGCGACACGGATCCAGCGTTCAGCGAAACCACCCCTTACGCCCCCAACAGCCCCTACTCCGCCAGCAAGGCCGGCAGCGACCACCTGGTCCGGGCTTACCACCACACGTACGGGTTGCCCACACTCACCACCAACTGCAGCAACAACTACGGGCCCTACCACTTCCCGGAAAAGCTGATCCCGCTGATGATCCTCAACGCACTGGATGGCAAGCCCTTGCCCGTCTATGGTGATGGGCTCAACATCCGAGACTGGCTCTTCGTGCGGGATCACTGCGAGGCCATCTGCCAGGTGCTCGAGAAGGGCACCCTGGGCGAAACCTACAACGTGGGCGGCATCAACGAGATCAAGAACATCGATGTCGTGACCACCATCTGCCGCAAGCTCGATGCGCTGCGCCCCCGCGCCGATGGCCAGCCCTACGAGAGCCAGATCACCTACGTGAAAGACCGCCCCGGCCACGACCGCCGCTACGCCATCGATCCCACCAAGATCCAGCGCGACATCGGCTGGAAGCCTGCCGAGACCTTTGAATCCGGCATCGACAAGACCGTGCGCTGGTACCTTGAAAGCACGGACTGGATCGACACCGTGCGCTCGGGCGCCTACCGCGACTGGATCAACACCAACTACGCAGGCCGCGCCGCCTGACACCGCACATGAACATTCTGCTTCTGGGCAAAGGTGGCCAGGTGGGGTGGGAGCTGCAACGGGCGCTGGCGCCGTTGGGCCACATCACCGCACACGATATCGACACGGCCGATTTCACCCAACCCGACCAAGTGGCCACCATCGTGCGAGCCGTGCGCCCTCAGGTGATCGTCAACGCCGCGGCCCATACGGCCGTCGACAAGGCAGAGAGCGAGCCCGATGTGGCCCGGCTGATCAATGCCGCCACCCCCGGCGCCATTGCCAAAGAGGCCGCGCAGCTCAATGCCTTGCTGGTGCACTACAGCACGGACTACGTGTTCGACGGCACCGGCCATGCCCCGCGCGATGAAAACGCCTCTACGGCACCGTTGAGCGTCTATGGCCAAACCAAGCTGGAAGGCGAGCAACAGATCATCGCCAGCGGTTGCCAACACCTGATCCTGCGCACCAGTTGGGTCTACGCCGCGCGTGGTGGCAACTTCGCCAAGACCATGCTGCGGCTGGCATCAGAGCGCGATCAACTCAAAGTGATCAACGACCAGATCGGCTCGCCCACCGGCGCTGATCTGCTGGCAGACGTGACGGCGCACGCGGTGCGCACGCTGTATGGCAGCCCTGCCCTGGCTGGCCTGTACCACCTGGTGGCCGATGGCGAAACCTCCTGGTACGACTACGCCCGCTACGTCATCGAATGGGCCCGCAAGCAAGGGCAAGCCGTGCGCGTGCAGCCGGAAGACATCATCCCGGTGCCCACCACGGAGTACCCCACGCCCGCCAAGCGACCACTGAATTCACGCCTGTCTACAGCCAAACTCAAACAAGCATTCGGCCTGCAACTGCAGCACTGGCAACAGGGCGTCGAGCGCATGCTGATCGAACATCTGGGGAAGTAACAGCATCATGAGCACAACAAACCGCAAGGGCATCATCCTGGCCGGCGGCTCCGGCACGCGCCTGCACCCCGCCACGCTGGCCATCAGCAAACAACTGCTGCCGGTGTATGACAAGCCCATGGTGTACTACCCGCTCAGCACCCTGATGCTGGCCGGTATCCGCGACATCCTCCTGATCAGCACACCACAAGACACGCCCCGCTTCCAGCACCTGCTGGGCGATGGCAGCCAATGGGGCATCAACCTGAGCTACTGCGTGCAACCCAACCCCGATGGGCTGGCGCAGGCCTTCATCCTGGGGCGCGAGCATGTGGGCAACAACCCCAGCGCCCTGGTGCTGGGCGACAACATCTTCTACGGCCACAACTTCCAGCAACTGCTGCACCATGCCGCCAATGGCGATGACGGCGCCAGCGTGTTTGCCTACCACGTGACAGACCCCGAGCGTTACGGCGTGGTGGAGTTCGACAAAGAGCAACGCGCCCTGAGCATCGAAGAAAAGCCCAACCAGCCCAAGAGCAACTATGCCGTCACGGGGCTGTACTTCTACGACAAGCAGGTGTGCGACATCGCGGCCGACATCAAGCCCAGCGCCCGTGGCGAACTGGAGATCACCGATGTGAACGCCCGCTACCTGGCGCAAGGCCAATTGAGCGTCGAGATCATGGGTCGCGGCTATGCGTGGCTGGACACGGGCACACACGACAGCCTGCTCGAGGCGGGACAGTTCATCGCCACGCTGGAAAAGCGCCAGGGCTTGAAGGTAGCCTGCCCAGAAGAGATTGCCTACCGCTCGGGGTGGATCACCGCCACGCAGGTTGAAAAACTGGCGCAGGCGATGCTGAAAAACGGCTACGGCCAGTACCTGCTCAAAGTGCTGAGCGAAAAGATCTACTGACACCACCTTCAGGATCACCCAATGAAGTTCACACAAACCGCGATCCCTGATGTGGTCGTCATCGAACCGCCGGTGTTTGGCGATGCACGCGGCTGGTTCATGGAAAGCTTCAACCAGCCCAAGTTCATGGCCGGGCTGGCAGAACTGGGCTTGCCCGCGCCCCGGCCTTTCTTGCAAGACAACCATTCATGCAGCCAGGCTGGCGTGCTCCGCGGCCTGCACTTCCAACGCGCGCCTCATGCGCAGGGCAAGCTGGTCCGCGTCACCAAGGGCCGGGCTTTTGATGTGGCGGTTGACATCCGTGCAGGCTCGGCCACCTTTGGGCAATGGGTTGGCGTGGAATTGAGCGCCGAGAACAACAAGCAGCTCTGGCTGCCTGAGGGCTTTGCGCATGGTTTTGTGGCCCTGGAAGACGACACGCACTTCCTTTACAAAACCACGGATGTCTATGCCAAGGATTGCGAAGGCTCCATTGCCTGGAACGATCCCGAGATCGGCATAGAGTGGCCGCTCGAAGGCCTGCCCCCTCAACTGGCCGCCAAAGATGAGCAGGCTCCCCTGCTCAAACAGGCCGCCTTGTAAGTTGTAGGCAAACGCTGACAACAAGCTCAGGCAATGCGGACCCCGAGCGAGGGGGTGATTGTGCACCGCAACAGTTCTACACTTTTGACACCGACCCGTGACTCAGACCCGCCGATGATAGAGCTAGTATTCATCGCCCATTAACGATCCAAAAGGCGACTGCTTCCCCAAGCAGCGATTCGCGTTCCAGGGGTAGGCGCCACACAACGGCGCTTTTCGAATAATTCAAGAATCAACCAAAGGAACCAACCATGCACGTCAACCTTCGCCATCTGGCGGCTGCGGCGGTCCTCGCCGCGGCATCCAGTAGCACCCTGGCCCTCGAGGCCTTCCCCACGCCGATCTCCCTCGGCACCCTGGGCACGACGGCCGCGCCCGTGTTCGCCCAGGCCTACTCCTTCAATGGCGCGCCCAGCTACAGCTTCAGCTTCACGCTGGATTCGAGCACGGGCCTCAGCAACGTGTTCGGCTCGCTGCGTTTTGCCGATCCGGTGGACCTGACCATCAGCCTGACGGGCGGTACCTCCTTCAGCAACAGTGTTACTGTGTCTGGGTCGCCTTACATTCCCCAGGCCTTCAATTTCGCAGGCTTGGCGGACGGCAATTACGTAATCTCGTTCACCGGCCTGTCGACATCGTCGGCCAACAGCTTCGGTGGAGGTTCTATCCAGGCGTCTGTTGCCGCCATTCCTGAACCTGAGTCGATGGCCCTACTGCTTGCAGGTCTTGGCGTGGCGGGGACGCTACTGCGCCGCCGACAAAACACTTAAAAAACAAAAGCTTACAAAAACACAAGCCGGAAGCGGGTTCGCCCGCTTCCGGCTTTTTTCCCGCTGCGTAACAATGAGCAACCTCCACCTTGTGTGCGACATTTTGACGCACGAGGCATAATGCGGGCTGTCATGATTCGTCCCGTTCGCCGATAACAGTGGGTGTGTTCGGCGGTTTCCCAGGGTCGTGTAAATGTTCAGTCTGAGTGAATTGTCCAAGCCTTATAAAGGCCTGGTGGGTGCAGCATGTGTGTCTGCAACTATCTTAATTACCGGTTGCGGCGGCGGCGGTGGCGGAGATACCCCCACTGGAGCTGCGGCCAATATGCAAGGTGCCGAAAGTTATTCGGTTGCCCAGGGCGTTCAAGTTAATTCCATCGTTGATGGAAATAGCACTACAGCGACAACTGCATCGACTCCGAGCAAGCCTGCAAGCACACAGGAGGCCACGCGCTTCTTGACGCAAGCCACCTTCGGCCCCACGGACGAAAGTGTCAATGAACTCTTGTCCGGCGGTTACGAAGCCTGGTTCAACAAACAGGCCTCCGCCGCGCCCAACCAATACTTCAAAGGGTATTGGGAGCAGCGCAATGCCAAACTGAAGGCACAGACCCCCCCGTTGGGCTCTCATATCAGTGAACTCAACCACGCCTTCTGGACCAAAGCCATTACCGGCGATGATCAGTTGCGCCAGCGCATCGCCCTAGCCTTGTCTGAAATTTTCGTGGTCTCCACCCAGGACAGCTGCGGAGAATCAAATACGCGCGGTGTCGCAGCCTACATGGACATGCTGAATGCCCGTGCTTTCGGAACGTATCGCCAACTGCTGGAATCCGTCACCTTGCACCCGATCATGGGGTGCTACCTCTCCCATCTGGGCAACCAGAAGGAAGAGATCGATCCGGCAACGGGCCGCACCACGGGCCGCGTCCCGGATGAGAACTACGCACGTGAAGTCATGCAACTGTTCTCCATCGGCCTTGTCATGCTGAACAAGGACGGCACGGTCAAGGTGGATGCGCAAGGCCAGCCCATCGAAACCTACCAAGCCAGCGACGTGGCCGGACTGGCCCGCGTGTTCACAGGCTGGAGCTGGGAATGCCCCAACTGGCCGTCGGACAGTTGCTTCCGCTGGGGCGGCGACAGCGCGACACCCAATCCTGACCGCTGGGTGCTGCAAATGCGCCCCTATGCGAAGTTTCATTCGCCTCTGGAGAAGCGCTTCCTCGGCACGGTCATCCCAGCGCAAACCACGGCTTCGCCTACCGCCAGCCTGAAGATCGCTCTGGACACCATCGCCAACCACCCCAATGTGGCCCCATTCATCAGCAAGCAGCTGATCCAGCGCCTGGTGACCAGTAACCCCAGCCCCGCGTACATCAGCCGCGTGGCCACGGTGTTCACCTCCTCAGGTGGCAGCTTGTTCACAGTGGCCAAGGCCATCCTGATGGATGCCGAAGCGCGTGACTTCCAGACCGCCGTCAATAGCACCAAGTTTGGCAAGGTCCGCGAACCGCTGCTGCGGATGACGGCTCTGTTCCGTGCCTACAAGGCCAGATCAGCCTCCGGCTACTACCTGATGTGGTCCACCAATGACCCAGCCAAGGCTCTGGCCCAGGCACCGCTGCAGTCTCCCTCCGTGTTCAACTACTTCAGACCGCAGTACACGCCACCTAACTCCACCACGTCCCGCTCCGGTCTGGTGAGCCCCGAAATGCAGATCGTGCATGAGTCCAGCGCCGCGGGCTATGTCAACTTTGTCCGCGATGGTTTGGCCTGGGGCTGGGGGGCTTGTGGCTACAGCAACCAATGCGCCACGTCACCGGTCGATATCCGCCTGGACTTCATCACCAATACAGGAAACGCAACCTATCAACTGGCCAAGACGCCGGCCAAACTGGTCGAGGACGTAAATCAACGCCTGATGTACGGCACTATGCCCGAAGATTTGAAGACTGAAATTACTCAAGCTGTCAGTTCAGTGTGGGTAGGTGCCGATAACGCACCAGACACGGCGGAAGGCTATCGCCGACGTGTGAAGGTAGCGCTGTTGCTGACGATGGCCTCTCCCGAGTTCCAAGTTCAGAAGTAATTTCAGGATTCCGTCATGACTCGCTCCTCTCACTCGCCTTCCCGTCGTCTTTTCCTGCGCCAGTCGGCTGCCTTCTCTGCACTGAGTGCCGGCGCCGCCCCGATCGCCATGAACCTGGCCGCGATCGGCGCCGCAGCAGCCCAGAGCACTCAGTCCGATTACAAGGCGCTGGTGTGCGTGTTCCTTGCCGGAGGCAACGATGCCTACAACACCGTGTTGGCCACCGACTCGGCGTCCTGGCAGGCTTACGTGGCCACCCGCAACCAGCAGCCCACGTCGATCGCCCTCACGAGCAGCAGCCTGAAGGCCCTGGCGCCCGCTGCCAGCCTTGCCAACGGTCGCTCTCTGGCATTGCATCCCCAACTGAGCGGGCTGCAGCGCCTGTTCAACAGCGATCGCAAGCTGGCCGTGGTCAGCAACATTGGCCCTCTGGTCGAACCGCTGACCAAGGATCAATACACACAGAAGGCCAAGCGCCTTCCGCAGCGCCTTTTCTCGCACAACGACCAGCAATCCACCTGGCAGGCCCTGTCGCCTGAAGGCGCGACCAGCGGTTGGGGTGGTCGACTTGCCGACCTGCTGACAGCTGAGAGCCCAAACGGCAATGGCTTGTTCAGTGGCATCTCCGCCGCCGGCAATGCCGTTTGGGTGTCTGGCAAGACCGTCAAGCAGTACCAGATGCAACCCGCAGGCGCCATCCGTCTCGGCGTGTCAGACACGGGCATTGAAAACGTCTTCGGCTCGCAAGTCGCCGCTGCCAAGCTCCAGAACATCGCGCAACGCGCCACGAACCGCCACGCCTTCCAGACAGACCTGGCAGATGTGGGCGCGCGCAGCATCCAGGCCGAACGCATGCTCCGCGGCAGCCTGCCTGCCGCCAGCACGTGGCCTTATGGCGGTGATGCTGCGCTGATGTACACCAAGCCCGACGGCAGCGTAGCGCAAAACAGCCTTGCGGCGCAGTTGCAGGCGGTCGCCCGCACCATCGGCGCGCGGACATCGCTGGGCATGAAGCGCCAAGTCTTTTTCGTGAGCCTGGGCGGCTTCGACACGCACGATGACCAACTGACCCGCCACGCTGACGCAATGGCCAAGCTCAACCATGCCCTGGTGTACTTCGACAGCGTGCTGTCGAGCATGGGCGTGAGCGACAGCGTCACCACCTTCACTGCCTCGGATTTCGGCCGCAGCTTCACGAGCAACGGCAATGGCACCGACCACGGCTGGGGTGGCCACCAGTTCGTGATGGGCGGCGCGGTCAAGGGCGGCACTGTCCTGGGCAAGCTCCCGGTCTATGGCACCAAGAACGTCGCCAACAACAACTTCGACAACAGCCCCGATCAATTGGCCAATGGTGCGCTGCTGCCCAGCACGTCGGTCGAGCAATTGGGCGTGTCGCTGGGCCGCTGGATGAACGCCAGCGAAACCATGCTGCAGGATGTCTTCCCCAACCTCTACCAGTACCAGGGCTCTAGAGGGCTGGACTTGATGAAGACTTGAAAGTGAAGGCGCGACCGGCTGAGAAGTTGAACACCAGCACAATGCCGGTCGCAATCACCTGGGCGACCATGTAGTACAACCCCAGGCGCTCGGTCAGCCCCCAGAAGATCAGGCCATTGAGCAACAGCCCCAGCCCCGCCACAACGGCATACCTGAGTGCTGCGCCCCCCTTGGCCGCAGAACTCTTGAAAGTGTAGTGGTAGCTCGCGAGGAAGTTGAACACCGCACTGACCAGGAACCCCACGGATGTGGAGACCGCGCCATTGACGCCCAGGAGCTGATGAAGCACGAACAGGATGGCGTAGTGGATCAGCGTCGCAACGCCGCCCACCAGAAGGAACCTCAGGAACTGCTGCAGCAACTTGGCACCACCCGCATCAATCCAGCTTCTGCAACTGGGGGGTTTTGCTGAAAGCAGGCAGGAACTGCGTCAGCAGTTGTTCGTAGTCGCTCAGGATCTTGTGCCAGGTGAACTCTGCATTGAAGCGTTCACGGCTGGCCTTGCCCATGGCCTGCAACTCGCCCGGGTTCGACAGCAGGGCAGAGAGCTTGTCGTCGAAGCTCTTGGCGCCATCGAAATAGCAGGCCTGCGGCCCCGCCACCCAGCGATTGAATTTATTGTCGTGCGCAATGACCGCATTGCCCGCCCCCAGCGCCTCGACCAGAGACGGGTTGGTGCCGCCGACCTGGTGTCCATGCACATAGGCCAGACTGTGAAAGCGCAGGGCCTGCACGATGGCCTTGTCGTAGATCGCGCCCAGGAACACCACGTCCGAACTGGCGGCCTGCCGCACCGCGCGATGGAAGACATTGCCATCCTCGTAGTTGCCCAACACCACCAGCTTCACATCGCGGGCACGCGCTGAAAAACCACTGACCACTTCGAGGATCGAGTTTTCCGGCTCCGGCCGGGCGATCAACGTGAGGAACTTCCCCGGCTCCAGGCCGAGTTTGGTCACCGCATCGACCGGTGCCTGATTCACGGCATCAGCGCCATAAGCGATCGTGGTGATCTTGGATGCACGCACGCGGGTCGTCAGGTGCGCCTTGATCTCGGGGTGATCAGCCACCAGGTGGTTGCCCAGCCAGCACCCTGCCCAATCGTTCATCCAGAACCAGGTCTTGGCCACCTTGCCCCACTTGGCACGAGACCACTCGATGCCATCCATGTTGATGACGTTGGTGATGCCCTTCAGGCGCAGGCGCGCACAGAAGGTGGCCGTGTTGTAACCCAGGGTCAGGCACAGATCGGAAAACTGGGCCGCATGGCGCACGGCCAGCCAGTCAAACACCACCGAGGTGGCCACGCCGCGCTCCTTGACCGGGATCAGCACGCGCTCCACGCCCTGCCAGATGTCCTCACGGATAGGGCCTTCACCATCGACCTGGCAATAGACGATCACGCGCCAGCCGCGCTGGACCAGGAAGAGCGCACAGTGTTCGGCAAAGGTCTCGAAACCTCCGTGTGCGGCCGGCAACCCGCGAATACCCAGGATGCGGAGCGTCGGCCGCTCAATTGCATTCGAATTCATACCACCCCAAGATCTGCATAAAGTTTCAAGGTCGCATCAAGGTAGGACTGCCTGTTGAAGTGTGATGCAACATGGTCTCGCGCGGCTCGCCCCTTGGCGTGCAATGACTCTGACGGAGTCGCCTCCACCGATGCCAGAAGATCAGCCAGCGCATCGGCGTCACCGCTTGGAAACACCCAACCGGTTTCCGAATTAACAAGCTCCGGAATCCCGCCCATGCTCGCCCCGATCACAGGCTTGCCGAAGGCAAAGCTCTCAAGGACGCTCATCGGTGCATTCTCGTACCACTCTGAAGGCAAGACCACGGCCCTACTTTGCTGGATCAGTTGATGAAGCGCATCCCCCGATTTGAACCCCACGAACTCGATCTTTTCAGGATGCGCAGACGCCGCAGCGATGGCCTTCAACTCAGCCTCCAGAGGCCCTGTACCCGCGATCTTGAGCGACACACCGGCTTTCACAGCGGCCTTGATCAGCGTCGGGACACCTTTCTCAGGGGCAAGACGTCCGAAATACAGGAAATAGCTGCCAGGATCGAACACTGGCTCGAAACGCCCGGCATCCACGTAGTTCGGGATGTAGACGAACTTGTCCCTGGGCCAGCCCCATTCTACGAACTTCTCCAGGAAGAAGCGGCTGGGCACCACCACCTTGCTCAGGTGGCGCTTGTACATCTCGAAATGCCGCTGCAGCCCGCTTTCGACCGCCACGATCACGCTGGCCCCCAGCGAATCACGGATGCAGCGGTGCTTGACCACGTTGATCACGGAGCCGTCCTTGCAACGCTCGCACACACCTGTGTGATTCAGCATCTTGTAGGCGGGACAGGCGATCTTGAGATCGTGCGCCGTCATCACGGTGGGAATGCCTGCCTTGCTGAGCACCGGCAGGATCGACGGCGACAGGTGATGATAGATGCAGTGCAGGTGCGCGACATCGATCTTGTGGTCGTTCAGCAGGCGCTTAAGCTGCGACTGGGCCTCCCAGGAGTACACCGCCTTGGCGGCCATGACCACCTTGTCCTTGAACGAGTAGCTGTTGCCGAACTCCAGCTCCTTGACGAAGTACTTGGACCAGGGCGTCTCGTCGTTCTTGGGGTAGTGCATCGAGAAGAACGCACTGCCCCAGCCCTGCGACCCAAGAAGGGCGGCGTGATCCAGGTACACCACGTCGGAACCACCACGGCGGTAGTGGTAGCTGTTGACGCTCAACAGGTTGGGCATGTTTACGCGGCCCCGCTCAATGGATGCTCAGGACAGCATCCACACCCGGCCGGGGAGAGTGCGCCACCGAAAGTTGCTCAGGCAAGGTACCGGCAGCGATGACCATGATGATCAGCTCCGACGGCTGGAGGCCCAACAGTTCGCGCAGGGCCTTGTCCGTGTGCTTCTCCTTGGACCAGTTGAGGCAGCAACTGCCATAGCCCAAATGATGGAAAGCCAGGCAGATGGACATGCTGAACATGCCACCGTCAATCCAGCCTTGGTAGCGTTCACCAACGTCGACGAAGGATTGCAGCTCGGACGTCACCACCAGCACGGCAGAGGCCTTGTCGCCGAATCCTCGACTGCCACTCTGGATGGCCAGGATCTGGTCGATTTTGCTGCGATCCCGATAGGCGTGCACACGAACGCTTTGCCGATTGCACACCGACGGTGTCTTCTGGGAGATCTCGACCACACGGCGAAGGTCATCGACTGGAATCTCACCACCGGCGAAGTTACGAATACTGTAGCGGGATTTGAAGAAGCCTTCGAAATCCATGCCTTGCAGCTTTTCCAGGTCCGATTTCTGAACCGATATCACGCCCCCTTCCCAGGAAGAGAACCCCGCGCGGGCTTCTTCCGATTTGGCAAGGATGGCATGAACGCGCTCTTTAACATATGGCACATCGAAACCTGCACGATCATTGAACTCGATGTATTCACGCAAGGCACCAATCGCAGTGGTAGCCGGCCGGACATAGCCATAGCGTGCGATATAAGCCTCTACCATGTTCAACAGTTGAGGAATCACTGTCATTCCGAAACCAGGTCGCGGCGCAGACAGGCTCAAACCTTTTTCGATCTGGTGATAGAACATGGTAATACGGGCTGCCTGCTCGCCCTGGTATTCATGGCTCTTGTTTAGGCCGGAATACTTCAGAAAGCGCGCCGAGTCGTAGATTACGTTGGGGATCAGCTTCAAGGAGAAATAGACATTTCTCAAAAGGCGGTGCGTCCCGGCCGGCATGACCTTCCAGACAAAACTCTTGAATCCACTCATGGTGCACCTCTTTTGGCAGCATCGACTTCGGAGTTCAGAAAACCGAAAGACTGGCCCCTCCAGTAGGCCAGTGCCTCGTCGGTCACCGAGTAATCCACATCCTTGTCCATCATCGACGGCAGTTCGCCCATGTCTCCGATGACACGATGGGATAACTTCAACTGCTCCAGCAGGAAGCTGACCTTGCTGGCGTTGCCACCCCATTTGCTTTTCTCGCGAACTAGGGTGACGAAGCGCTTGCGAGCCTTGACGGCAAAGATGGACCCATGGAAAGTATCGGTAACCACATACTCTGCGTTCTGGAAATAGGCCAGAAGCTCGAACGGGGACACCACCACGTTCTCATCGCACCAGGCATGGTAGAAGCCAGGGGACACGATCTTGAGGCTCCGTGCCCGGGCGAATTCCTTGATGCGATCAACTTCTGCTGGGGACTCCATGCGCCCCTCGTATGCGTAGACCAGCAGGTATTTATCCGCACGCTGGGGCAGCATAGGGATTTCTTTCGTGAAGTCATACAGCAAGGTGGGATCGATCACCAGCGTCGGCTCTTTGCCCAGCACCCCGGTGACCATTTCCTTGGTGTTTTCATCACGCACGGCGATGTTATCGAACTTGGCCAGGCCGCTACGCAACTCCTCGGTCATGTCGTCATTCTTCACATCGGCCAAGCTGGCATACCCGGCCGAAGCCGCATAGCTGATCAGGCGACGAGCCGTGACACCATGCCCAAACAGCGCCGGTACATACCCAAAAATATGGTTCTGGGTGTAGTTGAAGACCTCATCGCTCCCAACGATGAACAGGTCAGCGGAATAGTCGAAATCCTGCTGCTCGGTCATGCCAAGCAAAGGCCAGACCTCTCGCGTGAACACCGCCTGCATCTTGGCGTGAAAGCGGCGCTTTTCCAGTTGAGATGAAATATTCAACAGGAAGCGGGGCAACTTGAGCAACTTCTTGAACGTGCCGTCCACCTGCACCTTAGCCCCCTTGTGACGAGGCGTACCGGGGGCGAAATCAGCAAACGAGCACTTCGCGCCCATGCCTTCCACGACTCTTTTCAAGGCATACGCTTGCATAAAGGAACCGTAGTTCACCACGCGGTGCATTGAAAGTATTTTTACAAGCATTGTTGCCCTCTACACCATTCAAGGTGTGATCAATCATTTATTACCCTACCGACAAACCGCCAATAAAGGAGCGAATCCGGACCCCATAAAGCAGGTATGCCGCAGCACAATACAAAAATATGGAAACAGCCAGCGCGACATACCACGCCAAGCCGATGCCGAGCATCACTTTTCCAAAAATAACGCTAAACACGATGAGCGCAACCAGGCGCATGATCACGCGCCAATCGTGCTGATAGATATAACCCAATCTGCGAAGCCTTCTATTGACCCTCTGATTGGCCACAAGGAGGCCCAAAGCATTGCCGATGGGAAATGCTGCAGCCCCCAACCATCCGACCAGAAGAATCCCGAGCCCGACGGAGGCCGCGAGCATCGCATTGGACAGAATTAGGATTTCATACCGCTCAACCGTCTGCACCAGCAACTCCAATTGCAACCTGTTCGTCTCCAACAAAAGCACGCTCAGAAGTGCCATGAAAACAAATGTGGCGTCATCGACGTATTTACCACCTGAAATGACATGCATCAGATTTGGGCCAGCAACCAGCATGCAGACAACCCCGCCACCAATCAGGGCGATATTGATGATAAATATATTCTCGCACATGGATGAAGCTACCGAGAAATCCTTCTTTACCGAATATTTAGCGATCAGCACTGGACGAATAAGCCCCACCAACAACTGCGCCGGGAGATAACGCTTCAAATACTCATAGAGTGACAAGGCAAAGCCGAAATTAGCCATCGCCGAGGCCGTGAGGAAGTAGCCACCGATCAATCGATTCGTATTGCTTCCGAAGGGCAAACCCGCCAAATGCTGGATATATCCGTGATAAGCGAACTTCGACACCGTCTTGAAATTGGCAGACAACCAGCCGAGATCGCCTTCGACCTCGTTGACAGCCTTGTTGCGAGTCGCCACAAAGAACACTGCGCCGGCCATGATGGTGGTGGCGATGGCATCGGTCATGGCCTCCACCCAGATGATCTCCACCAACTGGACATCCCCTCTGTGATAGAGGTACAGCATGCCCACGAGTCGTCCGACAGACGCCAATGAAAATGCAATTTGCACCACCCCTTGGTGCAGCGTCGACTCCAAGATCTGCGAAAAAAAATGCCCTGTAGAACGAATCACTGCAACGACGAGGAATGCTTCGAATGCCTTGGCTGCACCGCTCATGCCAATCCACGGAACGATGAAGGCAGATAACCAATAGCCGATCAATGCGATCCCAAGCAGAACGACCGCCCTGATGGAGGTGGCCCCTCGGAGCAAAACGCGTAGCGAATGTGAATAGCCCTTCATGTACAACTCGGGCACATACCGGATCACCACATGGGCCAGCCCCAATGCGGAAAAAGCCGTGAGGTACTCGACCAGCGCGATGAGAACTGAGTAATGTGCAAAGTCCACTACAGGCAAGCACCGAACAACCAGCACCATCGCCCCAAATCCCGCGATGGACGAGACCACTTTGCCCATTAGGAAGTGGTACAGCCCTCGCCGGACACGTACTTTGTTATAGGCCCCGCTCATTATTCGTCGCTTCTCATCTCGTTCTTGTAGACGTCGTAGACCTCTTGTGCGATCTTTGGGTACACCCTGTTATTGCGAACCCACTCCGGCCCTTTAGAGGCCTGTAATTCCGCGTCATCCTTGTTCTGTAGCACCCATGAAATAGCATGGGCAAACGCCCTCTCGTCCCATGGCACGCAGATACCCACCCCGCTGGCCTTGATCACCTCGGACTGTTCGGGATGGTCATTACAAACGATGGGACGCCCTAGCGCCATGTATTCCACCAACTTCGTTGGTGAGGCAGATGCCAGAACAGGCGTGGGGTAGAAAGGTGACAGGCACACGGCAGCGCTCTTCGCATGCAGCCACGCCTGCTCCATTGGCACGAAGCCCGTGAACACAACGGAATCACCCAAGCCCAGTTGTTTGACCAATTGCTCCAGGGCTTCGCGCTCGTGGGGGAAATCGCCGTCCCCCACAAGGTAGAGCTTGGCCTGAGGCAAGTCCTTCACAACTAGTGCAAAGGCACGGACGATCGCATCCAGTTTCCGCACAGAGGCCAAGGTGCCGATGTAGACGACCTTCCCCCGCTCGACATCCACAGTGTTGCGAGCCGCCCAGTCCAGCATGCCGGAAGCCACCCCCATCAATACGGGCGTCATCTGTCCGGGCTTGATTCCCAATGCCACAAGGTCCCGCTTCATCTGCGCGCTCTGCACGAAGACATGACGGCTTCGCGGCATCACAACCTTCTGCAGCACCCAGTGACCGAACCAACCATGCGCCAGCAGGTACAGCTTGCGGACACCCGTTGCGTCCTTTGCCAATGCCAGGTTGTGGTCAGGGAATGGGTAAGAGCACCAGTAGAAAAATGGCACTCCTATGATCCTGGCGACCACCAGACCGACCAGCGATCCGATGTACTTGTCGCGGCACTGGATCGCATCCACGTCGGTGCGCCTAAGTGCGAGCATCCGAGCAATGTCGGAAAACCAATACCGGAAGCGCTTGAGCGCCCGGGGCCCGCCAGGCGGGACGATAACCGTTTGTCCGAAGAAGCCGGTTACTTGAGTGCCAGGCTTGACCGGCGCGTCCATGAACCATTGGGTGTCCAGGCCCAAGCGCTGCAACTCCACCCCGAACAACTCTGTGAGATCAACCCGATAAGCTGGATATGGATCGACAATGGAATAATAGATTTTCATCGCTTGTCTTGAATCACCGACCTGTAATACTCATGGTCTTCCAGCCAGGTATCAAGATCCTTCGTGGACAGCACGCGGGCAGGCACGCCGGCCACGACTGAATAAGGTGGAACTGATCGGGTGACAACCGCCCCGGCGCCAATGATGGAGTGCTCGCCGACGACCACGGGCCTGTTCTTGGTGGATATGACCTTCGCACCAACGCCGATCTCGACAAAATCGCCGATAGTAACATCCGGCCCACCCAGGGTCACCTGATTGATCATGGTGACATAACGACCAATTTTCACGGAGGGGTTGATCACAATACCCCTGGGATGCCCCAGAGACAGGCCGATGCCGGCCTGCACGCGGGGACCAATCCAAACCCCATGCATGAAATCATTCAAATTCGTCAAAAAATAAGACAGAGGGCGCGTAAATGGAGATGCATACAGCAAAACCGACAGCCGGTAGATGAATACAACCCGGATGTCAGGAAAATAAAAAAACTTGGCTATTCCGCCTGGCTGCTTTCCGGAGAAAATACGAGTATCTTCTTTCAGAATCGACCAAAACCCCATACAAAAACTCCCTCTCATTGCCATTGCGGAATTCTTTGCCACGGTAGCAGACATATGCTTTCATCATCTGTGCCAAAGCCTCAGTCTTTCCTACGGTCATGTCGCCGTGATGTCACGCGCTACCCCTTAGCATAGCGACGTAGCATATGCTCGCGCTACAAGCTGTAGCAGACAACAAAAGACACCCGACTCAAGCATGACCCTTCAACCCAAGATCCTGTTCGTCGATCTCGATGGCACGCTCATCAAGACCGACATGCTACTAGAGTCATTCTTGTTTCAAGCCAAGGAGCAGCCTGCCCAGTTGTTGCGAAGTGCTTTGGCGCTCACGAAGGGCAAGGCACAGTTCAAGGCCAAGCTGGCAGACGGCTTCGAGTTCAGTCCGGAAAACCTGCCGTATTGCCCCGAGGTGCTCGCGTACGTGCGCACGCGCCGCGAGCAAGGCGCCCAGGTCGTACTCGCGACCGCCAGCAGTGCCGGGATCGCACAGCAGATCTCGGACCATCTGGGCTGCTTTGATGCTGTGCTCGCCTCCGACGGGCAAAACAACCTAAAAAGCGAACACAAGCTGCTGGCAATGCGGCAATACGCCAATGGCGCGTCGTTCGAGTACGCCGGTAATAGCGCAGATGACATCCCGGTCTGGGAGGCCGCAGCAGCGTCCAAGTGCGCCCATCCCGATCGTGCCGCCAAGAGCTGGTTTGGGGCCCGCCTGCAGGAGGACGATCTCACGCGCTCTGCCGAGCAGGCAGGTGGCTTGCCCACCTTCATCAAGGCTGCGCGGTTGCACCAGTGGCTGAAGAACGTGCTGGTGTTCGTACCTCTGCTGGCCTCGCACAAGGTGCTCGACCTCCCCTCACTGCTGCAATCCGTCGTCGCGTTCATAGCGTTCGGCCTCTGCGCGTCTGCCATCTACCTGGTCAACGACCTTCTCGACCTCGAATCAGACAGAGCCCATCCCCGCAAGCGCAGTCGGCCTTTCGCCGCCGGCAGCCTCTCGCTCCTGACCGGCATAGCGGCAACGCCCGGGCTTCTGTTGCTCAGCCTGGTGCTGTCGCTTGTCTTTTTGCCGCCACTCTTCACCCTTTGTTTGGGGGGCTACCTGGCCCTCACATTGGCGTATTCGTTCAGCCTCAAAAAGAAGATGGCTGTGGACGTGATCGTGCTGGCAAGCCTCTATACATCGCGGATCCTCGCAGGTGCTGCGGCCATCAGCACAGCACCATCCTTCTGGCTGCTCGCTTTCTCGATGTTCATTTTCCTGGGGTTGGCGCTCGTCAAGCGATACGCCGAACTCAATATCCTGCTGCTGGCCAACAAGGAAAAGGTTTCCGGGCGCAACTACCTGGTGTCAGACATGTCGGTTGTGATGACGCTGGGCACCGCCAGCGGCATGATGAGCATTCTGGTTCTAGCCCTGTACATCAACAGCCCCGAAGTGAAGTTGCTGTACCCCAATCCCGTGGCGCTCTGGGCCGTCTGCCCTATATTGCTCTACTGGATCACCAGAATATGGATGGTGACGCAGCGCGGAGGAATGCATGACGATCCGGTGGTTTACGCCATGAAGGACAATGTCAGCCGACTCACCTTCGTTGCTGCGGCCTTGGCCGTTATCGCGGGCTCCATTAGTATCTAGTCATTCGTTTTCCTCCCTCTCCCGAAAAGAAGGAGCGAAAACAGCATTTAAGCCATCGCCTGCAGAATCTTGCAGAGATAATAAGAACAGGGATACGATGAACCGATGCCACTCACGGGCATCCGCCATCACCAAAGAAGGAAGATTCTGATGCAAAAGATAACGGCCTCGCGCATTTTAGGCCTCATCCTGATTTCGGCGGCAGTTTCGGTGGCATCAATCACATCCAAATCGTTGTGGGTGGATGAACTGGGCACATGGAACATTTCCCAGGCTGCCCCCTGGAGCCTATGGGCGCAGAAACTCTGGAATCACTTCAATTCTGATGGCCAACTGCCTGTGTACCATGCATTCATCAAATTGTGGGTGGATGCAGGGGGAGACAATACCGCCTACCTGAGAGCATCCAATACACCCTGGTTACTTCTTACTCTTCTCGGACTGTTGCGACTACCCCTGAAGAATGAGAAAACAGCTTGGCTGGTCATATTCTTTTTTTGCATCAATGCCTTCACTTGGTATTATCTCAATGAGTTGAGGCCATACATCATCCTGCAGGCTGGGGCAGCTTGGTTCCTTGTCGGCACATGGCGCTTGGCAATCAGTCCCGTCGACGACCACACCACGGTGGACACCTCAACGCGGGAAATCTTGTTGGGCATCGTGGTGATGATCGCCGGCAACATCCTGGGCGCGTTCTGGATCGCATCGACACTCCTGGCGTTCCTGATCTTTCTCCCGGCCTCACTGCTCGCCTCGCTGAAGAGTCTGGCCCGCAACTGGTGGCTCACGCTGGCATTTGTCGTTGTACTGGGCGGTATGCTGGTGGTGGCAATGCACAGCTTTGTGAGCGGTGCCAGGGCGAGCCAATTGGCCGAGTTCTCGCTGGCAGGCTTTGGCTATGGTCTGATCGAACTCACGGGTGCCTCGGGGCTCGGTCCCTCGCGGCACCAACTTCGAACCGACATTGCCAACATTTCATGGGCCCAGGTGATCGCCATGGCATCACTGGCCGGCCTCATTGGGGTCCTGACCTTCGCGAGTTGGCTGTCGATCCCCAAACACAAGCACAAGCTCCTCATCCTGGTGGCAGCCGTGCTGCCGCTCCTCATCATGATCGGCGTGGGCATTCTTCTGCATTGGCGCGTGGTCGGGCGGCACCTGTCCGTCACGTTCCCCCTGATCGCGATCGCCCTCGCCTTCTTCGCTGCAAGAGCCTTCGATGCCGGCGGCAGGCCGTGGCGCAAGATTCTCGTCACGGGCATCACCATCGGCCTGCTCTGCTCCTCCCTGACCATTCGCCTGGCGGAGCGCCATGAGAAGGATGACTACGCACAAGCTGCGCAGTGGGCAAAGGACGCTCTGGCCGCCAGGGAATCGGTGCTGTGGGTTGCGGCACCGGAAGGCCTTGCGTATTACAAGGTAGCCACCTCCGTCCAGGATATTCCGGCCACGCCCTTGCTGTATACATATTCGGACTTCCAGGCACGTATGCCTCCCGATACGTGGCCCACACACATCGTTAAGACATACCGGGAAGGAGTCGATCCCAAGGGGCTTACAGACCACCTTCTGGCCTCACAGAAATACGAACTGGTCGGCAAGGCCACCACGTTCGAGCATTTCCGGATCAAGACACCTTAGGCCCGCCCCATCCTCAGCGGCTGTGCATGCCGCAGCCGGCAAGGATCTGCCGTATAGTGCCCCTTCCGCGGCTGACCTTCAGGCCACGTCGGAGAGTGCGGCTGGTGCTTGTTCACTGTCCTACAGGGACAGGCAAACTTTCTGCCCTGCCGCCGGGCTTGCCAGGGATGCCGCGTTGCCCACAGGCCGTGCTCACCTGAACACGTTATGAGCAGATCGACATGACTCATCTCTCAGCCCCTCACTCGCAGGGGCGACAAGCTGTGACCGCCAACCCATACTAGCCCATTAGAGAGATGGCTATGCGATTTAAACAGTTGGACGCATTGCGTGGTATTGCAGCGGCTTGTGTCGTTGTGCACCATCTTGCAATTCACTATCGAAACGCGGAATGGACTCCACCCCCGGCGGCCACCCAAACTGCCCCACCCATGGCCACCCAAACTGCTCCACTTGGCCGGGGTGAATTGACCCATTGAGAACGGTGAGTCAGGCGCCTCAGCCCTGACGAGCAGGACGTAACTTTCG
>NZ_JBASTH010000002.1:0-37498 GCF_049274795.1 Aquabacterium sp.
CCCCGGCGGCCACCCAAACTGCCCCACCCATGGCCACCCAAACTGCTCCACTTGGCCGGGGTGAATTGACCCATTGAGAACGGTGAGTCAGGCGCCTCAGCCCTGACGAGCAGGACGTAACTTTCGCCCCCTTGACCACGAGGGGGGATTCACGAGGTGAACGTCTTGAAGCCACATCTACAAACCACGATCTGGACGCTCCTGCGCGCGGGCAACACCCAGCGCGAGATCGAGCGCCGCACCGGCATCTCCCGCCACACCATCCGCGCCTGGGCCAAGCGCTTTGAAGCCCAGGGCGATCCGCCGCCCCAGCCGCCCGACGATCCAAACTGCCCCGGGGTGGCCACCGACCTGGTGGTGCCCGGGGTCAGCCAAACTGCTCCACCCCGGCCACCGGCTTCACTGCTGGCGCCCACCCCGGTGGCCACCTCCCTGTGCGAGCCCCACCGCGCCTTCATCGAAGCCCAGTTGCGCCTGGGGCGCAACGCCACGGCCATCTACCAGGACCTGGTTGATGCCCACGGCTTTGCCGGGCGCTACAACTCCGTCAAGCGCTTCGTGGCCCGCATTCGTGTGCGAGAGCCCGAGCAGTTCGACCGCCTGAGCTTCCTGCCCGGCGAAGAGATGCAGGTGGACTTCGGCGAAGGCGCGCCCACCCGCGTGCCCGGCGCCGACCGCTACCGCAAGCCCCGCCTGTTCGTGGCCACGCTGCGGTATTCGCGCCGCAGCTTCCGCCGCGTGGTCTGGAACTCGGGCCAGCAAGTCTGGGCCGAGCTGCATGAACAAGCCTGGCGCTACTTCGGTGGCTCATGCCGCTACGTGGTGCTCGACAACCTCAAGGAGGGCGTGCTCAAGCCCGACCTGTACGAGCCCGAACTCAACCCCGTGTACGCTGCCACCCTGGCGCACTACGAGGTCGTGGCCGACCCAGCCCGCGTGCGCGACCCCAACCGCAAGGGCAGCGTCGAGCACGCCATTGGCCATACCCAGGCCACGGCGCTCAAGGGCAAGCGCTTTGAGACCATCGAAGATCAGAACGCCTACCTGGAGCACTGGGAGACCAAGTGGGCTGCTTCGCGCATCCACGGCTCAGAGCGCCGCCAGGTGCATGCCATGTTCGAAGAAGAGCGGCCCCATCTGCAAAGCCTGCCGGCGCTGCCCATGGCCTACTTCCGCGACGAGCAGCGCACCGTGTGCGACGACGGCTGCGTGCGCGTGGCCCATTGCAGCTACGCGGCCAGACCGGCGGCCATCGGGACCAAGGTGCTGGTGCGCATCTTCGAGCACCGCCTGGAGATCCGTGACCTGCAGACCCAGGCCTTGCTGCGCACCCACACCAAGGCCGAACGCCCTGGCACCGTCGTGCTGCCCATGGACGAGCGCGTCTTCAACCCTTCGCGCGAGACACGCCACATCCTCAAGCAGGCCGATGCCATCGGCGTGGATGCGGCCCGGCTGTGTCAGATGCTGTTTGCCATCGAAGGCCGCGTGGGCCAGCGCAAGCTGTGGGGCATCGTGCACCTGGCCGACCGCTACCCGCGCCAAATGGTCAACACCGCTTGCGCCCAGGCCATCGAAGAGGGCGTGCACAGCTACCGCCATGTCAAGGCCATCACCGAGCGCCTGGTGGCCCAAGCCCTGGCCCAGCTTGATGTTGGCCCCGCTACCACAGCGGCCGCCCAAGCCTGCCCCACGCAAGCCCACGACCTCATCCGCAACCCGCAGGAGTACGGCGAGCTCTTCGCCATGGCCGCTGCCACCACCACACCTCAAGGAGACCTCTTCGCATGACTGCCATGACCACCCACGACATCGAGACCACCCTGCGCAAGCTGCGCCTGTCCGGCATGGCCGAGACCTTGCAGACCCGCCTGATGCAGGCCCAGGCTGCCCAGGAGCCCTTCCTGGACACGCTGTCTGCCTTGCTGCAAGACGAGCTTGACCGGCGCCACAGCCGCCTGATGGCGCGCCGCTTCAAGCTCTCTGGACTGGATGAGAAGCCCGCACTGGCTGACTTCGACTGGCGCTTCAACCCCAAGCTGCCACGCGCGGCCTGCTTTGAGCTGCACACCTTGAAGTTTCTCAGCGAGGGCGCCAACGCCCTGATCGTGGGCAAGCCCGGCACAGGCAAGAGCCACGTCGCCAAGGCCGTGGCCTACCAGGCAACCGTGCAGGGCCATGACGTGTCCTACGTCGAGGCCGACAGCGAGTTTGCGCGCTACGCCCTGGCCGATGACGATGAGCGTGCGCGGCTGCTCAGAGGGTGGGTAGCTGCCGACCTGCTGGTGCTCGATGACCTGTTCCTGGCACGGCGCATCAGCGAGCACGCCGCCGAGTTGCTGCAGACCCTGGTGCACCAGCGCTACAAGCTGCGCCGATCCATCGTCATCACCTCCAACCGTGTCGTGCAGGACTGGGGCCGATACCTGGGCGATGCCACCATGGCCACCACCATCCTGGACCGCCTCATGCACCGCTGCGCCATGCTGGAGTTCGAGGGTAAGAGCTACCGGCTCAAGGAGGCCGCCGCGCGGCTGGCCATCACGCCCGACCCCGCATAATCACCCCGTCCTGCCTGGAGCAGTTTGACTGGCCAACAGTGGAGCAGTTTGGGGTGGCCATCGGGGCCCATCATCTGTGACCGTCGAGTCAGTCTGGATGTCATACACGCAAATCGCACCGAGCACGCCGGCCTCGTCTCTGTACGTCCAAGCTTTCCTGTTCTCTCTGGCCTTTCTGCGGAACCAGTCGTCGAACCCGTCATAACCATCGCGCAGACTATCGAAGAACGCGCCTGCTAGCTCTGGAGTTAGGCTGTGCAGAGGTATGTCGTCGATGTTTGGCAGCGAGACATCAAAAGGTTGATGCAGCCGCCGCAGCCAGTCCTCTGCCGTCTGGATGTTGTACGTGCGGTGACCTAGCCCGCGTGCCCTGGCCTTGTTGAGAAGACCTTTGTCTTCGGTGACGAGCGCATGTGCAGCATCGCACTCTAGGGCATACAGGATTTCGTTGTCGCAGGCGTCGTTCGAGCCTGTCGTCGGAGTGTTCCAGGGGCACTTTGCAGTTTGCTCAAGTGCGGGGTATCGCCGAATGTGTTCTAGATTTCTTGCCCGCCGGCCATGGTCTGCATCTCTCTCGAAGTCGTCGATGCTTGCTGGGTGATACACAAGCTTGTGGCCAGCGACAAGGGCTAGTCGATGAAAGTTTGCTAGGTTGTCATCCAGAACGGCATAGGAATCCTGCAACGGTATCAGGACATTGGTGTCGAGTAGAAGCGTGAGTTGCTTCGGCACAGGTCTCCTCCCTAGTGCCTTGCGGAGATCTGGCCAAAAGCTTGGCCCGCCTCCCCGCAGGGATGTTTTATGTAGCTATTTCGTGCGATCTTACAGGTGGGACAAGCCGAATGTTCAGGCTCGCTGCACCAAGCTATTGGTTCAACAGTGACCAGTTTTATTCGGAAACGGCCATCGAGGATGCCAAAGCCGAATGACCGCCTTGCAGCGATTGCTACCGGTTAGCGGGAACTCCAAGACTGGCTACCTTCGGCAGGGAACTGCGGTTCAACGTACTTGTCCAGACTAGCTGATCACGAGCGGATTGCAAAATGTCAGCTATCGCAGATTAAGCGATTTGAGGGGCGCGTCCGCTCTCATATTTTTAGAGAATCTGACCCGCCACGAGAAAAGCCATAGCGCTTATTCTTCTGATCTACAAAGTAATCGTGGACAAATGAAATTATCTCAATACGATCTTCATAGAGAATGTGTAACTGGTTGCTGTAGTGCTCAGAGCGGGGAAATATGCGCCAGTGTACGGCCTCTCCGCCAAAAGATTCCAAAATACCATCGCTGCGCATTACAGAAATGCGATCATCAAATTCAATTACTGTTCCAAATGGTGCGGTGCCAGTGGATATGACGCCACCTGAATCAAGTTGAATTTTCTCATTATCAATTTGCGAAAATTCAGATGCGGACTTGTAAACCTTGGGCTTTCCATCTTTATTTGGCTTCTGATTGGACTGGGGGCTGTAATCAACAACTTGAAACTCGCCATTGGAAATTCTGTACATTTTCTCCCTAGATCCCCAGCTGAAACCATCGGTGGCGGATCCGAACATTTCCTGCTCTTCTATTACGCGGTCGAATTCTCGAAGTACCTGACGGCTCCTCGGATCTTTTCGCTCTTTAAAAGCAGCCATAAACGCTCCTTCATCTGTCCATCCCATGACACTTTGGAATGCCCAGTCGCAGGCCTTACAGGGGCGCGGCGCAAGGATTTTTCCTTGGCCCAGCACGTCATCATCGTCTCGATGGTAGGCGAATTCAAAAAGGCCATCCGCGCCTGTCGCGGCAGCTAGTGCGGTGTGGTGGTCGGACGCGCGAATCTGGAAAGTCTTTCCATCATGATGCTTCTTTAGCTTTGGTGCGGATTTCTTTATGCCGATACTAGGGCGTGGTGATGAAAATAGACCAATATTTCCTGCGGCAAATATTTGGTTGTAATAAATTTCGGTGTCAGTCGGAAGGAATTTAAAAGGACTTTGCTCAGTTTCCCAATATTTTCGCCACTCATTACGGTCCGCAGTTAGGCTTAGGTTGGAAAGTGCTGAAAGTTGGCCCTTTATTGGTACTGCAATCTGTGGGTCCATAAGGATTTTTCTAACTTTGGGGTTGTAGAATAAATCGCTGTCTGAGAAACCAACTCTGAGCGCAGTTTGAACAGTGTTATTCTTGCTTGCAATACCATCGACAGCTTGGCGCCAGTTAATTTTATGAAGGGCTCCTCCAGCATCTAGTAGTATCAATTCGCCGGAATATATTTGCGAATCCCAGTAGCTTCCATCAATGATTATTTTCACAGGCTGCATTTCTTGCCTCCGTGAATCTTTCTGAATTTGGGCATAGAGATTAGCCCGCTTGCGAGCCATGCCTGCAATATATGTTCATCAGGCTTGTCGTATGGGCTCAACCAATGCGCTGCAGGGTAGCCATGCCAATCAATACCATCTGCTGAGACAAACTTGGCGATGCACACCGTGATTGCTTCCGGCAAACGCGTTACTCCAAGCGGCTGCGGTACATTGCCTTGCATGTGAAGGCCATAATAGTCATTTGCCGATGCCCAATTCTGTTGCACCGATAGTGCGTAGCATGCGTGCTCTTCACCAATGGGAATTGTCCATTGAGATTTTTGAGCTGCATACTGCTGGCTACGATGATGGATGTGGGGCTGGTAAGCCAAGACTTGTTCCCTCCACTTGCTTGCCGTGATGTCCTTGTTAGCGGCCACAACAATAGCAGCAATTACTAACAACTACGAGATGGCTAATGCCCACTCGTTTGCTTGCTTAAAGCTCACATGGTCAACAGCGCTGTATCGGCGGCGGCGCACGACATTGTTGAGACACGCCAAATTTTGACTGTCGCGAATGGTCCAATGACAGACACTGCGAGCAGCAGTCGGGGGGCGCCAAAACTCAGCGACAGCAGACGGCCTGGAGCGGATACTCGCGTCGTCCGGATAGATCCAATTTTGCTCTTGGCCGTACACAGTCAGTCATAGGCAGTGCACTTGAATCATTGATTCCAGCAGTCGGGGGCGTGCGTATCACCGCCGTTGCGACTCAGGGCACTCTCCCACCCGCTCCGGAAACGCCTCCAACACCCACTCCATGAACACCCGCAACCGATGCGTCACATGCCTCGCCTGCGGGTACACCAACTGAAACGGATACCGCGCCGGCCGCCACCCCGCCAGAATCTCCACCAGCGAGCCATCGCGCAGCGCACCAGCCGCCGCATACCCAAACGTCTGAACAATCCCTAGCCCCGCCACACACGCGGCCAGGTGCGCATTGCTCTCATTGACGCCCACGCGGTGCTCCACCTTGATCTCCGTCTTCTCCCCATCGCGCTCGAACCGAAACGGGATCGGCCGGCCGGTATCGCTCGACACGTAGGACACCAGCCGATGCCCGTTCTTGAGCTCATCCGGGTAGGCCGGCGTGCCGAACTGCTTCAGGTAGCCCGGCGATGCGCAGGTGATCAGCACGGCCTCACCCAGCCTGCGGGACACGAGTGACGAACTCTCCATCGCGCCTCCGCGGATCACGCAGTCCACGTTGTCGCTGATCAGGTCCACTGACCGGTCTGACACGCCCAGGTCGATGCGGATGTCTGGATAGCGCGCCATGAAATCCGGCAGCAGGGGGATCAGCACATCGCGCGCGGTCGAGCCGCCTACGTCGATCCGCAGGTGGCCACGGGGCTTGCTGCGCGCCATGTTGAAGGAGCCGTCGATGTCCTCCAGCTCGCGCAGCACCCGGCCGCTCTTGGCGTAGTACTCGTGGCCTTCGGGTGTCACGGTCAGGCGCCGCGTCGTGCGCTGCAGCAGGCGCACGCCCAGGTGTGCCTCCAGCTCGCGCACCAGCTTGCTCACGGTGGCGATGGGCATGTTCAGCGAATCCGCCCCGCGCGTGAAGCTGCCCGTTTCAACCACTCGGGTGAAAGCGCGTATCGCAAGTAACTGGTCCACAGGTCTTCCTTCGCTGGGTTCAACGGATACCGCCTTGATTATCTACCTGTGTAGATAGTGATTCCATCTTTCTCTATTTTTCAATCAATCAGTTTTTCCTACATTGGGCACATGCCGACAGCGACGGTGCTTCCAGAAGGGGCCAAAGGTCGCCAGGCGTACCTCTCTCAACCGCATCACCAATGGAGCTGAACATGACCAAGCAACTCGAAGGAAAGATCGCCCTCATCACCGGTGGCAGCTCGGGCATCGGCCTGGCCGCCGCGAAGGAACTGGCCGCACAAGGCGCGCAGGTGTTCATCACCGGCCGCCGCCAGGCAGAGCTGGATGCCGCCGTCGCCGAGATCGGCCCCCAGGCCACGGGCATCCGCGCCGATGCCGCCGTGCTGACCGACCTGGACACTGTCTACGCCGAGATCGCGAAGAAGGTGGGCCGGCTCGATGTGCTGTTCGCCAACGCAGGCGGCGGCGACATGCTGCCGCTGGGCGCGATCACCGAAGAGCACTTTGACAGCATCTTCGGCACCAATGTTCGCGGCGTGCTGTTCACGGTGCAGAAGGCCTTGCCGCTGCTCACCAACGGGGCCTCGATCATCCTCACCTCATCGACCACGTCGGTGCTGGGCACGGCCAGCTTCAGCGTGTACAGCGCCAGCAAGGCGGCGGTGCGCAATTTCGCGCGATCGTGGGCGCTTGATCTGAAGGACCGCGGCATCCGCGTGAACGCCGTGAGCCCCGGTCCCATCCGCACACCCGGCCTGGGCGGCCTGGCGCCTGATGACGCCACGCGGCAAGGCCTGTTCGATTACCTGGCCTCGCAGGTGCCGCTGGGCCGCCTGGGTGAGCCGTCCGAGATCGGCAAGGTGGTGGCCTTCCTGTCATCGGATTCGGCCAGCTACATCAATGGTGTGGAGCTATTTGTGGATGGGGGTATGGCGCAGGTGTGAGTGCTTGCACAAACGCCGGCCAAGCCGGCGGGCCCTTGCCCTCAGTGAAACTCTTGTGCGCAATGGACGCTGCTGCCGTCGTTCATCACCTGGACGTAGCCCGCCACGCCCTTGCCCTTGACGATCAACATATCCAGATGATCATTGTCTCGGGATGAGGCAGTGAACCTCAGCGTGTCTTCAGGAGAGAACCACTTTGCCATGACGCTGATGCCTTCACTCTTGTTGCCGATGGTCAGTGCGTAAGGTGTTTTGCCAATCAAGATGACGCCCTCGCTAAAGGAGACAGGCAGGGGGGCGTCATTGAGTTTGCCGAGCACCTCGCCCGGGCGGCGCATGAGGCAACCGTTCACTGAGAACGTACTGCGCATCTCGCGCATCAGGCGGGACACTTCCAGGCCAAGCTGAACAGGCCCGGATAGAGCGCCAGCGGGCGTCTGCTCGTCGCGGCCGCAATAAGCTACCCGGCCTGCACCGCTCCCCTCCGGTATGACGGACAAGCTCGAAAAACCGCCGTCGGTCTGCCATGTTGCTGTGCCCAATGTCAGGTGGACGTCCTGTTGCGGCTGGAGTTCCGCCAGTACCGATACACCAGCGTCTGTGCTGGAGACGTGCAGCGTCACCGCGCGGTCTGTGGCAAACATGCTCTGCCCTTGTGTAGACAGGTTGTCTTGCGTGACCTGGGCGTTGCATCGCTGGGATTCATGGTTGCCGGTTGGCGGGGCCTTGCCTGCATAGTCGCCCGCCAGCAGCCGCATGAAGTGAGCACGATACTCTTCGCCACACTCCGTCGGGGCGCCAGCAGGCGTCACCATGGTATCCATGGCTGCGCGCATCAGGCCTTGCACGGTGTCTCGTCCGGGCCGTGATGAGTCGAGGTAGGTGCCGATCAATGTGTGCCCGCTGGCGTCGGAGGCAGATGCCGCGAGGTTGAGATTGACCGGTGGCACGCTGTGCAGCCCCTGGGCGCGCAAACCATTGATGACGAGATCTATGCCTGCCAGAACGTGCCCGCCTCTGAGTGTGGGGGAGGCGGGCGCAATGTGCACGACCTGAACAGCGCTGGCCGGAACTCTTGTTCTGACATGGTCATAGGCAACGTTGACAAACAGGTTGCCCTGGGAGTGCGCCACCAGAAGAAGCTTGCGTTTGCCGGCAGCAAGGACATTGAGGCGATTCTGGTGCGCTGTCATGTCTGCTTGCGTTGGGGGATCGCTCAGCATGGCAGAGACGGCTGCGACGCTTTTGGAGACGAGGCTCTCATAGAGCGCATCCAGCACGTTCTTCGCCTTGGGAAAGCCCGCGATGGTTTCATCCCAAAGACCGAGGGGATCGCCGGAAAGCGTCTCCCACAGCAGATACCAGTGTTTTGCAAGCTTGCCGCTGTCGTCCACCTCTTGGGCGCGCTGCATAAACACTTCGGCAATGTCCTGCAACCCACTGGCGCCCACTGTCGAGCCCGTGTGGTTGTAGAACAGTTCGTAGTCAACAGGCTCGTTCTTGTAGCGGTTGCTTTCGAGGGTCCGCAAGGCGTAGAGGCCGTTGAGCGCTTGGAGTTGAGTGTTCCACACGCCATTGAAAAAACCGACGGTGTAGCCGCCCGGGATGCACGCAGCCTCTGGCGATGACTGCGCCCATGCACGAGAGGGCACCAAGAGGAACTGAAGCGCCAGGAACGCGCAACATCCCAGCAACCATGCATGGTGGGACTTGTGTTTACTGCGCACAGCCATTTCCTTTCGGCAAAGGAAAGGACATGCCACTGACGGCCTTGTTGTAGGCTTCATACGCACGGGATCGTTCTTTGGTGTTGGCCGTGAGCGCTTCCATGCGCGTGACCTGGGTAGGGGCCTGGCGGGCGTCGAACCGATCCCACATGCATGCAATGGCGAGATTCAATTGACCAGCAGTGATCTTCAAGGCGACTGTCTGCGCGACATCGGTTGTGACGGCCTGATGCAATGCGGCAGAAAGTTGGCGAAGAGCGGCCTGGCGGGCCGGCGTCTCGCCCGATATGTCGATGAACGAATCAATGTCGTCTCGGATGCCGTTGTGATCCGCGTCCGTGCCGCGGACATCCGTGTCTTCATCCAAGGCAATGCGGGACGCCTTCACCGTGGGCTCTGCGCCATTGGATGGCTTGTCGGGGCTCTTGCCGCCCCCGCATGCCGTCAAGAAAATGGTCAGACCCATGGCCATGACCCGCAGCGAGGCTGCAGTCTTTGTTTGCATGTTCATTCCCTGGTGATGGTCACCGATGCCGGTGGCGCTTTTTGGCCTGGATTCTAGGGGCGAGAAACAGCCCTGTATGTCGTCAAAAAGGGGGAACGAAAAGCGTGCACCGTTGTGTTATCACGCGGTAACGGCGTTGATAAAAAAGCCACCTCCGCGCCCAAGGCGCCTTACTGCACAACGCGGGGGAGAGCCGCTGCAGCATGGCCGCTGGCTAGGCCGCGCCTTGGGGGCTGCTGTGTCTGGTGCGGAGGTGGCGAAAACTCAATGCGTGCCCGTGCGCAATCCCGGCTGCAACTGCGCAGCTACCGCCGCGTGCCGCAGCACCCACCAATCCACCCGCGGGTTCAGATCCTCGCAGCGCACGGCGTGCTGCACGATGCGTTCGATGGTGGGGCAGTGCTCGGCCGGTACCACCTCCGCATGCGTGATCCAGTAAGAGATATGGGCCTGCTTGATGCCGCCACCGATCTCGCGGGCCAGCCGGGCCTGCGATCCGACGATGTCGATGGCTTTCTGAAGCGCTTCCTGAGGTGTCATGTGCATATCCCTGAGCTTGTTTGTGATTTGAAGATGTATTTGTAGATCAAAGCAGGCAAATTTGCAATACATGCCACAAAGGCCTTTGTAGGATGCCGCCATGGATGAATGGAACACCTTCACGGGGCGGCTGCTGTGGGCCATGAAAAGGGCGGGCAGAACCAACCAGAGCGAACTGGCGCGCGCCGTGGGCGTGAAGCCCCAATCCATCCAGTACCTGCTGCGCACCGAAGCCGGCGCCCAGGGCAGCAAGCACACGCCGGCGCTGGCGCAGCAGTTGGGCGTGTCCTCACGCTGGCTGGCCAGTGGCGAAGGCCCGCCTGACCAGATCGATCTGCTCGGCCCCCATGCGGAGTCGAAGGCCGCAGCGGTCTACGCCATCGCCAGTGGCATGCGCGCCCGGGTCACCGGCACGATCCGTGTCACGGGTACGGGTGATGTCGAGCGCATCGACCTGCCCGAGGGCGACAGCGATGGCCATGTGCTGATGCCGTTGCATGCGCCCGGCGCCTATGCGCTGCGGGTCAAGGGCAATGCGCTGGCCCCCTATGCCAAGGACGGTCAGTACCTGCTGCTCGACACCGAAGGCGAATGGCACCCGGAAGAGAACCTGCTGATCACCTTGGCCGATGGGCGCACTGTGCTGCGCGAACTGCTGCTGGTGCGCACCGATACTCTGGTGATGCTGCCGCTGCACGGCGGCCAGCCCGAGGCGCTGGAGCGCGCGGTGATCCAGTCCGTGGTGCCGGTGGTGTGTGCGGTGCCGCGCAGCTTGTGGCGGCCTGAGGCGTCCTGATCAGCTCTGTTGGATTTATGCAAAGGCCTTTGCAAACAAGGCCATCATTTCAAAGCTGAAACGCCAGCCACAGAAGCAGCCCCTCGGCCACATCGCGCACCAGCCCGGGCGGCTTGGGCGTGAAGCTGGCGGCCTGTGCGCGCTCGGCCTCGAACCAGTCGCACAGGCGCGTGATGTCGTCGTGGTCATGGAAGGCCAGCATCAGTTCGTAGTTCAGGAACAGGCTGCGGCTGTCCAGGTTGGCCGAACCGGCCATTGCCAGGTCTTCATCGAACACGGCCAGCTTGGCGTGCAGCATGCCCGGCGCCAGCCAGACGCGCCCGCCGGCCAGCGCCAGCGTGCGCAGGGCCCGGTTGCGCGCCAGATCAGACATGCGGTGGTTGGAGCGCGCCGGCAGCAGCAGATCCACCTGCACGCCGCGCCGCGCGGCCAGGCTCAGCGCCATCAGCAAGGCCGGATCGGGCACGAAGTACGGGGTGGACAGGCACACGCTTCGCTGCGCGCGGTAGGTGGCCGTCACCAGCAGGGCGTAGATGGTGTCGTCGACCTGGTCGGGGCCGGAAGCTACCAGTTGCGCGCCGTGGCGCCACTCGCCATCTCCCTGCGCTGATCCCGATGCCGGATGGGGCGCGTGTGCGGCCCGCAGCGGTGCGTCGGGCGGTGAGGGCGGCGCAGCAGGCGGGAAGGGCGTCGGCACGGGCTGGCGCTCGCCCTGGGCGAACAGCCAGTCCTGCTCGAACAGGGCGCTGGCCTGGCTGACCAGCGGGCCCCGCAGGTCCAGGCTCAAGTCGCGCCAGGCCGTTTTGCCGGGCTCACCTTCGAAGTACTCGGCTGCCAGGTTGCGCCCGCCGCACCACAGCCTGGCGCTGTCCCGGCCCGCATCGGCCACGACCAGCTTGCGGTGGTTGCGCAGGTTGGTGCGGCCCTGCAGGGGCGATCGCAGCGGCGGCACGAACAGCGCGGTGTGGCCGCCGGCCCGGCGCAGCAGGTCCAGGTCGGGCGGGCGTGACATCAACTGGCCCAGGCCGTCCAGCATCAGGCGCACGCGCACGCCCTGGGCGGCCTTGTAGGCGAGGCGCTTGATCAGTTCCTGCCCCACGGTGTCCCGGGCCAGGATGAAGGTGCAGATGTCCAGCGTGTCCGTGGCGCCGTCGATCGTGTCCAGCAGGGCCTGCCAGGCCTGGTGGCCATCGGCATGCAGCGTCATCCGGGGGCAGGGTGCCGGGCGGGGCTGGCCCATGTCCACCAGGGTGTCGATGGCCCAGGGCATGCCGGGGGCGGGCGCGACCGGCACAGGCCGTACGCGGGTGCTGGGCCGCTTGATCTTGCGCGAGCCGAAGAGCAGGAAGGCCGGCAGCGCCACGTAAGGCAGCAGCAGGATGAACAGCACCCAGGCGATGGCCGCCGCGGGATGGCGCCGCTGCCGCATCACGTGGGCGGTCAGGATGTAGACGAGCAGGGCCACCACGGTGCACAGGCCATGCAGGGTCAGGCCCTGGGCATTGAGCAGTTGCAGGGGAAGGTGCATGTGCCTCAAGCCTACCCGATGTGCCACGGGCGCCGCGCATTTGAGGCAGCGCAAACTCCGTGGCGATCAACGCCATGCGGTGCCACGGCCCGGTGGCGGACTTGTGATGGATCAAGTGCGGTCGGGCGCCCGCTTGCTGCAATGGACCCAAGCAACGAGTTTCACCATCACAGAGCGAAGGACAACACCATGATCCGCCCGACCATTGCCCCCCGCTGGGCCGCCCTGGCTGCCTGCGCAGCCCTGACAACCCTGGCCAGCCTGCCTGCCCAGGCCGCGCCCACCGAAGGCCCCTGGCTGGTGCGTGTGCGCGCCGTGCACCTCGACCCGGCCAACAAGGACAGCACGGGCCTGGACCTGAGCGTCAACAGCAAGGTCATCCCCGAGCTGGACATCAGCTACTTCTTCACCCCGAACATCGCGGCCGAGCTGATCCTGACGGTGCCACAAAAGCATGACATCCGCTCTGCCGGCACCGACATCGGCTCGCTCAAGCACCTGCCGCCCACGCTGACGCTGCAGTACCACTTCCTGCCCGAGGCCACGGTGCGGCCCTATGTGGGCGCGGGCGTGAACTACACGCGCTTCTCCAGCGTGCACTTCGTGCCGGCCGTGCAGACGGCGCTGCAACCCGGTGTGGAAAAGGACAGCTGGGGCTGGGCGCTGCAAGCCGGCGTTGACGTGAAGCTGGCCGACAACCTGTTCCTGAACTTCGATGTGAAGAAGGTGCAGATCCGCGCGGACATTTCGTCCGCAGGTAACAAGGTGGGCACCTTCAAGGTGGACCCGGTGCTGCTGGGGGTGGGCCTGGGCTGGCGCTTCTGAGCGCTGGGTGTGTCAAGCACTCCGACCTGAATCTGGAACTTGCGATTGGACCTGGCTTGCCCCTTGGGCAAGTCGAGGGGGCTGGGCCGGGCGTGGGGACGCCCGGCCCCTTTTTTTAAGCTTTTATCCCACCACGCCGTCGGGCGTCACCACCAGCGCCAGGCCATGGTCGTGCGCCTCGGCGGCCAGTGCCTCGGCCGAGAGTTCGGCCTCGCGCCAGGCCAGCCCCACCGCCGTCACGTGCGGGTGCGCTGCCAACCAGCGGTCGAAGTAGCCCCCGCCATAGCCCAGCCGGAAGCCCTCACGCGTGAAGCCCACGCAGGGCACCAGCACCACATCGGGCTGGGCCGGGGCTGTGTCGGGGCTGGGGATCCCGCAGCCATCCACGGTGGTCAAGTCCTGACCTTCCCACACTCGGTAAGCCATCGACGCGCCCTGCGGGCTGTCCTTCTTCGTGGCCCAGGGCAGGGCCAGCCTGCAATTCAGTGACGTCATCGCCTCCAGGGCCACGGGCCTTGGGTTAAATTCACCTCGAATCGGCCAGTACAGGCCCAGACAATCCGGCTCCAGTTGCGCCAGCACCTCCAGCAGGTGGCCTTCCAGCGCGATCTGGTCCAGTGCGGCCTGCGGGCCGGCGGCCCAGGCTTCGCGTGCCTGCAGCAGGGATTGCCTCAGGGCTTGGCGTGAAGAGGTCGGAGAAGACATGAACGAGTTGTGCCGGCCTGCCGGCTGCGTGGAAAGAGTCGAGGATGCGATTGTGGACTGATCACACGGGTGCCCCCAAGGCCGGGGCGCCCCGTTGGCTGGCAGTGGCCGCCGCCTGGGTGGCGGCAGGTGTGTCGACCCTGAGCCCGGGCGTGGCCCAGGCCCAGACTGCGGGTAACGACACCGTTCTGGCTGCCCGCAGTGCCTACCTGCAGCGTGACAAGGCCCGCCTGGCCGTGCTGCGCGACACCCTGATGAACCAGAACCACCCCCTGGCCTCCTGGGGCGATTTCTGGTTCATGCTGGCCCGCCTGGGCGAGGTCGGCCCCACCGAGGTCGACCAGTTCCTGGCCCGCTGGGGCGATGCCTACGTGGCCGACCGCCTGCGCAACGACTGGCTGCTCGAACTGGGCCGGCGCCGCGACTGGGCCACCTTCGTGCGCATCCAGCCCTATTTCCGCATGAACGACGACCGGGACGTGACCTGCCTGGGCGTGCTGGCGCGCCAGCAGTTGGGCGTGCCCATGGAGGGCCTGGGCGATCTGCGCGAGCAGGCCCGCCAGGCCTGGTGGGCCCAGAAGGATGCGGATTTCGGCTGCGACGCCATGGCGCGCACGCTGTATGCCGACCGCCTGCTGACCACGGCCGACGTGTGGCGCAAGCTGCGCCTGTCGCAGGATTTCGCCCAGCCCAAGGCCGTCACGCAGACCGCCCGCCTGCTGGGTGACCCGACCGCGCAGGCCGTGGCCCGCTTGATGGGCAACGCCCAGCGATTCCTGATGACGGACAACGCCGTGCGGCCCGAATCGATGTCGGGCAGCTCGTCCGGCGTGGCCATCACCGAGGCCGTAGGCAAGAAGGCCCATAAGGACAAGAAAGCCAACAAGCGCAAGCCCGCCAAGCCCCCGGTGCCGCCGCCCCCGGCCGTGCCGGCCGACCATGTGGGGCCGCTGAACCTGCTGGCCATGCTGCGCTGGTCCTCGCAGGATCCGGAAGCCGCCGCTGCCACCCTGGCCGACCCGGGCGCCGCCCGCCGCTGGCGCCTGAGCCGTGAGGACATGGCCTGGGCCTGGGCCTCCACCGGCCGCTCGGCCGCCTGGCGCCTGATGCCCCAGGCCATCGCCTATTTCGAGCGCGCCCTGGTGCCCGGCGAGCTCACCGAGGGCTCAGCCTTGTGGGCCACCACCTGGCACCCCGATACCCTGGCCTGGATGACCCGCGCCGCCCTGCGCTCGGCCACGTCAGGCCAGCAGCCGGCGCACTGGCTGGTGGTGGACACCGCCATCGAGGCCATGTCGCCCGAGCAGAAAACCGACCCCACCTGGGTGTACTGGAAGGCCCGCTCGATGCAGGCCCAGGCCCCCGCTGGCCCGGCCGGCGAGGCCCGCCGCCAGCAGGCCCGCGAACTGCTGGCCCGCATCGCCCAGCCCACCAACTTCTACGGTCTGCTGGCCATGGACGACCTGGGCCGCGTGGGCGCGCCCTCCCGGCCCGCCAAGCCCAGCCGCGACGAGCTGGCGCAGGCCGCCGCCGTGCCCGGCCTGGACCGTGCCTTACGGCTGTACGACCTGGGTCTGCGCAGCGAAGGCGCCCGCGAGTGGAACTACACCCTGGGCCACGGCAAGCCCGGCGGCCTGAGCGACCGCGAACTGATGGCCGCCGCCGAGATCGCCTGCGACCGCGAATACTGGGACCGCTGCATCAACACCAGCGACCGCACCAAGCAGGAGATCGACCTTTACCAGCGCTACCCCCTGGCTTTCCGCCGCGATATCCAGGCTGCCGCCAAGGAGGTGGGGCTGGACCCTGCCTACATGTTCGGCCTGATCCGCCAGGAGTCGCGCTTTCAGATCACCGCGCGCTCGCACGTGGGCGCCTCGGGCCTGATGCAGGTGATGCCCGCCACCGCCGACTGGGTGGCCCGCAAGCTGGGCATGAGCGATTACCACGGTGGCCTGATCACCGACCGCGACACCAACCTCAAGCTGGGCGCCGGCTACCTCAAGCTGGTGCTGGACGACTTCGGCGGCTCGCAGCCCATGGCGGCGGCGGCCTACAACGCCGGGCCTGGTCGGCCGCGCAAGTGGCGCGACGGCCCCCGCCTGGAGCCCGCCGTGTGGGCCGAGAACGTGCCCTTCAACGAAACGCGCGACTACGTCAAGAAGGTGGTGACCAATGCGGTCATTTATGGCCACGTCTTGCACGGCAAGCCCCTGTCGATTAAAACCAGGCTGGGCCCGGTGATCGGGCCCCGCGCGTCGAGCGCCCCGCCGGACGACCTGCCCTGAGCCACGAGCGGGGCGGTGCCGACCATGGCGGGTCGCCCCGGCGCCGAGCATCGAGACCAACCGGCAACGGCCCCTGGCGGGGCGGAGCATGCGGCATGCAGCGCATCGTGATCCTGGGCGGCACCGGCTTCGTGGGCCGGGCCCTGTGCGAGCAACTGGTCGCGCGCCATGGCGCGGGCGGCCCCCGGCTGGTGGTGCCCTCGCGCCGCCGTGAGCGCGGCAAGCACCTGTTCGTGCTGCCCACGGTGGACGTCATCCAGGCCTCCGTGCAGGACGATGCCGCCCTGGCGCGCCTGCTGCAGGGCGCTGACGCCGTCGTCAACCTGATCGCCATCCTGCACGGCACGCCCGACGAGTTCGAGCGTGTGCACGTGAACCTGCCCCAGCGCCTGGCCCAGGCCTGCGCCAAGGCGGGTGTCAGGCGCCTCATCCATGTCAGTGCTTTAGGCGTGCCGGATGACCCGGCCCAGGCCCCCTCGCACTACCTGCGCTCCAAGGCCCAGGGTGAGCAGGCGCTGCGCATGGCCCAGGTGGCCGGCCTGCAGCTCACCGTGCTGCGCCCCAGCGTGATCTTCGGGGCGCAGGACCGCTTCCTGAACCTGTTCGCCCGCCTGCAGGCGGTGTCGCCCGTCGTGCCGCTGGCCTCGGCCGGGGCGCGCTTCCAGCCGGTGTGGGTGGACGACGTGGCCGGTGCGCTGATCCGCTGCCTGGAGGATCCGGCCACCATCGGGCAGACCTACGAGCTTTTCGGGCCCGACATCCTCACCCTGGCCGATCTGGTGCGGCTGGCGGGGCGTGCCAGCGGGCGGGCCCGCCCGGTGATTGCAGTGCCGCCGGCCGTGGGGCGTTTGCAGGCCGCCGTGCTGCGCCTGCTGCCCGGCGAGCCCCCGCTGACAGCAGACAACCTGCGCTCCATGGAGGTGCCCAATGTGGCCACGGGGCGCCTGCCCGGGCTGGCGCAGCTGGGCGTGCAGGCGGCCTCAGTGCTCGCGGTGGCGCCGCGTTACCTGGGGTCGGCGGGCGCTGGCGTGGCCGAACAGCTCAACGCCTGGCGGGCTTCGGCGGGGCGCTGAGGCGCCAAGGCGGTCGCGGGGCGAGCTCTTCCCGAGGCGCCCTCTAACGCTCAAAAAGACAAAACCCGCCCAGGCGATGCCAGAGGCGGGTTGTGGGGGCGCGCGAGCCCTGCCTGCGTACGCTGGCGCAGGAAGAGCCCGAGAGACCGATCAGGCAGCGGCCAGCAGTTGGGCCGTGTCGAACACGCTGCTCATGGGCGGCAGGCTCACCGTCATGGGCTGGGGCGCGTTCTTGGACACCTTGACCGGCTTGGCGGCGGCCGCGTCGTTCTGGGCGGCTTCCGGGCGGTCCCAGTGGCCGGCCGATTCCTTGCCGGAGACGGCGATGGAATAGAACACGCGGAAGGGGATCTTGCGCTCGGACCAGAAATCAGCGGCGTCGCGGAAGGCGTCGAGCAACTGCTCGCGCGATTCGCGGTCCATGCGGGCGCCGTCGGG
Organism: Aquabacterium sp.; assembly: GCF_049274795.1. Classification (GTDB taxonomy): domain Bacteria; phylum Pseudomonadota; class Gammaproteobacteria; order Burkholderiales; family Burkholderiaceae_C; genus Aquabacterium. The sequence continues at coordinate 17,910 of NZ_JBASTH010000002.1, forward strand.
CAGCAACTCGAGCACGACCACGAAACCGGGCTGCGGGCCCGACTTGTGGACCATGTCCGTGATGCAGTCGTACAGGGCGTCCAGGTTCTTGCCGAAGTGGTCGGGGAACAGGAAGTCCTTCGCGATGATGTCCAGCACGTCCTGCTTGTTCTGGGCGGCGCCCAGGTTCGTGTACAGGAAGTGATGGCCGATCTGGTGCGCGGAAGTCTGCAGATCGTCAGGCCGGTAGGCGCGGATGGACTGAACGATGTTGGGGCGGATGGATTGCAACAACATGATCGCTTGAGGCTCTTGCATGGATGGGATCAGGTTCGGCGGCTTGGGTAGAAGAGGTGAAACCAGACTCAGCGGCGGGGATCGATCTTCTGGAAGCTTTGGTAGTGATCCTGGGTATAGAAACAAGTTTCCGGACTTTGCACAACAGGGCCACCGCAGACGATGCGCCGGGCGCCACGGTGGCGCACGCCGGGCGTGGTCACGGTGTATTCGCGGTAGTAGCCGCGTTTTTGCCGGGGCAGCAGTCGTTCGCGGTTGCCGAACACGGTGCCGTCCTTGTCAAAGCGAAACGGGCCTCCGGCCAGAATGCGGCTGTGGGTGTCCTGGGCTTGCCTGGGCAAGGCCGACAACGCCACCGCCGATTCGATGACCGTGGTGTCCGTGCGCGAAAAGGCGTGGACGGGCTGGGGCTGAAGCAGCGCCGCAGACAGCGCCATCGCGACTGTGATCAGCAGGCCTTTGCCGGCCTGTCGCACATGGTGTGACACCTGCTGGAGCGGGCGGCGCGACCACCGCTGAGCCAGTCCCTGGTGGGGGCCGGTCAGGGCATCGCGAGCAGGCTCCCTCTGTGTCACGTGCGCGGTCATGGTCTGTAGCGTGCTGACGAATGGCGTCGAAAGCGTCAATGTCTGTCACGATGTTTTTCAACATCGCGGCGGCTGTGTCCCCAGCCTTGCAAATCTCGTGTGCGGGGTTCCGTAAAAGCGAAATGCTACTGAAATGGGCGCAAAAGCTCAAGAGCCCCGGTCCCGAAAATAGAGGGACGAGGGGCCTTTGCCTCAGGGGTTGACAGTTTGTGTTAACCCCTTTGCATGACGTCATCACGACGTCTGCGTGATGTTTTCACGCTGTTTGCACGCTGGTGATCAGCGCACGGCGTTCGCTTCCGCGACGGTCATGGCCGTCATGTTGACGATGCGGCGCACGGTGGCCGAGGGCGTCAGGATGGTGACCGGCTTGGCCGCGCCCAGCAGCACGGGGCCCAGGGCGATGTTGTTGCCGCAGGCCACCTTGAGCAGGTTGTAGGCGATGTTGGCCGCGTCGATGTTGGGGCACACCAGCAGGTTGGCCTCGCCGCTCAGCGTGCTGCGGGGCATCAGCTTGCCGCGGTAGGCGGCATCGATCGCTGCGTCGCCGTGCATTTCGCCGTCGATTTCCAGCCAGGGGGCGCGCTCCTGGATCAGGCCCAGGGCCTCGCGCATCTTCAGGGCGGAGGGCTGGTTGCTCGAGCCGAAGTTCGAGTGCGACAGCAGTGCGGCCTTGGGCGGCTGGCCGAAGCGCATCATTTCTTCGGCGGCCATGATGGTGATCTCGGCCAACTGCTCGGCGGTCGGGTCGTAGTTGACGTGGGTGTCCAGCAGGTTCACCGTGCGGCCAGGCAGGACCAGGCCGGTCATGGCGGCGTAGGTCTTGACGCCGGCGCGCTTGCCGATCACCTGGTCGATGTAATGCAGGTGCAGGGCGGTGTTGCCCCAGGTGCCGCAGATCAGGCCGTCGACCTCGCCCTTGTGCAGCAGCATCGAGGCGATCAGCGTCAGGCGGCGGCGCATCTCGATCTTGGCCATCTGCTCGGTTACGCCCTTACGCTCGGCCAGACGGTGGTAGGTCTGCCAGTACTCGCGGTAGCGGGGGTCGTTCTCGGTGCTGACCAGGTCGATGTCCACGCCGGGCTTGAGGCGCAGGCCCATGGTCTCCAGGCGCTTTTCGATCACGGCGGGGCGACCGATCAGGGTCGGGCGGGCAATGCCCTCGTCCACCACGATCTGGGCGGCGCGCAGCACGCCTTCGTTCTCACCCTCGGCATAGGCGATGCGCTTGTTCTTGGCGCGCTTGGCCACGCTGAAGATGGGCTTCATCGTGGTGCCCGAGGCGTAGACGAAGCTCTGCAGCTTCTCGCCGTAGGCCACGTAGTCCTTGATCGGGCGGGTGGCCACGCCGGAGTGGTCCGCCGCCAGCGCCACGGCCGGCGCGATCTTCATCATCAGGCGCGGATCGAAGGGCTTGGGGATCAGGTATTCGGGGCCGAAGCTCAGGGTCACGCCCGCATAGGCGGCGGCCACCACGTCGTTCTGCTCGGCCTGGGCCAGCTCGGCGATGGCGTGCACGGCCGCGATTTCCATCTCATCCGTGATGGTGGTCGCGCCCGAATCCAGTGCGCCGCGGAAGATGTACGGGAAGCACAGGACGTTGTTGACCTGGTTCGGGTAATCGGTGCGTCCTGTCGCCATGATGGCGTCATCACGCACGGTTTTGACGTCTTCCGGCAGGATCTCCGGATTGGGGTTGGCCAGCGCGAAGATGATGGGCTTGGCGGCCATCTTGGCGACCATTTCGGGCTTGAGCACCCCGCCGGCCGACAGGCCCAGGAAGATGTCCGCGCCTTCGATCACCTCGGCCAGCTTGCGCTGCTCGGTCTTCTGCGCGAACACGGCCTTGTCCGGGTCCATCAGCTCCACGCGGCCTTCGTAGACCACGCCGGCCAGGTCGGTCACCCAGATGTTCTCGCGGGGCACGCCCAGCTTGACCAGCAGCGTCAGGCAGGCCAGGGCGGCGGCGCCGGCGCCGGAGGTGACCAGCTTGACCTGCTTGATGTCCTTGCCCACCACCTTCAGGCCGTTGAGCAGGGCGGCGCCCACGACGATGGCAGTGCCGTGCTGGTCATCGTGGAACACGGGGATCTTCATGCGCTCGCGCAGCTTGCGCTCGACGTAGAAGCAGTCCGGGGCCTTGATGTCTTCCAGGTTGATGCCGCCGAAGGTGGGCTCCAGGCTGGCGATGATGTCGACCAGCTTGTCCGGGTCCTTCTCGTTGATCTCGATGTCGAACACGTCGATGTCGGAGAACTTCTTGAACAGGACGGCCTTGCCCTCCATCACGGGCTTGGCGGCCAGCGGGCCGATGTCGCCTAGGCCCAGCACGGCGGTGCCGTTGGTGATCACGGCCACCAGGTTGCCCCGGCTGGTGTACTTGAAGGCGTTGGCCGGGTTCTCGACGATCTCCTCGCAGGGCGCGGCCACGCCGGGCGAGTAGGCCAGCGCCAGGTCGCGCTGGTTGGTGAGCTGCTTCGTGGCGCTGATCGCGAGTTTTCCGGGTGTGGGGAACTCGTGGTACTCAAGGGCGGATTTCTTGAGCTCGGCGCGTTTTTGTTCGGGGGTGGTCATGGGTAATTGGGCCCTTTCAAGCCCGACATTGTAGGAATTCCGGCGAAGGGTGGGTTGTGGATTGCCGCAGCGGCGAGAATCCGGGGCATGTCTCTGGGTGAATTCGACCTCATCGCACGCTATTTCCACCGGCCTGATGGCCAGGGGCCGCGCCATGCCATCGTGCCCAATGGCGATGACTGCGCCGTGATCGCGCCGGCCCCCGGCATGCAGCTGGCCGTGTCCACCGACACGATGGTGGAGGGGCGGCACTTCCTGTCCACGGTCGATCCGGCCCGCCTGGGGCACAAGGCCCTGGCCGTGAACCTGTCGGACCTGGCCGCGTGCGGCGCCAAGCCGCTGGCCTTTACCCTGGCGCTGACCTTGCCGCGTGTCGATCAAGCCTGGCTGGCGGGGTTTTCGGGCGGGCTGCTGGCCCTGGCCGATGAACATGGCTGCGAACTGATCGGCGGCGATACCACCGCCGGGCCGCTGGCCATCGGCATCACGGTGATGGGTGAGGTGCCGGCAGGGCAGGCCCTGCTGCGCAGCGGTGCCCGGCCGGGTGATGAGCTCTGGGTCAGCGGCTGGCCCGGTGAGGCGCGCCTGGCGCTGGAGGCCTTCCGGGGTACCCTGGTTCCGCCACTGGACGGCGAGGCCTTCGAGGCCGTGCGCCTGCGCATGGAGCGGCCCACGCCGCGTGTGGCGCTGGGCCTGGCGCTGCGTGGCTTGGCGTCATCCGCGATCGACGTGTCCGACGGGCTGCTGGGCGACCTGGGTCATGTGCTGAAGCGCAGCCGCGTGGGTGTGGAGATCGCCCTGGGTGCGCTGCCCGTGAGCCCGTGGCTGGCCACGCGCCCGCTGGCCGAGCAGCAGGACAACGTGTTAGCCGGTGGCGACGACTACGAACTGCTGTTCACCGCCCCGGCGGCGCGCCATGCCGAGGTGCTGGCGGCCGGGCAGGCGGCGGGCGTGCCGGTGCACCGCATCGGCCTGCTCCAGGCGGAGGTCGGCTTGCGCGTGCGCGATGGTGGCTGGGGCGCCGAGGAGCCCACAGGCCAGCCCGTGGCCAACCGCTGGACCTCGTTCGACCACTTCAAGATGGCCTGAGCCGTTTTCAAAAGAAACAGCCCGGCGGGCCGAGGTGGCTGCCGGGCTGGCAAAGGCCGGCGTGGGCCGGCACAACGGAACGGAGCAGGGGGTCAGGCCGAGTGGCGGCGGCGCGCGGCCAGCAAGGCCACGCCGACGCCGGCCAGGGCCAGCGCAACGGATTCGGGCTCGGGCACGGCCACCACCGTGAACCGCACCTCGGGGCCTTCGGTGACGAAGATGGTGCCGCCGGCGCTGTTCAGCATCAAAGCGCCGCCAGCGAAGCCGAGTTCGGTGAAGGGGCTGCCGAGGAGCTGGTTGCCGGTCAGTGTCCAGGTGCCTGCAGGGCCATTCGGCCCGCTGTAGGTGGGCCAGAACCCGCTGTCGGTCCACGCGGCCCATGCCGATGCGGGGCCGAACACCGAGCCTTTGAACGTGATCGTCAGATCCTCGAACACGTAGCCGCTGGCGGCGGTCACGACGAAGGCCGGAACGTGGAAAGCAGTGCCGGAGCCCGATGCGATGGCGACCGGGTCATGGCCCGTGGGGCCCGTGAAGGGCGTGGCCCAGGCGAAGGAGAGGGTCTGCGTGACGCCATCGCTGCCGCTGCCATTGGAGACGATGCTCCCGAACACGGAGCTGTCGTCGTAATTGACGGTGTATTCAGGGGTGCTGAACGTGGCGGCCTGTGCGGCGGGGGCCAGCGCCAGCATCAGCGCGCCCAGCGACGCGGCGCCGAGAAGGTTGGACAAACGCATGGGGAACTCCGAGGATTGCGTGAGGGGGCAAAAAGCGGATGACCGGAAATCAATGTAAAGAGATGCAAACAGCGTGACAACCGTCCGATCCCCCAAGTAATAGGGGGGTGCCCCGCAAGCCAGGGGGCTCCTGGACAGAGGCGCTGCGGTGGTGTCTTTTGGATTGGCGGCAGGCACAGTGGGAACGGACGCCGGGTGACAATGCCGGGATGAATGCCGACGTGCCTTCCCCTTCCGGGCCTGCAGAAGCTGCGGTGCCGGCGGCGCCGCGCCGGCCCTCGATGCGCCTGCTGCTCAGCCACCCCGCTCACTTCATCGCCTTCGGGGCCGGCAGCGGCCTGAGCCCGGCCGCGCCCGGTACGGTCGGCACACTGTGGGCCTGGGCCAGCTTCCTGGTGCTGGAGCACTGGTGGGGGCAGGGGCCCCAGGCTGATCTTCGCTGGGCCTGCCTGATCGGCGTGGGCACGCTGGTGGGCTGGTGGGCCAGCACGCACACGGCGCGCAGCCTGCGGGTGGCGGATCCCTCCTCGGTTGTGATCGACGAGATCCTCGCTTTCTGGCTCGTGCTGTGGGTGGCTTCGCCCCTGGGCTTTGTGGGGCAGTTGCTGGCCTTCGCGCTGTTCCGCTATTTCGATGCGGCCAAGCCGGGGCCGGTGGCCTGGGCCGATGGCCTGTTCAAGCACCGGCCGGGGCAATCCATCGGCTGGGCGCAGGGGCTGGGCATCCTGCTGGACGATTTCGTGGCCGCGCTGTGCACGCTGATCGTGCTGGCCCTGGGCGTGGCGCTGCGGCCCTGGCTGTCCTGGCTGCCATGGGGGGGCGCATGACGACCGATGTGCAGGCGAAGGTGATGGCCGCCGTGGCCGAACTGGCCCGGGCGCTGCCTGCGCAAGGCTGGATGATGGCCACGGTCGAGTCCTGCACCGGCGGCCTGATCGCGGCCTCCTGCACCGAGCTGGCGGGCTCCAGCGCGTGGTTCGACCGCGGCGTGGTCAGCTACAGCAACGAGGCCAAGAGCGAGCTGCTGGGGGTTGATCCTGCGCTGATCGAGGTGCATGGGGCCGTGAGCGAGCCCGTGGCCCGGGCGATGGCTGACGGGGTGCTGGCGCGTTCCAAGGCCACCGTGGCGGTTGCCGTCACGGGCATCGCGGGGCCTGGGGGCGGTTCGGCCGACAAGCCCGTGGGCACGGTATGGCTGGCATGGGCCTGCCGTGGTCAGCCCACGCAGGCGCGGTGCCACCTGTTCAGCGGAGACCGCGCCGCCGTTCGCTGGCAGACCTGTGTGGTGGCGCTGCAAGGCGTGCTCGCGCTGGCAGCGCCTGGCCAGGCCTAGGCATCGCTCTCCAGCGTCTGCTGGATCGCCGTGAGCAGGGTTTCGACCGCCACGGGCTTGTGCAGCAGGATCAGGCCTTCGGCACGCGCCTTGCGCAGGCGTTCGGGGGCGGTGTCGCCACTGATCAGCAGGGCTGGCAGCCCGGGCTGCTGCTGGCGCAGCTTGCGGATGGCCTTGATGCCGCTTTGCTCGCCGCGCAGACGCAGGTCGGCCAGGGTCTCGCGGCAGCCCATCGAGGTCAGCAGGGCCTCCATGGCGGTGCGCACATCCGCTTCGTCGTCGATCACCAGCACGTGGCACGAGGGCATGGTCGGCGGGACCGGCTCGGGCTCGCTCATGTCGGGCGGCGGGCCCTGGTGCGGCGGCAGCAGCAGCGTCACCCCGGTGCCCACGCCGGGCTCGGACTGCAGGCGCAGCGCGATGCCCAGCAGCTGCGAGAGCCGCTGCACGATGGACAGGCCCAGCCCCAGGCCCTTGCCGCGGTCACGCTCGGGGTTGTCGAGCTGGAAGAACTCCTCGAAGACGCGGCCCTGTTGTTCCGGGGGGATGCCTCGGCCCGTGTCCTTGATGGTGATCAGGGCCCGCCCCGCCAACTGGCGCGGATCCAGACGGTGCCCGCATCGCAGTACTTCAGGGCGTTGTCCAGCAGGTTGCGCACGATGCGGTTCAGGTGGGCGGCATCGGTGTGGGCGACCAGCAGGTCGTCATCGCACTCCAGCACCAGACGCAGGCCCTTGGCGGCGGCCACCGGCGCGCAGGCCTGCTGCATCTGCGTGAGCAGCGGGGCCAGGGCGGTGGTGCGCAGGCGTCCAGAACCCGGGCGCATTGCTGCACGTGGGTGGTGGGTCCAGCGTCAGCAGCAGGCTCTTGAGGCCTTCGCGGAACAGCGGATGGCCATCGATGATCAGAACGCGCACGGCTGTAATTACCTCACCAACCGTACGGAGAGATCAAGAAAGTGCCCTGAGCAGATGCCTTTTGTGGTCGTGATCTGACAGCGCGTGTCGATCCGTTGCTGCGCATTGTCGATGAAAGGTTCCCTCCGTGCATGTGTGTAAACCTTCGTTTAGCAGGCATGCGCTGGAAGGGGCATGTGCTTCCTCGCTTTGCGCAGATCGATAGAACAAAATAGTTGTTTAGCTCATAACAATGCCTGTACAAAATGCGCAGACCGCATTTAGAGAGGGTGATATGAACTTCCAGCAATTGCGATCGGTGCGCGAAGCGGTCCGGCGCGGCTTCAACCTGACTGAGGTCGCCCAGGCCCTGCACACCTCGCAGCCGGGTGTGAGCCGCCAGATCCGCGAGCTGGAAGACGAGCTGGGCATCGAGCTGTTCGTGCGGGCCGGCAAGCGCCTCACGGGCCTGACTGAATCTGGCACCCAGGTGCTGCCCATCATCGAGCGCCTGCTGGCCGATTCGGACAACTTGCGCAATGCCTCGCGTGACTTCTCTCAACACGACGCGGGCCCTTTGTCGATAGCGGCCACTCACTCACAAGCGCGTTATGCCCTGCCGTCGGCCGTGCGTGACTTCCGCCTGCTGTATCCCCAGGTCACCCTGAACCTGCACCAGGGCTCGCCCCGTCAGGTGGCCCAGATGCTGATCAGCGGCGAGGCCGACATCGGCATCGCCACCGAGGCCCTGGCCCAGTACGACCAGCTCGTCACCCTGCCCTGCTACCGCTGGACGCACAGCGTGGTCGTGCCCATCGGTCACCCGCTGCTCGACGGCCAGCCCCTCACGCTGCAGCGCCTGGCACGCTACCCCTTGGTGACGTATGACGCGGGCTACACCGGCCGCTCGCACATCGACGAGGCCTTTGCCCGTGAAGGCGTACAGCCCAGCATCGTCCTCACCGCCATGGACGCCGACGTGATCAAGACCTATGCCGAGCTTGGCCTGGGCGTGGGCGTGGTCGCCTCCATCGCGTACGACGAAGAACGTGATCGCAACCTGCGCGCTATCGACGCGGGCCACCTGTTCGCCGTCAACATGACGCGCCTGGCCTTCCGCCGGGGCGCCTTCCTGCGAGGCTATGTGTACTCGTTCATCGAGACGTTTGCACCGCCGCTCACGCGCCGGGTGGTCGAGCAGGCCATGCGCGCCGAGGTGGGCGAGACCTTCGACATCTGATCAGTCAGTCAGGAGATGTCCGCCCGGCGGCTGGGCATCAGGCGCTCCAGCGCCACGTCGATGACGATGCCCCATACGCTGTAGAGCACCGAGCCCAGCAGCGCGTCCCAGAAGCTGGCCACGTGGAAGCCCTCCAGCAGGCCCGAGGCCATCTGGAAGGTGATGGCGTTGATCACGAACAGGAACAGGCCCAGCGTGAGCAAGGTCACGGGCAGCGTCAGGACCACCAGCAGCGGGCGCACCACGGCGTTCAGCAGGCCCAGCACCAGGGCCGCCAGCATGGCCGCGCCGAAATTCTTGACCTCGATGCCGCTGTCCCACTGGGACACCAGCAGCAGCGCCGCCGACAGCAGCAGCCATTTCAGAATCAGTTTCATGTGGACAGCATAGCGCCGCTTGGCCCATGATGCGGAGCGCATTCCCGTGACATAGCTGTCACGTTTGCGCGACTGGGCAGGGAAGACACCGGGCGCCGTGCCCGGCCTGGTCTCATAGTCTGCGGCTGTGCATCAATTGCTGGAATCTTTGCGCCGCGCCTTCGAGCGGCTCTTGAGCGGCACCACGCCTGCGAGCCGGTGCCTGATGGCCATTGCCCTCGCATCGCCCTTCTTCATCATCTACCTGGGGCTGCACCAGATCGCCCTGGTGTCGGACACCATCCGCCCCGGGGTGCGCCCGCCGGTGCTGTGGACTCTGCAGGCCGTGCTGGCGTTGGCCACGCTGGTGCTGGCGGGGGCCTGGTGGTACCTGTGGCCGCGCCGGCACCAGGCTGAGCCCGTGTCGGGTGTGGAACTGCTGGTGGCCCTGAGCATCGGCCTGGGCTATGTGGGCATCGCCGTGTGCGCGGGCGCCTTCTCGGCCGCGCCCACACAGGTGCTGATGGGCGTGCTCACCATCGGCCTGATGCTGCTGCAGTGGCGCACCATGCTGATCGCCTTCCTGGTGTGCGCGCCCATGTTCGGCGTGTTCGATGCCCTGATGGTGCTGGACGTGGTGCCTTATGCCCCCGCCGTCACGACGCAGGCCTTCCACAACGGTGAGCCGGTGTGGTGGTGGTCCCTGTGGCGGCACATGGTCTTCCACGTGGGCTGGGCTGTGGTGGCCGGGCTGATCTTCATGTTCTTCGGGCGGCTGGACGCGGTGCACGCCAAGCTCAACCGCCTGTCGACCACCGACGTGCTCACGGGGCTGGCCAACCGCCGCGCCTTCATGGCGCGCCTGAACGCCGAGCTGCGCCGCCAGGCGCGCACCGGGCGCCCCATGTCGCTGGTGCTGGTCGATGCGGACCACTTCAAGCGCATCAACGACACACATGGCCACCCCGCCGGTGACCAGGTGCTGGCCATGCTGGGCCGCCTGCTCTCGCTGGGGGTGCGCACGCCGGTGGACATGGCCGCGCGCCTGGGCGGCGAGGAGTTCGCCCTGCTGCTGCCCGACACCACCGTGGACGAGGCCGAGGCCGTGTGCTGGCGGCTGCAGCAGTTGCTGGCGGCCGAGTCCGTGCGCGCACCCTCGGGCGATGTGCTGCGGCTCACGGTCAGCATGGGCGTGGTCGAAGGGGTGGGCCAGCGGCCCGAGCAGTTGCTGCGCCAGGCCGACACCAACCTCTACCAGGCCAAGGCCCAAGGGCGCAACCGCGCGGTCTACTCGGTGTTGGGGCCCTTGCCTTCGGAGGTGCCCGCATGATCGCCGGCCTGCGTGAAGGGGTGGATGGCGCCCTGCGCCAGCGCCGCACCGCCATGGCCTGCGTGTGCTTCTCGCTGCTCACGGTACCGATCCTGCTGCTGCTGGCCGCCCTGCAGGGCTGGGCACTGACCCATGACGAGGTGCTGCAGTACTACCGCCCCGAGCGCCTGGCGGCCGTGCAGTGGGGCGTAGGCCTGCTGGCGCTGTGGCAGGTGCTGGTGGCCGGGCTGGCCTGGCAGCGGCGCGAATGGCTGCCCGAGCATGCGCCACGCTGGGCCGCCGCGGCCCTGGGGCCCGTGCTGATCGGCTGGTGTGCGCTGGCGCTGCTCTATGGTCTGCAGGACACGCCCATGGGCATGCTGCTGATCGAGATCCTGGTGTTCGCGCGGGCCTTCTTTCTGCTGCGCGACATCACGCCCTTGCTGGCGGCGGGGGCGGTGCTCATCGTGGGGCATGAGCTGCTGCATGGCCTGGGCGTGGTGAGCTATGCGCCCCTGTTGTCGCAACCCATGTTCGCGGGTGAGGAACTGTCCGACTGGTGGACCTGGTGGCTGCGCATCATGTTCAACGCCTCGGTGCTGCCGTTCGCCGCGGCGCTGTTCTACCTGTTCAGCAGCCTGGCTCGCCACCGGGCCGAGCTTGAAATGCTGGCGCGCACCGATGTGCTGACTGGCCTGGCCAACCGGCGCGAGTTCATGGCCCGCCTGGCCCAGGAAGCCCAGCGGCAGCAGCGCGGTGAGCGACCGCTGACCGTGGTGATGCTGGACGTGGACCACTTCAAACAGGTCAACGATACGCACGGCCATGCCGCGGGTGATCAGGTGCTGAGCAGCCTGGGCCGACTGCTGCAAGGTAGTGTCCGGCAGGAGGTGGACCTGGCCGCGCGCCTGGGTGGTGAAGAGTTCGCCCTGCTGCTGCCCGAAACCGATACCGAAGGCGCACAGCGCGTGGCCCGAAAGATCGTCGAGGCACTGCGCGGCACGCCCATCCACCATGGCAGCCAGTTGCTGCCCGTGACCATCAGCGCTGGCGTGGCACCGGTGCGTGATGGTGATGGCGAACGCGCCTTGCGCCTGGCCGACGACAGCCTGTACGAGGCCAAGCGGCAGGGGCGTGACCGCGTGGTGATGGCCATGGAGCCGCACGCCGACGCGATGCACTGAAGGCCTGGCCTTTCGGCGTGATGCCGCGGCGCATCACCATCCCCCCATGTTGAAGCGCGCCCCCTACCCCTAGGGATGGCTGGGCCCAGCACCCGCTGGGCACACTGGCCGTCCGCTTTGCCAAGGACTGCGGGCCATGGCGGGGTGACATATCAACAAACACGGCCTGGTCGGTGATCCAACGTGCTCGCGCGTGGACCAGGCGCGCATGACCGTTTGGGGGGATCACCTGTGGGTGGATACACCAGCATCGCGGCCGTCGGCAAGAGCATCGAGCGCCTGTTGGCGCGTGCTTTTGCGGAGCGTGAGCCCGTGCCGGGCAAGAACACCAAGGCCGTGCTGATCCGCACCGAAGACCTGGCTGATACCCTCGCCAACGAAGCCATCGGTGACCCTGCGCTGAGCATCCTGCTCTACCGTGTCGACTTCAACAAGGCGATGCGCGCCACCTGGTCCGCCGTGGGCCATGGCGATGGCAAAGGCCACCTCGCGCTCGACCTGCACTACCTGCTCACGCCCTGGGCCGAGAACGCCGAGTACCAGCACATGATCATCGGGCGCACCATGCAGACGCTGGAGCAGGTGCCCATGCTCAGCGGCCCCTTGCTCTACACGCCCACCTTGCCCAACAAGCCGATGTACGAGGGCGAGCCGGTGATGGCGCCCACCGATTCGGTGCAGCTGGTGCTCGAAGAGATCTCCACCGAGGCGCTGATGCGCACCTTCGATTCGCTGCCCAGCGACTACCGCCTGTCCGTGCCCTACGTGGCGCGCGTCGTGCGCATCGACACACGCGGCGAGACATTGCAGCCGCCGGTGGTCGACGCCGACATCCGACTGCGGAGCGCCTGATGAGCGAGGCCATGCTGCGTGATCTGCGACTGGAAGAGACGGTAGAGGTCGCCCGCGTGGGCTATCGGCTGGCGCTGGGGGTGCAATGGATCGATGCACTCACGCAGTTGCCGGTCGAATCGCCGGCTGGCGCCGCCTGGCTGAGCGATCTGGAGGCCATCGGCACGCGCCCCTTCGTGCAGCGCTTCGAGGCGCACAGCCAGGGCCGCCAGGCCATCCGCCATGCGGGCCGCTACCTCAAGCTGCTGGACCACACCGTGGCCGAAGGCGAGCCGTTGGGGCATGCCGTGCGTGCTTTCGGTTCGCGTGATGCGCGCCTCGCGGCCTATGCCATCGGGCAGGATCCGCGCCGCTACGTGCCGCGCCGCGTGGCCTTCACGCCGGTGCTGGCCAGCGGCATGCCGCCCGCCAGCATCGTCAACACACGCACCGCGTGGCTGTGGCCCGGCGCGGCCTACCCGGTGCCCAGCCGCAGCACGGGCCTGCGCGGCCGCATCCGCCGCGAAGTCTCGCCGGGCGTCAACGCCACCGTGCCCTGGGCCCGCGTCATCGCCACACGCGCGGGGGCGGGGCCGGCCAACTTCGCCACCGAGGCGCAGATCGGCTGGGCCCATGGCGATGACCGTGGCGAGTTCCTGCTGGTGCTGGGCCAGGGCTCGGTGTCCGGCGCGGCGGCCTTGCCTGCCGCCATCAACCTCAACGTGTGGGTGTTCCTGCCGCCCGCGCTGCCCGCCTTCAGCGCGGCCGACCCGCTGGCCAGCCTGCCGCTGGAGAACGCCGGCACCGACCCGCTCAACGATGTTCTCAAGGGGCTGGCCGTGCCGCCCACCTACGCGCCGCAAGCGGTGCGCAGCATCAGCCTGGCGCTGGGTGAGCTGCGTGCCATGAGCGACGCCGATCTGCTGTTCGTGTGACCTGGACCTTTTGATCCACCTGACCTGACCCGAGGGGAAGAGACCATGCCCGAGTACCTAGCACCAGGCGTCTATGTCGAGGAGGTGAGCTTTCGCGCCAAATCGATCGAAGGCGTGCCCACCAGCACCACCGGCTACGCGGGTGTCACGCGCTACGGGCCCGTGCCCTACACGGTGGGCAGCGTGGTGGCCACGGCCACCGAGCCGCGCCTGATCACCTCGTTCACCGAGTTCGAGCGCGTCTACGGCAGCCTGTACCCGCTGGAGCTGGCGTCTGATCCGGGCCGCGTGGCCTACGTGGCCCATGCGGCGCGTGCCTTCTTCAACAACGGTGGCAAGCGCCTGTACGTGTCGCGCGTGTTCCAGACCCCGGTGGCCGACATCGTCACCGGGGCGCGTGAGCCGGTCGACAACTACATCGCCAAGCTCACCGTGCCCACCTCCACCGGCGCCGCGCAATGGCGCGCGCGCTGGCCCGGTGTCGATGGCAACGTGCTGGTCGACACGCAGGTGGTGCGCAGCAAGAACATGGCCTTCAAGTACCCGGTGGTCAGCGGCGACATCCTGGCGCGCCACACCTGGGGCGTGCAGGTCAAGAACGTGCGCGCCGGCGCCGTGATCGAGCTGACCGTGCCCTCGGCCGAGGTGCCGCCGCAAAAGCCGCTGCAGGGCAACGACGCGCTGGTGCCGGCGCGCCTGTACGTGGTCAAGGTCGATGCCGACGGCAAGCAGACCTTCGTGAACAACGCCGGTGTCGAAGGCCCGCTGGCCGACGAGGCGGGCGTGCAGGCCGCCCTGGTCGAGCTGAAGGTGACGGTCTACGGCGCCGACAACCGCCTGGACGCCGTCAACGAGCTGGCCACGCACCCTGACCAGCGCCGCTACATCGGCAAGGTGCTCGAACTCAATGACCCCGAAGATGAAAACGCGCTGGTGTGGCTGCAATGGGCCCCAGGTGCCGATGAATGGGCGGCGGCCAGCTTGGCCGTGGGCCTTCAGGCGGCCGACAAGCGCCTGGCCGGCGGCAAGGACGGCGAGCTGCCCGGCCCCGACGACCTGCTCGGCCAGGAGGCCGACCCCGACGTGGTCACCAACAAGGCCACCGGCCTCGAGGCCCTGGGCGAGATCGAGGACATCGCCATCGTGGCCCTGCCCGATGCCGGTGCGCTGCTCAGCAAGGACACCGTCAAGGCCGCGGCCGACGCGCTGATCGGCCACGCCGAGAAGTACCGCTACCGCATCGCCGTGGTCGATGGCCAGGCCAACAGCTCGCTGACCGAGATCCGCGAGTTCCGCGGCCAGTTCGACAGCAAGTACGCGGCGCTCTACCACCCGTGGATCGAGATCCTGGACCCGCTGTTCCCGCCCGTGCCCGGCGTGCCGCCGCGCAAGCTGCTGCTGCCGCCGTCGGGCTTCGTGACCGGCATCTACGCGCGCAACGACATCGAGCGCGGCGTGCACAAGGCGCCGGCCAACGAGATCGTGCGCGGCCTGACCAAGTTCGAGATCAACATCAACAAGTCGCGCCAGGACGTGCTCAACCCCGAGGGCGTGAACTGCCTGCGTTTCTTCGAAGGCCGTGGCAACCGCGTGTGGGGCGCGCGCACGATGAGCTCGGATCCCGAGTGGAAGTACGTCAACGTGCGCCGGCTCTTCATCTACCTGGAGCACTCCATCGAGAAGGCCACGCAGTGGGCCGTGTTCGAGCCGAACAACGAGCGCCTGTGGACCAACCTGCGCCGCACGGTCGAGGACTTTTTGTACGTGCTGTGGCGTGACGGCGCCCTCATCGGCGCCAAGCCCGAAGAGGCCTTCTTCGTGCGCTGCGACCGCAGCACGATGACCCAGAACGACCTGGACAACGGCCGCCTGATCTGCCTCGTGGGCGTGGCCCCGAGCCGTCCGGCCGAGTTCGTGATCTTCCGTGTCGGCCAGTGGACGGCCGACGCCAAGTCCTGAGCACTGGAGCGCTGAACCATGGCAACCCTACGCAACAACCCCTACGGCGCCTTCAACTTCCTGGTTTCGCTGGGCAGCGGCGACGAGACCAATGTGATCGCCGGCTTCTCCGACGTGAGCGGCCTGGGCACCGAGATCAACTACTCCGAGTACCGCAGCGGCAACGACCTGGTCAACACCGTGCGCAAGGTGCCCAACACCTTCAAGCAGGAAGACGTCACGCTCAAGCGCGGCCTGATCGGCTCGACCGACCTGTTCCAGTGGGTCAAGTCCGTGCGCGAAGGCGCGGATGGCCGCCGCTCGGTCACCATCACCGTGCTCGACGAGGCGCGCAACCCGGTGGCGGCCTTCAAGCTCACCAACGCGCAGCCCAAGAAGTGGGTCGGCCCCACACTGGCGGCCAAGGGCGGCGGCGAGGTGGCGATGGAAGAGCTGCACCTCACGCACGAGGGCGTGGTGTACGAATGACGCAAATGATGTGGGTGATGCGCCAGGCCTCAGTGAGGCACTCGCATCGTCCCGCGCATCGCTGACACGCCAGAGCCATGCTCCAGTCCGCACGCACCCCCCTGGGTACCCCGGGCGCCTACGCGCTGCCCGAGGTGATCGCGCCATCGCTGAATCCTCAGCGCATGGACGTGTGCGCCTTCGTGGGCGTGGCGCCGCGCGGCCCGGCGCATGTGCCCGTGGTGGACCAGAACTGGCCCCTGCGCTGGGACATGGTCGACGAGGATTCGGGTCGGCCCCTGCGCCGCAGCGTGGCCGTGCCGGTGCGCAGCTTCGATGACTACGTGCATGTGTTCGGCGGCTTCGAAGGGCCTGGCGCGCTGCCGCAGGCCGTGGCCAGTTTCTTCGAGCAAGGTGGGCGCCAGGCCTGGGTGGTTCGCATCGTGCACGCGCGCGGTGCCGAATTCGGCGATGGTTGCGCGACCGGCACTTTGCAGGCCGCTTTCAGCTTGCCGCTGGGTTTCACCGCGCGCAACGAAGGCAGCTGGGGGCGGGGCCTGCGGCTGGCTTCGGGCTTCACCGCCACGGCCTTGAACTTCGATGCCTCGATGGCACCTGCTCTCAAGCTGGTGCTGCCCTTCAACACCACGGTGCAGCCTGGCGCTTTGCTGCGGCTGACGGACGCATCGGGCAACGCCACGCTCAGCCATGTCGATGCCTTGCACGCCGAGCGCGATGCACTGAATCCGGCCACGCGCTGGACGGCATCGCTGGCCGTGTCACCCGCTGCCGTGCCCGTGCGCGTGGATTTGGTCGAAGCCTGGCTGGAGATCGCCGATGGCGCCGGCCGCACCGAACGCTTCGAGCACCTGGCGCTGTCGCCCGAGCACCCGCAAGCGATGTCCACCGTGTTGTGCGAGCGCTCGACGCTGGTGTGGCCGCACAAGGACTGGGCCGGCCTGCGCCTGACACCGGCCGATGTGCGCGTGGAATTGCTGCGCGGCGAGGGCGGCCCTTTCAGCGGTGGCGACGATGCCTATGACGACATCGAACCATCCGACTTCTTCGACATCGCCTGGACACCGGCCGACGATGTGCCTGGCGATGGCATCACCGCCCTGGCCCCGGTCGATGCCGTGGCCGTGGTCGGCACGGCCAGCATCACGCAGCTGGTGGTGCCCGATCTGTACGTGCCCGCGCAATGGGCCGATCCACCACCGGTGCCGCCGCAGGTGCTGGGCTCGGCCGGCGCCGAGTTCGCGCCTTGCGTGGACACCGTGACCACGCCCGCCGTGCAGGCGGTGCCGCCCAGCGCGCTCACCGGCCTGATCCTCGATCCCCGCCTGCCCGGCGAGCTGGACACCATCATCCGTCTGCAACGCGATGTGGTCGCCTTCTGTGAGGCCACACAGGCCCAGATCGCGCTACTGGACGTGCCGCCGGGCCTGTCGCAAGGCCGCATCGAGCAATGGCGCGCGCGTTTCGACAGCTCGTGGGCGGCGGCCTACCACCCGTGGCTGGTGCCGGCCCGCCGGCAGGACCAGCCCTTGTATGGCCAGGATTCGGCCGCCGTGCGCGTGCGCCCGCTGCCGCCCAGCGCCGTGGCCGCCGGCATCGTCGCGCGGCGCGAGCTTGACAAGGGCATCCAGTACGGGCCGGCCAACGAGGTCGCCAGCCAGGTCATCCACGTGGCCGAAAGCCAGCCCGAAGGGCGGGCCGATGCGCTGCACCCGCTGGGCATCAACTGCTTCGTGCGCGGGCCGATGGGCATCGAGCTGGTGGCTGCGCGCACCTTGTCCAGCGAGCGTGACTGGCGCCAGCTCAGCGTGCGCCGCCTGATCCTGATGCTGCGCCGCACCCTGCTGGTGGACATGCAGTGGGCCGTGTTCGAGCCCAACGGCCCGCGCCTGTGGAGCGATCTGCGCCATGCCATCGAGAGCCTGCTGCGCGGGCTGTTCCAGGTGGGCGCCTTCGCGGGGCGCACCGAGGCCGAGTCCTTCTTCGTGCGCGTGCTGACCGAGCCCTGGCGCCTGGACCGTGGCGAGTTGCTGGTCGAGATCGGCGTGGCCCCGGCCGAGCCGCTGGAGTTCATCCTCGTGCGCCTGCGCCGCGAGGGCGACGGCACCCTCAACCTGGAAAGCTGAGGCAGCACGCCATGGCCGACAACGCCCTGCTCACCGCCTTCCGCTTCGAGGTGCGCCTGCTGCAATCGCCGCAGGTGCAGGCCGGCAAGCAGATCGTGCCCGGCGGCAAGGGGGCCGAGCAGCAAGGCTACACCCCGCCCACCGGCAGCAAGCTGCTGGCCGAAGGCGCCTTCCAGGATTGCTCGGGCCTGGAGATCGAGATGGACGTGCAGGAGTACGTGGAAGGCGGCCGCAACAACGGTGTGGTGCGCCGCGTGGGCCGTGCCAAGTTCCAGCCGCTGGTGCTCAAGCGCGGCATGTTCCATGCGCGCGAGGCTGGTGCCACGGTCGATCCGGCCCTGTGGCACTGGATGCAGCGCATCATCAATGGCGAGCGGCCGGTGCCGCGCTACGACGGCGTGATCCAGGTGATGAGCCCTGATGGCACCGTGCGCGCCACCTGGATGTTCGATCGTGGCCTGCCGTCCAAGATCAAGGGCCCCGAGCTGAACGCCCGCAGCGGCGAGGTCGCCATCGAAGAGCTGACCATCGCGCACGAAGGGCTGCGCCTGCTGCCGATGGAGGCGCAGACATGAAGCGGGTTGTCCAATGACCGCGCTCGCCAAGGCCCGCCTGGCCGAGATCACGGCCACCGACAACCCGACCGAGGTCAAGGACTCGTCGGTGCCGGTGCAGTTCAACCCCACCTCCTTGCGCGTGCAGATCGCCAACAAGACGGCGGGTGGCCAGCAGGCCGGTGCTCAGGCGCGCCAGCGGCCCGGCACGGGCGAGATGCAGGTCAGCTTCGACCTGGTCTTCGACACGGCCGACGAGGCGGGCGAAGGCGGCAAGGCCGTCGATGTGCTCAAGAAGACGGCCGATGTGGAGCGCTTCGTGCGGCCCAAGAGCAGCAAGCCGGGCGAGGAAGCGCCGCCGCGCGTGCTGTTCGAGTGGGGCAGCTTCCTGGTGCAGGGCACGATGGAGAGCGCCAACCTGGACCTGGATTTTTTCGATGCGGGCGGCACGCCGCTGCGCGCCAAGGTGGCCGTGACCATCAAGGGGCAGGATCCGCGCTGGACCTACCAGCCGCAGCCTGCGCCCTCCAACGCGAACCAGCCCAGCAACCCCTCTGGCGCCAAGACCGGCCTGCCGGCTGGCGCGCCCGGCACGCAGGGCAGCGCCAAGGCGCCCGACAAGGTGGTGCAGGCCATGCCGGGTGAAAGCCTGCAGCAACTGGCGGCGCGCCATGGGCTGGACCCATCGGCCTGGCGCGCACTGGCTGATGGCCTGGGCAATCCCTTGAAGCTGGGCCTGGGTCAGGAGGTGGCCTTGCCGCCCGGGCTGGGGCAGGGCGCTGCCACAGGCCGCCAGTCGCAAGGGCAGGATCCGGCGCGCAGCAATGCGCAGTTGCCGCTGGTGGGCGCGGGCAGCGTGCCGGCCTCGGCCGGGCCGTCGGCCCGCGCGATGAACGGTGTGACGGACTCTGCGTCGGGCAACGCCGCGGGCCGCACGGCGCCTGGCGATGCGCTGCGGCGCGGCCAGGCCGTGGCCAGCCAGGGTGGCCTGGGCCCGGCCATCGGCCAGGTGAAGGCGCAGGTTCACCAACAGGGCGCGCGTTTGAGCCTGGGCGCCTTCGGGCTGGGCGGTCAGCCCACGGCCGACACCGACGACCGCCCCTGGGGCATGGGCGTGCCGCTGCGCCCGCGCGTCGGC
>NZ_JBASTH010000003.1:0-2066 GCF_049274795.1 Aquabacterium sp.
GGGGGTGCGGACGATTTCTTGGACTACCTGGAGGTAGTTCATGTTTTCATACGAGGATCGGCTGCGAGCCGTACAGCTCTACATCAAGTTGGGCAAGCGCGTTGGGTTGACCATTCGCCAGCTTGGCTATCCAACGAAGAACGCGCTCAGGAACTGGTACCGCGAATTCGAGACGAGCCAAGACTTGCGCGCAGGTTACGCACGTCGGCCCAGGTACTCCGAGGCGGACAAACGCCAGGCAGTGGACCATTACCTTGAGCACGGCCGCTGCATCGCGCTGACGATCAAGGCGCTCGGCTATCCCTCAAGGGCAATGTTGTCTGCGTGGCTTCAAGAGCTCCATCCGCAGGATGGCGTGCGTATCGTTAGCCGATCCCCGGAGCTGCCCCCCGAAGCCAAGCAGTCTGCAGTGATTGCCTTGTGCACACGCGAATCCAGCGCGCAGACTGTCGCCGACGAGGTTGGCGTGTGTCGTGGCTCGCTGTACAAGTGGAAGAATCAGCTGCTCGGCCACGACGTATCCGCATCGATGAAGCGCAAGCAAGACGCCCCCGCAAGCTCCGATCAAGCAGCCTTGGAACAACAGCTAGAAGCGCTGCGACAGGACGTCAGGCGGTTGCAGCTCGAGAAGGACCTGCTGAAGAAGGCGAACGAACTCCTAAAAAAAGAACTGGGCATCGACCAGCAGGACCTGACGAATCGGGAGAAGACACTGTTGGTTGATGCCCTGAAGGCCACTTACTCGGTGACGGACCTGCTCTGCGAGCTCAAGCTGCCACGCAGTTCCTACTTCTACCATCGGGCCCGACTTCAAGTGGCCGAGAAGTATGCCGACGTGCGCAAGGCCATGACCGACATCTTTGAGCGCAACTACAGGTGCTACGGCTCCCGGCGGATACACGCCTCGCTGGCCGACCGGTCGATGACCGTGTCTGAGAAGGTTGTGCGCCGGCTTATGAAGGAAGAACGCCTGGTTGCCGCAACAAGCAAGCGTCGTCGATACGGCTCGTACATGGGTGAGATCAGCCCCGCGCCGGACAACCTCCTCAACCGTGATTTCAGTGCCAGTGCACCGAACGAGAAGTGGCTCACAGACATCACGGAATTCCAGATCCCGGCAGGCAAGGTCTACTTGTCGCCCATGATCGATTGCTTCGATGGCATGGTCGTGAGCTGGTCAATCGGCACGCGGCCAAATGCCGATCTGGTCAACACGATGCTGGATTCGGCCATCGACAAGATCGCTACCAGCGGGTCCGCGCCCGTGGTGCATTCTGATCGCGGCGCCCACTATCGATGGCCAGGCTGGCTATCGCGGATTGCCGACGCCAACCTGACTCGGTCCATGTCGCGCAAAGGATGTTCGCCAGACAACGCCGCATGTGAGGGGTTCTTTGGCCGCTTGAAGATCGAGATGTTCTTCACTCGCGACTGGTTGCACACGTCCATCGACGAGTTCATCGTCTGCTTGGACACATACATCCGGTGGTACAACGAGGCGCGGATCAAAGTCTCCCTTGGTGCTCGCAGCCCTGTCGGGCATCGCCAAAGCCTGGGAATCGCCGTTTAACCAGTCCAAGTTTTCTGCCGCACCCCCGGACCCTTCCCGGCCACCCTAATGTGCTGGAGTCCTCCGGCACGGACGATGGGCCCAAGGCCATCGCACGCCCACTGCAAAGGTAGCCCGTGACTCCAACGCTTGCCGATCTGCCCAATGTGGTTCCTGCGCTGTTCGATCAACCAGACGTTCAGCCCCTGGCCGGGATAGGCCGCGCCACACATCCTCCGCGCATCTTGCTGCTGTATGGCTCCCTGCGCGAACGCTCCTACAGCAAACTGCTGACGCTGGAGGCCGCCCGCCTGCTCAACGCCTTGGGCGCCGACACACGCATCTACGATCCAGCCGGCCTGCCGCTGCCCGATGGCGCGCCCGACACCCATCCCAAGGTGCAGGAATTGCGCGACCTTGCGTATTCCGGACTAAATCTGCCATCTAGTCCAGTGCAAACCCGCCAGCCGTTCCGGTTCAAAGCGGCCAATCATTCCGTTCTGGCAGAGGCCACCCA
>NZ_JBASTH010000004.1:0-4914 GCF_049274795.1 Aquabacterium sp.
TCTCGACCGAGAACAGCGCCGGAATCATCCCCGACTCGACGCTCGAGAAGGTCCGTTCGATCGAAGGCGTGGCGGGAGCAAGTGGGATCATCCAGACGATCTCCTCGATCGTCAAGAACGGCCGGGCCTCCAAAAAGCCCGAAGACCGCCTGTTTCTCAGCGGCGTAGACCCGGAGGCGACGGATTTTTCCGGCGGCACGCTCGACGCCGGGCGTGACATCAAGACCGGAAACGAGATCGTCCTCGACCGAGAGTTCGCTAAGAAACAGAACGTCAAGGTCGGCGGCGAGATCGATCTCGCCGGCCCGGCCGGCGCCGAGCGCTTCGCGGTGGTCGGCCTGATCAAGTTCAGGGACGGTTTCAGTTTCGGCGGCCAGGGATTCGCCCGCACCCCGATCGACACCGCGCGCGCTGCCTTCGACACGCCCGACGGCTTCAACGAGATCGACGTCGAGACGACGTCCGACGAAGTCGCGACGGTCGCCAACGTCAAGAAAAAGCTCGCCGCAAACCTCGACGAGGGCATCGAGGTCTCGACGCCCAAGGACCTCTCCGACGCGATCGTCGATTCGCTACAGGGTTTCTCGGTGTTCCTCAACTTCTTCGGAGCGATCTCGGTGTTCGTCGGCGGCTTCCTGATTCTCAACTCCTTCGGCATGACGATCGCCCAGCGGGTCCGCGAGATCGGGATGCTGCGCACGATCGGCGCGTCGCGCAAGCAGATCACCCGCTCGATCCTGCGCGAGGCGCTGTTTCTCGGTTTCTTCGGTTCGATCGCCGGCTGTCTGCTTGGCCTGGTGTTGTCGGTCGGCCTGATCGCGCTGGTCGAACGGTTCGGCGTGCCGTTTGGGTCGGTCAAGTATCCCGTCTCGGCGTTCGTCAGCGCAATGGCAATCGGGGTCGTGGCGACGGTGGTCGCCGCGGTCATCCCGGCCCGCCGCGCCGGCCGCATATCGCCGATGGAAGCAGTCAACGAGGAGCGGCGCTCCGACCGTCCGCGCCTCAGCGCGCGTCTCGCGATCGGATCCGTCCTGATCGTCGTCGGCTTCGCCGGCTCCTACGTCCTGGCCGCCGCCCAGACAACCCCGTTCCACGTCGTAATCGCCGGAATCGGCGGGATCTTCAGCCTGTTTACCGGCACGATCCTCGTGGCCCCGGCGATCGTCCCGTGGATCGCCCGTGCGCTCGCCAGGCCGATGCGTTTGCTCGCACCGGTCGAGGGCCGCCTCGCCGCCGACTCTGTGACGATGAACGCCCGCCGCACCGCGGCCACCGCCTCGATCCTGATGGTCGGCTTCGCGATGGTCGCCGCCTTCGGCTCGATCGCGTCGAGCGCCGTCAAGTCGATCAAAGACGAACTCGACCGCAGCTTCAAGAGCGACATCACCGTGCAACCGCTGGGGTTCAATGAGTTCGGCGGCCCACAGCAGAACATCTCTCCGGCGCTGACCAAGCGGATCGCCGGCATCGACGGCGTCGAGACCGTCTCACCGCGTCGATCACTCTTCATCGAGGACGGGGTCGACGGCAAGCAGACCCTGCTCAGCGCAATCGACCCGGCCACGCGTGAACGAATCGACGGCACGCGGTACATCGGCGCCGCCACCGGCGCCGTCTACGCCGGGATGGCCCGAGGCGGGGTTGTCGTCAACGAGGGCTACGCGGAGGAGCAAAAGATCGCCGTCGGCGACAAGATCGAGTTAGACGGCATCGCCGGAGCCCGCGAAGTCCCGGTCGTCGGCCTCGACCCGACGACGGCGCAGGCGACGGTCGGATTGAAGGTCTCATTGGAGCTTGCGGAGGAGGTCTATGGATTGACCAACGACTCCGTGCTTGCGATCAAGGTCACGCCCGGCGCCGACGGCGGGCGTGTGCAAAAGTCGATCGAATCGGAGTTGCGCGACTTCCCGCAACTCGACGTCGCCAGTTCCAGCGAACAGAAAAAAGCGATCGAACGCCAGCAATCTCAGGGGTTCAGTTTCTTCTACGCACTGATGTTCGTCGCAGTCCTGATCGGCGTGCTCGGCGTGATGAACACAATGTTCATCAGTGTGATCGAGCGCACCCGCGAGGTCGGCGTGCTGCGCGCGATCGGCGCTCGCCGCCGGCAGATCCGGCGCATGATCACTCGCGAGAGCCTGATGATCACGATCTCGGGCGTGCTGATGGGACTGGTCGTGGGGTTGATTCTCGGCCGAGTGTTCGTCACGGGCTTCTCCAAATCGTCCTCGACCTTCGTTTACGCCCCGCCGATCGGCGTGATCGTCACCTCGGCGCTGCTCTCGGTCGTCTTCGGGGTGCTCGCCGCCGTACTGCCCGCGCGCAGCGCGGCGAAAACCAACATCGTCGAGGCCGTCAGCTACGAGTAAGCGCAGGGGGCCGGCTGCGCGGCCGGTCAGGCCTGCGCGACGAGCTGGCGCAACACGTAGGGCAGGATCCCCCCGTGCTCGAAATACTCGATCTCGATCGGCGTGTCGATCCGCGCGACGACCTTTGTTTCGTGTACCGAGTCGTCGGCGCGGTGAATCACCAAAGTCAGCCGCTGCCGCGGCTCGACCCCCTTCTCGATACCGATGAGGTGAAATCGCTCCGACCCGTCGATGCCGAGCGAATGGGTCGATTCGCCGTTCAAGAACTGGCACGGCAGCACGCCCATCCCGACGAGGTTGCTGCGGTGGATCCGTTCGTAGCTCTCGGCGATCACCGCACGTACGCCGAGCAACCTTGTGCCCTTGGCGGCCCAGTCGCGCGAGCTGCCCGAGCCGTACTCCTTACCGGCGAAGACGACCAGCGATTTACCGACCTCGGCATATTTGGCGGCGGCGTCGAAGATGTCCATCTGCTCGGTCTGGCCGTTGCGGTGGACCGTCACGCCGCCTTCGGTTCCCGGAGCCATCAGGTTGCGGATGCGCACGTTGGCAAAGGTTCCGCGGGTCATCACACGATCGTTGCCGCGGCGCGAGCCGTAACTATTGAACTCGAACGGCTCGACCCCGTGCTCGACCAGGTAGCGGCCGGCCGGCGAATCCTTCTTGATCGCACCGGCCGGACTGATGTGGTCGGTGGTGACCGAGTCGCCGAGGATCGCCAGCGCGCGAGCGCCGTGGATCGGCGCCACCGGGACCGGCTCGATCGAAAAATCCTCGAAAAACGGTGGTTCCTGAATATAGGTGGAATCGCGGTCCCACGCGTAGACGTGTCCGGTCTTGCCCGGGATCTCATTCCAGAGCGGGTTCTGCTCGGCGAAGTCGCTGTAGAGGCGGCGAAACGTGTCGGGGTCGAGCGCCCGGGACATCAGCGCACGGATCTCGTCGAGCGTCGGCCAGATGTCTTTCAGATACACATCGCCGTCGGCGGTGGTGGCGATCGGCTCGGTCGCGAGATCGGTTTCGACTGTCCCGGCAAGCGCGAAGGCGACGACCAGCGGCGGGCTCATCAAGAAGTTCGCCTTGATGCTCTGGTGCACACGGGCCTCGAAGTTGCGGTTGCCGCTGAGCACACTCGCCGCAATTATGTCGTTCTCCGTGATCGTCTGTTCGATGCCCGAATCAAGCGGGCCGGAGTTGCCGATGCAGGTCGTGCAGCCGTATCCGACGAGATTGAACCCGAGCTTGTCGAGGAACGGCTGAAGACCGGTCTGGTCGAGGTAGTCGCTAACCACGCGTGAACCCGGTGCCAGCGACGTTTTGACCGCGGGGTTGACGGTCAGGCCCTTCTCAACCGCCTTTTTGGCGACCAGCCCGGCCGCGAGCATCACCGAGGGGTTCGACGTGTTTGTGCACGAGGTGATCGCGGCGATCAGCACGTCTCCGTGGTGGAGATCGACCGCGACACGCCGGCTCCGGTCCGAGGCCGCCGGATCGTCAAGCTGGATCAGGTCGGGCGTCGGACGGTTGTTGACCATCTCGTACTCGGTGGTCTCATTGGTGTCGCGCGTCTCCTGCCGATCCGAGAGACTCTCCTGCCCCTGTTCGCCGCCGCCGCTGACGGTGCGAGTCCCGTTGGGGCCGTGCACCGCGCAGGTTGCCGGGAACGCCATGCCGAGCTCATCGATCGCCTTGCCGTAACCACTATCGCCGGCCGGAGCCTGGAAGAGCTCGACGAACCGCTCCTTCAGATCACCGAGCTCTATGCGATCCTGCGGGCGCTTTGGTCCGGCGACGCTCGGCGTCACACTCGCGAGGTCAAGCGCCAGGTCGGTCGAATACTCGATCTCACCCGGTCGGGGAATCCCGTACAGGCCCTGGGCCTTGAGGTAACTGACGACCGCCTCGATGTCGACCGGCTCACGGCCGGTCATCCGCATGTATTCGACGGAGCGATCGTCGAACGGGAAGAAACCCATCGTCGCTCCGTACTCGGGCGCCATGTTGCTGATCGTCGCGCGGTCGGGGACCGAGAGCGACTCCGCCCCAGCGCCGTAGAACTCGACGAATTTGCCGACGACGCCCGCCGCGCGCAGCAGTTCGGTGACCCGCAACACCAGGTCCGTCGCCGTGACGCCCTCGTTGAGCGAGCCCGAGAGTTCGACGCCGACGACGTCGGGCGTGAGAAAATAGACGGGCTGGCCGAGCATTCCGGCCTCGGCCTCGATCCCACCGACGCCCCAGCCGACGATGCCGATACCGTTGATCATCGTCGTGTGCGAGTCGGTGCCGACGAGGCTGTCCGGGAAGTACACGCCGTCACGCTCCAGAACGCCTTTCGCGAGGTACTCGAGATTGACCTGGTGCACGATGCCAATGCCGCTGGGCACCACGCGAAAGCCGTCGAACGCCTGCATGCCCCATTTGAGAAACTCGTACCGCTCGCGGTTGCGCTTGAACTCCATCGCCATGTTGCGCTGGAGCGAGTCGCTGGTGCTTGCGTAGTCGACCTGCACGGAATGGTCGACGACGAGATCGACCGGAACTA
>NZ_JBASTH010000005.1:0-22202 GCF_049274795.1 Aquabacterium sp.
GCCCCAGGGGCCGCGCCTGGCACCGCCACGGCGGGCTCGGCCGCGACCTCGGGCTCGTCGGCGCAGTGCAGCGGCCATTTCAACAGCCGCGCCTGGGCACCGTGCAGCACCGTGCCGCCCAATGGCGCCCGGATGTCGACACGCGGGTGCAGCGCCGGCTGGCAGACATCGTCCTGACTGCAGCGCAGTAGCAGGAAGGCTGCTGCTGCCGTGTTGCGGGGCAGGGCGAGCGCGGCGAGCTGCCGCACAGCGGCGGGGCGGTCCGGAGGCGTGGGTGTGTCGGTGCGGAAGCGCTGGGACACCACAGGCAAGGCGGCGCGTTGCATCAGGGGCGTGTCGCCCGAGAGGGCCAGGCGGTATTCCTGACGCCAGGGCTGCTCGGCGATGCCCACGTCCAGCGCGCTGAGGTCGCAGGCCACGCGGGGCTCGGCCCCATCGGCGGGTTGGTCGATGAAGCTGAGGCTGTTGGGCAGAGCGCAGGCCGCGACCATGTCCGCGTCCGCAGCCTCGAAATCGGCCACGGAGACGGCTGCGCCAGGTGCCGTCAGCCGATCGCGCGTGGCAAGGAAGAGTTGCTGAACCTTGACCGCCGCGCTGCGTCGCCCATCCTGCACGATGGCCTGCGCCCACTCGAAGCCCGGCTTCTCGTCGAAGCCGGCGCCCCACACGCACCACAGGTTCACCCAGCGTGCGGCATGGCGGTGCACGCCCAGCCCGAGTGCGTCGGCGCGCTGGAGGGCGGCCTCGATGAACGTACGTTCGCGGTCGCCCAGCCGCTGCGCCAAGGCGGGCCAGTGCCGCTTCAACGCGGTCTCGAGCGTCGCGCTCAGGCGTTCTCGCTCAAGCGCCAGAAGCCATTGGTGTTGCTCAGGGGTCAGGGTCAGCATTGTGGCTTCACCTTCATCCGGCCAGGGGGGGCAGGGGGCGGAGATCTTGGGCGAGCACCCCATCGCGCAGGCTCAGCCACAGGACGCCTTCCTGCGTCAACAGCACCCAGGCCCGCATGCCTGCGAAGGCCACGTCCAGCTGGTGCGGCTGCAGCCGCGGCAGCAAGGCACCCCAGAGCGCCGGGTCCAGCCAGCGCCAGCCCGCGGCGTCCCCTTGCGGCAGGCCCACGCGCATCAGCCTGCGAGCGCGCTCGCGCACACTCAGCATGGGTTCGTGGCTCAGGCCGAGCAGCCCCCAGGCCGGGAAGGTGGCTGGCCACTGCCGCAGCACCTGTTGCGTGAAGGCGCTGCCCGCTTGCAGCTCGGCGATCCAGGGCGCCTGGGCACGTGCCTCGGCTGGCAAAGCGCCGCGCAGCAGGCAGTCCCAGGCCCGCAGCCCGCCTTCTCGTTCTGCCTGTTCGAGCTGTTGTGCCACACCGGGCAGTGCGTGGCCCTGGAGGAAGGCGTAGACGCGCACCTCGGGCGTCGCCCAGAGTTGGTGGTGCAAAGGGTCGGAAAACGAAGACATGGCGCGTGTTGGCAGCTCAGGCGGCGGTCATCGGATCGCTGTCGGCCTCGGGCAAGGTCGCCTCCTGGGGCCGCGCGGGCGCAGGGGGACTGGCGGCCGAAGCCGCGCCGCCGCTGCCACCCCCGTTGATGTTGACCATGGGCGCGTCGATGGCGATGGTGGCCGGCCCGATCACGATGGACGCGGCACCCGCTTTCAGGGTCAAGGTCACGCCGGCCTCGATCGTGACATTCATGCCGCCCTTGATGTGGACGTTCATGCCGCCCTGGGCTTTCAGATCGGCGCCGGCCTTGACGTCCAGACCGGTGCCGATGTCGACCCCGCCCGCGGTGCTGGCCTTGATGGCGATGTCGCTCCCGCTTTGCAGGTTGATCACCCCGGTCGATTCGGCGATCAGGTCACCGCCCACCTTGAGGTGGTGGTCGGCCTTGTGGTTCAGCTTGACCGCGCCACCCACCGTTTGCTCCAGCGTGCCCTCGACGCTGTCCTGGCGCTTGCCCTTCAGCGAGGTGCTTTGGTCGCCCTTGACGGTGTCGTGGTCGTTGCCCTCCACTTCACGGTGGAAATCCTTCTGGGCTTGCAGCCAGATGTACTCGCTGCCCGCCTTGTCGCAGAAGCGCAGTTCGTTGGCCTTGGCTGGATCGCCTTCGCCCATGGAGCGGGTGAGGATGCCAGTGACGTCGGCGTGCTCGGGCAGCGCGTACGGCGGCGGGAAGCCCGTGTTGTGAACACGGCCCGTGATGAGCGGCTGGTCGGGATCGGCCTCCAGGAAGCTGACGACGACCTCGTCGCCCACGCGCGGAATGTTGACCATGCCGAAGCCCTTGCCGGCCCAGGGCTGCGACACCCGCACCCAGCAAGAACTCTTTTCGTTGCTGGCGCCGAGGCGATCCCAGTGAAACTGGACCTTGACGCGGCCGTGCTCGTCGGTGTGGACGTGATCCCCGCTGGGGCCGACCACGAGGGCCGTCTGCGGGCCGTGCACCATGGGCTTGGGCGTGAGCAGGGGCGCGCGGTAGGGGGTGGACGAGGGCACGGCCTCGAACTCGACGGCGAAATGCGGCGGGTTGCTTTGGCCGTCACCGAGGTCGAGACCCTCTTCGATGACGATGGTGGTGGCCGTGACGAGGTACTCGCCGTTCTCGTTGCCATTGGGCAGCGCGGTGGCGTTGAAGGTGTGGCCGCAGCACAAGCCGCGGGCGTCCGAGGTGCCTGACGCCACCTTGAACCGCGCCTGCTCCACCTCGGCGCGAACTTGGGCGGCGAGGGCGCCGTCGCTGTCTTCCGTGAAGCCGCCGGGGTGGTCGAAAACCTCTGCACCGGACAGAGCGTGGCTGCGCGCGACCGTGTGCGTCTTGCGCAGGTGGCGCGACGGCTGCAGCAGCGCGCGGTCGGCCAGGGTGACCTTGTTGGGCAGCACTTGCACACCCGTGCGCCAGGTGCGCAGCCGCTCCTGCAGGTCGTCATCGGCCAGCTGGCTGAAGGCGATGGACTCGTAGCCGCCAAAAGGCGCATGGGCTGAGGCGCTGTCGCACAGCACCAGCTCGTGCCCGTTGGCGCTGTGCTTGAAGTGGTAGTAGATGCCCGCGTCTTCCATCAGGCGCGAGACAAAGGCCAGGTCGCTTTCGCGGTACTGCACGCAGTAGTCGCGCGTGGCGTAGCGTGCGCTGAGCTTTTTGCTGAGGTTGTTGGCGTTGTGGTGGCCGGCGACCACATCCTCGATGATCTGTACCACCGTCTTGTTCTGGAAGATTTGGCTGTCTTGTGTGTTCGACATGAACCACAGCCAGGGGCGCAGGATGGCCTGGTAATGGAAGGCCTGCCGGCGGTGCTCACCGGTTTGCACGAAGCGCGCCACCAGTCCGTTGAAATGGCGCTTGCCCTTGCCCGGCA
Organism: Aquabacterium sp.; assembly: GCF_049274795.1. Classification (GTDB taxonomy): domain Bacteria; phylum Pseudomonadota; class Gammaproteobacteria; order Burkholderiales; family Burkholderiaceae_C; genus Aquabacterium. Next base: position 3,349 of record NZ_JBASTH010000005.1, read on the forward strand.
GCTCCAGAGTGACCGTCAGGCTCTTGCCCAGGAAGGCCACCAGGTCGATGTCTGGCTTGTCGGAGACCAGGTTGAGCTGGAACTCGAACGGGCGCGACAGGCCTTCGAATGCCTTCATCGACAGCAGCCGAAGTTTGCCGGTGTCGCGAACGCTGCAGGTCAGGGTGGCGAGCAGGGCCATGGTCAGGGTGTCCCGTGGTTGGCGCGGTCAGCTCCGGGCCTCAAGGCACGGCCGCGATCAGTGTTGCCAGGTCATGCGGGCCGCTGACGGTGCCCTCGGCCTGCACCTCCTGCCAAGCCTCGTGACTGACCTTGATGAACTCCCGGCGGCGTGCAGCCCACGTGAAGCGGTGTGTCTCCACGCTCCACGGCAGGCCCGGCCGCTCCAGTTGCCAGCCTGTGCCCGCCTCCTGCACCCAGCTGCCGAGCACGGCGAGGTGGGCGCGGGTGGGCAGGCTGAGGCCGGGCAGCAGGCGCACATCGTCCTGTGTTTCGAGCACCCACCACTGTTCACGGTCGTCCGGAAGGCTCGGTGAGACCACGACCATCGACCACAGGCGCCGCACCTCATCGAGCATGAGCGCGTCGTCGCTCAACAGGAAGATTTGGTGCTTGAGGTCAAACTCGGTGGGTGGGTGTGACATGGGGGCTCAGTCGAAGCGGTAGGTGAAATCGCCCTCGGCGGCGTCGAGGGTCACGCCGGCCAGGGCCTGGCCCTGCGCCATGCGGCTGAGGTACTCCAGCGACACCTTGGGCAGCACCGTGTTGGTCAGGATGGCGTCGATGATGCGGCCACCCGCCTCCGGGTTGTCGCAGCGCTTGACGATGAGGGCCACGGCCTCGTCCGTGTAGACAAACGGGATGCGGTGGTTCTCTTCGACACGCTTTTTGATGCGGTTGAGCTGCAGGCGCACGATCTTGCCCATCATCTCCTGCGACAGCGGGTAGTAGGGGATGGTGACGATGCGGCCCAGCAGCGCGGGCGGGAAGACCTTCATCAGCGGTTCTTGCAACGCGGTGGCCAGCGACTCGGGGTCGGGCAGCAGCTCCGGGTCCTTGCACATGTTCATGAGCAGGTCCGAACCCACGTTGGAGGTCAGCAGGATGATGGTGTTCTTGAAGTCGATGAAGCGGCCCTCGCCGTCTTCCATCGAGCCCTTGTCGAAGACCTGGAAGAACATCTCGTGCACGTCGGAGTGGGCCTTTTCCACTTCGTCGAGCAGCACGATGCTGTAGGGGCGGCGGCGCACGGCTTCGGTCAGGATGCCGCCTTCGCCATAGCCCACATAGCCCGGAGGCGCGCCCTTGAGCGTGGACACGGTGTGCGCTTCCTGGAACTCGCTCATGTTGATGGTGATGACGTTCTGCTCACCGCCATACAGCGCTTCGGCCAGGGCCAGCGCGGTCTCGGTCTTGCCCACGCCCGAGGTGCCGCACAGCATGAACACGCCGATGGGCTTGTTGGGGTTGTCCAGGCGCGCACGCGAGGTCTGGATGCGGCGGGCGATCATGTCCAGCCCGTGCTGTTGGCCAATGACGCGCTGGCCCAGGGTTTCGCCCAGGCGCAGCACGGTTTCCAGCTCGTTCTTGACCATGCGGCCCACGGGGATGCCGGTCCAGTCGGCCACCACGGCGCCGACGGCGTGTGCGTCCACCGACGGCATGATCAGCGGTGCATCGCCTTGCAGCTCGGACAACTTGTCTTGCTCGGCCTTGAGCTCGGCCAGCACCGCCGCACGCTGGGCGTCGTCCAGCACGGCGGCTTCGGAGGCCTGGCCATCGACCGGCTGGTTGGTGCCTCGCAGCTGCGCGCGCAGGGCCAGCACCTTGTCCACCAGCGCTTTTTCGTCCTGCCAGCGCGCTTGCAGGCCCGCCAGGCGGGCGGTCTCGGCGTCGAGCTTGGCCTGCGCGTCGGTGGCGCGGCTGCCCACGTCCACGCCCACCGTGGCTTCCCGCGCGATGATCTCCAGCTCGATCGTGAGCGCCTCGATGCGGCGGGTGGCGTCCTCCACCTCCGCGGGGATGGCGTGCTGGCTCACCGCCACGCGGGCGCAGGCCGTGTCGAGCAGGCTGACGGCCTTGTCAGGCAACTGGCGCGCCGGGATGTAGCGGTGCGACAGTTTCACCGCCGCCTCGATCGCCTCGTCGAGCAGTTGCACGCGGTGGTGCTTCTCCAGCACCGTGGCCACGCCGCGCAGCATCAGGATGGCTTTGGCCTCGTCGGGCTCGGGCACCTGCACGACCTGGAAGCGGCGGGTCAGCGCCGGGTCCTTCTCGATGTACTTCTTGTACTCGGCCCAGGTGGTAGCGCCGATGGTGCGCAGGTTGCCGCGCGCCAGCGCCGGCTTGAGCAGGTTGGCCGCATCGCCCGTGCCTGCGGCACCACCCGCACCCACCAGGGTGTGCACCTCGTCGATGAACAGGATGATAGGTTTGGGCGAAGCCTGCACCTCGTCGATCACCTGGCGCAGGCGCTGCTCGAACTCGCCCTTCATGCTGGCACCTGCCTGCAGCAAGCCGATGTCCAGGCTCAGCAGCGACACCTCCTTGAGCTGCGGTGGCACGTCACCACGCGCGAGGCGCTGCGCAAAGCCTTCTACGACCGCGGTCTTGCCGACGCCCGCCTCGCCTGTGAGGATGGGATTGTTCTGGCGGCGGCGCATCAGGATGTCGACGATCTGGCGGATCTCCTCGTCACGGCCCGTGACCGGGTCCATCTCGCCCTTGCGGGCCTTCTCGGTCAGGTCGACCGTGAACTTCTTGAGCGCCTCCTGCTTGCCCATGGCCGCGGGGGCCATCGCGCCCGTCTCGCTGCCCGGCTGTGACGCCGACAAACCGCTGCCGTCTTGGGCACCCATCTTGGCTTCGGCGGAGGCGCCGCAAACCTTGTCAAAGTTCTCCGCCAGGTCGTCGGCCTTGACCTTCTCGAACTGGCGCGAGATGGCCAACAGCGCGTTGCGCAGCGTGTTGGTGCGCAGCATGCCCAGCATCAGATAGCCGCTGCGCACTTGGCTGTCGCCGAACTTCAGCGTGCCGTAGACCCAGCCGCGCTCGATGGCCGCTTCGATCTGCTCGGAGAAATCGGAGATGGCGGTGGAGCCGCGGGGGAGGCGGTCCAGTGCCGCGGTCACGTCCTTGGCCAGCACGGCCGCGTCCAGGCCGTAATGGCGCACGATGGCGTCTACATCGGATTCGTTGTTCTGCAGCAGTTGCGTGAGCCAGTGCACCACTTCCACGTAGGGGTTGCCGCGCAGCTTGCAGAACACGGTGGCCCCTTCGATCGCCTTGTAGCCCAGGGGGTTGAGTTTGCCGAACAGGGCAACGCGACTGATTTCACTCATGACATCTTCCTTGTGGCGCTGAGGTCAACGATGGTTGGATGGGGGAGACGGTGGGCGCGGCGCCGGCAGGCGCTCGACATGGACGACGAGCTGGTCGGCATCGCGTTCGCGCTGGCGACTGGCCAGCCAGCTGGCACGGCCGAGGTGACCGGCGACGCCCGCACGTCGACCCAGAGACCAGCTGGGCACGCTGTCACGGCGCAGGATGAGTTGCAGGTCCCACTCGAACTCCAGGCCCACGTACTGACGAACCAGATCGCGCAGCACCTGCAGGGCTGGGCCGCCGGGCAGGAAGCGCTGGTAGTCGGCCAGGTCGAGCGGTCCCAGGACGATGCGGAACTTGTGTTGCACATCCCACACCTGGCGGCCCAGCACTGCCCCGCGCCCGAGCGCCGGCTGGCCATAGCGGCTCAGGCGCGAGCGGTCGTCAGGGTGCAGCGGCATCCAGTGGCCCTGGCACTGCCGAACCTGCACCGGCACGCCGAACTGGAGCGAAATCCAGGCTTGCAGGCCGTCGGCATCCCGCACCTGGCGTGCCAGCCGCCCGGCGAAGAACAGGCGGGCATGGTCGTGCAGGGCGTCGCGTTGACGCGAGGCGGGCAGGCCGAGGCCGATCAGCGAGCCCAGCCAGCGCTCGATCGCAGCGTCGTCTGCGCGGTCCAGCATCGCCGCCGGCTGGCTGCGTGTCCAGGCACGGTAGAGCAGCAGGCCAAACCGATGCAGCAGCATGTCCATGAAGCGCTGCAGGGTCGGATCGCCGTGGTGCAGCGCGCGTTCGCGAACGTACTCGGTCAGGTGGGTCGGCAAGGCACCATTCGCCCCCAGCAGGCCCACGACCCGCTGCACCAGCCGCGCCGGCCCTGTCCCGGGCGGAGTGACCTCGGCGATGGGCGCGGGCGGGAAGCTGAGGGTGGGGTCTTGTGCGAAACGCACCGGCTCGTCGCGGGGCTTGAGCGCAGTGCCCAGCCGGGGCAGGGCGGGGTGCGCACCTTCGATGCGGCGCAGCGCCATGAACAGGTCGAACGCGTGGGGTTGGGCGGCCAGCCGCGCCCACAGGCGTTCCGGGGTCATGGGCGTTGGCGGCACGATCGGCGTCACAGCACGGCCCTCGTGCCCGGCAAGGGGGCCCAGCGCGCGACCTCGCCGCGGGCCATGGACACCATCGTCGTTTGCACGAAGGTGTTCATGCTCGCGTGCAACGCCAGGTGGCGGTGCAGCACCGCGCAAAACAGGTAGGCGCTGCCGCCCTCGAAGGAGAGGTCGTCCATCGTCAGCTGCACGTCCAGCCCGCGGCCGAAGGCGATCGGGCCCGGCAGCGGGTGGCGACGCACCACCGGTTGCACCCGAACCTGGCGCAGGCCTTCGATCTGGCGGCGGCTGGCGGCGTCGCTGGCCTGGGCGAACACGGTCATCAGCTCGCGCAAGGCCTGGGCGCCTTGCTGTGGATCGGTGTCGGTGAGGGCGAGGTGGTTGAGCGACAGCAGGTTGATGAGCTGCCAGGTGGCCGCCCCGTCTCGCAGGGTGCTCAAGGGGCGCGAGGGCCCGGCCACGATGTGGGCCTGTGCGACCGGCGCCGAAGAGACCATGGACAGACCCTGCCCCACGGGCATGAACACCGGCAGGTCCCGATTGGTGCAGGTGACTTGCAGCGACAGTTGGCGCAGATCTTCCGGGTACGGGGCTTCACGGGCGTCGACCAGCGACAGGAAGACCTCGGAGCCCACGTAGCCAGAACGCGCGCCTTCCCGGCGCACTTTGTCGGACAGCAGGCGCGGCTGCCGCACCGCAGACCAGTACGCCTGGTGGCCCGCTGGCGCAGCGTGGGGCAGCGCGAACAAGGGGTGAAACACCACGCTGTCGTTCGACTGTGTGATGCCCTCCACCGAGTCGATGCTGTGCACCTCGTGGTCTGTGGGGGCGGAGCGGTCGGGCACCACGTGGAACTCGAAGCTGCTGTCGCTGAGCGCGATCCGGTCCGCGCGCCGCTGGAACAGGTTCACCGCCGGCACACAATGCAGTTGGAAGTGGCTCGCATCGACCACGCCCTCTAGCCCCGTGCCAGGCCGCGACAGGAGGAAGACCAGCTCACACTCGGTGCCTTGGCAGGCTGCAAGCGCGGCGGCCAGGCCTGCGACCCGCACGAACAGGAAGCGCTGCGGGAAAGCGAAGTACTCCTGCATCAGCCGTGTGCCGCTGAGGCCGCGCTGCGTGACCGGCAGCAGGGCCTCCTCATCGGCCATGCCTTCGGCTTGCACGGCCTCGGGCGGCAGCAGGGTGCGCAGGCTCTCGCCCGCCCGGCCAGGTTCGCCCACCAACACACCAACGCATGCACTGAGCAGCAATTCCTGGAGCTGGTGGGCCACGTCGCTGGGGCCACCCAGATAGAAGCTCAGCGCATCGAGACCCAAGCCCTGGAAGGTTTGACCCGAGGGCAAGCCCAAGCGCAGGCGAACGCCGCCGCGAGGCCGCTCCTTGAGGGCCAGCGACGACAAGGACAGGTCGGCTGCATTGATGAAGTGCTCGGCCGAGCGCACCTCCAGCGGCGTGAGGGTCACCGGGTGACCGGTGCGGAACTGGCAGCGCGTGGCGCTCAGGGCCGATGGCTCACCCTCCAGCGCCGTGCCACGGGGCAGCGTGAGTGCCTTTTGCAGGCCGCTGGCCGGCTGCAATTGCGCGATCAGCATCGACGGCACGGGTGCGGCCAAGTTGGGGCACACCATGTCCAGCAAACGCTGCGACAGCTGTGGGAACTCGGCTTCGATCTTCAACTGCACCCGCGCAGCCAGGAAGGCCGCCCCTTCGAGCAGGCGTTCCACGTAAGGGTCGGCCACTTCGAGGTCGTCCATGCCCAACCGGGCAGCGATCTTGGGGAACTCGCGCGCGAACTCACCTCCCATCTCACGGAGGTAGCGCAGCTCCTGGTTGTAGTGGCGCAGCAGTCGCGGGTCCATGCGGGGTCGCTCCGTGGGTCAGGCGGGGGCGCGCATCAGCTGCGCAGGTCGCGCACGACCGATTGGCCGGTCTCGACGTCCATGGCGGCGCTCAGCAGCAACTCCAGCGGCACGGGCTGGTTCCACATGTGACCCCGGATGACCAGTTTGAGCTGGTTGTGGTGCTCGCGTGCGGAGCCGTCGATCTGCACGTCCACTTCCAGCGTCTGGGGGTCGATGCGCGGTTCGAAGTCGATGATGGCCTGTTCGATGTCGCGCGCGGTGGCACGCAGATCGAGCTTGCCTATGGACTCCCCGGACAGCGAAGGCAGGCCGAAGTTGAGCACCGAGCGTTGCGCCATCGGGCACTGCTGCCAGAGGGCCAGCTCGGCCAGCACCTGGGGGCTGCGCTGGACATGGCCCATGCGCCGCGAAGGCTCAGCGCGGTTGGCGTTGAACAGCCAAGACAGGTCGCGCAGCACCGCGGCGCGCAGCTGCTGTCGGGTCAGCACGCGGGCCTGAGGCGGCTCGCTCGTCGTGCCGGGTGCCTCGTCCGTGAGGCGGTCCAGCAAGGAGGGTTGCAGCCGTTCCTGGGTGGTCAGCTCAGCCATGCGAGGTCGACTCGGACGGTGGGTTCAATTCGATGAGGCGGACGTCCAGCAGGGCGTGGTCGCCCAGATCGGTGACCAGCATGCGCTGGCCCAGGCCGCTGAAGCGTTCGGCCTCCGGCGCACCCAGCGGCGTCCAGGCCGTCTGACGGCCGAGTTGCAAGGCGGCATCGGCACTGAGCTCCGAGCCGGCGTAGCGCGAGGGCACCAGGGCCACCACCTCGCCGCCATTGCTGAACGTCAGGTAGGCCGGCAGCCAGGCGAGGTCGCGAAGATCCTGGGGCGGCTCGAAGGCGATGCGGCTGAGGCGTGCGAACGGCACCCAGTGGTATTTGCCGTTGATGAAGGCCTCCAGCACCGGGCCGAGGCGCGAGTCCGCGTCGGCGATCCAGGCGAATTCCTGGCCGTCGATGCGCCCTGGCACGGCAGGGGCCGCATCGAAGGCGCGCCGCGCCAGGTCGTCGGCCAGGCCCTGATCGCCCCGGCCCGCCTGCAGCAGGGACTCGATCAGCAGCGCGAGCCACTCGTCGGGCTGGCCAAACACCATCGGCGTGCGTTTGCCCGCAAACACGTCGGCCCGCAGCAGTTCGCAACGCAGCGCGTGGCCAGCCATCTCGCGCATCGGTCCCGCCTCTTCGCAGAGGTCCGCGGCGACATTGAGCTGGGTGTGGGCCCGCTGCCACTGGCCCAAGACGCACAGCAATTGCGCCATGAAGATGCGCAGGCGGGCGTCGGCCGGCTTGGCTTTGACCGCCGTCGTCAGGTGTTGCAAGGCGTCCGCGGGACGGCCGGCTTTCAAGAAGGATTCAGCGAGGGCGAGTGCGTCCGACATGGGGTGGCCTGGCGTGGGTGGGGGTCAGAAACCGTGACCGCAATCGGTGCAAAAGCGTGCTGCACGGGGCATGACGCTGCCGCAGGCGGGGCAGCCCTTGTGCGTGCTCGCCATGTCGAAGCCGCATTCGGGGCAGAAGCGGCCGCCGCTGCTGGGGCACTGGCAGTTGGGACAACGCATCTGCCCATCGCCGCCAGAGGGGGCGTTGCGGCTCGCTTGGCGCGCTTCGTCGGCCGCCTTGGCCTGGCAGCTCTTGCACACTCCGTGGCCATCGAGGCAGTCGTCGCAGTACTGCTTCTTGCATTGCTGGCAGGCGGTGAAGAGGCGCCGTGCTTGCTCTTGCGCCGCGGCCAGGGCCTCGCCAGCCGCCTGTCGGCTCGAGGCGCTGGCGAACGTGCCGGTGGCGCGACCCGCGTTGCGCAGGTTGCCGAACATGAACACGAAACTGCTGAGCCAGCCTGAGAGCTGCCCCATGCGGTGCGGCTTGAACGGGCTGGTCCAGGTCTTGTCGCAGCCTTGACAGAAGAACTCGTACTGGAATCCAGGCGAGAGGCCGCCGTTGACGCTCAAGTCGCGGTAATTCTTCATGCGGCTGGTGGGCGATGTCATGGTGTGTGCGGAAGGGTCAGGTGAGTGACTTGCCTTGCTTTTCCAGCAGGCTGAGCAGCTTGTCTATTTTCTCCTCCGTGAGCCCCTTGTCGGCAGCCTTCGTGGCGGCGGCGCCCACGTCCGGCGCCCAGCGCTTGACGGGCAATTCGAAAGTGAGGGCGGTGCCGGTGCTGGTGCCGCGTCCGGCAACGCGTTGCTCGCTGCTTTGTCGCGGGGTGTAGGTGAACTTCACCTTGTCATACTGCGCCTGCCAGACCTCGGTGACCTCCACGCTGCTGTCGTCCGAGTCGGCGTCCAGGTTGCACGACCGCAGCACCAGGCCAGTGAATGCCAGGGTGAGGGTCAGGCCGGCATCGCCCCGGTGCACCATGGTCAGCGTGGCGTCGGCCCCCTGCGCTCCACCTTCCAGCTTGGTGCTGTCTTCAAGCTTGCGGAGCATCGCGGTGCTGGCGGCGTCGAGGTGTTTGGTGAACTTCAGCAGGTTGCCCTGCATTTTCACGGGGGTGTTCGGTGCGGTCACGTTGGCCGATGTGAGCTGCATGCCCCACGACCAACTGTTCAGGTCGATCTGCCCCTCGAAGCCGGCGCCTTCCGCGTTGCCGCGGATGCCCGCGGAGGACAGGTCGAGGTAGAGCTCGGCGTACTCCATCGTGCCCCCGTCAGTTCAAGTTCAGGTCCACGTCAGCGCGCGACTGGTAAGTCTGAGCTTCGGTGGCGTATTTGCCGCTCTCCGTGAGGGGAAAGCGCTTGATGTAGATCCGCTCGTAGTGCACCGTAAAGTTCTCTTGCACAGACAGGGCCTTGCCCGCACCCGTGGTGCTCATGGCCACCGAGATCACGCGTGCGCCCACCAGTTTGACCTCCATGGCCAGCCGCGGTTTGGCATCGTCGCGCGTCACCGAGTGGGCCACCGAGATCACCATGGTGCGGATCTGTTCGTCGACCTTGATGCGGTTGAACAAGGCCATGGACGAGCGGTCCAGACGCTTGCTGAATTCGACGGCTGTGAACTCGGGCTTTTGCTTGAGCGTGCCCGAACCGCCCGCCGCATTCTTGCCGGCGGACAGCCCCCAACTGAGGTTGTCGATCTCGATCTGGCCTTGAAAGCCCTGGTACTCGGCCTCGCCCTCGATGGGCTTGGCGTCGCCATCGAACTGGATGCTGAGGAAGATCTGGCTCCAGCTCATGGAACAGCCCTGCCTGTGTGTGTGGCGCTCGGACTGGGGTGGGCGGGCCGGCGCGCAGCCGCTGCCTCACCCCAGGGAGGCGTCACTTGGTGACTTCGTTGCGACCGATGTGCCAGCCGAAAGGCTTCGGCGAGGTGTCCAGAATGCCGGTGTCGCTCTGCTTCTTGTAATACACCTCGATCTCTTTGCAGACGATGTCGATGTCCTGGCCCACGGTGCCGTCTTCCGCCCCCTTGTTCGCCACCTTGGTGGTGAACACGTCCTTCATGACGATCCAGAAATACGCCTCGGGCTTGGCCTCGCCGGTCTGCTTGCACATCACCAGGCAGGCGGACTTGAAGTGCACGCCCTTGACCATGTTGCCCAGCAGCACGGGCGAGGAGGTGTTGTAGAAGGTGGAGAAACTCAGCACGCCGGGCTGGGGCTTGCCCACAGCAGCGCCCTGGCCCTTGGTGACGCTGTGCTCGGCCTCGACGTCCCAGCTCCAGTCGGTGATGTCGATCCAGGACTCGTAGCCTGGCTGGGTCGATTCGCCCTCGACGGCGGTGCCCTTGAGCGACTTGGAGTCGAAGTTCAGGACCTTGTCTTTGCTGAACGCGATGAATGCATTTCCCGGCATGATTTACCTCACTTGATGGAAAAAAGTGCAGCGTCTTGGCTGCGTTTCACTTCTCTGACGGCAGCTTGGAGACCAGACGCAGAGACACGGTCAAGCCTTCCAGCTGGTAATGAGGCTTGAGGAAGAACTTGGACGAGTAGTAGCCCGGCGCACCCTCGACCTCCTCGACCACCACTTCTGCGGCCGACAGCGGGCGTTCTGCCTTGGTGTTCTCCGAGGAGTTCAGCGGGTCGCCATCGACGTAGTTGCCAATCCACTTGTTGAGCCAGCGCTCCATGTCTTCGCGGCTCTTGAACGACCCCACTTTGTCGCGCACGATGCACTTCAGGTAGTGGGCGAAGCGACAGGTGGCGAACAGGTACGGCAGCCGCGCAGCCAGGGCGGCGTTCGCAGTGGCATCGGGGTCGTCGTATTCGGCAGGCTTTTGCAGCGACTGGCCGCCGATGAAGGCCGCGAAGTCCGAGTTCTTGCGGTGGATCATCGACAAGAAGCCGTTCTTCGACAGCTCGGCCTCGCGGCGGTCGGAGATGGCGATCTCGGTAGGGCACTTCATGTCCACACCACCGTCGTCGGACGGGAAGGTGTGGGTGGGCAGGTTCTGCACCGCGCCGCCTGACTCGATGCCACGGATGCGCGAGCACCAGCCGAATTCCTTGAACGATCGGTTGATGTTCGTGGCCATGGCGTAGGCCGCGTTGGCCCAGCTGTACTTGCCGTGGTCGCCTCCTGCTGTGTCTTCCTCGAAGTTGAACTCCTCGACGGGGCTGGTCTTGGCGCCGTAGGGCAGGCGCGCCAGGAAGCGCGGCATGCACAGGCCGAGGTAGCGCGCGTCTTCCGATTCACGCAGCGAGCGCCAAGCGGCGTATTCGGGCGTCTGGAAGATCTTGGTCAGGTCGCGCGGGTTGGCCAGCTCCTGCCAAGACTCCATTTGCATGACCGTGGGCGAGGCCGCAGCCAGGAAAGGGGCATGAGCGGCGGATGCGATCTTGGCCAGCTCCGACAGCATCTCAACGTCCGGCGGGGTGTGGTCGAAGTAGTAGTCGCCCACCAGGCAGCCGAAGGGCTCGCCGCCGAACTGGCCGTACTCTTCCTCGTACAGGCGCTTGAACAGCGGCGACTGGTCCCAGGCCGTGCCCTTGTAACGCTTGAGGGTCTTGCCGAGGTCCTGCTTGGAGATGTTCATCACGCGGACCTTGAGCTGCTCGTCGGTCTCGGTGTTGTTGACCATGTAATGCAGCCCGCGCCAGGCGGATTCCAGCTTCTGGAAGTCTTCGTGGTGGAGGATGAGGTTGACTTGCTCCGTCAGTTTGGCGTCGATGGCCGCGATCATGGCCTCGATGGACTTCAAGGCCTCACCGCTCACCAGGGTCGTGTTGGCCAGCGCCTGCTGGGCCAGGGTCTGCACCGCCTGCTCGACGGCGCCGCGGGCCTCTTCGGTCTTTGGCTTGAATTCCTTCTGCAGCAAGGCGGTGAAGTCGTCGCCTTCGAAGGTGACGCCGGCCAGTGCCGAACTCTGTTGAGACTGCTCGCTCATGGTCATAGGCTCCTGTGACTGCGTGTGCCTTATTCGGCGTCGGTGGGTTTGGCGGCGGCGGTCAGCGACTGCAGCAGCGACGGATCGGCCAAGACCTTGCTGATCAGGCCTTCGGCGCCGGTTTTGCCGTCCATGTAAGTGATCAGGTTGCTGAGCTGGGTGCGGGCTTCGAGCAGTTTGTTGAGGCCCTCGACCTTGCGCGCCACGGCTGCGGGCGAGAAGTCGTCCATGCTCTCGAAGGTGATGTCCACCGGCAGGTTGCCCTCACCGGTCAGCGTGTTGGGTACCTGGAAGGCCACGCGCGGGGCCATGGACTTCATGCGGGCGTCGAAGTTGTCGACGTCGATTTCGAGGAACTTGCGGTCCGCCACCGGTGGCAGCGGCTCGGCTGGCTTGCCCGACAGGTCGGCCATCACGCCCATCACGAAGGGCAGCTGCACCTTCTTCTCGGCGCCGTACAACTCGACGTCGTATTCGATCTGCACCCGGGGGGCGCGGTTGCGGGAGACGAATTTTTGACCGCTCATTTCAAAGACTCCATGGGTTGGACCGGGGTCTGGACTTGGGAAAAACGTCCGACAGCATGCCGGATCGCGTGACAGATTGCACGAGGGGGAGCCCCTTTTTTGAGGGGCTGCGCCGTCAATCGTTGTGGAACTCGTTCGGATCGACGCCCATGATCTTGGCGACTTCGTGGATGGCATCCGGTGCCAGTTCGCGGATGATGTCCATGAAGTTCTTGTCGATCATGCGGCGTGCGCGCTTGAGCAATAGCTGCGCGGGGTTGGTGGGCTCGTTGCGCTCCAGGTACTGGCAGATCAGGTCGATGGCCTTGATGGCATCGGCGCGGCTCTCGATGCTGTCGCCCACGCCGCCGCGGGCCTTGCGGGCCGGGCCTGGTGCGGGCGCCACATCGGTCCCGATGCCCCCGTCTGGTGCGTCGCCAGGCGCGTCTGCGCCGAGGTCACTGAGCAGGGCGTCGAGGTCGATGTCGTCGCCGGCGCTGCCCGGCACGGCGGGTTCGGGCATGACGCGCTCGATGCCGCGCAACAGGTCGCGCAGGTCGTCCCAGAGGGGCGCGCGGCCGTAGCCCACGCGGTCGTTGAAGAGGTCGGCGATGCGGCTGAGTTCGTCGAGCGCACGGGTGGCTGCGGTCGCCAGTCCGGGCGTTTCCTCGATGGCGTCGGCCAGCATCTGCGTGATGGTGCCGGTACCCATCGGGGTTTCATCTTCGCGCGCCGGCAGCAGGTCCAGCGCCAGGGCGACGTCACGCACCGACAACTGGCCGATGTTGCGCGAGCGGATGAGCAGGGATTGCCGCACATCGGCCAGGGCCCCCGTGCCATCTTCGAACTGGCTCAGGGCGTTGATGCGGGCGTAGGGGTCGCCGTCGTCAGGGTCGAGGCGGGGGTGGACGTCGTCCCATTGGCGCTCCAGCCATTCCCTCATCAGGCGCAGGAGTTCGGGCAGCACCGTGAAGCCATCGAGGTGCAATTGGGCGCGGCCCCAGTAAAGGCCGATGCGCAGGTCACGCGTGCGCTCGAGCAGCGCGCTCGACAGGCTGCGCACGCTGCGCCAATCTGGCGGCTCGGCGGCGGCGAATTGCGTCTCGGGTTTCCCCTCGGCGGCTTTGCTCAGCTCCAGGAAGTCGTTGTCGTATTCCAGGTCCTCGCCGCAGGGCGAATTGCCCAGGGGCTCCAGCCAGAGATCGACTTGTGCGGCATGCTCGCTCATGGGGTGCTTTGGACACTCGAAATTGCCAGAACTCCCAATGTAGCGCAGCCATTTGACAGCGGCGAGCACCTGAACAGCAGTGTTGCGGCGCTGCCAAGCCTGGGCCCCGCTCCTTGGACACGCACCGGCAGCGGGTATGTCAAGCCGGTTTCATGGCTTGTGTCGTGTCACTCGCCCACCAGTTGGGTGGATGGTTTGCCCCGATGTTTCGCGGCCTGGCGCCGTTGAGGGTCACGGCACTGTCCATCAACAGGAGTGAATCAGCCGACTTTCGCGCTCAGGAGCCACGCTGCTTCTGTCCCTCGCCTGGCTGAGTCCCCCCTGCCCGGGCGGGCATGTCCCAACAGGGGCCGTTCGATGGGTCCGTGGCGCTGAGGGCTGGTTACGACACCAGCGACGCCCCCAGCAACTACCCTGACAAGTTCCAACCGCCTGTGGGCAATCTCCCCAGCCAGTTCAGCGCGTTCCGTGCGATCCGCTTCACACTGGAAAAAACGCAAGATCTGCGCCTGGACCTGGCCTGAATGGAGACCACCTACACGGTTCGCGGCGCCATCATAGTGCCCACGGAGACCCTGCAGTCCGATTCAGGGCAGTATGACGACAATGCCTGCCGCACCACGGAGCGCTCGCAGGCGCAGGTGTACAAGGCCTTGCCTCCTGTCAACCACAGCGTGACGGTGTACCTTGACAACGTTGCTGGAGGCGGGGTGCTCCCGCCATCAGCCCTGACGACCCGATCCTGTCGGCATCACGCCCAGCCCCACTGGGGTTCCCGTGGTCCTGACTCCCCCGCCGCCGCCCAGACGGGCAGGACGGTGAACGGCACCTTTGGCAACTCCGCCCTGGTGTACGGCGCCAAGAACGCCAAGGTGTCGCAGAAGGCAGACTTGAAGACCTTCACGGTCACGCCGGTCACGCCGGTCGCGGCCGGCGCGACCCTGGATCCGGCGGGCGGGTACCGTCAGCTTGTCACTTTCAATGCCTTCAGCGGCACCAGGGAGTTGCCGGTGACCGCCTTGACCCTCACCGTGGGGGCAGGACTTGCACCGCCGCCCGGGCGCCTTGACAGGGCACGGGTCGCGGACGTGAGCGAGGCTTCTCCAGCCCGTCGCGCTCCCTGTGCCGACAAGCTCAAGCCCGCATGCGCCAGACGCGGGTGGAAGTGCACCTGCGGATGCCGCTCGGCGGTGAGGCGCAGGTCGCAGGCCGAGGTCATCATGTAGGCCAGCGTGTCCGCCGTGATCCAGCGCGCACCGGTGAAGCGGCAAGGCATCAGACGGATGTCCGCCCCGTGCTTGGCCATCAGCCGGCACTGCACCATTTACAGCTGAAACTGGCCGACGGCGCCCGGCGGCATGCAGCCGCATTGCCGAGATGCAGTGGGCTTCGCGGCATCGGAGAGTCCTTGGGCAAAGCTCAGCGGATTGAAGGCAAGGTCAGCACGCGCAGGATCAGTTCACGTTGGCTGCTGACGCCGGTTTTCGCAAAGATGCTCTGAAGCTGGGTTCGTGCTGTGGCCGGCCGCACGCCCTCGGCCCGCACGTGGTCTTCCACGCTGTTGCCCTGGGCGATGGCGCGCGCCAGCCTGGCTTCCGCCGGCGTCAAGGTGAACAGCTCCATGAGTTGCCGGGCCGAGGCGACCCGGCGCGCGAGGGTCGATTCGGTGATCAGGCACAACACCAGCTTCCGATGCTCCGATACAGTCCAGAAGGTGTTGGTCGGTGCGGGCATCATCGTGACGTAGCAAGTGCCCCATGGGCCTTCTCCGCCCAACCTGGCATGCGCCGCTTCTCCACGGCTTACGGTATGCCGCAAGGTCTTGACCAGTTGTGCGGTGTCGTGGGCTTGCTGTCCTGCCAGCTTGCCCTCGCACAAGCGCAGGGGAGATGCACCACGCAGCAGAGATTCGCCGCGGGGGTTCGCTGCCAGAACCTGCCCACTGTCTGACAAGGTCAGGATGCCCATGTGTGTGGAGTGGGCCGCCCATTGGCTGGCTGCGATGGCGGGGGCATCTCGGTGGCGCTCTTCCTCCAGCCGCTTGTTGATCTGGCATGCCCTTTTCAGATGCGGCAGCAGCCGACGGTAGAAATCCAGTTCCGGTTCGGTGTAGCAGCCGACGCGGCCTGATCTAAGCGCGCTCAACTTCACGGCCACGGGCCCGTGCCGGACGATGATGCCGCCGATGCAGTGCTTGAGGTGTTGTGGTCGCAGCCAGTCGCCATAGAACTCGGTCGAATCGAGTTTGTCCTGGGGGTACAGCATCTCCGAGGTCACCGCCACGCCCTCGGCCAGTGTTTCCTCGTTGCGAACCCAGACGTTGGTGCCGGCGTAGTGTTCGATGTAGTTGGCGACATAGGCTGGCTCGAAACCCACCGTTCGGACGACAACACCAGGCGGACCATCGGCCACCCCGCTGGTGCTGAAATCGTGCATCAGCAGCGTGATGGCGGCGGCATTGAGGCTTTGCGATACCTGTTCCATCACGGTAACCCACCGTTCCGGATCGATGGCGGCCTCGTAAATGAGGCCGATGATTTCGTGCAACCTGTCTTCGCCCAGCGACTGTGTCATCTCTATACCCTCCCCGTGCGCCAATGTCATGATGCGTTTGGATGATGACGGCAATGTCCATCGTCGCCAGCATGTGACGCATGCAAACCGACCACCACCGTGCGCCCTTCAGCAACATGCAGTGCAGCGATTCAGCCCGCGCGCACCAAGGTCGTGGCGTCTGGCCGAGCAGCATTTTGTTGTCTTTGGCGCTGATGTATGCCGGGTATGCGAATGCAGGGGATGCGCGAAACGCGGATCACCCGGTATCCAGTTCCCCATATTCACCCGCTTCGACTGCAAATCAGCCGAAGGCGCGCTCACCCGCTGGCGGTAACGCAGGGGCCATGACAAATCTGAACAACAAGCTTCAGGCCATGGAGAAGCAGCGGCGAGACGAGCGAACACAGCGGGAGCGTGCCGACATCGAACAGCAAATGGAAAAGCTGCGTGAGACCGGTGGGCCCGCCGCATTGACATCCGCCGATGTGTCATGTGCGCAGCAGGTCGCGGATGTTGGCAACAAGAACCTGATGGCTTTGCTGGACGCACCGAATGACGGTAAGGGAGGCGTTGGCGCCGGCCAGAAGATGCCCCCCTGCAGGGCCGCCGCTGCACCTGCCCAGCCGGCTGCCAACCAGGCGCCGGTGAAAGAAGGCAGTTGCCGTGTCGATTTGCAGTACCTGTCGTCCAAATTGCCTGTTTTCACCGACAGCGCTATCACGCAGATTCGAAACCAAATTGTTCAAACCAATGTTCGGGACACCGTCAACGCAGCGAAAGCGCAAGGTTTCAACGCATCGACGGCGTATGACGCTTCGTGGCAGCAGGCCCAGGAGCATGACCGCGTCGCGCGCCAAGGCGCCGAGTGTGCGACGGACGTTGCGTCATGGGGTGGATCAGACGAATCGTTTTACCAAGCGATCTCATCAGGCCGGATCAATCGCACCATCGACTGCCAGAGCTCGATCAAGAATGCCTGCCTCTGCGCGGGCCTCATCAACAAGATGGCGGCGGCCGGTGCACGCGCTGTGGCGGCATCCATCCAATGCCTTGGCAAGAACGGGCAGTGGTGATGCGCGCTTTCAAACAGAAAACGGTGAGAGGCTGTTTTGGGCTGACGTTGTTGACCTGCATGTGCATCGCCAGCGCAGCCACGAACAATGAATGCGCCATCCTTGCCACGCAGGCGGGCGGCGATCTGGCGGTGGATGATCCGGCTCGGTATGAGCAACTGACGCAGGCGTGCGGTCAGTGGCGGCCTGCGGCTCCCAAGGCGCCCCGCACAGCGCCCGTGGCTCCGGTTGCGCATCAACCTGGTAAACCCGCGCAGAAAACTGGGGTGCCACCGAAACACAGCGCTTTGCAGCGTGTGGGCGACTCCCCAGCGAAGGGGGACGAGAAAGAGGGCTGCGCCTACAGGTTCTATCCCGTGAAAAACCTCAAACATCCCATAGGGACGGAGGCCTGCATCAATGGACGAACTGAGGTTTGTAAAAAGAATGCCAAAGGCGTCGTGGTTTGGGATTTGATCGACGGTTCGCAATGTTCTGGCGCAAACGTGATCGACATCAAGACCAGAGAGTTGAATACCAGAGAATCGATTCTGACAAATGACGCCTTCAAACTTTTCCAGGAATAGGGGTGTGGCGGTGCGTGCGAACTTGGGGAGGCGAACGAGCGCCTCAGCGGGATTGATTTTGGCTGCATTGATCTTTTGTCAACTCGGCGGCTGCGGCAGTCCACCATGGATGCGCGCTGGTGAGTTGGAGAAAGACGGGGATTTCGTCCAGGCGGCCAAGGTGCATGAAGCGGAAGCAGCGCGTCATCGGGAGGGGCGGTTTTTGTTTGATACCAGCCGAGAACTCGCGGCCGCTTCACGCCTCTATGCCAAGGCCGGCGATTTGCCAAAAGCGCGTGAACTGGCTCAGTCGCGTGTGGACTGGTGGGATGAAAACGGCGGTGGCAAGGTGGCCACGTTCAAAGGTGGTGAGGCATTCGATACCCTTGCCGACACGGCCGAAGCGCTGGCTGCCTTGGCAGATGTTTGTGCTCAGGCCAAAGACGCAGCTTGCGTCGCATCGGCGGGTGAGCGGATCACGAAGCTTTTTGATTCGCGAGCGGTCAGCATGGCTTACGGCAAAGTGCTCACCCATTCATCCGCACATGATTATGCGAGCTCGCTCGACAAACTGGCGAAAGCGCACGCTGGCGTTGGGCAGCAAGACTTGGCCTTGCGCGTCAAGGTGTTGGCTTTGTCCACAGGCTATGGATTGGAAGAGTTTCGATATTCAGAAGTCATCAGCCTGGCGAAAAGAAATGGCAAGCAGGCACTGGCAAAAGAACTTGAGGGTATCCGGATTTTGGTGTGGAATGAGCATGAACTCAACCGCGCGACATAGTGACACAAACCCGGATTTTGGTGTTGCGCAACAAGCATTGTCGCGATACACTGAATCCGGATTTTGATGTGGAGGGCCTGATGACTGAACCAGCAGTAAACACCGTAGTGGGCCACATGTGCTACCACTTTGCTAACGATGTGGAGTGCATGTCCCAGGTCCGAGTGAATCCTGAGACGGGTGAATTTGACGCGTCAAGGGCATTCAATGACATGCTCGATTTCTGCGATGGCGGCGACTCTCAACCAGAGTCGGAATCTCTGGTGATCGGTACTCATCGATGGAATGTTGCTGGGTGTGATGACGACAATTCAATGCTGTTTCGGGTTGTTGATCTTACGGCCTTCAGAGAGGCGGTCGTCCTAGACGATCATGGAACCCATGTGGATTCGACACTTTCCGCAGCCGTTCGTATTGAAAAAAACAGTGCTCCCGAACGTCCAGTGCAGCGCCCCATGCCTTGATGTGATGAACGAGCAACGCATGGGACAGGTTGATAGCACCC
>NZ_JBASTH010000006.1:0-7603 GCF_049274795.1 Aquabacterium sp.
CGCCGGGGTCGGCGAGGCCGGCACCGCAGCGGGCGCTGGCGCCGAGGGCTTGGTCGGGGCGTTGTTGGTCAGCGCGGCGACGGCGGCAGAGCCCCGGTCCTTCGGGAACAGGTCGCGGATCATGGCCAGCTTAGGGGCCACGGCAGAGCGGGTGTCGATCTGCAGCGCCTTGGAATAGGCCTGGCTGGCCAGCTTGGCGTAGACATCGCCCAGGTTCTCGTAGGCGGTGGCGTAGCTGGGGTTGGTGCGGATGGCCATTTCCAGGGCCGTGCGCGACTTGTCGTACTGGCCCTGCTGGGCGTAGAGCACCGCCAGGTTGTTGAAGGGCTCGGGCAGTTCGGGGAAGTCTTCCGTCAGCTTCTGGAAGGCCGTGATGGCCTCGGGCGTGCGGCCGGCCTGCGACAGGCTGATGCCGCGCAGGAAGCGCATCATCGGGTCGCGTGGCTTGCTGGTCAGGAACTGGTCCGCCTTCTGGAGCGCCTCGGCGTTCTTGCCGGCCGACAGCAGTTTCTGGACTTCGGCCACATCATCGGCGCGCACGACCTGACTCGACAGGCTCAGCATGGTGATGGCGACGAACTGGGCAGCCAGCGCCGTCAGGCGGGCTCCAAAAAGGGGCGCAACAACTCGCATGGGTCTCGTTGGTCTCTAGATGGTGGTTGGAGAGTAGCCCCGGAGAATACCAGCGTGAAGCGCGTGCCCGGGTTGATGATCACCCTGACGCGTGCCCCCCGTTCGAGGTCCCCCGGATATACTCTGCTGATTGTATCCCGACGTACTGCGCCGACCTGAATCCTCTTCCAAGGTGGCAGTCCGATGGCCGTCGCCTTGTTGCGCGGCGGCGTCCAGGGACCGAGGTTTCCGCTTTTCCCATGAGTCTGCGTCTATTCAACAGCCTGTCGAGGCAGCTAGAGTCGTTTTCACCGATCGAGCCTGGTCACGTGCGGATGTACGTGTGCGGCATGACGATCTACGATTACTGCCACGTGGGCCATGCGCGCATGATGATGGCCTTCGACGTGGTGCAGCGCTGGCTGCGCGCCTCGGGCCTGAAGGTCACGTACGTGCGCAACATCACCGACATCGATGACAAGATCATCAAGCGGGCGGTGGAGCGCGGGATCACCATCCGCCAACTGACGGACGAGATGACGAAGGCCATGCACGATGACATCGGCGCGCTGGGCATCGAGCCGCCCACGCACGAGCCCCGTGCCACGCAGTACGTGCCGCAGATGCTGGCGATGATCGGCCAGCTGGAGGCCAAAGGCTTGGCTTACCAAGCCGGCAACGGCGATGTGAACTATGCGGTGCGCAAGTTCGAGGGCTACGGCAAGCTGTCCGGCAAGTCGCTGGATCAATTGCGCGCAGGCGAGCGTGAGCTGCATGGCGCTGGCGCCAAGGCCGCCGATGGCAAGCACGATCCGCTGGACTTCGTGCTCTGGAAGGCCGCCAAGCCCGAAGAGCCGCAAGATGCCAAGTACGACTCGGCCTACGGCGCGGGCCGCCCGGGCTGGCACATCGAGTGCTCGGCCATGGCCTGCTCGCTGTTGGGTGAGCAGTTCGACATCCATGGCGGCGGCCTGGATCTGCAGTTCCCGCACCATGAGAACGAGATCGCCCAGAGCGAAGGCGCCACGGACCAGCGTTTCGTCAACTACTGGATGCACAACGGCTTCCTGAATGTCGACAATGAGAAGATGTCCAAGTCGCTGGGCAACTTCTTCACCATCCGCGACGTGCTCAAGAGCTACGATGGCGAGACGATCCGCTTCTTCATGGCGCGGGTGCACTACCGTGGCCCCTTCAACTACAGCGATGCCGGCCTGGACGATGCCCGCCTGGGCCTGCGTCGCCTGTACACGGCGCTCGATGCCGTCAATGCGCCCGAGGGCGCCTACGAGATCGACTGGAACCACCCTCAGGCCGCGCGCTTCAAGGCCGCGATGGACGAGGACATGAACACGCCGATCGCCGTGTCCGTGTTGTTCGACTTGGCCGCCGAACTCAACCGTGACCGCCAGCCGCAGACGGCCTCCCTGCTGAAGGCACTGGGCGGCGTGCTGGGCCTGCTGCAACAATCGCCCAAGGCCTATCTGCAAGGCGGCGTGGCTGGCGGCGACGAGGCCGCGGCCATCGAGGCCGCCATCGTTGCGCGTGCCGAGGCCAAGAAGGCCCGCAATTTCGCAGAGTCGGACCGCATCCGAGACGAACTGGCCGCCAAGGGCATCGTGCTGAAAGACTCGCCTCAGGGCACCACCTGGGTCAAAGCCTGATGAGCGCCGCCTCCCGTTCAACCGCCGACGACAGCGCGGCGCCCCCGGCGTCCACGCCGCTTGTCACCCCGCCGTTCTGGGACGAAGCGTGCAAGCACCTGTCCAAACGCGACCGTGTGATGCGCAAGCTGATCGCCGATTTCGGCCAGGCGCGCCTGCATAGCCGTCGCGACGCCTTCACCACCCTGGCGCGCTCTGTGGTGGGGCAGCAGGTGTCCGTCAAGGCGGCTCAGGCCGCGTGGCACAAACTGCTGGGCCTGCTGGAGATATCCAACGAGAGCGTGAGCGTGGTGCTGCCGGCCGCCCGGCTGCTGTCCGCGCCAAACGATGCATTGCGCGGTGTCGGCCTGTCGGCGCGCAAGGCAGAGTACCTGTCCGATCTGGCCCGGCACTTCGCCGAAGGCCGTGTCCACGTCGACCAGTGGGTGGACATGGACGACGAGGCCATCATCGACGAACTGGTCGCGATCCGGGGCATTGGCCGCTGGACCGCCGAAATGTTCTTGATTTTTCACCTGATGCGCGCCAATGTAATGCCCTTGGATGACCCGGGGTTGATCAAAGGCATCAGCATCAACTACTTCAGCGGTGAGCCGGTGTCGCGGGCGGAGGCGAGGGAGATCGCCGACGCCTGGGCACCGTACCGAACCGTTGGCACCTGGTATCTTTGGCGCAGCCTTGACCCGCTGCCCGCCGGTGCCTGATCTGCAGGATGAACGCCATGAGCAAACGACATTTCCTAGAGTTCGAGCAACCCATCGCCGAACTCGAAACCAAGATCGAAGAGTTGCGCTACGTGCAAAGCGAATCGGCCGTCGACATCTCTGAAGAGATCGACCGCCTGAGCAAAAAAAGCACGCAGCTCACCAAGGACATCTACGCCAGCCTGTCGCCCTGGCAGGTCACGCAGATCGCCCGCCACCCGCAGCGCCCCTACACACTGGACTACGTGAACGAGCTGTTCACCGATTTCCAGGAGATGCACGGCGACCGCCACTTCTCTGACGATCTGTCCATCGTGGGCGGCCTGGCGCGCTTCAATGGCCAGCCCTGCATGGTGGTCGGCCACCAGAAGGGCCGTGACACCAAGGAGCGCGCCGCGCGCAACTTCGGCATGTCGCGCCCCGAGGGCTACCGCAAGGCCCTGCGCCTGATGCAGACGGCCGAGAAGTTCGGCCTGCCGGTTTTCACCTTCGTCGACACGCCCGGCGCCTACCCCGGCATCGGCGCGGAAGAGCGCAACCAGTCCGAGGCCATCGGCCGCAACATCTTCGAGATGGCGCGCCTGGAAGTGCCCATCATCACCACCATCATCGGTGAAGGCGGCTCCGGCGGCGCATTGGCCATCAGCGTGGCTGACCAGGTGCTGATGCTGCAGTATTCCGTGTACTCGGTGATCTCGCCCGAGGGCTGTGCCTCCATCCTCTGGAAAACGGCCGACAAGGCCCCTGACGCGGCCGAGGCCCTGGGCATCACCGCTCACCGCCTGAAGGCCCTGGGCCTAGTCGACAAGATCATCTCCGAGCCAGTGGGCGGTGCCCACCGCGACCACAAGCAGGCCTGTGCCAACCTCAAGCGCGCGCTGAACGACGCGGTGCGCCAGGTCAGCGACCTGAAGGTCAAGGATCTGCTGCAACAGCGCTACGAGCGCCTGCAGGCCTATGGCCGCTACAACGACACCACCGAGCATTGAGCTTGACGCCAGGGCGGCGCTTGCCGCCGCCGCTGGCCGCCGCGTGGCCGTGGCCTGCAGTAGCGGGCGCGACTCGATGGCCTTGTTGCATGCTGCCGCCCGCATGGCCGCGCAGGAGGGCGGCGAGGTGGTGGCGCTGCATGTGCACCATGGCTTGAGTGCCCAGGCCGATGCCTGGCTGGCCTTGGTGCAAGCGCAATGCGAGCGCTGGAGCGCGCAGGGCTGGCCCGTGCGGCTGCTGTGGCGCCATCTGGCCTTGGCGCCTGAGGCTGGTGACAGCGTGGAAGCCGTGGCCCGTGAGGGGCGCTACAAGGCGCTGGCCGAGATGGCCCAGGAGGCTGGCTGCAGCGCCGTACTGCTGGCGCACCATCGCCGCGATCAGGCCGAGACTTTTCTGTTGCAGGCCCTGCGTGGCGCCGGTGTGGCGGGGCTGGCCGCCATGCCACCTGTCGCTGACCGCCACGGCGTGACTTGGCTGCGCCCCTGGTTGAACCAGCCGCGCGAGCACATCGAGGCCTATGTGGCGCAGCACGCCGTGTCCTATGTGGACGATGACAGCAACACCGACGGGCGCTTCGCACGGAACCGGCTGAGGCTGGATGTCTGGCCGGCATTGCAGCAGGCCTTCGGTGATGCGGAACAGGTGCTGGCGCAAGCGGCCTCGCACCAGGCCGATCTGCTGGCCTGCCTGAACGATTGGCTTGGCGAGCGGCTGCCCGCCGTGACAAGCATGATCGACGGGCCGGATGGCCTGGCGCGGCAGGCTCTGCTGGTGTCGGATTGGTCCGCATGGGCGGATGGGCCTCGGCGAGAACTGCTGCGGGCCTGGTTCAAGCAGGCCACGGGGCGCGCCATGCCTGCATCCTGGGTACAGCGGCTGCACCGAGAGGTGCTGGATGGCGCTTCACGGCGATGGCCCTTGGCATTGCCCGCGCAGGGCAAGCTGGGTCGATTGGATGGCGAACTGGTGCTGTACCGGGGGCTGCTGACGTGGCGTGATCGATCCAATGCCGTGGGCGATCTAAGGGCAATGGTGTCAGCTGCGGCCCAAGCACCGTTGCGTTTGCGGATCGATCAGCCGGGCCGTGTCGCGTTGCCGGCGGGCTGGGGCGAATTGATGGTCCAGCCCGTCGAGCGTGAAGGCGTGCCGCTTGCCTGGCTGCAGGATTGCGAATTGGCGCCTCGCCAGGGCGGTGAGCGCTTCCAGATGGCGCAGGGCCGGTCGGCCCGCTCGCTCAAGAAGCAGTTCCAGATGCAAGGGGTGCCGGCCTGGGCGCGAGAGGGCCCGCTGGTGTGGGCGAATGGCCAACTGGTGTTCGTGCCTGGCCTGGGGGTCGATGCCCGTGCGTGGGCCGAACCGGGGCAGGCGCAGGTGCAGATCAGCTGGAAGCCATCGGCCCATTCCTGAGCCCCCATCTGCGCACGCGGGTATCCCATCTGCCGAAACTGCCGTTGCTGGTTAAAATCTAAGGTTTGGCCATGCAGGCACTGCGCGGCCGGCAGCATTTCCAACATAGCAACGTCTCTGACATGGCACTGATTGTTCACAAATACGGCGGCACGTCGATGGGCTCTACCGAGCGCATCCGCAACGTGGCCAAGCGCGTGGCCAAGTGGGTGCGGGCGGGTCATCAAATCGTGGTCGTGCCATCGGCCATGAGCGGTGAAACCAACCGCCTGCTGGGTTTGGCCAAGGAGCTTTCCGGCAACCCCAGCCCGCGCGAACTCGATGCGATCGCCGCCACCGGCGAGCAGGTCTCGTCCGGTCTGCTGGCCATCGCGATCCAGGCCGAAGGCCTCGAAGCGGTGAGCTACGCCGGCTGGCAGGTGCCCGTCAAGACCGATTCGTCCTTCACCAAGGCCCGCATCGAGAGCATCGACGACGCCCGCGTGCGCGCCGACCTGGCCGCTGGCAAGGTGGTCGTGATCACGGGCTTCCAGGGCGTGGACCCGAACGGCCACGTCACCACGCTGGGCCGTGGCGGCTCAGACACCTCGGCCGTGGCCATCGCCGCTGCGATGAAGGCCGACGAGTGCCTGATCTACACCGACGTCGATGGTGTCTACACCACCGACCCGCGCGTGGTACCCGAAGCCCGCCGCCTGAACGCCATCAGCTTCGAAGAGATGCTGGAGATGGCCTCGCTGGGCTCGAAGGTGCTGCAGATCCGCTCGGTGGAGTTCGCCGGGAAATACCGTGTGCCGACGCGCGTGCTGTCGAGCTTCACCCCTTGGGACATCGACCTGGAAACAGAAGCCAAGTCGGGCACCCTGATCAGTTTTGAGGAAGACGAAAACATGGAACAAGCCGTTGTTTCCGGCATCGCGTTCAACCGCGACGAAGCCAAGATCACCGTGGTCGGCGTGCCCGACACCCCCGGCATCGCCTACCAGATCCTGGGCAAGGTGGCTGAGGCCAACATCGATGTGGACGTGATCATCCAGAACGTCTCGCACGATGGGAAGACGGACTTCTCGTTCACCGTGCACCGCAACGATTACCAGCGCACGCTGGACCTGCTGAACAACAACGTGCAGTCCACGCTGGGCGCCAAGGAGATCGTGGGCGATCCCAAGATCTGCAAGGTCAGCATCGTGGGCATCGGCATGCGCAGCCACGCCGGCATTGCCAGCACCATGTTCAAGACGCTCTCGGACGAGAGCATCAACATCCAGATGATCACGACCAGCGAGATCAAGACCTCGGTCGTGATCGACGAGAAGTACATGGAACTGGCCGTGCGCGCGCTGCACAAGGCTTTCGGCCTGGACGAACCCAAGGCTTGATGAGGCTTGCGGCCTTGCGGAAAGCAGGCCGTTGTTTTGAGCGCAACAGGCGGATCGACAGTAAAACTGGGCTAGAATGCTTGCTGTTGCTGGAGACGTGGCCGAGTGGTCGAAGGTACTCCCCTGCTAAGGGAGCATACGCCAAAAGCGTATCGAGGGTTCGAATCCCTCCGTCTCCGCCAAAACCAAAGCCACCCCTCGGGGTGGCTTTTGTCAGCTAGAGCATAAGATGGCGCGAAAGTCATCTTTTGCTCTAGTACAACTTCCGCCATCTTATGCTTCAAGCTCAAGGTGAGGAAGACCTGGCAATAAAAAGGCAGTCACTGTGTGACTGCCTTTTTTCTTTGGCGAGATACTAAGCCCGCGCCCTCAATGCGGAGACTCTGAGCATGAACGCAGGGTCGCTCGTCAGACGTGTCTTCGACTTCGCAATCTGTTCGCACAGTGCTCGTGGGCAACTTTCTAGTCGCTTGGACCTCATCGTTCCTAGGCCTGCCCAACTGCGAAGCTCTGCAAGTGCAAGAGAACTCCAATCATTTGGGAACCATTGTTGGCCATCGAGGTACCTGGCGTTCCTGAGAGTGGGCTTGATGTTGTTGACCAGCATCTTCCTCAAGGTGTCTTCGGCATACGCGACGGCCTTCATGTAGTTTGAATCTGATTGTGCTTGGCGTTGAGTTTGAGATTTTTCTACAAGCTCCCTTGAACGCTCCGGGAATAGCCCCGGCGGCCACCCAAACTGCCCCACCCATGGCCACCCAAACTGCTCCACTTGGCCGGGGTGAATTGACCCATTGAGAACGGTGAGTCAGGCGCCTCAGCCCTGACGAGCAGGACGTAACTTTCG
>NZ_JBASTH010000007.1:0-78648 GCF_049274795.1 Aquabacterium sp.
GGCATCTGCTGGTGGACGGGCGTGGCGTCCCGTTGTCGATCATCGTGACCGGAGCAAATGAACACGATGTCAGCAAGATTGACCAGGTGCTGGAATCGATCGTGATCAAGCGCAAGGCGCCGCCCAAACGGCGCAGCAAACACCTGTGCGCAGACGCGGGATACCGTGGCAAGCCCGCTGCCAAGATCATTGCCCAGCATGGCTACATCGCGCATGTGGTTGATCGGAACCCGAAGAAGCCGGGCCGCTTCCTGATGGTTGGCTACATCGCGCATGTGGTTGATCGGAGCAAAGAGGCCGACAACAAGCGACGTGATCCGAAGAAGAAGGCGCGCCGCTGGGTTGTCGAGGTCTGCCATAGTTGGTTCAATCGGTTCCGCAAACTCCTCGTGCGATACGAGAAGCTCGAACGCAGCTTCCTTGCGCTCAACCATCTGGCTGCTGCCATCATTGCGTTCCGCAAAGTACCACTACGCGTAAATATAATTTACGGATAGATTCCAAGTCAGCAAGCAAGTCGCTGCAGCCCATCCCGGGATGCAGCGGCCAAGACATCAAGCTCAGAACTTGTAGCTGGCCTGGGCGTAGACGGAGCGCCCGGGCATGGGGAAGTCATTGGGCAGCAGCACCCGCCCGCCCACCGACTCGAAGGGCGTGGGTTCGCGCACATCCTTGTCGAACAGGTTGCGCACGGACATGGTGAAGCTCCAGGCGCGCGTGCCCAGGTCGGTCTTGAGGGTCAGGTCCATCGTCTCGTAACCGGCCAGATCATCCCGGGGATCGCCCGCCACGCGCATGCGCTTGCTGAGCCAGTTGACCTGCGAGTGCAATGACCATCCAGGCGTGAACCGCCAGTCGGCGCGTGCATAGACATGGTGGTGCGGCGCATTGCCCGCGTCCTCGTCGGTGGACTCATCGATCGAGCGCTGATAAGCATAGTTACCCGACAGGCGCAGTGTCTTGCTCACTTCCCACTCGGCCTCGAACTCCATGCCCCGGCCGTTCTGGTGGTCAGCGTTCTCATAGGCAAAGTTCACCAGGCGGATGATGTCGCTCATCTCGTAGCGGAACACGTTCACACCCAGTTGCAGCCGGCTCATCGGCTGCCAGGTGAGTGCCGCCTCGATCGTGCGGATGCGTTCCGGGCTGAGGTTGGGATTGCCGCGCACCACCGGGTTGTTGATGGCATACAGCTCGGACATCGACGGCGCCCGGAAGGCCGTGCCGTACATCAGCTTGCCCGTGACGTTGTAGGCCGCATCCCAGACCAGCGCCAGCCGCGGGTTGGTGGTGCTGCCGAAATCGGAGTAGCGGTCGTGGCGAATGCCGGCCGTGAGTGTCCAGTCGGCCGCCAGGCTCCACTCGTCCTGGGCGTAGATATAGCGCTTGTAGCGCCCCTGCGGCTCCATGAAGGGCACCGTGTTGGTCACATCGATCACATCGCCGAAGGAGCCGGTGCCAATGGGTGTGTAGTCAGGGTTGAAGTTCTTGGCCTCTTTGGTACGGTAGACCTCTTCCTTTTCCCAGCCCAGCCCGATGCGGATCCGGTGATCCTCGAACCCCGTGTAGGTGGCCGACGCGCTCAGGCGCCCATGCTGTTCCCACTTGTCAGGGTTGCCGATCATGCCGTCGGCAAAGGGCGGGCCACCGGGGTTGAGCTGGGCGCCGGCCGGGAACAACACCGCGTCGGAAAATTCTTTGTAGTGCATCACGCTGGCCTGTGCCGACACACCCCAGTTGGGCGCCACGGTCTTGTGCTCGTAGCTCAACTCGGCGCTGACGTTCTGGCTGTAGGAGTAGCCGGTCGGGTCCAGCGCCGAGGCAATGCCCGTGCCGGAGCCCAGCTTGCGCTCGCGGTAAGTAAAGTGCGCGCGCCACTTGTCCAGGCTCAGGTCGAGCATGCCATCGAGGAAATCGCGATCATTGTAGACCCGACCCGGTGCCAGCGAAGCGTTCGTACCATTGAGCGCATCCCAGGCGGTCTGGGCATCGGCGCGGATGGTGCTGCGGGCGCCATCCGTGCTGCCGGCGCGCAGGTAGGCCGCGACGTCCACCGGGCCCCATTGCCCGCCATGCAGGATCCAGCCGTCCTTCGTGTTGAAGGAGCCAACGCGCGCGCCGACCCGCGTGCCGTTGATCTCGCCGGCTGACTTGGTGATGATGTTGATCACGCCGGAGAAGGCGTCGGCGCCATACAGGGCCGAGCCCGGGCCACGGATCACTTCGACACGGGCGATGTTCTCGACCGGCATGCCGCCCCAGCCCGCGCCCCGGTTGCCGGTATAGAGCGTGGTGATGGGCACGTTGTTGATCAACATCAGCACTTGCGGGTTGAAGCCGATGTTGATGCCGCGGATGCCGTAGACCGGCGCATAGACCTGCGTCTCGCGAGAGACATGCAGGCCAGGCACGGTTTCGAGGATTTCGTCGAGGTCGGTAGCGCCGATGGCCGCGATGTCCTCGGCCGTGATCACGGTGGCCACGGCCGGCGCGCGCGCAACCGCCACGCGCGAGCCCGTGGCGATGCTGACGAAGGACTTGTCCCCATAGGACATCGCCAGCTCTTCTTCATCGGAGGATTGGGCCAGGGCCGGCAGACTCACCAAACCCAAGGCGGACAGCATCAAGGCCAAACGATTGACCGAACCACGCCATCTGCCCACGAAGTGCCTGGATCGGGTCATGTTGATTGCTTCCATCGTCACGAAGGGGGCTGGCGTGTCGACCCGTCCATCACCACCCCTTACCGCCGCAAGGATCCTCGGCAATATACGCGTTTTGTCCCAAATTGGAACAGGGGGCGCCAACCCGGGGCGCATAACAGCACCACAGGTGTTGTCAACCCACCAAAGCGGGGCATGACGGGGTGCTCAGATCCAAGGTGCTCAGGCCGCGCAAGGCACGATCTTGAACTCGACGCGCCGGTCCAGTGCATCGCGCGCATCGTCGGTGGCGCTGCCCACGATGTTCTCGCGGAAGCCCACGCCCAGGGCCTTGGTACGGCGCGCCAGATCGGGCGATTCGGCATCGAGCCGCTGCTTGACGTACTGGGCGCGCTGCAGGGACAGGCTCTCGTTGGCCTGGTCGGAACCGGTCTTGCTGGTGTGGCCGACCACGTTCATGCACACCTTGGCGGAGCCCGCCTCGCGCGCGATCTGGCGGATCCACATGCCGTAGGCACCGCTGACACGCTGGTCGGACCAGAACTCGGTACCGCCCGGATTGAACAGGAACTTCACGCTCAGCAGGTTGTTGGCCACCCCGAAGGCCACCAGGCGCGAGAAGGCCTTCTCGGCATCGGCCGTGCGGCCCAGCTTGACGTTGGACATGTAGATGCCGTTGAGCACGCGCAGTTGCTCACCCGCCGGGGTGGACAGGGCGTTCTGGTACTGCGCCAGGGCATCGCGGTAACGCTCGCCGTTGTACAAGTTGGTGGCATCGCTGACCAGGGCCGAGGTGGCGATGCGCTCCAGGTACACACGGTCGGCCTGCTGGCCCGGGGCCGTGGCCGTGGTGCGGATGTAGCCTTCGATGACCTTGTCCTTCACCAGCACGGGGCTGTCGCGGTAGTAGGGCGTGGGGTTGGTGTCCAGGCCGTCGTCACGCGAGATGGCCGAGGCCTGGGCCACCACCTTGCCGGTGCGCAGTTCGGTCAGGGCCAGGTTCAGGCGGAAGGACTTCTTGCTGCGGCTGCCAGGGATGCGGTTCATCGTGCCGGTGAGCAGGTACTGCGCCTTCTGCAGGTTCGGGCCCTGAAAGGGCAGGATCTCGAAGAGATCGTACTTGGTGGTCGTGTGCGAGGTGACGCGCTGCTCGAGCAGGCGGGTCACGCCGGTCTGCTGACCGGAGTCAGCATCGATCATGTTGTCGAGCACCACACCGCGCTTGGCGATCTTGGTTTCGAGCTTGGCCAGGAAGGCCGGCAGTTGCTGCGTCTGCGCCACGAGGCCTTCGGTGGCCTGCAGCACCGCCTGCTCAAAGGGCAGCTCGTTGTCGATGGCCGTGGCCTGCGGGGCGGCGCAACCACCGAGCAAGGCCGTGACGGACAGGGCCAGGCTGGCGGCCAGCGCGCCGAACCAGCGGCGTCCCATGATCGATTTGTTCATTATTTGCACTCCGTTCTGAGGAAAGAGGTTTCACCCGGGGTGAGGGGTTCGAGAGAGGCTTTCTGGAGCAGGTCGGCGCAACGTGCGCTCTTGTCGGGGCCGGCCGCCTGACGTGCGGGCGGCAGCGTCTGAGACACCGGTTTGTCGACTGGCGGCTTGTCATTGGCGGTGGGCACTGTCGCAACAGGTTTGGCCGGAACAGCACGATCCGTGGCAACAGGTGCCGGGGCCTTTGCGGCGAGTGTCGGCACAGGTGGGGCCGTGGCTGGTTGAGGCAAAGGGGCCGTGGGCAGGGGCACAGCCGCTTCGGCACTGGCCGGTGTTGTCGCCTGAGGCTGGCTGTCCACCGACGCTGGCGCAGGCTCTGCAGCCGCCGGCGTGGGCGGTGGCGCCAATGGCGCAGCCGACGCCGCGGGAGCGGTTGAGGGTTCGGCTGTGGCAGGCATGCTGACTGGCGCCGGCTTGAAGAGGAACCAGGCACCCAGCGCTGCCAGCGCCAGCAGCGCAACCACCGCCAGTACCCAAGGCCATGCACTGCGCGACGGCGCAGCGGGTGTGGCCGCCATACTGAGCGGCGCTGCCACAGTCTGCGGTGCGGCCTGAGGCCGAGGGGTTGTGACCGGCGCCTCGGTGATCGGGGCCTTGGCCACCGGCGCCTGTGTCGTCACAGGGCGGCCGGTCGTCGCGGACTCCAGCGCGGATGGCACAGTGCCCGGTTGCGCGGAAGAGGCCTGGGCCAGGAGCGCCTGCCCTGCGGTGGTGGGGTGCCCCGCGCCTGGGCTGGTGTGCGGCCGGGTGTGTGGCCCCGTGGCCGGACCAGCCCCCGCCCCCGTGGTGGCAGGCCACACGGTACGCACCGGCGCCGTGGCCAAGGGGGTGGCGGCGCCCCCCAGGCTCACCGGACCGGTGACGCCACTGCCAGCCTCAGGCCCCTCGCCCAGCAGCGTCGAGAAATGGAGCATGTCCTGCGGGCGGTCCGCAGGCTTGATCGCCAGCGCTGTGTCCACCGCCTGCAGGAAGGTCTCGCCATACTGCCCCTGCGCCAACTGGGCCAGCGGCACCATGGTGTCCTGCACCAGCCGGGTGGTGGCCGACACCGGCACCTTGCCGGTGATGGCGTAGCGCACCACGCCGCCCAGGGCATAGACATCCGTCCACGGCCCCTGGGTGAGCGCCGGTACCTCGCCATACTGCTCGATGGGCGCATAGCCCGGCTTGAGCACCACCGTCAGGGTCTGGTTCAGATCTCCGATGACCTTGCGGGCCGCGCCGAAGTCCAGCAGCATCGGGCCGGCCTCGGTCAGCAGGATGTTGTCGGGGGCGATGTCGCGGTGCAGGCAACTGGCCTTGTGCAGCAGGCTCAGGGCTTCTATCAGCGGCGTGAGCACCTGGCTGCGCAGCCAGGCCTCGTCAGGTGGTGCACCCATGTCGGCCAGCGCGGCCTTGAGCGTCGGGCCCACCACGTAGGGCATCACCATGTAGGCCGTGCCGTTGCCTTCCCAGAAGCGGTACACCTTGACCAGCGCCCGGTGGTCGAACTGGGCCAGCAGCCGCGCCTCGTTGATGAAGCTGCGCAGGCCCGCCATGAAGGTGTCGCGGTGGCGCTCGGACTTGATGGTCACGTCCAGGCCCATGCGAGAGCGCCCGGCCAGCGACGAAGGCATGTACTCCTTGAGCGCCACCTGCCGCTGCAGGAAGTGGTCGTAGGCCAGGTAGACGATGCCGAAGCCGCCTTCGCCGATCACGCTGAGGATCTCGTACTCGCCCAGGCGCAGCCCTTCCGGCAGGGTGTCGCCGATGTACATGGACGAGGTCGCGAAATCGCTGTGGAAGCCGCTGGCCGGCCCCGTGCGGATCGTGGTGGCGCCGTCGTCGTCGTTCGGGCGGGTGGTGCTCATGGCGGGAGTGGGGAAGCCACCCACGCCCTGGAGCGAAATCCCAGGGCGATCGGGTCGCTGGAACTGCAGGCTGACCCGAACAGGTCTGCCCATGGAAAACTGGGTCGGATTCTATGCGGGCATCCCCGCCAAGCCAATCCGCCACAAAGGGGGAATGTGTGGCTTAGGGGGGTGCCGGATCGGGGGGGATCAAACGGCCGCCGGCGGCAGCAGCTTTTGCATTTCGGCGATGAACAGCGCGAAGTCCATGGGCTTGGTCCAGTAGGCCCGGGCACCGCTGCGCAGGGCCGATTCGATGTCGTCGGGCTGGGCCTGTCCCGTGAGCATCACCACGCACAAGCCACGGGTGCGCGGGTCGGCCCGCAGCATGGCCAGCACTTCCATGCCATCCAGATCGGGCAGTTTCACGTCCAGCAGCACCAGCGTCGGCCTCAACTGGGCCGCCATCTCCAGACCCTCGCGGCCCGTGCCCGCATGGTGGAAAACCACTCCCGGCCAGCGGCCCAGCAACTGCTGCACGATCACGGCATTGACCGGGTCGTCGTCCACGCAGAGCACCACGCCCTGGCGCGGTGAGTCGGGATCGCTGAGCGATGCCGCCGGCAAGGCCGCCGTCGTCGGCTCGGGCAAGGCCTCATCGGCCGCACGTGGCAGGTGGATGCGCACCACCGTGCCAGCGCCCACCGTGCTGTGCACCTCGAGCTGGCCCTTCATCAGGTCCACCAGCTGTTTGGTCAGGGCCATGCCGATGCCGGTGCCTTCGATGTGACCATGCTCGCGGCCCAGGCGGTTGAAGGGCTCGCACAGCTGATCGAGCTGCTCCGGGCTCATGCCGATGCCGGTGTCCTCGACCTGGATGCAGACCTGACCGGCCTTCACGCCCGGACGCACATCGATGTGCACCGTGCCGCCCTGGCGGTTGTACTTGACCGCATTGCCGATCACATTGAGCATCACCTGCCGCAGGCGCACCGGATCCCCCAGAATCTGGCGGTCAGCGCCCTGGCGGTAGTCGGCCGACAGGCTCACCCCGTGCCGTTCGGTCAGGGTCTGCACCAGGGGCAGCACCTCATCAAGCAGGCCACGCAGCGACAAGGGCAGGCTCTGCACATTGAGCTTGCCGGCCTCGATGCGCGAGACGTCCAGCACATCGTTGATCAGGGCCAGCAGGTGCAGCCCGGCCTGGCGGATCAGCTCCACCTGGCGACGGTGGCGCTCCAGCAGGGGCTCTCGCTTGTCGGCCTGCAGCAACTGCGAAAAGCCCAGGATGGCATTGAGCGGCGTGCGCAGTTCATGACTCATGCGCGAGAGGAAATCCGTCTTGGCGCGGCTGGCGGCCTCGGCGCTCAGGCGGGCCTGCAGGGCCTTTTCAGCCTCCAGCTCGGCGGTGATGTCGCGCACGGCGGCCATCAGCATCAGGCGTTCCCCCTCGCCGCTGCGCGAGATCGACGCCTCGATGGGGAACTCCACACCATCGGCACGCACGGCGCTCAGGCGCCGGGCCCGGGTGGTGCTGCCCTCCTGGATATCGACGCCGGGCGCCAGGGCACGCAAGGTCATGTGCCGGGCCGGCCTGTCTTCCGAGGCGAAGACCTCCATGAAGGCGGCATGCTGGTGGCGCAGGCGCTCGGGGATGAAACGCTCCACCGTGTTGCCCATGGCTTCTTGCGCCGACACGCCGAACAGGCGTTCGGCCGCCCGGTTGAACACGGCCACGCGCAGGTTGCCATCGACCACGATGATCGCGTCCATGGCGGCCTCGACGATGCCGGCCATGCGCGCCGCGCCGTCCCTCAAGGCACGCTCCATCGCCTTGCGCTCGGTGATGTCGACCACGATGGTGAGGATGCATTCGCGCCCGAAGAACTCGATGCGCTCGGCATGGAACAGCACGTCCAGCCAGAGGCCTGCCCGGGTGCACACCTGGGTTTCGATGTTGTGCACCTCACCCTGGGACTCGACCTGCGCGTCCAGGCGGGCCAGTTCCTGCGGGTCGAGCCCGACGCCCAGGCTCTGCCAGCGGCGCCCCAGCATCTGGCTGCGTGCCAGGCCGTGGAACTCGCAGGCCGCTTCGTTGACCTCCAGGATCTGACCATCGTCCAGCGCATGGATGGCGGCGGGCAAGGGCATGGCGCCGAACACGCGCTGCAACCGTGCGTAGCCGGCCTCGACCGCCTGCACCGCACTGGCCCGGGCAGCCTCGCCGTCTGCGTTGTCCAGCGCGAAGGACAAATCCCCCGTCATCTCATCGAGCAAGGTCACCACGGCCTCGTCGAACACGCCGGGCTCGCGGGCGTACAGCATCAGCAGGGCCACCACCACGCCGCCGCGCCGGATGGGCAGGCTGGCCAGGGCGCGCAGTTCAGGCGGGGCATCCGGTGCGCACACCTCAGCAGGCTCCGGCCCGTGGGGCTCGGCCAACAGCTCATTGCACACCACCACACGGCCATCAAACAGCGCGGACACGGGCGACAGGTCCGGCCCCGCCAGCAACCCGGGCGACAGGCCCGCAGGCCATGCCGGGGCCTGGCCATACGAGGCGGCCATCACCGGCCCGACCTTCTGGAGATACCAGACAGCGGCCATCTGGGCGTGTCCGGTTTCCACACAGATGCGGCAGATCTCGGCATGCAGGGAGTCGGTGCCCTGCTGGCGCACGATCAGGCGGTTAGAGCGGGACACGGCCTCGTAGAAGCGTGTCTGGCGCAGGGTGCGAGCCTCTTCATCCTGCAGGCGCTGCAGCCACAGGCGCTGCTCTTCGAACAAGCGTTCAAGCGCCTGACGCATGTGTTCCAGCCGCTCGCCCAGGTGCCCGATCTCGTCGTTGTGGCCAGGCGCCAGGCGCGCCTGGAAACGCCCTTCCGCCAGGTCATCGGCGAACGCCCCCAGGGCGCGCAAGGGCCGCGTGATGCGCGAATGCAGCAGCACCAAGATCAGCACCAGCGACACCAGCACCTGGCCACCCACGGTGGCCGCATAGAACAGGCGCTGCTGGCTCAGGGCCGCCTGCTGCAGACGGTCGTCCATGGACAGGCGCACATGGCCGATCAGCTGGCCGCGGAAGTGAATGTCATGCTGACGCTCGATCACCGTGGCGTTCGCGACTGGTGAGCGCGACACATCGATCAGCACACCCTGTGCATCGGCATCGGTCACGACCACGCGCACCACCTCGCGCGACTTCATCATGGCATCGACCACATCGGCCATGGCCGTGTCGTCGAAGGTCCACATCACGTAGGGCAGGCTGGTGGACAGCACCTCCAGCCGGGAAGCCAGGATCTGCTCCTGCTGCTGGCGGGCCAGTTCGGGCTCACGCACCCACACCACATAGCCGCCGATGATCAGCGCCGGCACCCCCAGCCCCAGGAAGGCGGCCAGCGCCAGCAGGGCAAACAGGGAGCGGCGCGTGCGGCGCTGCCACAAGCCCCCTGCGGGGCCATGCCCGCCGCCGTCGCTCACGGCAACCCCTGACTGCGGCGGAATGCCTGCATCATGGACCGGTAACGGCCATCGCGCTTGAACTCACCCAGGCCATGCTCGAACACCTGCGACAGGCGGCGCCCATCGGGATGGGCCTTGGAGAAGGCCAGCCAGAAGGTGTCGGTGGACAGCTTGCCCACGAACTTGACCTTGCCCCGAAAGGCCGGGTTGGCATGGATGCGCAACTCGCCAGGCAGCCGGTTGAGCAGGATGTAGTCCACGCGCCGGGCCAGCAGCATCCGCAGCAGTTGCTGGTCAGAAGAAGCCCCATACCGGGTGATGCGCGGATCGGTCATCAGCTCGGTCGCATACGTATAACCCACCGTGAAGCCCACGGCGTGGTCGCGCAACTCGGCCACGCCCACCTCGCCCTGCACACGGGTGTCGGTCCTGGCGAACACCGCCAGGTCTTCGACCAGCAAGGGCGTCGGGGTCCAGATGAAATCGTCCTGGTTGGTCTGTGTCTTGCCCACGTTGAAGCAGCCCGCCACCGACCCGTTCAGGGTGTAGACCAGGCAGCGGGAAAACGGCACGGTCACGAACTCGACGCGGATGCCCTGCGAGGCGAACACCTCACGCACCAGGTCCACCGCAAAGCCCTGCGGCTGCTGCGCCTGGCCCGCCACCGTCACTGCCGAGGAATACGGCGGCCAGTCATCCTCCGCCGCGATGCGGACGACCTCTGCGCCAGCCCGGCACGAGCCTGCCAGCACCAGGCCAGCGATCAGGCACGCAAGAAAACGCATGGACAACAGGCCCTCGACTACAGGCCGGCGAAACAATGATCCCGCAGCATACCAGCCGGGCCGGTTCCGTCTGTGCGGACTTGTGTGTAGACTGGCCCGATGGAATCAGACGCCGCCGCCCGCGCCGCCCTGCTCGCCTCACTCGATCTGCTCGACAGCCCGGCCGAAGAAGAATTCGATCGCATCACCCGCCTGCTTGCCCGGGTTCTGGATGTGCCCATTGCGTTGGTCAGCCTGATCGACACGCACCGCCAATGGTTCAAATCCCGCGTGGGCCTGGACATCTCCGAGACGCCGCTGGCGGTCTCGTTCTGCGCCCACGCCGTGGCCGCCGATGCGCCACTGATCATCAACGATGCCCGCCAGGATGACCGCTTCGCGGACAGCCCGCTGGTGCTGGGCGCACCGTTCATCCGCTTCTATGCCGGCGTGCCCATCCATGCAGGCAACGGCACCGCGCTGGGCACGCTGTGTGCCATCGGCCGGCAACCGCGCGAGCTACAGCCCGATGAACTGCAGGTGCTGCATGACCTGGCCCACATCGTCGAGCGCGAGCTGAGCTACCGCGAAAGCTCGCGCACCGCGCGCCAGGTCATCCACCACAGCGATGAGCTGGTGCGGGAGAGCCAGTCCCGCCTCAAGATCACGTTCGAGCAGGCCGCCGTGGGCATCGCCCTGGTCGAGCCGGATGGGCGCTGGCAGCGCGTGAACGCCCGCCTGTGCAGCATCATCGGCTACAGCGAGAGCGAGCTGATGCGCCTGACCTTCCAGGACATCACCCACCCGGCCGACCTGCAGACGGACCTGCACCTGATTGAGCGCCTGATCCAGCACGAGATCCCCCACTACTCGCTGGAAAAACGCTACATCCACAAGGATGGGCACCCAGTCTGGATCAACCTGACGGTGGCCCTGATCCGCAAGGCCAATGGCGAGCCGCACTACTTCATCGCCATCATCGAAGACATCCAGGGCCGCAAGGACACCGAAGAGGCTCTGTCAGCCCTGCGCCACCAATTGGAGATGCGGGTGCTGGAGCGCACCCGGGAGTTGAGCCAGGCCAACGACCGGCTGGCCGTGGCCCTGCACCAGGGGCAACTGGCCTCGCGCACGCTGGCCACCCGCGAGGCCGAGCTCATGGCCATCCTGCGCAATGCGCCCGATGCCTACATCAGCATGGACGACAGCGGCCGCATCACCGAATGGAACCGCCAGGCCGAGGTGATGCTGGGCTGGGATCGCGGCGAGGCCGTGGGGCAGCACCTGGACCGCCTGATCGTGCCCGAAGCGCTGCGCGAGGCCCATCGCCACGGCCTGCAGCGCTACCTGCGCACCGGTGTGGCCAAGGTGATCAACCAGCGGGTGGAGCTCAGCGCCCTGCGCCGCGATGGCACCGAGCTGCCCGTGGAGATCCGCATCACCGCCCTGCCCAACGAGAACGGGCAGCTGTTCTGCGCCTTCATCACCGACATCACCGAGCGCAAGCGCCTGCAGTCCTTCCTGCTGGCGCAGGCCCTGCGTGACCCCTTGACCGGCCTGCCCAACCGCCGCGCCCTGCTCGATCGGCTTCCGGAGGCCGTGGCCCGAGCCAAGCGCTCGGGGCAGGCCCTGGCCGTGCTGTTCATCGACCTCGACGGCTTCAAGGCCATCAACGACCGCCTGGGCCACCAGAGCGGCGATGCCGTGCTGCAGCAGTTCGCCCAACGGGTGTCCACCTGCATCCGGCGCAGCGACACCCTGGCCCGGCTGGCCGGGGATGAGTTCGTGGTGCTGCTCGAAGGCATGGCCAATCCGGATCCGGATCAGGACCCGGCGCAGGTGGCGCGCAAGATCCTGGCGGAGGCGGCCGAGCCTTTTGAATTGGGCGAGGGCGTCCAGGGCCGCATCGGTGCCAGCATCGGCATTGCGGTCTATCGTCGTGGCGACCCGGAAGACAGCGCCCTGCTGCTCAAGGCCGCCGACGAGCGCATGTACCGCGCCAAGGCCGAAGGCAAGGGCCAGGCCTGGATGGTGGCTAGCGGCCTGGCACCCGCGCCTCAAGAAGGCGAAGAAGGCGCCAACATCACCTGACCGTCCAGCGCTTCGTTGAGCGCAGGCTGGCGAGCCTGCGCCCATGTCTCGAAAGCCGCCAGCGCCATGGGCGCCCCGAACAGGTAGCCCTGGTAGGTGGTACAGCCCAGGCGCCGCAGCACCTCGCGCTGTGCCCGGGTCTCCACCCCCTCGGCGATGACGCTGAGCTGCAGTGCCTGCGCCAACGCCACGATGGAGCGGGCAATGGCCGCATCACTGGGGTCGCTCAGGATATGTCGCACAAAGGACTGGTCGATCTTGACCTGGCTGAGCGGCAAACGCTTCAAGTAGGTCAGCGATGAATAACCCGTGCCGAAGTCATCGAGCGAGAAGCGC
Organism: Aquabacterium sp.; assembly: GCF_049274795.1. Classification (GTDB taxonomy): domain Bacteria; phylum Pseudomonadota; class Gammaproteobacteria; order Burkholderiales; family Burkholderiaceae_C; genus Aquabacterium. The sequence continues at coordinate 12,640 of NZ_JBASTH010000007.1, forward strand.
ACGCCGCAGGCCTTGAGCGCGCCCATGCGGGTCACCACCGCCTCCACATCGTCGATCAGCACGCTCTCGGTGAGCTCGAGCTTGAGCCGCCTGGGGTTGGCCCCGCTGCGTTGCAGCACCATCACCACCTGGTCCACGAAATCAGGCTGGTGGAACTGCCGCACGCTCACGTTCACCGACAGCGTCAAATCCTTGAACACCGGATTGCGGGCCCAGATGGCCAGTTGCTGGCAGGCCTGCATCAGCACCCAATCGCCCAGCGGCAGGATCAGGCCCGACTGCTCGGCCACCGGGATGAACTCGGCCGGCGACACCAGCCCATGCTGGGGATGGCGCCAGCGCAGCAGCGCCTCAGCCCCCACCAGGCGGCCGTCATCCTCCACCTGGGGCTGCAGGTGCAGCAGGAACTCGCCGCGCTGCAGGCCGCGGCGCATGTCGGCCTCCAGGGCCGTGCGCTGGCTGATCGCCGCCTGCATGGCCGGATCGAAGAAGCGCAAGGCATTGCGCCCGGCCGACTTGCCCTCGTACATGGCCAGGTCCGCCTGCTTCATCAGTTCTTCCAGGCTGACCAGGGCATGGCCCGCGCCGAACAGGGTCACGCCGATGCTGCAGGTGCTGTGGTGCTCATGCCCTTCGAGCTGACACGGGCGGGCCAGCACATTGAGCAGGCGCTCGCCCACCTCGCGCGCCTGCGCCGCCGATTCCTGCGGATCGGCGCTCAGCGCCTGCAGCACGACGACGAACTCGTCACCGCCCAGGCGGGCCAGGGTGTCGCGCTCGCGCAGGCAGGCCTGCATGCGGGTGGCCAGTTGCTGCAGCAACTGATCGCCCATGTCGTGGCCCAGGGTGTCGTTGAGGGCCTTGAACTCGTCCAGATCGATCAGCAGCACGGCCCCAGCATGGGCCTCCAGGGCACTGGTCTGCAGGGCCTGCAGCAGCCGTTCCTGCAGAAGGCGCCGGTTCGGCAGGCCGGTGAGCGAGTCGTAGAAGGCCAGTTGCTCGATGCGGGCTTCGGCCTGCTTGTGTTCGGTGATGTCGGTGAAGCTGCCCACGCAGTAGGTGGGCTCGCCATGGGCGGAGCGCACCATGGTCAGGCTCAGGCGCTTGGGGTAGACCTCGCCACTCTTGCGCTGGCTCCACAGATCACCCACCCAGCGGCCACGCTCGGCCAACTGGCGGCCGATGGTGTCGTACAGATGCGGCTCGTTGGCATCGCTTTGCAGGATGCTGGCAGGCAGGTAGCGCACCTCCTGCAGGGTGTAGCCGGTGATGTCGCAGAAGGCCTGGTTGACCTGCAGGATGGTGCCCTGCTCGTCCAGCACCATGATGGCATCCTGCGATTCGAAGGCCGTGGCGGCCAGCCTCAGGGCGGTGTCGGCGCGGCGCATGCGTACCTCGGCATCACGCACACGCACGTACATCACCATCAGCATCAAGGCCACGGTGGCCGCGCCGGCACCGGCCACGTTCATCAGCAGGTGTGTAGATTGATCAGGCCTGTCCTGGGCCTGCACCCGCCCAGCCAGTGCGGTCAGGCCCGCGTCATCGCCAGCCGTGAGGCCATGCGCGGCGATGAAGACAAAGAGCAGAACCACCGCCACCAGCGACACCGCCGAAGGCAGCAGCACGTGGCGCACCAGGCGCACGGGGGGATCGCTCTGATCACAAGGAAGGGGGCTGGCCTCTTCCTCCTTGCTGGTGGGCAGCACCCAGTTGGAGGTGTTCATGGAACCCGCCTGCGCATGCAACAAGCTGCGGGCCGCGCCATGGCAGGCGCATCAGCGAACGAAGGGGAAACTGGTGAGGGGGGGTACAACATGGCTCGGAACAGTCGAGGCCATGCTAGGTCGCCGCGATGTGCGGCAGCTTGATCTGTCACAAGCCTTGAGGCTCATGTCCGCCAATGGCAAGGTGCACAGCGGATCAACAGGGGTGTGTCGGGGTAACAGGCACCGGAATACCGGTCAGCAGCATCTCGTCCCCCGCGGCAGCAGATGCCTGAATATCAGGTCAGCGCGTTGATCAAGCCACTGCGCGGCGGCGGCGGCGGGCCATCATGCCAACCAGGGCCAGACCACCCAGGGCCATGGCGTACGTGCTGGGCTCAGGCACAGCGGCAACCTGGTCCACCTGCAGCGCCAGCACTTGCGAGAAGCCTGCGCTCAGCGTGAGGGTGTAGGAGGTGATGGGCGCGCTCACGCCAGACAGATCCCAGGTGTAGGTATGCAGATCGGAGACACCACCGTTGAGCACGCTGCTCACGCTGGTGGCGCTCAAGGCTTCGCTGCCGCCATTGAGGCTCAGCGTCAGCGTGAACGGCGCGGCGCCGAACTGGGCGTCAAAGTCATTGATGATGCCCTGGAACACCAGCGAGCCGATGTTGCTGGCCACGGTGCTGTCGGTGAAGGTGAACACCGAGTTGCTGCCATACAGGCCAAAGCCAGCCGGGTAGTGCGAGCCCGACAGCCGCGTGAACACCGCATCACCCGAGCCGGCCACGTTGGAGCCGGTGCCGGCGATGAGTTGCTCTTCGGTCAGTGCACCACCCGTGCGGTTGCGGTTGAGTTCGTTCCAGCCATCGACCGAGACGGAACCCGCCACATCGACGATGCCTTCGTAAGTGGCATTGGCCTGGGCCAGGCCCGTCATGGCCAGCACGGCCAGGCCAACCATCGTCTTGCCAAACATCGCATTCATTTGAAAACAGTCCTTTCATTGCAAAAAACAACCCGCGCGAAGGCGGGCACAAAGGCGCTGGCCGCCCACCCGACGGGCACAGGCGGCAGCTTATTCTCAGATGAGAATGAGATTCATTCTCATAATTTGAGTCAACCATGTCAAGGGATGAAAAGCCCCAGAGCTGGGTTTTCAGGCCCCTGGCTGAGGGGGATGCCCGGGCGCGCCCGTCGGCTTGGCAAAACGATGTACGGTAGGCCCTCAAACTGACCATCCTTCATCCGGGGATCTGCTCATGACGCCTGAGGCATCCTGCTGCCCTACGCCCTGGGTACCATCCTCAAGGCCGTGACCGACAGCCAGGGCCAGGCCGCAGCCCCCCTGGCCAGCCTGCATGCCCCGGTGCTGCTGTTCATCGGCCTGTGTGCGGGCGAGGTGGTGTTCGCCCGCCTGGCGTCGGCGATTTCGTGATGACCGTGAGCTTGTCGCTGATGGTGATCAACGAGGCGCGCAACCTCAGCCGGCGCTTCCTGGAGTTCTTCGAGTACATCGGCAACGTCGCCAATGGCGTGCATACCATCGTGCGCCCGCACGAGGTCGTGGACCCGCCCGATGCCCGCGAAGCCACCATCACCCAGGGGCATATCCGCTTCGATGCCGTGCGCTTCGGCTACAGGCCTGAGGCGCCGGTATTCGATGGCTTGAGCGTGAACATCCCCGCCAGCCAACGCGTGGGGCTGGTCGGCCTGTCGGGCTCGGGCAAATCCACCTTCGTGAGCCTGCTGCTGCGGCTGTACGACCCGCAAGGCGGCCGCATCGAGGCCAGCGACGACGAGGTGATCGAGGCCGCACGACAGACCCATGCCGACGAGTTCATCCGCAAGATCAAGGATGGCTATGCCTCGATGGTGGGCGAGCGCGGCGTGAAGCTCTCGGGCGGACAGCGTCCGCGCGTGGCCATCGCGCGGGTGGTGCTCAAGAACGCGCCGGTGCTGATCCTGGACGAAGCCACCTCGGCACTCGATTCGCTCACCGAGCAGGCGATTCAGGACACGCTGGAGCGTGTGATGAAGGGCAAGACCGTGATCGTCGTGGCGCACCGGCTGTCCACCATCGCGCACCTTGATCGCATCCTGGTGTTCGATCAGGGCTGCATCGTGGAAGACGGCTCGCACACCGACCTGCTTGCCCGGCGTGGCGCCTACTGGCAGCTGTGGAGCCGCCAGGCAGGCGGCTTCCTGTCCGATGATCCGGATGGCACACCGCACCAGCCCCCCCGCCCCGCCAGCCGGCCCGAGGCGGACTGACGGCAATTCGTCACACACGATTCACCCATCTGTCGAAGGGCCTTTGGCACAAGCCGGGGCTGACGCTTAGAGTAGGTGTCCCGGCACGATCAGTCTTGCCCATGCAGACGCTGTACATCATTCAACTGGAGGAGCCCGGCAGCCTGGCCCAGCCCTTGCCGCCGCTGCCGCCTTCTGTCGAGTTGCACACCGCACGCGATGTGCTGTCCCTGAAGAACCTGCTCGACAGCCATCAGGCCGCTGGCGTGATCAGCCCTGCCACAGTGTGGGGCCGCGATGCCACCGAACTGCTCACACACCTGCCCGGTGTCGCTGCTTACGTGTTGCTCAGCGACGCGCCGGCCACCCAGCACGGCCACTGGGTCGATGCGGGTGCGCTGGACGTCGTCGCCCCCCATGACGACCTGCGCCTGCGCATCGCGCTGCGCCATCTGTGCACCACCGTCGACAAGGCCCGCACCGAGGCCCTGCTGACACGCCGGGCCCGGCTGGTGAATGTGGTGCAGCAACTGTCCATGACCCGCAGCCTGACCGATGTCATGGCCATCGTGCGCAAGGCAGCACGGGACTTGAGCGGTGCCGACGGCGCCACCTTCGTGCTGCGTGACCGCGACCAGTGCTACTACGCCGATGAAGACGCCATCTCGCCGCTGTGGAAGGGTCAGCGCTTTCCCATGCAAGCGTGCATCAGCGGCGTAGCCATGATGCAGCGCGCGCCCGTGATCATCGAGGACATCTACGAAGACGAACGCGTGCCCCATGCGGCCTATGCCGTCACATTCGTGCGCAGCCTGCTGATGGTGCCCATCCGTGCCGAGTCACCCATCGGGGCCATCGGCACCTACTGGGCCACGCAGCGCCGCGCCACACCGGAAGATGTCGAGCTGATGCAGGCTCTGGCCAATGCCACCTCGCTCACCATCGAGAACGTGGGCTTCCAGAAAGACCTGGAGCGACGCGTCATCGAGCGCACGCTGGACCTGGAACGTACCAACCAGGAACTGGAGGCCTTCTCGTCGTCGGTGTCGCACGATCTGCGCAACCGGCTCAATGCCATCCTGGGCTTCAGCTCGCTGCTCGAAATGCAGGCCAGCGCCAGACTCGAGGCCGCCCAACAGGACCACCTTCACACCATCCGTGACTGCGCATCGCAGATGAAGCAGACCATCTCCGATCTGATGACCCTGGCCCGTGCCGGACGTCAGGAGGTCGATGCAGCGCTGATCGATGTGAGCGAGCTGGCACGGCAGTCCGTGGACGACCTTCAAAAAGGCACGCCCCTGCCCGATGCCGAGGTGCTGATTCAGCCAGGCATCATCGCTTATGGCGATGGCGGACTGCTGCGCTTGGCGCTGGACAACCTGATCTCCAACGCCTTCAAGTTCTCATCGAAGCAGTCACGACCTCGCGTGGTGGTAGGGGCCCGACCTTCGGCACCCGCGGAGCCCCTGCAGCTGTTCATCGAAGACAACGGCGCCGGCTTCGATCCCACGCGGGCCGAGCGCCTGTTTCAGCCTTTCGTGCGCCTGCACGAGGAGCACGACTTTCCGGGCACCGGCCTCGGGCTAACCATCGTGCGACGGGCCATCGAGCGACTGGGGGGCACCATCGCCGCCGAATCGCAGCCCGGCGTCGGCACGACCTTCCGCATGACCCTGCCTCGCCAGCCAGTTCCCGTCCCCGAAAAGACCACCGCGACGGCCTTGCTTTGAGCCCTCGATGCCGTGGACTCAGGGGGCCGCCACCGCGGCACGCAGCTTGTCCATGCGCCCCTGCACAGCGGGCTCGAACGCCGTGCTGAACATGCCGGACTTCGCCTGCTTGTCGAGCAGGCTCAGAAAGAGTTGAGGCAATGCGGCCGCCATCTTCATTGCAGCCTCGATCATGGGGCGCATCGTCTCGTCCTTGATGTCTTCCGGCTTGATGCTGCCCAGGGTCTTCGTGCCGGCCAGCGTGGCCTGGAACATGGTCTCGAAGGAGTCCAGGTATTCCTCGTCGTACTGCCCCCGGAACTGCTCGAACGCCTTTGCATAGGCAACCGCAACAGGCTTGTAAGCATCGAGCGCGGCCTTGAGCTGCTGGGTACCGTTGGTCTCCTGAATGGACTCTGCCACCACCGCAGGCATGCGCGCAGGATTGAGGACAGCCCGTGCCACGGCACCCTGTTCATCCGCGTACTTGATGATGCGGTCAGTCCACAGCGCCAGTGCGCAGACCAATGACCGATACATGTTTGTCCCTGTTGTTGATGAGAAAGACCTTGGCCGTCATTCGGCTTGATGGCAGACCACACACAGCTTGTTGCCGTCCGGGTCCCGGAAATAGGCGCCGTAGTAGGCGGCATGGTATTCGGGCCGCAGTCCCGGCGCACCTTCGCACCGGCCACCACTGCGCAATGCCAGTGCATACACCGCATCGACCTGGGCGCGCGACTGGGCCACGAACGCAACCATCTGGCCATTGCCTGGCTGATGTGGATGCTGATCATGAGGACGGCCGATGAGGAACAGCGGGCGGGGCTCCGGCAAGGATTGCCAGCCCGCCCAAGGTCGCCCAGGCTCCTGGAAACGCAGGCTCGCACCCAGCGCATCAAGCACCGGTGTGTAGAAGGCCATGGCGCGATCAAAGTCACTGACTCCCACCATCACGTGCGAGAACATCTGGCCATCTCCTGTTGCAGGTTTGCTGAACTCACTATAGCCCTGCCCTGACCGCCGTGATCCACAGCACTTTCCATCGGCTTGGCTCGCATACCGCCCTGCGAGGCGCCGGGTCAACGATGTGCATGAGGCGGCCGATCTGGCCCAGGACACCTTCGTGCGTGTGCTGGGCCACCCGGCCCGTAAACTGCAGGAGCCTCGCGCCTTCCTGGCCACGGTGGCACGCAGTGTCCTGATCGACCACACCAGGCGCCTCTCGCTGGAGCGCGCCTACCTGCAGACCCTGGCCCAATTGCCGGAGCCGGTCAGCCCTTCACCGGAAGAGCGCCTGGCCGCCCTGCAGGCGCTGGAAGAAGTCGACCGCATGCTCGACGGCCTGCCCGACAAGGAGATCGCGGCCCGCCTGGGCGTGTCCATCAGCTCCGTCGAGAAGTACGTGGCCAACGGGCTGCGGCAGTGCTACCGCCTGCTCTACCCCGACGCCTCATGACCGCTTCAGCCCAAGCGCCCAGTGCTGCCATGGTCGAACAGGCCATCGGCTGGATGGTCAAGCTGCAATCGGGCGAGGCCAGTGCCGATGACTGGGATGCCTGCAAACGCTGGCGCGATGCACGCCCCGACCATGCCGTAGCCTGGGAACGTGTGCAAGGCATCTACGGGCGCCTCAACCGCCTGTCGGGCCGTGCCCTGATGGCCGACCTGCGCACCGGCGTGAGCGAACGCAGGCAACTCACCCTGGCCGATGGCAGCGCGCTGTGGCTGGACACGAACACGGCCGTGGACGTGCGCTTCACACGGCGCCAACGGCACGGTCTACCTCGACCCTGAACTGCTCGCGGGCGTGGACATCACCAAGGGCCCGGCCTCCACCGTGGGTGGCGCCGGGATGATCGCCGGCATGGTGAACTTCCGCACGCTGGAGGTGGACGACCTGGTGCGCGAAGGCGCCACGCACGGCGCACGGCTGAACACCACCTCGGGCAGCAATGCCTACCACTTCGCGGGCAGCGCGGCCCTGGGCCTCAAACCCCGTGAAGACATCGATTGGTGATGGTGGCCAGCCGCAAGTCCGTCGGCGAGTTCGAGAAAGGCCAGCATGGCTCCGTGAACGACCGCATCAACAACGTGGGGCATGACGCGTGACCAAGCTGTCATCGCAAGACCAGACCTCCGTGCTGCTCAAGGGCACCTGGCGCCCCCCCCCCAGCCAGTCGATCAAGCTCAGCTACATCGGGCTGGACGCCCAGTTCGGCGAAGAAGCCCAATCGGCCACGGCCGGCGGTATCCAGAACCATGTGCGCAGCGACACGCTGGTGGCCAGCCACCACTGGAAGCCGCCAGGCCAGCGCGCGATCGACCTGAAGTCCAGCCTGTACGTCACACGCACACGCAACCTGAAGGCCGAGCGTTCGCGCCAGTGGGAACTGGGTGTCAACGGCATCTTCAAGAACGTGCTCACCGCGCGTGACACCGCCCGCTTCAAGCTGGCCTGGTTCGACAACAAGGTGCGCGACTACGTGACGATGGCCCGGATCATGTCGCCCATCGACACCGAAAGCAGCGGCGTGTCCGGGCCCTACGCCTACGTGAACCTGGACGGCCCCTTCCACAGCCGTGGGATCGAGCTGCAATCGGACATCGACACCGGCACCGGCACCGCCTTCGCGATGCTGAACTTCACGCGCATGCTGATGGACACGGGTGGTGGCGGCTACGACCCCTTCCCGCTGGGCAGCCTGACGGGCTCCCCCTCCAACAGCCTGGGCCACAGCGGCGGCGACGCCAACATCTGGTACGTGCTGCCCCCACGCCGCAACGCCTCGCTCAGCGGTGGCGTGCGCCTGGCCGTCAACAACGTGTTCGACATCAACTACGCCGAGACGCAGGGCGGCAGCTACTTCGTGGGCTCTGGCAGCGCTGAACACCCAGCCCATCTTTTCGAGGCCTCCATGCCACGTCTGTCTCTTCATCGCCCCACCCACATCGTCTCTCTGCTGCTGAGCACCAGCGTGGCGACCGCCACCGCCGTGGGCCTGGCCTGCCTCTCGAGCCCGACCGCTGCCCAGGCCCAGGTGAACCAGGCCAAGTTCACCAGCCTGGTCTCGTTGCGCCCTGCCGGCGACGACGTGACCACGCCGGACGGCACCGTCGGCTGGCCCGGGGCTCGCTACCCGACCTCACCGCCGCTGTACGCCGTGCGCCCCGGCACCACGCGTGGCTGGCTGTTCGGCGGCTTCATGGGCGGCGGCCCGCTGGCGGACCGGACCACGCAGTACGCCGCCTTCGGCCTGTACAACATGTCGGCCAGCGTGTCCGTGGCCGAGAACGCCACCAGCTGCACCGCCAGCGGCGACAACGGCAGCACCTGGAGCGGCACCCAGCAGGCGTCCGGAAACCAGGTGCAGATCAACACCGCGCTGTCCAAGGTCGGCGTGAACACTTTCACGCTTCGCTGCGAGAATAGCGCCAGCGAACTGGCTACCGAGCAGACGGTGTCCGTCAATGTCGCAGCATCGACCACCACCGGTGGCTCGGGCGGCGGCGGTGGCGGCGCCGTCGGGTGGGGTGGACTGCTGGCAGGCCTGTCGCTGTGGGCTTTTCAATCGCGCCGCCGTGCAAATGGCCGGAGCGCGTGATCCATTTCATTTCCGAAAGCACCGACCATGTCCGAAACCTCCACCCTCCATGCCCCGTTGTCGCAACGGCTCAAGCATGAGACCGCACCCCAGCACGAACAGATGCACCACCTGATGGAAAAGGCGCAGCCTTTCTCCTCCCGGGCGCAGTACGCCAAGTTCGTGGCCGTTCAGTACCTGTTCCAGCGCGATGTCGAGCACCTGTTCGACGACCCGGCCGTGCAGGCCGCCGTGAGCGACCTGTCCGAACGAGGCCGCGCCACGGATTCCCAGGCCGATCTGAACGATCTGCAGGCCCCCGTGCCGCAAGAGCCCATCGTCACACAAGGCATGAGCGCCCCGGAAGCCCTGGGCTGGCTGTACGTGTCCGAGGGCTCGACCCTGGGCGCGGCCTTCCTGCTCAAGGAAGTGAACGAAAAGCTCGGCCTGAACGGCGAGTTCGGCGCGCGCAACCTGGCCGCCTACCCGGAAGGCCGTGCCAAGGCGTGGAAGCGCTTCGTGGCCTCGCTGGATGCGCCCGAGCTGGCCGATGTGCAGGACCGCGTGATCGCCGGCGCCCTGGCCGCCTATGGCCGCTTCGGGCAACTGCTGAACACGCAGTTCAGCCTGGACAATGCCCAAGCCAGCGGCGCCGTCACGGCCTGATCCCACGGTGGTGGTGCCGCCGCTGCCCGTGCGGGCAGCCTTGATCCTGCTGGCCCTGGTCTGCGTGACCCTGGGCCTCATCGGCATCGTCGTGCCCGGCATGCCCACCACCGTGTTCATCCTGATCGCCGGGTGGGCCGCCGCGCGCAGCTCGCCCCGGCTGTCGCGCTGGCTCTACGCCCACCGGATGTTCGGCCCCATGCTGCGCAATTGGGACGAAGGCGGCTTCGTGAGCCGGCGCGTGAAGTGGATCGCCAGCGCCACCATGACGGGCAGCGCCCTCATCGTCGGGATGACGGTGGGTAATGTCTGGGCCCGTGGCATCGCGCTGATCAGCATGGCCCTGGTGCTGTGCTGGCTGTGGTGCCGGCCGGAACCACCGGCATGAGCCGAGGCTGGCCGCTGCCGGCCTCGCTGTTTTGGACGCTGCGGGCCTCACCGCACTGGTGTTGCTGCTGCAGACACTTCCCCTCGATACGCGATACCTGCTGCGCTATGAACGCAGCACCCTGCTGCAGGGCCAATGGTGGCGCGCCCTCACAGGACATTTTCTGCTCCTCGGTTGGGCGCATGCCTGCCTGAACCTGGCCGGCCTGTGGCTGTGCTGTGTGCTGGCAGAAGCTCGCGTCAGCGCCCCCGGTCTCGTGGCCCGGCTGCTGGTGCTGGGGTTGGGCGTGTCTGCGCTGCTGTGCACCCTGTCCCCCTCGGTGGCCCACTACGTGGGACTGTCGGGCGTCCTCTATGGGCTGCTGGTGTGGCTGATGGCCCCCAGGTGCTTCGAGGGGACCGCATCGCCCAGGCCATCACCCTGGCCGTGGTCGCTCGGGCATGCGGCTGGCTCTTGCGCCAGGCCGCGCGCCGTTGACCGACATCAAGGTTTCCCCTCTCCTGTCTGAACAGGCGCGTTTCACGCGCTGATTTCGCTTGCGCCTTCCAGTTTGCTTCGCTAAACTACTTTAGAACTAAACAACTTAGTTGGCATGTAAATTTGACATGCCTTCGGGCAAACGCCCCTCGACTGGAAGGATTGAGCATGAAGATCGTCTGTATCGGTGGCGGCGTGGCCGGCCTGTACTTCGGCCTGCTGATGAAGCAGCACAACCCCTCGCACGACATCACCGTGGTCGAGCGCAACCGCGCCTACGACACCTTCGGCTGGGGCGTGGTGTTCTCCGACGCCACGATGGAGAACATGCGCCGCTGGGACATCAAGACAGCCGACGAGATCCAGCAGGCCTTCAACCACTGGGACGACATCGAGCTGCACATCAAGGGCCGCACCATCCGCTCGGGCGGCCACGGCTTCGTCGGCATCGGCCGCAAAAAGCTGCTCAACATCATGCAGGCCCGCTGTGAAGAAGTCGGCGTCAAGCTGGTGTTCGAGCAGGAAGTCGATTCCGACGCCGATTTCCCCGATGCCGACCTGATCATCGCCAGCGACGGCCTGAACTCCAAGGTGCGCACCAAGTACCAGGACACCTTCAAGCCCGACATCGCGCTGCGCCCCAACCGCTACATCTGGCTGGGCACCAACAAGGTGTACGACGCCTTCAACTTCCTGTTCGAGAAGACCGAGCACGGCTGGTTCCAGGCCCACGTCTACAAGTTCGACGAGCAGACCAGCACCTTCATCGTCGAGTGCCCCGAGCACGTGTGGCTGGCCCACGGCCTGGACAAGGCCGATCAGCAGCAATCCATCGAGTTCTGCGAGAAGCTCTTCGCCAGCAACCTCAAGGGCGAGAAGCTGATGACCAACGCCCGCCACCTGCGTGGCTCGGCCTGGCTGAACTTCCAGCGCGTCACCTGCGAGCAATGGTCGCTGCACAACGGCAAGAGCCACGTCGTGCTGATGGGCGATGCCGTGCACACGGCCCACTTCGCCATCGGCTCGGGCACCAAGCTGGCCCTGGAAGACGCCATCGAACTGACGGCCCAGTTCAAGACCCTGGGCGACACGCCCGAGCACATCCCCGAAGTACTGGCGCGCTACCAGGCCGCCCGCTCGGTGGACGTGCTGCGCCTGCAGAACGCCGCCTGGAACGCCATGGAATGGTTCGAGGTCTGCGGCGAGCGCTACTGCGATCAATTGGCCCCCGAGCAGTTCATGTACTCCATGCTCACGCGCAGCCAGCGCATCAGCCACGAGAACCTGCGCATGCGCGACAAGGTCTGGCTGGAAGGCTACGAGCGCTGGTTCGCCCAGCAGGCCGGCGTAGCCGCCAATGACAGCGCCCCGCCGCCGCCCATGTTCACTCCCCTCACCGTGCGCGACGTGACGCTCAAGAACCGCGTGATGGTCTCGCCCATGGCGCAGTACAGCTGCGACAACGGCCTGGTCGACGACTACCACCTGGTGCACCTGGGCTCGCGTGCCATGGGCGGTGCCGGCATGGTCATGGTCGAGATGACCTGCGTATCGCCCACCGGCCGCATCACCCCGGGCTGCCCCGGCCTGTGGGACGAGACCCAGCGCGACGCCTGGAAGCGCATCGTCAACTTCGTGCACCAGCGCTCCGATGCCAAGATCGCCGTGCAGATCGGCCATGCCGGCGCCAAGGGCTCCACGCGCCTGGGCTGGGAAGGCATCGACAAGCCGCTGGTCGAAGGCAACTGGCCGCTGATCTCCGCCTCGCCCCTACAGTACCTGCCGGGCGTGAGCGACACCGCCCGCGCCATGACCCGCGCCGACATGGACGAGGTGCGTGATCAGTTCGTGCGCTCGACCAAATGGGCGGCTGAGGCTGGCTTCGACTGGCTGGAACTGCACTGCGCACACGGCTACCTGCTGTCGAGCTTCATTTCGCCGCTGACCAACCAGCGCACCGACGAGTACGGCGGCTCGCTGGCCAACCGCCTGCGCTACCCGCTGGAAGTGTTCGCCGCCGTGCGCGAGGTGTGGCCGCAGAACCTGCCGATGTCCGTACGTATCTCGGCCCACGACTGGGTCGAAGGCGGCATCACACCCTTGGACGCGGTCGAGATCGCCCGCGCCTTCAAGGCCGCCGGCGCCGATCTGGTCGATTGCTCCTCGGGCCAGGTCAGCAAGGCCGAGAAGCCCGTGTACGGCCGCATGTTCCAGACGCCGTTCGCCGACCGCGTGCGCAACGAAGCCGGTGTGCAGACCATCGCCGTGGGTGCGATCAGCGAAGCCGACCACGTCAACAGCATCATCGCGGCTGGCCGCGCCGACCTGTGCGCCGTGGCCCGACCGCACCTGGCCAATCCAGCCTGGACGCTGACCGAAGCTGCCAAGATCGGCTACACCAACGTCACCTGGCCCCCGCAGTACCGCTCGGGCAAGTCGCAGATGGAAACGCTGTTCCAGCGTGAGCGCGCCCAGGCCGCCGCTGCGGTACCTGGCGGCAAGGGTTGAGCACCATGGACGCTCGCCAACCCAAGGACCTGCAAGGCCAGCACGTGCTGGTGACTGGTGCCGCCCGCGGCATCGGCGCCGCCATCGTGCGCGCCTTCGCCGCCCGCGGCGCGCAGGTGAGCCTGCTGGGCCGCAGCGCCGCCAGCCTGGCGCCGCTGGTGGCCGAGGATGAAGCGAACCGTGTAGCCGTCACGGCCGATGTGGGCCAGGTCGATCAGGTGGCCGCTGCCTTCGAGCAGGCCCGCCAGCGCTTCGGCCCCATCACCGTGCTGGTCAACAACGCCGGCCAGGCCAAGAGCGCTCCCTTCGGCAAGACGGACGAAGCCGCCTGGCGCCAGATGCTGGACGTGAACCTGATGGGCACCGTGCTGTGCACCCAGGCCGCCCTGCCCGACATGCTGCAGGCCAAGGCCGGCCGCATCGTCAACGTGGCCAGCACCGCGGGCCTCACCGGCTATGCCTATGTCACGGCCTATGCCGCCGCCAAGCATGCCGTGATCGGCCTGACCCGGTCGCTGGCGCTCGAAGTGGCCCGCCACGGCATCACGGTCAACGCCGTATGCCCCGGCTACACCGAGACCGACATCCTGCGCGAGAGCATCGCCAATGTCATGGCCAAGACCGGCCGCAGCGAGGCCGAGGCCCGCGCGCAGTTCTCGGCTGGCAACCCGCAGGGCCGCTTCGTGCAGCCCGAGGAAGTGGCCGATGCCGTGCTGTGGCTGAGCTCGCCTGGCGCCGCCTCCGTCAATGGCCAGAGCATCGCCGTCTGCGGCGGGGAGCTTCCGCGATGAAGGCCGATGCCAGCCACAAGCTGCTGATCCAGGCGGACGAACTGGGCCATGAAGCCCGCGCCGGCCAGGGCGACCACGCCGTGCTGCGCCTGTGGCTGCGCATGCTCTCGTGCACCACGCAGATCGAGGACGAGATCCGTCGCCGCCTGCGCGTGAACTTCGACATCTCGCTGGCCCGCTTCGACTACATGGCCCAGCTCTACCGCCAGCCCGAAGGGCTGATGATGAAGGAGCTGTCGCGCTACCTGATGGTGACCGGCGGGAACATCACCGGCCTCACCGACGAGCTCGAGCGCGAAGCCCTGGTGGTGCGCGAGCCCAGCCCCACCGACCGCCGCTCGTGGATCGTGCGGCTCACGGACAAGGGCCGGGACGCCTTCTCCGAGATGGCCCGCCAGCACGAGCTGTGGATCCATGAACTCTTCGGCGGGCTCGATGCCAAGACCGCGCAGACCCTGCATGCCCAGCTGGGCAGCCTGCGCGTGCACGTGATGCACGCGCGCGCCAACAACGAGGACAACAACCCATGAGTGAGACAACCCCCTTGCTGGACCCGGCCCTGCAGGCCGGCAACCGCCGCCCCATCGCCGGCTACGAGGCGCAGCACTTCCTGTGGCAGCTCGAAGGCGGCGTGGCCACCATCACGCTGAACCGCCCTGAGCGCAAGAACCCGCTGACCTTCGACTCCTACGCCGAGCTGCGCGACCTGTTCGGCCGCCTGCGCCATGCACCGGATGTGCACGTGGTGGTGCTGGTCGGCGCCGGTGGCAACTTCTGCTCTGGCGGTGACGTGCACGAGATCATCGGCCCGCTGGTGCGCCTGAAGGCCCCCGAGCTGCTGATGTTCACGCGCATGACAGGCGACTTGGTCAAGGCCATGCGTGCCTGCCCTCAGCCCATCGTGGCCGCCGTGGACGGCGTGTGCGCCGGTGCTGGCGCCATCATGGCCATGGCCTCCGATCTGCGCGTGGGCACCGCCCGCAGCAAGACCGCCTTCCTGTTCAACCGCGTGGGCCTGGCCGGCTGCGACATGGGCGCCTGCGCCATGCTGCCGCGCATTGTGGGCCAGGGCCGCGCCAGCGATCTGCTCTACACCGGCCGCTCCATGGGCGGCGAGGAAGGCGAACGCTGGGGCTTCTTCAACCGACTGTCCGCCCCCGAAACGCTGCTGGACGACGCCCAGAAGCTGGCGCGCGATCTGGCCGCCGGCCCCACCTTCGCCAACGGCCTGACCAAGACCATGCTGCACCAGGAATGGACCATGGGCATCGACCAAGCCATCGAGGCCGAGGCGCAAGCCCAGGCCCTGTGCATGCTGACGCAAGACTTCACCCGCGCGTACGAAGCCTTCGTGGCGCGCCAGAAGCCCGTCTTCCAAGGAGACTGACGTGACCGCAGAACGCCTCCCCCACCTCGAGTGGCCCTTCCTGGAAGACCACCACCGCAGCCTGGCACGCGAGCTGGATGCCTGGGCCGCCACCCACGCCGCGCACATCCACAGCGATGACGTCGACAACGACTGCCGCACCCTGGTGCGCGCCCTGGGCCAGGCCGGCTGGCTTCGCCACGCCGTGGCCGGCACCCACAACGGCGGCGCCACCAACACGCTGGACACCCGCACCCTGTGCCTGATCCGCGAGACCCTGGCCCGCCACAACGGCCTGGCCGACTTCGCCTTCGCGATGCAGGGCCTGGGCTCTGGCGCCATCAGCCTGGCCGGCAGCCCCGAGCAGCAGGCTCGCTACCTGCCACGCGTGGCCCGGGGTGAGGCCATCTCGGCCTTTGCCCTGTCCGAGCCAGAAGCAGGCTCCGACGTGGCCGCCATGGCCTGCGCCGCCCGCCTGGACGGTGACCACTACGTGCTCGACGGCGAGAAGACCTGGATCTCCAACGGCGGCATCGCCGACATCTACGTGGTCTTCGCCCGCACTGGCGAGGCCCCCGGCTCGCGCGGCATCTCGGCCTTCATCGTCGAGGCGGGCACGCCCGGCTTCGACATCGCCGAGCGCATCGACGTGATCGCGCCGCACCCGCTGGCCCGCCTGCGCTTCAGCAACTGCCGCATCCCCGTGGCCCAGCGCATCGGCGCCGCCGGCGAAGGTTTCAAGGTCGCCATGCGCACGCTGGACGTGTTCCGCACCTCGGTGGCTGCAGCAGCCCTGGGCTTCGGCCGTCGTGCGTTGGACGAGGCCCTGCACCGCGCCACCACCCGCCGCATGTTCGGCCAGGTGCTGGCCGACTTCCAGCTCACGCAATCGAAGTTGGCCCAGATGGCCACCACCATCGATGGCGCCGCGCTGCTCACCTACCGCGCCGCCTGGCAGCGCGACCAGGGCCGCAACGTGACCCGCGAGGCTGCCATGGCCAAGATGGCAGCCACCGAAGGCGCGCAGACCGTGATCGACGCCGCCGTGCAATTGTGGGGCGGCCTGGGCGTGGTCAGCGAACAGCCCGTGGAACGCCTGTACCGCGAGATCCGCTCCCTGCGCATCTACGAAGGCGCCACCGAGGTGCAACAGATCATCATCGCGCGCGAACTGCTCAAGGACGTGCGCGAAGGCCAGCCGGCCTGAACCATCACGACCCGACACATCATGAAGAAGGAAGATTCCATGCAAGTGCTGCTGCCAGAAGGCTGGCCTCGTCCCAAGGGTTACGCCAACGGCGTCACGGTCAAGGGCCGCCAGGTCTACATCGCCGGCATGATCGGCTGGGATGCGCAGTGCGTGTTCCACACCGATGACTTCGCCGAGCAGGTGGCCCAGGCACTGCGCAACATCGTCGAGGTGCTGCGCGAAGCGGGCGGCAAGCCCGAGCACATCGTGCGTGTCACCTGGTACGTCACCGACAAGCGCGAGTACCTGGCCGCGGGCCGCGAGGTCGGCAAGGCCTACCGCGAGATCATCGGCTCGTACAACGCCGCCATGACCGCGGTGGAAGTCAAGGCCCTGATCGAAGACCGCGCCAAGGTCGAGATCGAAGCCACGGCCGTCATCCCCGACTGAGCCAGCAGTTCGACACACGCGACCTCCCCATCGCCTCTCAACATCCCCTCACGGACCCCCTCCATGGCCTCGACCAAAGTTTCCTTCGCATGGGACGATCCCCTGCAACTCGACCAGCAACTCACCAGCGATGAGCGCGCCGTGCGCGACGCCGCCAACGCCTACTGCCAGGAACGCCTGGCCCCGCGCGTGCTGGAAGCCTTCCGCCACGAGCGCACCGACCCGGCCATCTTCCGCGAGATGGGCGAGCTGGGCCTGCTGGGCATCACCATCCCCGAAGCCTACGGCGGCGCCGACCTCAACTACGTGAGCTACGGCCTGGTGGCGCGTGAGGTGGAGCGCGTCGATTCGGGCTACCGCTCGATGATGAGCGTGCAGTCGTCGCTGGTGATGGTGCCCATCAACGCCTTCGGCAACGAAGAGACCAAGCAAAAGTACCTGCCCAAGCTGGCCAGCGGCGAATGGATCGGCTGCTTCGGCCTGACCGAGCCCGACCACGGCTCCGACCCCGGCAGCATGGTCACGCGCGCCCGCAAGGTGCCCGGCGGCTACAGCCTGAGCGGCGCCAAGATGTGGATCAGCAACAGCCCCATCGCCGACGTGTTCGTGGTGTGGGCCAAGGATGACGAAGGTGCGATCCGCGGCTTCGTGCTGGAAAAGGGCTGGAAGGGCCTCTCCGCCCCCGCCATCCACGGCAAGGTGGGCCTGCGCGCCAGCATCACCGGCGAGATCGTGATGGACGAGGTGTTCTGCCCCGAAGAGAACGCCTTCCCCGAAGTGCGCGGCCTCAAGGGCCCCTTCACCTGCCTGAACTCGGCACGCTACGGCATCGCCTGGGGTGCCCTGGGTGCTGCGGAAGACTGCTGGCACCGTGCGCGCCAGTACACGCTGGACCGCAAGCAGTTTGGCCGCCCCTTGGCCGCCAACCAGCTGATCCAGAAGAAGTTGGCCGACATGCAGACCGAGATCACGCTGGGCCTGCAAGGCTGCCTGCGCCTGGGCCGCATGAAGGATGAAGGCACGGCTGCGGTCGAGATCACCTCGATCATGAAGCGCAACTCCTGCGGCAAGGCCCTGGACATCGCCCGCCTGGCCCGCGACATGATGGGCGGCAACGGCATCAGCGACGAGTTCGGCGTGGCCCGCCACCTGGTGAACCTGGAGGTGGTCAACACCTACGAAGGCACCCATGACGTGCATGCCCTGATCCTGGGCCGTGCGCAAACCGGCATCGCCGCGTTCTGATCACTCGCTGATCAAACGCCGCCGCGCCAGGCAGGCACAAAGAAGGGCGATGGCCGCGCAGGCCACCGCCCTTTTTTCTTTCACGCCAGCATCACTGGCCAGAAGGCTTCCAGAGCTTGACCTTCGATTTCTTCTCGTAGGCCATGCCCTTGGGGTAGGAGATCAACTCCAGTTGCATGCCCCAGGGGGTCAGGATGTAGGTGATGGCCTGCCCCGCGCCCGGCCCTTCGTTGACAGGGAACGGGCCCATCAGCGTCTTCACGCCCAGCGCCTTGGCCTTCTCCACGGCCAGCGCCAGATCCTTCACGTAGAAAGCCACATGGTGACCGCCAATGTCGCTGTTCCTGGGCGGTTCGGTCTTCTGGTCCGGCGCCTTGTACTGGAACAGCTCGATGTTGGAGCCCTGGCCGCAACGCATCATCACGATCTGCTGGATCTCCGCGCGGGGGTGCACATTGACAAGATCCTGCATCAGCGTGCCCTGATCATCCTTGATCGGCCCGAAGCGGAAGGCCTCCTCGCAACCGATCACATCGTGAAAGAAGCTGACGGCACGGTCCACGTCCGGCACGGTGAAGCCCACGTGGTCCACGCCACGAACACCGGGCAGGGGCGCGGCCAGCGCCGACGCAGACAGGACGGCCAGGGGAAGCAGTCGCAACAGCTTGAACATGATGTCTCCAAACGATGAGAGAGGGGGCAAAGCCCCGGGGGTATAAAAAATGCCCATGAGGCCGTTGGACCTCATGGGCATCGTTCAAGGGACTTGAGGTCCGTCGGATCAGAAGGCGTGGAACATGCCCACGCGCAGCACGTTCTGGCTGCCCCCCGACGACGGGCCCATCAGCATCAGCTGGGCCTTGGCCGTGGTGTCGTCACCCGAGGCTTTCTGGTACGAGAACTGCACGTACACATTGCTGCGCTTGGAGAGCAGGTAGTGCAGGCCGGCGTTGATCTGGTGCGCCTTGTTGCTGTCCAGCACGTCGTTGCCCTTCATGTACGTGTACTGGCCGATCAGGCGGGTCGTCGGCGTCGGGCTCATGATCGCGCCCACTTCGTAGACATCGATCTTGGCATTGGTGAAGGTGTTCTTCGTGTTGGTGTACAGGAAGTCCGTCGAGATGCCGCCGGTGAAGTCATAGCGACCGCCGATACCCCAGCTCGTCAAGCCGTCGTCACCGTTGTTGATCAGCGGCGACTTGGCGCTGATCATGGCGGCGGTGAAGGTCCAGGGGCCGCTGGCGTAATCGGCGCCCAGGCTGTAGGTGCTGTTGCGATTCTTGCCGCCGGCCTGCTCGCCCATGCCGTACAGCGCGCCGAAGTTGAAGCCACCGATGTTGGGGCTGTCGTAGCGGATGGCATTGGACACGCGGCTGGTCAGTGCAGTGCGGTCGAAGTCGAACGAACCAACGGGCGAGAGGTTGGCAAACGGGCCTTGACGCAGGAAGGTGAGGCTCACGAACGGGAACATCGCGCCAAAGCCATAGCGCTTGACCGACAGGTTCGAGAACATGAAGTCGTCGAGCGCGCCGACGGTGACCTTGCCCATGGAGCCTTCCAGGCCCACGTAGGCCCCGTGGTTCCACATGCCTTCACTGGTGCCGTTGATGCCGATGGTGGCGCCCGTGTCCAGTGCGAACTGGGTTTCCAGCTTGAAGATGGCCTTGAGGCCGCCGCCCAGATCTTCACTGCCGCGGAAGCCCAGCAGGTTGGGCACCAGCACGCCGGTGTTGACCAGCGTGTTGCTGTTGCCGCCAACGTTGCTCACGCGGTCGACCCCGACGTCGAGGATGCCGTAGATGCTCACGTTCGTAGAGGACTGCGCAAAAGTCATGCTGGATGCGCAGCACAGCAGGGAGAATATCGTCGACTTCTTCACTGAGAATCTCCTATTGAGAATGGACAGGTGGGTTGATTCGCCAACGCCCTGCCATGCGCAAATGGTGGATTCAGGGGGGTGTCGGCATGGCGGGAAACGCGTGCGTTCTTCAGGAACGTATTCAGTGTCCTGTGACGCACAACGCAGCCTCAATCCGTTTGCCGCAATCAGGTATCCAGTTTCCGTGACGCCGGGACAACCCCGATCACAAGCTGCAACACAGCCCGCACCCTTTTTTCAGCCCAGCGACAAACGGATAGACAAGCAGCGCCGCAGGGATAGCCGGCACGCCCCCCTTACAATGAAATCAACGGCGGGAGGACGCCTGTTTCCTGGTTGCTTGGCCGGCCTCCTGTTTTACTGCCGTCACACCATGCCTTCGTCGCGAACCCCCATGAAACTGGCCTTGCCCGAGCACGACCTTGGCCTGGAAGCCAGCGTCACCGAAGACGACCACCAATCTCTGCGCCTGTGGCTACGGATGCTGTCGTGCACCAACCAGGTCCAGACCGAGATCCGAAGGCGCCTGCGCACCGAGTTCGGCATCTCGCTGGCCCGCTTCGATTACCTGGCCCAGTTGCATCGCTACCCCGATGGCCTGAGCATGAGTGCCCTGTCGGCCTACCTGATGGTCACAGGCGGCAACGTCACCGGCCTGACGCAGGAGCTGGAGAAGGAAGGCTGGGTGATCCGCGAGGTCGATCCCACCGATCGCCGTTCTTATCGGCTGAGGCTCACGCCCGAAGGACGCACCAGTTTCGAGCAGATCGCCGCGGTGCATGAAGCCTGGGTGGTGTCGATGTTCGCGGGCATGCGCTCGCCAGAGCGTCTCACACTCACCGACCTGCTGGGCCAGTTGCGCCTGCACGCGGCCCAGGCAGCCGATGCGCTCACCACCGAGCCCGCGCCTGCCCCCGCAGCAGCCCCCGCCCCCAAGGCGCGCCGCGGCAAGCGCTAATCCTGACCGAAGGCGTCCGTGGCCGGCAGGGCCGGCTCAAGGCTGCTGATCAGCCCTCTGAGCAAGGCCTCCAGTTGCTGCTGACGCGCCGGCCCCAAGGCCGCCAGGGCGCGCCGCTGCTGCTCGTCGGCCCGGGCCATCAGCACCTGCACCAGGGCGCGGCCTTCGCTGGTGATCTCCACCAGCGTCAAGCGACGGTCATTGCCCGCCGTGATCCGCACGATGTGCCCTTGCTCGGCCATGCGGTCGAGCAGGCGGGTCAGCGTGGATTGCTTGGTGATGGCCTTGCGCGCCAGCAGGCCCACCGGCACGCGGTCGCCATCGGCCAGGATGGCCAGCACACGCCATTCGACGATGGACAGGCCGTAGCCCCGCACCACATCGGCGAAATCACCGATCACCAGATGCGCCGCCTGGTTGAGCAGCGCGGGCAGGTACTGCTCCACGAAGCCCGCGGTGCTCGTGCTGGCCTCGCGGATGTCGATCATGTCGGTGGCGTGTGCGCTCATGTCATCGCCCCAGGGCTCAGGCCGGATCGAGCACCTGCTTGAGCAGCGGCGGGATCTCGATGGCCTGGTGCGTCTCGAGCGAGGTGGTCACGATCGTCTGCTTGACGGTCATGCGCTTTTCGCCATCCGCGGCGACGCAATCGAGCCGCAAAGTCAGAGACTTGGTGCCCAGCCGCTCGACCTGCAGGCTCAGGGTCACGTCATCACCCATGCGGCTGATGGCGAAGAACTCCGCCTCCAGATGCACCGTGGGCAGGCCAAAGCGCTTCTTGAGCACCATGTCGGCAAAGCCCAGGGGCGTGATCGCATCCACCCAGCCCTCCAGCAGGTCGTTGAAGAGGATGAAGTACTGGGGGTAGAACACAATGCCCGCCGGATCGCACTCCGAGAAGTGGATCCGGTGAGCGCGCTGGAAGCTGCGAGGGTCTTGAGGCACAGGCGTCACCATGCGTTAGAGCCCTCTCTCAAGCCAGCGCCATCCGCTGCAGCGCGAAGCGCAGCTTCTGGCCATCTTCGGAAGCCAGTGCCGCATCGCGCAGCTCGCCCAGGGCGGCCGGTGCCAGGCGGTTCTCGTGCTTCTCCAGGATGCTCATCAGCGTCTCGTAGTTGCCCAGGCCGCGGGCATGCGTGTCGCCGTAGCCTTTGACCAGGCGCTGCAGGCGGGCCACTTCAAGCGCCAGGGCCGGGTGGCCATGCGCCAGCGCCAGGATCTTGGCAAACCAGCGCTCGATGCGCTGGTTCTCCAGCTCGTAGCGCAGGGTGGTGCGGCGCGCCACGCGCCAGCGCGACAACGTCCACAGCAGCAGGAAGCCCGGCAGCGACGAGGTGCGGATCACGCGCCCTTCGGTCGTCATGCGGGCCACCAGGCGATGGATGGCGTGCGGCTTGGCCAGCCAGCGGCCCAGGCCGGCCGGCAGCGTCTCGCAGATCTCTTCGATGCGGGGGTGCATGAACTCGTTGATGCGCACCTGCTGGTCCTGCTTGGCACGCACCTCGCCCTGCACGCGGTCGAAGCGGCTGCCACGGGTCTTGAGGTCAGCCACGCGGATCGTGTCCTCGTAGGACATCCACAGCGCCAGGTGGCGCGCCACCTCGCCCGTCAACACCGGGTCGAGCCCGCCGGTGCGGCGTTGCAGCGTTTCCAGGCGGTCGAGGTACAGGCCGGCGTAGGCTACATCCTGGTAATCGATCAGGCGGCGCACGCCTTCGCGCACCAAGTGCGACGAGCGCTTGTCGAAGCCCGCGTCTACCCGCGACAACAGAGCTGCCACCGCAGCAGAGCGAGGATTGGGCGCAGCCGCTGCCGGGGCCTCGGCCTTGACGGCGCCCTGGCCCATGGCCTCGGCACTGCCCCGTGCGAAGGCCTTCAGGCTGGGCTTGACGCCCACACCGCCACGCTCGATGGTCTGCTCGAACTGCTCGCGGCTGAATGGCACGACACCGGTGCCGCACAGCGCGCCGAAAAGCACGGCGCTGATCACGCTGCCGGTTTCCTCGGCCGCCTGGGCCATGTCGAAGCTGACAAGGCGCTTGGCGGCCTTTTCGGCATGCTTTAGCAGCACGTCGACGTCCACACGGCCATCGCCCATCGCGGATTTCTCGGCGATCGAGTAGACGCGGTGGGTGGAGGTCAGCAGGGCCGTACGGTCCGGCGTGACCAGGCCACGCTGCACGGCGCGGCCGGCTTCCATCAGCTCGGAGCACAGCACCACGTCCACGTCACCGGGCATGGGCATCAGGGCCAGGATGGGGGTGCGCTTCTCAGAAGGTGCCGCGGGGGGCAGCAGCTCCACGTAGTAGATGGTGGCGCCAGTGCGTTGCGCCACGCCGGGCACCGAGGTGGTCTGCGCTGTCCAGCCGTTGTGCTCGCCCAGGTCGACGATCCAATCGGCCAGCACCCCGCCGCCTTCACCGCCCATCGCCAGGATGGCGATCTTGATGGGCTGCTGGATGTTGTTGATCTCTTGCATGATCTTCTCGCGCCTTGTCAGAAGGCCAGTTCTTCACGACGGCGGGCATCGCGGCCCTGCAGCCAGCCGATCACCGCACCACCGACACGCTTCTTGAACTTGTCCATGCGGCTGGGGTTGGTGATGACCTCGGCACGGTAGAAGGAGGGGCACAGCACCGCGGCGTGCGACACCTCGCCGCACAGCCCGCAGCCCACGCAACTGTCCTGCACGGCCGCGACGGGATCGGTGCGCAGCGGATCCGGGTTGGGCTTGATCGTGAGCGAGGGGCAGCCGGACAGGCGGATGCAGGAGTGGTCGCCCGTGCAGGTGTCCGGGTCCACGCCGAAGCGCTCGCGCACCACGCGCTCGCCCGCGGCCACGGCCTTGCGCACCTTGGGCTTCTCACGGCGCTGCTTGTTGAGCATGCATTCGCTCTGTGCGATCAGCACCTTGGGGCCGGCTTCCTTGGTGGTCAGCGCCTCGCGCAGGGTGGCCATCATGGTCTTGAGGTCGTAGGTGCGCTTGACGCGGTGCACCCATTCGACGCCCACGCCGCGCACCGCCTTCTCGATCTCGTGGCCCGTGCTGCGCGTGTCGTTCAGCGCGGTCGATGAGAGGATGTCCTGCCCGCCCGTGGCCGAGGTGTAGCTGTTGTCAACAACGATGGTCAGGTTGTCGCTGCGGTTGAACACCGCGTTGGCGATGCCCGATGTGAGCCCGTTGTGCCAGAAGCCGCCATCGCCCATCACCGAGATGGCGCGCTTGGCGCCCGGCGTGTTGAAGGCTGCCGCACTGGCGGCGCCCAGGCCGTAGCCCATGGTGGTCGCGCCAATGTTGAACGGCGGCAGGATGGAGAACAGGTGGCAGCCGATGTCGGCCGTCACGTGGTGCGGGCCCAGCTCGCGCTCGACCAGCTTCATCGCCGTGAAGATGGGCCGCTCGGGGCAGCCGGTGCAGAAGCCCGGCGGGCGGGCGTGCACGTTGGCGGCCAGCTCCGCGCTGGCCTCGGCCGACACGGGCTGCAGCGGGATGACCTTGCGTTCCTTCGGGTCGGCCGGGATCTTGCCGTACTGCTGCAGGAAGGCCTTGATGCCGGCCAGCATGATGGCGGTGTTGTACTCGCCAGCCAGGGGCAGAAGGTCCTTGCCATGCAGGGTGGTCGGCGATTTCAGGCGGCGCAGGATGTCGGCCACGTTCTGCTCGATGAAGTTGGGCTGCCCCTCCTCCAGCACCAGCACGGCCCGCTTGCCTTCGCAGAAACGCTCGAACTCGTCGTCGATCAGCGGGTAGGCCACGTTCATCACGTACAGCGGCACCTTGCTCTCGCCGTACACATCGGCCAGGCCCAGCTTGTTGAGCGCGCGGATCAGCGTGTTGTAGGAGCCGCCCTGCACCACGATGCCGACGTCGTCGTCCTTCTCGGAGAAGAACTCGTTGAGTTGGCGCTCCTTGATGAAACGCACGGCGGCGGGCCAGCGCTGCTCGACCTTTTCCTTCTCGTGCAGGAAGCTGGCGGGCGGTAGCACGATGCGGTTCACATCGCGCTGCGGGCGGGCCAGGGCCTGCTTGATGGTGAAATTGGCACGCTTGTTGTCGCTGGCGACGAACTGGCCGTGCACGTGGCAGGCGCGGATGCGCAACTGCAGCATCACCGGCGTGCTGCTGGCCTCGGATAAATCGAAACCATCCTTCACGGCCTGCACGATGCAGGGCAGGTTGGGGCGTGGATCCAGCAGCCACATCTGCGATTTCATCGCGAAGGCGTGCGAGCGCTCCTGCATGATCGACGAGCCTTCGCCGTAGTCTTCGCCCACGATGATCAGCGCGCCGCCGAGCACACCGCCCGAGGCCAGGTTGGCCAGCGCATCGGAGGCCACATTGGTGCCCACCGTGGCCTTGAAGGTCACGGCGCCACGCAGCGGGTAGTTCACCGAGGCAGCCAAGGTGGCGGCCGCAGTGGCCTCGCTCGCGCTGTTCTCGAAGCGGATGCCGTGGTCGGTGAGGATGTCCTGCGCGTCGGCCAGCACATCCATCAGGTGGGAGATGGGCGCGCCCTGGTAACCCGCCACATAGGACACGCCGGATTCCAGCAGTGCCTTGGTGACAGCCAGGATGCCTTCACCACTGAAGACCTCGCCTGCACCGAGGCGGAGCTTCTTGACTTCTTCAACAAACGATCTTTCGGCCATGGCCACTTCTCCGGGGGGACGGCGCGCACATCACATGCGCCACGGATTCACTGTCACATCAATTGCTTTAGAAGTCAATCGATGAATCTTCATGGATTGAATCGGAGCGAATTCCGGATGGCTTTGTGCGATTTACGGATACCCGCGGCCGGTTTCAATCCTTCATGCGTTCACTTTCGCGACAAGGCCTGCGCCACCAGGTAGCCCGAGCCGGCGCCCAGGCCAGGGCCCGGGTGCGTGGAAGCACCGATCTGGTACAGATTGGCGCAGGGCGTCTGATGGCCCCGCGCACCCGCCGTGGACGCGAAGGGACGCATCCAGAAAAACTGGTCCGGAGAGCACACGCCCGCATAGGGGTCGCCGCCCACCAGGTTGCAGTTCAAGCCCTGCAGATCGGCCGGGCTGAAGGCCTTGCGGCCCACCACCTGGGCACTCAGGCCCGGCATCACCTGCTCCAGGCGCTGCTGCACGCGGTCGGCCATGGCCTCGCGCACGGCCGGGGTCCAGGCGCCATCAGCGGGCACGTCGATCGTGCCGCCGGCATCGCCACGGATACGGCTGGGCAGCTCCTGCATCTGCACCCACAGGATCGAGCCGTCCGCTGGCGCACGGCTGGGATCGACCGCCGTCGGCTGGCCGATGGCCAACGTGGGCCGGGCCGGCAGGTAGCCATTGCAGGCCGTGACCACCGACAGGCAGACTTCTTCCATGCTTTCGGTCAGGTGCACCAGTGGCACGCGCGCCAGCTCGGGCGTCGTCCATTGGGGCTGGCCACGCAGCGCGAAGTGGATCTGCATGCCACCACGGCCATAGCGGTAGCCCTGGGCCTTCTCCTGCACGGCGGCCGGGGCATCAGGCCACAAGCGGCCATACAGCTGCGTGGGCGTCACGTTGCAGACCACAGCCTGCCTGGCCTGCACCAGCTCGTCACCCACGCGCACGCCGGTGGCACGGGCCTTGGCGCCTTGCCCGCTGAACACGATCTCGGTGACATCGGCGTTCACGCGCAGGCTGCCACCTGCGCCCTCGATGACCTTGGTGAGGGCGCGCACCACGCCTTCGCTGCCGCCCTGCACCACCGGCATGCCCCCGGCCACCACGGCGGCAAACGTGAGCTTGCCGATCAGGGCCGAACAGGCCTCGTCCGGGCCCAGGCCCGAGTGCAGGATCCACGGGGCGATCATCGCGCGGGTGGCATCGTGCGCCAGCTCGCGCTCGGCCCATCGGCGGAAGCTCTCCAGCGAGGCCGAGGCATAAGCCACCATGCCATCCACGCCGCGCTTGAAGCCCTCGCGGGCCAGCAGCTTGGCCATGTCCCAGCCATAGGGCGATTGGCCCATCAGGCCGAAGGTGAGCGAGGCGTCCTCGCCGAACATGCGGGCCGCCATGGCGGCCACCTTCTGGCCATCACCAGGGCACAGCGCATCGATGCGGCGCGCGGCATCGGCCAGATCCTGCTTGAGCGCCAGGCCGCTGCCATCGGGCAGCACCAGGCCGGTGGTGTACTCGCCCTGCGCAAAGCGCAGGCCGGCGGCCTCCAGCTTGTCCTTCAGTTCGGCATAGCCGGGGCTGCCCATGAACAGCGGGTACCACTGCGAGAGCACATCGATCCGATAGCCCGGGAAAAGCTCTTCCGTGCGGATGCAGCCGCCCAGGCGGTCATTGCGCTCCAGCACCAGCACGCGCTTGCCCCGGGTGGCCAGCAAGGCCGCCCCGACGAGGGCGTTGATGCCGCTGCCAACGAAAACGATGTCGAATTCTTGTTTCATGGAAATGTGGTTCTGTCTCAAGCGCTGTCTCAAGCAACAATGGGCGCCCTGGGCGCCCACATCATGTTCATCCGGTCTGATGATGCCTCACCAGTTGATCGAGCTGCTGGCTGCTCAGCACCTGCTGGTCCAGCCGTTTCAGGAAGGCCGACACGACCTCGATGCGTGTCGCCGCGCTGTCCTCGACCTGCTGTATCGCGTGGCGGGAGGCGTTGTTGAAGCCCACCCCCCTCGTCGCCGACCTTCAAGGTTCCGTCGACCTCCGCATCGGCCGATCGACATGAGGTGGAGAGATTGTTCGTGAGGCGCCCGGCCTCGGCTGCGGCTTCGTTGGTCTGGCGTGCGATGCGCTTGATCACGGCGACGATGCCACCGATCTCATCGGCACGGCCCTGCAGGCCTTTGAAGACCAGGGCCGTGGCTTGCAGGTTCTCGCGCAGCGATTCGAAGCAGGCGCTGACATCCTTGGTCGCACCGGAGGCCGTGGCCACCAGGGCGCTGGATTGACGCGCCAAGTCCGTGACGCGGTCCATGTCGCGCCGGCACTGCTCGATGCCCTCGCGCAGGCGGTGGGCCAGCGTGGCGACATCCTTCAGCGAGACATCGGAGGCATCCCCATCGGCGCTGCTGCCGACCGGCTCCGGCAAGGGCGCCCGCACGCTGAGCGCAGGCTCGTCGTCGATCACGGCGCGGCGTGCCGCCACCGGTCGCGCACGCCAGCCCAGGATAAAAATGAGCCCGAACAGCGCGATCAGCAAGGCACTGGTCCATGCACTTTGCGCCATTGCCGGGCTCCAAACTCCTGTCGCGCAGATGCCCGCGCCCACAACGGACATGGCCACCAGAAGGGATGTCGAGTTGCCTTGCACAGCCATCTGCCTCAATCAGGAGAACCGCAAACGTCAGGCGCCCTGGCCGATGGTCTGGGGCAGCACAAAGCCGGCACCGTGCGGCGCGAACTTCAGGCCCTTGCGATAGACCACCGTCTGGCTGTACTGGAACAGCGGGATCACCAGCGCCTCATCGGCAATGTACTTGCTCACGGCCTTGTAGCCGGCGATGCGCTTGGCCTCGTCCTTCTCGCCCCACAGCGGGCCGATCATGCCGTCCAGCACCTTGGGGTCCTTCCAGGCCGAGTGCGGCGAATGGCTGAACATGGCGAAGCCGGTGGAGGTAGAGGGATCGCCGATGGCATTGCCCCAGTTGTAGAAGGCCGCAGGCGCCAGCTTGTGCTGCGAGCGCAGCTCGTAGTGCTTGGCCACTTCGTAGACCTCCAACTCGGCCTGCACGCCGATGCGGGACCACATGCCCACCACGGCCTGCATCACCTCGAAATCCTTGGGCTTGAAACCACGCGTGGTCTGCACCTTGAACTTCAGCGGCTTGGCGGCGCTGTAGCCGGCCTCGGCCATCAGGGCGGCAGCCTTCTTGGGGTCGAACGGCGCCTTGATGGACGGATCGTAGGCCGCATAGCCCGAGGCTTCCAGGGTGTCCAGCGGGTGCACGTAGCCACGCAGCAGGCGGCTGGCCAGGGCCTTCTTGTCGATGGCCATGGCCAGGGCCTTGCGGACCTTGTCGTTGGTCATCGGCTCGACGTTCGTCAGGAAGATCATGCCGATGTCGGAGACAGGCGCCACGCTCACGCCGAAGCCCTTGCCCTTGAGGCGGTCGGCTTCTTCGTAGGGGATCTCCAGCGTGATGTCAGAACGGCCCGACTCCACCTCGGCCACGCGGGACGACGGGTCGGTCGTGAACTTGATCACCACGGTCTCGAACACGGGCTTGGGACCGAAGTAGTCCTTGAACGCCGAGAGGCGCACGTGCGAGCCGCGCACGAACTCATCGACCTTGTAGGGGCCGCTGCCGATGGGCTTCTTCTCGAAACCTTCAGGGCCGACCTTCTCGAAATAGGCCTTGGGCAGGATGTAGCCCGTCAGGAAGGCCATCCACTTGAACAAGGCCGGTTCGTACTCGCGCACATCGGCCGTGACCTTGTTGCCCACGGCCTTGACGTTGGTGATCTTGCTCCACAGGAACTGGATGGGGTTGCCCGTCTTGGGATCGGCCGCACGGCGCAGCGACCAGGCCACGTCCTCGGCCGTGATGGGCGTGCCGTCGTGCCACTTGGCACCGCTGCGCACCGTCATGGACACCTGGGTCTTGTCTGCGTTCCAACCCCATTCGGTGAGCAGGTCGGACTTCAGCGACAGATCGTTGTTCTGCGTGATGAACTGTGCGAACACCGCCTTGTACAGCGACTGGATGGTGGGGTTCACGGCCGAGGGTCCCACGGTGGGATCCCAGGAAGGAAGGTCGACGTTGTAGGCGATGGTCAGCGAATTCTTCATTTGCGCAAGCACACTCAAAGGACCGGAGGCACCCAAGGCCGCAATCACCATGCCAGTGTTGGCGCAGAACGCACGCCGGCTGCCATCGTGATTCGCATTCGTAGTCATACAAACCTTTCTCGGCGCACGCATCAGGCGCCATCTAACAGACAAAGCGACCCCCTGGCCTGCTCATGGCAGACCAAGGCACTGAAGAATCATTGAAGAGGTGGCCCGCACCGCGGGCCGGTGCTCAGTTCTTGACCAGGGCCAGCACGCGCAGCGGCGAGCCGGAGCCTTCCTTGATCTTGAGCGGGGCGCTGATGATCACCGCGCCCGTGGGCGGCAGCATGTACAGGTTGTTCAGGCACTGCAGGCCGAACTTGTTGGCGCCGTGCATCAGCGTGTGGCAGGGGTAAGGCATTTCCCAGCCGAAGGACTGGCCCGCATCGGTGTTGATGGTCTCGACACCGAAACCGCGCACATCACGCGCCACCAGGAACTCGACCGCGGCCTTGTCCGGGCCGGGCGTGTGCGGGCCGTCGGCCGAGAAGTTGGCGTACGAGGCGGGATCGGAGATGCGCTTGCACCAGTCGGTGCGCAGGAACACCCAGGCACCTGCCGGGATGCGGCCGTGCTGCGCCTCCCAGCGCTCGATGAAGGGCACGGTGACGATGAAATCGGGGTTCTCGGCGGCTTCGGCGCTGGCATCGATCACGCAGACCGGGCCCACGAAGGCGGCGGGGTCGATCTCATCGACGGTGTTGGCCGGGAAATCCTTGCCGCTGATCCAGTGCACGGGCGCGTCGAAGTGGGTGCCGGTGTGCTCGCCGCAGCTGAAGTTGTTCCAGTACCAGGCGGGGCCTGCGGCGTCGTACTGCGAGATCTTCTCGCGCTTGAACGCCCAGACCTGTCCGAACTCCGGCGGCAGTTGCAGCGCAGGGAAATCCTCGGTCAAGGTGTGGGTCAGGTCGATGATGCGCACCGAACCGGTGGCGAGGCCTTGAACGAGATCCTGGAGGACTTGGGTCACTGAAATGCTCCTGCGAAAGTCTGACGGTGGGGATGGCCCCATCTTGCCCAGATGCCTGGCGCGGCTCTATCCAGAATCCGCACCGGGCTATCCGGCTGGCGCTTATCCTTGCACAGCATCCAGCCAGTGGGCGTCCGGCTCGGGCAAAGGGATGGAATCGAGCAGTTTGCGCGTGTATTCGCTGCGGGGCTGGGCAAAGACCTGACCGCAATCCCCGGATTCGACCACGTTGCCGCCGCGAAGGATCAGCACGCGGTCGCACAGGCTGCGCACCAGCGACAGGTCATGGCTGATGAAGATCAGCGAGACGCGCTCTTCGCGGCGCAGCGATTCCAGCAGTTCTACGATGCGGGCCTGGGCGGACACATCCAGGCCGGAGGTCACCTCATCGGCGATCAGCACCTTGGGGCTCAGGGCCAGCGCCCGGGCGATGTTCACGCGCTGCCGCTGGCCACCAGAGAGCTCATGCGGATAACGCGATGCGAAACCGGCGGGCAGGCCCACGCGCTCCAGCAGCGCGATGGCGGCCTGCTCGGGCTTGCGACCGTTCAGGCGGTTCAGGGCCTCCAGCGGACGCACGATGCTGGCGC
This sequence comes from Aquabacterium sp., assembly GCF_049274795.1. GTDB lineage: Bacteria > Pseudomonadota > Gammaproteobacteria > Burkholderiales > Burkholderiaceae_C > Aquabacterium. The sequence continues at coordinate 44,184 of NZ_JBASTH010000007.1, forward strand.
CCACGCGGCGGCGCGGGTTCAGCGCCGACATCGGGTCCTGGAACACCAGCTGCAGCTTGGCGCGGTAATCGCGCAGGCGCTCGGCGTCCATGTCCGCGTCGATGGGGGCGCCCTCGAACTCGATGAAGCCACGCTGGGGCGGCATCAAGAGGGTCAGCGCCCGTGCCAGCGAGCTCTTGCCGCTGCCGGATTCACCGATCACGCCCAGGGCCTGGCCAGGTTTGAGCGAGATGCTCACATCCTGCAGGATGGTGCGCGTCGCCTTGTCGCGGCGCCCTTGTGGAGAGAGATCAGGCACGTCCAGGCCCAGGCCGCGGACATGCAGAAGGGGCTGGCTCATGCGGCGTTCCTCAAGGCGTCGATCTGGTGGGCTTCGGCCTGCAGCGATTCGATCAGGCTCTCGCTCACCGGCGTGAGCTGGTGGCCCGGGCGGTCGAAGCGGGGCGTCGCACCCAGCAGCGCACGGGTGTAGGGGTGCTTCGGCTCACGGTAGACATCGGCCACCGCGCCGGATTCGAGGATGCGCCCGGTGTGGATCACGCTCATGTGATCAGCCAGCTTGGCCACCACGCCCAGATCGTGCGTGACGAAGAGCACGCCCTGCCCTTCGCGGGCCAGCTCACGGATCAGGCGCAGCACTTCCTTCTGCACGGTCACGTCCAGCGCGGTGGTCGGCTCATCGCAGATGATCAGCTGCGGCTTGCAGGCCCACGCGATGGCGATGACCACGCGCTGGCGCATGCCGCCGGACAGCTCATAGGGGTAGAGCTGGCGCACGCGCTCCGGATCACGGATGTGCACCTTCTCCAGCAGGGCCAGGCATTCCTTGCGCAGCGCATCGCCACGCAGCCCGCTGTGCAGGCGCAGCACGTCCTCGATCTGCGCGCCGATGCGCCGCAGCGGGTTCAGCGCCGTGAGCGGATCCTGCAGCACCATGCTCACCACGGGGCCGCGCAGTCGGCGCCATTCGCGCTCGTGGGCCTGCGTCACATCCTTGCCATTGAGGAAGATGTGCCCGCCCGTGATGCGCGCACCAGGCGGCGTCAGGCCCGTGGCACAGCGCGTCACCATGGACTTGCCGCCGCCCGATTCACCCACCAGGGCATGGACCTGGCCGGCCTCCACCGTCAGGTTCACGCCGCGCAGGATGTGCGAGGTGCGCCCTGCCGAGGTGATCGACATCTCCAGGTTCTCGATGTGAAGGACTTGCTTGCTCATTTACGCACCACCGGGTCCAGTTCATGACGCAGGCCATCACCCAGGGCATTGAGCCCGATGACGGAGACGATGGTCGCGATGATGGGCACCGTCATCAGCCAGGGCGACTGGTTCACGTACAGGCGCCCCTCGCCGATCATGCTGCCCCAGGTGGCCTCGCCCGAGGCGATGGACAGCCCCACGAAGCTCAGGATGGCCTCGACCACGATGGCCACGCCCATCTCCAGCGAGATCAGCGTGATCAGCAACGGCGCCACATTGGGCAAGATCTCGCTGACCAGCGTGCGCACCGGGCCGAGGCCCAGCATGCGCGCCGAAGTCACGTAATCCAGTTGGCGCTGGGCCCGCACTTCGGCCCGCACGATGCGCGCGAAGCGTGTCCAGTCCACCACCACGATGGCGATGATCACCGAGGTGAGCCCGGTGCCCAGCATGGCCACCAGCACCACGGCCAGCAGCACGGGCGGGAAAGCCATCCACACATCGACCATGCGGCAGATGACGGCATCGAGCCGACCGCCGAAGTAGCCCGCGACACCGCCCAGCACCGTGCCGACCAGTGCCGACAGCGTGGCGGCCAGCAGGGCCACGATCAGCGCGGTGCGGGCACCCCAGATCATGCGCGAGACCACATCACGGCCCAGGCTGTCCGTGCCCAGCCAGTGCATCACGGCAGGGTCACCGGCCATCATCGGCTCGGCCAGCGTGCCCGGCGGCAACAGCGGCGACATCAGGTCCTGTGCCAGCGGATCGACGGGCGACAGCCAGGGCGCGAAGACCGCGGCCACCACCAGCAAAGTGACGATGAGCGCACCGATGACGACACGCGGGTTGCGCACGAGCCGTGCGTAGGCGGGTACAGCGGCGCGGCTCATGTCGAGGTCCTCAGGCGGGGATTGATGGCCAGGGTCAGCACCTCGACCAGCAGGTTGATCAGCACGAACAGCAGCGCGAAGGTCAGCACGATGCCCTGGATCAGCGGCAGATCGCGCGCGATCACGGCATTGATGGCCAGCCCGCCGATGCCGGGGTAGCTGAACAATCGTTCAATGAGCACCGTGCCACCCAGCATGAAGGCGAACTGCACACCCGTGAGCTGCAGGGTGGGCGTGACGGCATTGGGCAGGGCCTCCACCCACAGCACCCGCGCACCGGACATGCCCTTCAGGCGCGCCAGCAGCACGTAATCGGACGACAGCGCTTCGAGGATGGAAGCACGCAGCACGCGGGCGATCATCGCGCTGACCGGAATCGCCAGGGCCACGGCCGGCGCCAGCGAGTGCACGAACACCGAGGCCGTGACATCCCACCGCCCCCGCAGCAGGCTTTCGAAGAAGTAAAAGCCCGTGCCCGCGTCAAACGGGATGGTGGGATCGAGCCGGCCCGAGATGGGCAGCCACATCCACAGCACACCGAACAGCAGGATGAAGATCAGGCCCCACAGGAAATCAGGGATGGCCTGGCAGAAGGCGGTGATGGCATCGATCACGGAGGCCAGCCAGCCGCCCTGCGTGGCCGCGGCCGAAATACCCAGCAGGCCACCGGTCACCACCGCCAGCGTCAGCGCCGTGAAGCCCAGCTCCAGCGTGGCGGGCAGGCGCTCCAGGATCAGGCCCAGCACGTTCTGCTTGAGGCTGATGGAGGTGCCGAAATCACCCTGCAAGGCATGCCACAGCCACACCGCGAACTGCTCATGGATGGGGCGGTCCAGGCCATAGAAGGCGCGCAGGCGGGCAATGTCTTCAGGGCCGGCGCCCGGCGGGATCATCATGGCCACCGGATCGCCTGGCACCACCCGCATCAGGAAGAAGACGACCACAGCCACGCCCAGCAGCGTGAGCGCGATGTGAAAAATAGTTCTCGGGGCGGATTTCCAGGACATCGAACAGGCATCGGACACCCAGGCAGGCGCATCCGGCTTACTGCATTGAACACGGGGCGATCCTCGCGCCCAGACCGCATCAGCACTATCCGCTGAGCGCGAGCCAATAGCCGAAACGCGCCGATCGCCTGCGAGACCGGGGTGGGCCGCAAATTGCTTTACCCCTGAAGTGACTTGACGGGCCTTGCGACGGGTCCGGCGGTGACATGGCAAGTTGGCGCAAACCCTAGTTGTTCGGCAATTGCTTCACATGTCAACTATATGTCGCACTCCAGGAGTGATTGATGTCCCCCTTGCCCGCCCCCCTGCTCCTCGACAGTTTCCCCCTCGTGCGTGCCACCACGGTCGAGCAGGCCAGCCGCGAAATCGGCCAGGTCTTCTCCAGGCACGACCTGTCGATGCATGACGAGACCGAAATCCTTGATGCGTGCCACAATCAGGTGCGCCTGCAGGAATCCTCGCTCAATGTGCTCTCGTATGGGGCAGACGTGACCATCGACCCCGGCCAGCGCGGCGACTTCTACATGGTGCAGATTCCGCTGCGCGGATCGGCCCGGCTGGAGTCGAAGGATGACGACATCGCCATCGACACCGATGTGCTGAGCATCCTGCAGCCGCAGGGCCATGGCCGCATGCACTGGAGTTCGGATTGCGAAATGCTGCTGTTCAGCGCGCCCAGCCAACTGGTGCAGCGGCGCTTCTTCAATGACAGCGCCCCCAAGCATGCCGACTTCGCCCTGAGCCGCAGCAGACGGGATCCGGGCGTGGCCGCCTGGTGGCAGGCCGCAATGGACATCACGCACAACATGGACCGCTTTGGCTCGCTGTGGCTCACGCACCGCGCCGCCTGCGCCTCGATGGAAGAGTTCCTGCTGTCGGCTTTCGCGCTGCTGATGCCTGAAGAAGCCACCAGCACACGCCCCGAGCGCAACAACGAGCGCTGCGTGCGCCGTGCCAAGGAATACATCCACGCGCACCTGGACCGTGCCCTCACCCTGTGCGAGATCGCCGACCACGCCTGCGTGAGCGCCCGCACGCTGGAAGCGGCCTTTCGCCGCCAGGGCGAGCCTTCGCCGCTCAGCTATGCGCGTGAACAGCGCCTGAGGGCCGCGCATGAACTGCTGTGCAATGCCAGCCGGTCGGGCCGCCCCGTAGGCGTCACCGAGGTGGCGCTGAACTTCGGCTTCGTGCACCTGGGGCGCTTTGCCGAGCAATACCGCAAGCGCTTTGGCTGCTCGCCTTCCGACACCCTCAGGCCGCGTTCGCCGGCCTTCTTCGCCAACAACTTCCGTCGCACGGAGCTTTCTCTCTCTCACGCTGCATGAGTTCTCATTTCGATGCCATCGTGGTGGGCAGTGGCCTCAACGGCCTGGCCGCCGCCGTCCACCTTTCCACCAAGGGCTGGCGTGTGCTGGTGCTGGAGCGCCAGTCACTGCCCGGCGGTGCCGTCAAGACCGCCCAGTGCACGCTGCCGGGTTTCCGGCACGACCTGTATGCGATGAACCTGAGCTCCTTTGCGGGCTCACCCTTCCATGCCGAGCATGCAGGCCTGCTGGCCCAGCATGGTTTGACCTTCATCCCGGCCGACAAGCCTTTTGCATCGGCCTTCCCGGCCGCGTCGGGCCTGCCGTGGGTGGGCGTCGAGAAGGGCCTTGAAGCCACGCTGGCGCACGTGCGCCGCGCCAACCCCGATGACGCCGCGCGCTGGATCGAACTCGACAAGGCCTTCGACGAACAGGCGCCTTACCTCTTCGGCCTGCTGGGCACACCGGCCCCATCGTGGGCCGCGCTCAAGCTGCTGTGGCGCCTGTACCGCGGGCTGGGCCTGCGCAAGGCCTCGGAGCTGGTGCGCATCCTGGTCAGCTCGCCGCGCGACTGGCTGCACGAGCACTTCCAGAGCCCGTCCGTGCACTGCATGCTGGCTTCCTGGGGCATGCACCTGGACTTCGGGCCTGACGTGTCCGGCGGTGCGCTCTTCCCTTACCTGGAAGCCATGGCCAGCCAGCGCTTCGGCATGATGCTGGGCCAGGGCGGCGCCGACACCATCATCAAGGCCATGGTCAAGGCCGTCGAGGCCGCTGGTGGCGAACTGCGCACCGAGAGCACAGTGTCCCGCATCATCGTGGAATCGGGGCGTGCCACCGGCGTCGAGCTGTCCAACGGCCAGAAGCTGATGGCCCGCCGCGCGGTGATCGCCAACGTGCATCCGCGCGCGCTGTATGGCCGCCTGCTCGGCCAGGATGCGCCGGCCGACAGCGCCAAGGCCAGCAAGCTGCGCTCGGGCCCCGCCACCATGATGATCCACCTGGCCATGGATTCACTGCCCGACTGGCGTGCGGGCGATGCGCTCAAGCAGTTCGCCTATGTGCACCTGGCACCATCGCTCACGCAACTGGCTACCACCTACGCGCAATCACTGGCCGGCACCCTGCCTGCCGAGCCCATGCTGGTGGTGGGCCAGCCCACGGCCTTCGACCCTTCTCGCGCGCCGGAAGGCAAGCATGTGCTGTGGGTACAGGTGCGCACCTTGCCCTACGAAGTGCAGGCCGACGCGGCCGGGCAACTCATGCCTGGCAGTTGGGATGAACTGAAGGAAGCCTACGCCGACCGCATGATGGACCTGCTGGAAGGCTATGCACCTGGCATCAAGGCCAAGGTGCTGGCCCGCACGGTGCTGTCGCCGGTCGATCTGGAGCGCGACAACCCCAATCTGGTCGACGGCGACAGCCTGGGCGGCAGCCACCACCTGGACCAGTTCTTCATGCTGCGCCCGGCCTGGGGCCGCGCGCGCTGGCGCACCGGCGTGGACAGCCTGTACCACGTGGGCGCCAGCACCTGGCCCGGCGGCGGCACGGGCGCAGGCTCGGGCTACATGCTGGCCAAGGAGATCGCCTGAACTGTCCGCAGATAGTGGATAAGGCCTGCAGCTTGCGGCTACCGCCCGACACCCTTCTTCGACCAAGATCAAGCCACGCACCGCGCGGAGTCTGATCGATCCATCTGACTTTCCCGCCGGTGATCGCAACGCGGACGGAAAGGAAAGTCATGCAAGGATTGAGCGGAAAGGTGGCCATCGTCACCGGTGGCGCCACCCTGATCGGGCAGGCCGTGGTGAACCGCCTGGTGGCCGCAGGCGCCCAGGTGATGGTGTTCGATGTGGACGAAGCGGGTGGCGCCAGCCTGGCGGCCCAGCACCCGCAGCAGGTGCGCTTTCAGGCGCTGGACCTGACCGACGATGCGCGGCTCGACGCCGCCGTGGCGGACGTGGTGCAAAGCCTGGGCGGCATCCACCTGCTGGTGAACCTGGCCTGCACCTACCTGGACGACGGCGCGGCCTCGGGCCGTGCTGATTGGCTCAAGGCGCTGGACGTGAACGTCGTCAGCGCCGTGATGATGGCCCGTGCCGTGCGCGAGCCCATGAAGCAGGCCGGTGGCGGCGCCATCGTCAACTTCACCAGCATCTCGTCGAGCGTCGCGCAGACGGGGCGCTGGCTCTACCCCGTGTCCAAAGCCGCTTTGCTGCAGGTTACGCGCAGCCTGGCCATGGACTTCGCGCCCGACCTCATCCGCGTCAACTCCGTGTCGCCCGGCTGGACCTGGTCGCGCGTGATCAGCGAATGCGCTGGCGGCAACCGCGCCAAGGCCAATGACGTGGCCTCGTCCTACCACCTGCTGGGCCGCGTGGGCGATCCCGCCGAGGTGGCCGAGGTGGTGGCCTTTCTGCTCTCCAGTCAGGCCAGCTTCGTCACCGGTGCCGACTACGCCGTCGATGGCGGCTACTCGGCCATGGGCCCCGAACAGAACGTGCCCGCCATTCCCCGCCTGATGGCTTGATGACGGCGCACACCGTCGCATCGCCCCACAACCCCATTGCCCCAATCGCCTGAAAGGAACGCACCATGCGTCGCATCGCCATCGTGGGTGGAGGCCAGGCCGGCCTGCCACTGGCCCTGTCCCTGCTGAACAAGAACTACGACGTCACCCTGGTGACCAACCGCACGCCGGACGACCTGCGCAAGGGCAAGGTCATGTCCAGCCAGTGCATGTTCCAGGATTCGCTGCAGATCGAGCGTGATGCCGGCCTGAACCAGTGGGAAGCCATGTGCCCGCCGGTCGAAGGCATCAGCCTGACCGTGCCGCACCCCGAGCAACCCGGCGCCAAGCTCATCGATTGGGGTCACCGCCTCGACCACTATGGCCAAGCGGTGGATCAGCGCGTGAAGATGCCCGTGTGGATGGAACTGTTCGAGCAGCGCGGCGGCAAGCTGATCATTCAGGACGCTGGCGTGGCCGAGCTGGAAGAGCTGGCCAGCACGCACGACCTGGTGGTGCTCGCTGCAGGCAAGGGCGAGGTCGTCAAGCTGTTCGAGCGCGATGCCGCACGCTCGCGTTTTGACAGCCCGCAGCGCGCGCTGGCCTTGACCTATGTGCACAGCCTGGCAGAAACGCCTGACTACACGCGCGTGGCCTTCAACCTGATCCCGACCGTCGGCGAGTACTTCGTGTTCCCTGCCTACACGCACACCGGCCCATGCCACATCATGGTGTTCGAAGGCCTGCCCGGCGGCCCCATGGATTGCTGGAAGGGCCTCAGCAGCCCGCAGGAGCACCTGGCCACCAGCCGCAAGATCCTGGAGACCTTCCTGCCCTGGGAGGCCGAGCGCGCCAGGCATGTCGAGCTGACCGATGCCAACGGCATCCTGGCCGGTACCTTCGCGCCCACCATCCGCAAGCCTGTGCTTCGCCTGCCTTCGGGCAAGCTGGTGTTCGGCCTGGGCGATGCGGTCGTGGTCAACGACCCGATCACGGGTCAGGGCTCGAACAACGCCACCAAGGCCTACCGGGTGTACCTGGACGCCATCCTGGCGCGCGGCGATCAGCCCTACACCGAAGACTGGATGAACCAGACCTTCGAGACCTTCTGGCGCTATGGCCAGGACGTGGTGGCCTGGACCAACTCCATGCTGATGCCACCGCCCCCGCACCTGCTGAACCTGCTGGGCGCCGCGGGGCAATGCCCGCCGATCGCCAAGGCCATCGTCAACGGCTTCAACAACCCGCCGGACTTCTTCCCGTGGTGGGCCGAGCCGCAAGCCTGTGAGCGCTTCGTGGGCGAGAAGATGGCCGAGGCGGTGGCTGCATGATCACGCAGGACGCACCCACCATGAGTTCTGCGCGCGGCCCCGCGTGGGGGCAGACCGAGTTCGAGAGCAAGGCCTTGCGCCATGCGCTGGGCCGCTATCCGACCGGGGTGGCGATCGTCACGACGCGCAGCGCGGACGGGCGGGACATTGGGCTGACGATCAACTCGTTCGCATCCTTGTCGCTGTCGCCGGCGCTGGTGTTGTGGAGCCTGGTGGATCGCTCACCCAACCTGGCGGCGTTCCAGCAGGCATCGCATTTTGCGATCAGTGTGCTGGCGCATGGCCAGCAGGATCTGGCCAGCCGGTTTGCCAGCCCGGCGGTGGTCGACAAGTTCGATCAGGTGGCGGTGTGTGAGGCGCCAGAGGGGGTGTCCGTGATCGATGGGGCACTGGCGACGCTGGTGTGCAGCACGGTCAAGCACCATGGGGAAGGGGATCACGAGTTGTTCATCGGGCGGGTGGTTCGGCTGGACACGCGGGAAGGCTCGCCACTGGTGTTTCACCATGGGCGGTTTGAATCGTTGCTCAACCTGTCTTGATTCTCTGCCTGCATTGGTTAGGGCGCTTTGTCGTGGCAAGCGCAATGGAACAGAAGGCATCAAACCCGCTTCAAGGTCTGACTGGGCGACTCCCCAAAACGCTCCTTGTACTCGGCACTGAAGCGCCCCATGTGCGCAAATCCCCAGCGCAGCGCCACCGAAGCCACACCGCCGCCCACAGGCCCCGCCAGCAGATCCCCCCGCGCCCGCTCCAGGCGGATATTGCGCAGGTACTGCATCGGGCTCTCGCCACAGAAATCATGGAAGCCCGCATACAGGCTGCGCAGGCTCACGCCGGCGATCTCGGCCAGCACTTCTGCACGGATGTTCGCGTGCGCATGGGCCTGCAGATACTCCTGCACCCGGCGCACATGCCGGGGCAGGACGGTTGAACGCCTCGCCAGGGGCTCATCACTGAAGTTGTGCGATTGGCATGACAGCAGCGAGGTCGCCACCATCTGCTCCATCTGCCCCACCAGCAGCTTGTGCTCGGACATGTCGCCCGCCTGCTCGGCCCAGTCCACCAGATAGCGCACCAGGCATTGCCACGCGGGCTGCTCCTTCCAGCGCAGGCCCAGCGCGAACTGCAGCGGCGCATCCAGCTCACGCCCCAACTGGGCCGTGAGCATGCGCTCCAGGAAGGGCCGGGCAATGCGCACCATCAGTTGGTCGCAATCGGCGCTCCAGCGCATGGCCGTGCCCAGGTGCGCGCTCACCACCGAGGCCAGATCAGGGTGCGACTCCAGCGTGTCGAAACCACTGCGCACCTGCGCGTTGCCCTGCAGGGGCATCATCACCAGGAAGAAATCATCCAGCTCGCCCGGCTCGATGCTCACCTCGGCGCCATAACACAGGCGGCTCACGCTGACATCGCCCAACGCCAGATGGTGCATGCGCGCCTGCAGGCGCTGGCGCCCACCCGTGATGTTCAGCGCATGCGGCTTCATCACCCGAGCCACGAGCGCACGGGTCTCCTGCACATCGTTCGAAGCAAACAACTGGCGTGTCGGCGCGGCCAGCATCGCACGATGCAGGCCCGCCGCAGGGGTCGAGGTGGGGATGAGCATGGAGCCTCCGTGGACGCCAACAAGCATGGGGGTGCGGCGACAGGCTGGAAGCCCGGGCGCCTGCCTGCAGCACGCAAAAGCGGTGCCAGCAGAAAAAACTTTATAGTTAAATTAATTTTCTGGATTCGGGTGTTTCCCTGAAATCGGGCATGTCGCAGGCCTCGGCGCACCAATCACAGGCGACCGATGCACCACGACACGCGCCCGTTTCATCAGACAACAGGCGATGAGGGCCCTGTCCGGCGTTCAGTTCACCCCATTGACGGCGCTCACCAAGGCTTCAAGCAGCTCATCCACGTGGTAGGGCTTCCTAAGCACCTTCAAATCGGGCTGTGGGGCCTGTGCGGTGTAGCCCGACGCCAGCACAACAGGCAGGCCCGGCTGATGCGCATGGCACCAACGCGCCAGATCAAAGCCCGTGGTGTTCCCAGGCATCACCACATCACTGAACACCACATCGAACTTGCCGCCATGCTGTAGCACGCTCTTGGCCTCATCCGCGGTGGCGCAGTGCTGAACCGAGTATCCCGCCCCACGGATCGCCGGCACCACAACGGAGGCCACCAAGGGATCGTCCTCGACCATCAACACGCGCAAGGGCCCGTGCATCACGGCCGATCTGACCGAAGCAGCCGGCGCAGCAGCCGGGGCCTGTGTGGTGGCCGGCAGCAACAGACACACGGTGGTACCGCGGCCAAGCTCACTCGTGATGCTTGCCTCGCCGCCAGATTGCCGGGCAAAGGACTGCACCTGGGCCAGCCCCAAGCCAGAGCCCGCCCCCACCGGCTTGGTGGTGAAGTAGGGGTCAAACGCCTTCTGCAAGGTCTCCGGAGACATGCCCGGGCCATCGTCTGTCACCTCCAGGCGCACGAAAGCTGATGCTGTGTTCACATGCTGCGCCGGGTCGCCAGCGCCCACCGCGGCAGCCCGGATGTCGATGCGCCCCCCATCCCTCATGGCATCGCGGGCATTGAAAATCACATTGAGCAAGGCCAGCTCGAACTGCGTCGGGTCCACGAACACGGCCGGCGTGCCAGGCTCGACATCGGCGTGCAGTGCCACATTCGCACCAGCCGCCTTGCTGGTGAGTTCGCTCACCTTGAGCAGGAAGTCATTGAGGTCCACCGGCACGGGCGCCAGTGTCTGGGCCCGGCCAAACGCCAGCATCTGCTTGACCAGGCTCGCGGCCTTGCCCGTCGCCCGCGAGGCGGCTTCGAGCATCCGGCGGGGCGGCCCTTCGGGCGTGGTGGGCAGTAACAGATGGTGTGCCGCGCTAATCGTCTGCAGCAGGTTGTTGAAATCGTGCGCCACGCCACCGGCCAGCCGGCCCACGGCTTCGCGCTTCTGAGCCTCTGCAAGACGCACCTGGACTTCGGCGGTGCGCGCCACGGCTTCGTTGACACGAGCCTCCAGGATATCGGCAGATTGACGGGCCCGCACGCCAGCATCGTGCAAGGCCTTGCCAACCTCATCGGCCTCGAACAGCCCGGTTCTGGGCGGGGTGGGTACGCGTTCCTGCACCAGATCGTCAGCGGCAGCCTTCAAGGCCAGGATGGGACGGCCGATGCTGCGCGCCACATAGAGGGCAAACATCAGGCTCAGCACCAGCAGGATGCCGGCCAGCCCCACCGCGTCGATGGCGGCCTTGCGGGCCTGTTGCTCCAGATACGCCAGCGGCAAGGCCACCACGGCGTACCATCCATACCGGTTGGGGGCACTCAGGTAGGTCAAAGAGGGCACATTGTCAAGCGTGACACTGGGCTCGAAGCCAGCCTTGCCGGCCATGGCACGATCCTTCAGGGGCCCCGTAGCGTGACGGCCAATCCACTGGTCCGGGTTCTTGCTGCGCGCCATCACGCGCAGATCCTTGTCCATCACGGCCACCACGGCGTAATGCGCCGCAGTCTTCTCGTTGACGATGGCCTGGAACACCTTGGGCTCGAAGGCTACTGCAACGCCATACTGGACGGGCTGTGACCTGGGAATGGCCACGACGCCCAATACCGGCCTCTTGATCACCGGGCCTTTCATCGAGAAATAAATGCCTTCACCTGCAGGCAGCCAGGGTTCGCCCTCGGCCATGCGGATCGAAAAGCCGGGCTCGTAAGGGCGGGCCGTGTTGAGCAGTTGATGGGTGCGTGTGAGCAGCAGCGCCCAGCTCTCCGTTCCCTGTGTGGCGCGCGCAGCTTCCACGTAAAAGCGTTGCAGGTTGCCCGACTGCAATGAGCTGGACGAACTCAGCGTCCGAGCCATCACGAAGCGCTTGTCGATCTCGCGCTCGATGATGCCCGAGAGGTTGTCTGCCACCTTCCGGACTTCGGCCAGTACGGCATCGCGCTGCTCGACATAGGCCGACCGCGCCACCACGCCGATGGCCAGGGCCGAGGGCAACCAGGCCACGAACACCAACCAGAGCAGCCGACTGCGGATCTTCACAGGCAGGAGGAGGATTGCATGGGTACTAGCGTAGCACCCTCCACTCCGGCAGGAGCAATGTCCTCAGCGTGGTTAGCCTTGACCACCACCCATGCGGTCCACCAGGGCCGACCACGACCCGATCGAGAAGAAGTGGGCATAGGCCAGCGTGAGCCAGCCCTTGGTTCGCCACGCCAGGAAGGTCTCGTCGGGCAGCTTGGCGAAGCGCTCCGCATCGATCTCCTTGAAGCCGGCCAGGCTCAGGCGTTCACCGTTGCGCAGCGTGACATCCGCGCGGTGGTCGATCAGCAGGTCGGCCTCGAGCAGGGCCTTGGCGAACGCGGCTGCCGCCAGGTGCTGCGCCTGGTAGTCGCGGCAGAAGGTCAGCGCGCTGCGCGTCAGGGCCGTGGGCTCGCCCTGCTCATCGAACAGAGGGCGATCTCGCCCGGGCACCAGGGCCTGGGCCGCCTCGTCGATGCACAGCGTCAGTTCGGCACGGGCTTCATCCTCCAGGAAGATGAAGGGGTAGCGCCGCACATAGGCCGGGACGTACACGCCGGTCGCCCATTGCCCATCGGCGCCCACGAACAGGTTCTGCTGCCCGCGCAGCCCGAGGATGGCCACGGGGTGCGGGGTGGCTTCGTCGCTGAAGACGATGGGAAAGTGCCGTGCGGCCGTCGACAGCTCTTCGGCCACCAGCGGCACCGCGTTGGTGGTGGCGGCAAAGGCATAGCCCGGCTCACGCGCCAGGGAGCGCTCGCCGTGCTCACCGGGTGTCAGCACCCGGGGCGATTTGTAGAACAGCGGAAAGGAAGCGTCAGTCATCCAGGATGTCCAGTTCGTTCAGGCGCCTTCAACGCACAGCCGGCTCGGCGGCATCGCGCTCGTCGGTGATGGGCGCCAACACGCCATTGTTCTGCAAATTGACGGAGGCCACCGTCAGCACCACCGGATCCTTGAACACACCCAGCGCGTCCGGCGACAGGCCGGTCGTCGAGAAGTTGCCCGTGAACAGCGCGCCCACGCGCGGCATGCTCGGGATCACGTTGCCCGGCAGGGTCGATGCCGCCAGCGAGCCGATCAGGTCGATCGGGCCCCAGGGCGTGCCGTTCATGTAGTACGGCGCATTGACCAGGCCACCGGCGATGTCGGCCGCGGCCATGGCACCGGTGCGCCCGCCGATGCGGCCGAACATCTGCGCCGAGACAGCCGACGAGACCCGCAGGCGCCCCAGGTCGAGCTTGTGCTCGGCCACGGCATCATCTCGGCCGATCGTCAACACACCCGTGGGGCCGGCTGTCATGACCAGCGAGGTGTTGCGGCCGATCAGGCCGGTCAAGGTGATGTCACCGTTGGTGCTCAGTTCGGCTGAACCGCCAGGCAGGTAGGCCGGCGCCTCCAGGCTGATGGGGCCACTGGTCACGCGCACGGTGGCGGGCAGGTAGACCGCCGCGCCGCCCGTCTGTGTGAAGCCGGTCGCGGCCTGCACCGTGGCGCCCGGCGTGAAGCTCGTGGTGCCCGAGGCGCTGGTGTTGGCGATCGAGAGGGCGCCCGTGCTGGCCGCCACGGCGCCCTCGAACACGAAGCCCATGCCCGACAGCTGCAGGCCACCGATGTCCTCGGCCGTCAGCGTGCCGCGGAAGCGTGTTGTGCCGCCATCGGCGCTGCTCACCAGGTTGCCGATGCGCACTGCGCCTGCGGCATCGATGTCGCCCACGTCTGCGCGCAAGGTCAACGTGTTGCTGGCAGGGCCGTCGACGGTGCTGCCGAACACCAGCGAACCGTCCGTGCTGTGCAGGGTTGCGTCGTCAGCGAGTGTCAGTGCACCGCTGTAGGTCTGGCTGCCGGTGGTCGACACCGAGGTGCCTTCCAGTGTGGTGATGCCGCTCACATTCAGCGACGACAGCGCCTGCGTGCCGCCCACATCACCCAGGACCGCATTGCCCTGGATGGCCAGGCTCTCGCCGCCGGCCGTGGTGGCATCCACCCCATTGAGCAGGGACACCGTGGAGCCGGTCAGCGTCACGTTGGCGGCCAGCGTCACACGCTCGCCATAGGTCTGCGTGCCCGTGGTATTGACCGTGTTGGCCAGCACCACCGTGCCTGCCGTATCGGTCTCGATCGAGGCCGCGTGGACCGCCGCGTTCAGACGGGTTTCACCGGCGGTGTTGATCGTCAGCGCGCCCAGGCGGGTGGTGCCGCCCACGGCATGGTCGATCACCACGTCGCTGCTGCCAGCCTCCACAGTCAACGCATACGCACCGTCGATGGTGCCGTTGAACACCAGGGTGTCGCCGCTCAGGGTGATGTCTGCACCCAGCGTGATCGCCCCGTCGTAGGTCTGGCCGCCTGTGGTGGCCACAGCACCGTTCAAGGTGCTCGCACCGTTGACCGTCAGGCTCGACAGCGCATAGTTGTCACCCACGGTGCCCAGCACCGCATCGCCCTGGACCGTCAGGCTCTGGCCACCCGCCATGCTGGCGTCCACGCCACCGGCCAGCGACACTGTTGTGCCGGTCAGCGTGACGTTGGCCGCCAGGGTCACCAGTTCACCGTAGGTCTGCGTGCCTGTGGTGTTCACATTGCCAGCCAGCACGACCGTGCCCGGGCCGTCCGTCGTCACCGAGGCCGCGCGCACCGACGTGAAGCGGGTCTCGCCGGAGGTATTGACCGTCAGCGCGCCCAGGCGTGTCGTACCGCCCACGGCGTAATCAAAGGCCACATCGCCGCTGCCGGCGTTCACCGTCAGCGCATGGGCGCCATCGACCGTGCCATTGAAGGCCAGCGAACCGCCCTCCAGCACCACATCCGCATCCAGCGTGAGTGCGCCGTTGTAGTTTTGGGCACCGGTGGTGTTGACCGCGGGGCCGCTCAGGGTGCTCGCACCGTTGACCGTCAGGCTCGACAGGGCGTAGTTGTCGCCCACGTTGCCCAGCACCGCATTGCCCTGCACCGTGAGGCTCTGGCCACCATCCGTGCTGGCGTCCACGCCATTGGCCATGGAGACCGTGGCACCGGTCAGCGTGACGTTGGCCGCCAGGGTCACGAGCTCACCGTAGGTCTGCGTGCCGGTGGTGTTCACATCACCCGTCAGCACCACCGTGCCCGGGTCGTCCGTCAACACCGAGGCCGCGCGCACCGCGCCGAACTTGGTTTCACCCGCGGTATTGACCACCAGGGCACCCAGGCGTGTCGTGCCGCCCACCGCGTCATTGAAGGCCACATCACCCGTGTTGGCGTTCACCGTCAGGGCCTGTGCCCCGTTGACGGTGCCGTCCACAGTCAGCGCGCTGGCCATGAGCGTGGTGTCGGCGCCCAGGACCACCGCACCGGTGTAGTGCTGCGTGCCACTGGTGTTGACACTGCCGCCGTTGAGCACGATCTGCTGGCCCTCGACCGTCAGGTTGCCCTGGCTGGTGAAGGCCTGCGTCACCGTCACGGTGCCGTTGCCCGAGGCCAGCGACACATCGCCGCCCTGACCTGCCGTGATGGCGCCGCTGGCGTTGAGGTTGCCCGTGGTGGCCACATCGATGCTGCCATCGGTCGTGGTGAGCGTGCCGGTGGTCAGCAAACCTGTGGATGTGAGGTAGATGTCGCCCACACCCGTGACCGTGGCGTTCACCGTCATGCCCGTGGCGTCGAAGGCCGACGTGCTGCTGCCGATGCCGGCGCCGCTGGTGAGGTTCAGTTCGCTGGCAGTCAGCGACGACGACACGGTGAAGAGCTGGCCGGCGGCCGCGTTCAACGAGATCGTGCCGTTGGCGCCTGCGTTCACCAAGCTGGTGGTCAGGTCACCCGTGGTGGCCGTGAGCGAGACGGTGCGATTGGCACCGCCTGCCACCACGCTCTGGGCTGTCATGCCTGTGGAACTGGTGGCGGTGATGTTGCCGTTGCTCGTTTGCAGCGTGGTCTGCGTCAGCGTGCCGGTGTTGTTCACCGTCAGCGCACCAGCGCCCGTCAGCGCCGCATCGAGGGTGTCCGTGGTGGTCGTCAGCACGGTGTTGCCACCGGCTGAGCCGCTGCGCACGTAGACCGTGTCACCGCTCAGCGTCAAATCGCGGGCCGCGGCGCCGCTGGCAGTGGTCACCACGTCGGTGCCGCCCGTCAGGCTCAGTGCGCCGGTGGTACTCAGGCCGGCCGTGGGCAGCGTCAGCGTGCCTGCGGCGCTCAGCAGCAGGTTGCCGCCTTGCGGCAGCGTGGCAGCGCTCACGTCCAGGTTGCCAGCGGAACGCAGGTAGGCCGAGCCGCCCGTGCCCATGGTCAGGCCAGCGGCACCCACCGTCCAGGTGCCGGTGTTGACGTTGTTGATGCTGACCACGCGGTTCGCGCCGGTGGCCGTCAAGCTGTCGAGTTGGCTCACGTTCACGAGCAGCGGCGTGCCGGCACCGGTGGCGAGGTTGGTGACCACGCCGATGTTGCCATCGGCCGTCAGCTGCGCCGAGTGGGCCGTGATGTTCGTGCCTGAACCGCTGGCCACGATGGCGCCGGCCGAGTTCAGCACCACGGCGCCGTTGTTCGCACCCGCCGACACGCTGCCGACGGTGATGCCACCGTTGCTGGTGGTCAGGGTGACGTTGTTGCCCACCGAATCGGCCGTGGCTGCCACCGAGGTGGCCGTCAGCGGGCCCGCCGCATTGATGACGATGGCACCGCCGCCCGCGGTCACCGAACTCAGGGTCAGGCCGTTGGTGTTGTTGTCGTTCACGTAGATGCCGACACCGCCCGCCGCATCGCTCAGGGCCAGCGTGCTGGCCGTGGTCTGCATGGCCATCAGGGCACTGCCCACGCCACCGGCGCCCTGCAGCGTCACCGTGTTGCCGGTGATGCGTGTGAGCACAGAGCCATCGTCCTGCACGGTGCCGCCGGCACTGTTCGAGATCAGCGACACATTGCCCGAACCGGCGTTGATGTTGCCGGCGATCAGGTCCACATTCGCCGCCGTGCCGTTGATGGTGATGGCACCACCGCCCGACGTGGCGTTGGCGATCAGCAGGTCATGCGCCGTATTGACATTGATGGCACCGCCGTTGGTGGCCACGTTGGTGAGCACCGACGCACCGCTGGTGCCCAGGTAGGCCGCACCGCCATTGGTGGTGACCGACACGCGCTGGCCGTTCACGACCACACGGTTGCTGTTGGTACCCACACCATTCGCACCGAACAGGTTCAGGTCGTAGCCCGTGACCGTGCCCGCGCCATCGGCCAGGATGCTGCCCGCGTTGGCCGACAGGTTCACGCCGCTGTAGCGTGCGTCCGCACCAGCCGATACGTTCTTGACCGTGATGTTGCCCGCGCTGGCCGTGACATTGATGTCATTGCCAACCGCATCGGTACCCGAGGTCATCGAGGTCAGCACGATGTCGCCAGCCGCCGTGACATTGGTCGAGCCGTTGGCCACCGAGGTCGTGAGGCCGCCTGCCAGAGAGCCGGTGCTGCTGAGGTAGAGCGAACCAGCCCCGGTGACCGTAGCGCTCACACTGTTGCCAGCATTGCCATTGACGATGATCGGCGCCAGTTCCGTGCCGATGCCGTTGGCCGCGGTCAGGTAGATGGACGAGTTCGCGCCGGTACCGCTCAGGGTGACGTTGCCAGCCAGGATGCTGCCCACGCTGGCGGTGAGGCGCAACTCGCTGTTCGCGCCGTAGCTCATCGTGCCCAGCGTCAGGTCGCCTGCGGTGGCAGTCACCGTCAGGTTGCCTGTGGTGCTCAGGTTGCTGAGGTTCAAGGACCCGGCCTGCGTCAAGTAGATGCCACCGGTCCCCGAGCTCGCGGTCAGCGTTCCCACGGCTAAACCCAAGGCCAGACCGCTGGCGCCGATGACACTGTCCGTGCCAATGGCCGTCAGCGACGCGCTGCCCGCGGTGATGCGCGAACTACCGTTCAAGGCCGTGATGGCGCCGTTGCCACCACTCACACTGGAATACAGCGTGACCGAACCGGCGCCCACATCGATCCCTCCGACCCTGATGGGAGAGATGGCACGGAAACTGAAGTCCAGTCCGGTGGTATCGACCAAGCTGGAGAGCACGCTCATGCCGCCCGTATCGGCACCGCTGAACGTCAGGTTGCTGGCGCTCAGGTTGAAGACACCGTTGCTGCTGGTAGCACCCAGGTTGTTGGCACGGTTGATGGACAGCGAATCCAGATCCTGTTGTCCTTCGATGTAGAGGTCACCGACGTTCTGCAGCGCAAGGTTCTTCGTCGACACTCGAAGCGGTGCGCCATTGGCGCCGATGTGGGACGCGGCAGTCATCGCCACACTGGTCCCACTGGTGAGGTTCGAGCCGTTCAGGGCCGTGATGCTGCCATTCGATGACGTCAGCTTCACCGCATCGTTGCTGCTGATCACCCCGGCGGACAGGTTGTTGCCCGCCTGCAGTGTCACAGCCCCAGGTGCCGTCACCGAGGCCGCCGTCAGCGCATAGCTTTCGCTGATGTTGATGCTGCCGGCTGCACCATAGGCCGCTGCGGCCGAAGCCGTCAAGGTGGTCGTTCCACCGCTGGCGGACAAGGTCACGGCCGACTGGTTGCCGATCGAGCCATTGGCCGTCAAGGACACGTTCGTGGTTCGGCTGATCGAGCCGCTCAGGATCGAGCCGCCCAGGTTGTTGATGTTGACGGCGTTGCCACGGGCATCGATGTTGCCCAGTGCGATGTCACCAATGTCGTTGACCAGGTTCACATCACCATTGGCGTTCACGCCGCTGACGGAGGTACGGCCATGCAGGTTCAGGTAGGTCGCACCACCGTTGGATGTGGCGCTCAGCGAGGCCACCGTGGCCTCGATGCTGTTGCCCGCACCGGCTGCACCGATGGCGCCGCCGCTGCTGCTCATCGTCAGGCTGGCGGCCTGGATCTGCGTGCCGGCGACGCCGTCACCCATGATGCCGTTGCTGCCGCCACGGTTGCTCAGCGCCACCGAGCCCGTGGTGCCCAGGTCCAGGTCACCCACGGCAATGGCCCGGTCGCTGTCGAACGAGAAGGTCAGGCCTTGGGTGTCGTTCAGGCTCGTGAGCACAGAACCTGCGTCACTGTCCGTGCCGCTCAGCAAGCTGTAGGGCGCGGTGCCAAGCACCGGCACCGACTGGATGGCGTAGGTGGCGGTGGTCGCGACCGGGTGCGTCGCATTGATCGCCAGCCGGTCGATGTGCGTGTCCGAATCGATGTACACCGAGCCTGTCGAGTTCACCGTCAGCAGCGGCGACGACAGCTGGATCTCGTTGCCCGCGGCACCGATGGTGCCACCCGTGCCGCTGCCATAGTTGGCGGTCGCCAGCGTGGTGTTGGCGGCCGTGATGTGATGGCTCGGGTTGCTGCTGGCCAACAGGTCGCGGTAGGTGGTCAGCGAGACAGTGCCAGTCTTCTGCACATCCACGACATCGATCACCTGGCGCTGGTTGGTGTTGAGCGCGAAGTTGAGACCCGTCGTGTCATGGATCTGATTAACCGTCGTGTCAAAGCCATCGCTGGTGATGTCGAAGGTCAGCTCCGGTGCCGTGACGCTGTAGGTCGGCGCTACGCCGTTCGGCGTCTGGGCACTCCTGAACGACAGGTCCAGCAGATCACGCGCGTTGTCAACGAAGGCGTTGGCACCGGTGTTCACGGTCAGCGAGCGTGCATCGGTCTGCATGCGCGTGGTGTCATCGCCCGTGGCACCCACGGAGCCGGTGGCCGACAGCGTAATGCTGTTGCCCTTCAGCGTGGAGCTGCCGTTGTTGGTGATCGAGGTGTTGACGCCCGCGCTGTCCAGCGTCAGGTGGTGACCCGCCTTCACATCGGCGGTGCCAACAACGAGGTCCACGTCGGTGCGCAGGCTGAAGTTGATGCCGCTGAAATCGGTGATGCGGTCCAGCGTGTACTGGTTGCCACCGATGCTGTCCGTCACCAGCAGGTCCAGCCGGTCTGCCGTCACCGACACGGTGTTCTGGGTGCCCACAGCCGCGTGGGTCGACGTGATGTCCAGGCTGAACAGGTCGCTCGCGTTGTTGACGACGATGTCACGTCCCGCGCTGAGCACCAGTTGGCGCGCATCGGTTTGCACGCTGTTGCTCGGCGCACCTGTGGCGCCGATGGCCTGATTGGACGTCAGCGTGAGGTTCGGTGCCACGAACAGGGCATTGGCACCCTGCAAGATGGAACCGGCGCTGGTTTTCACGTGAGCGGAGCTGCCCACGGAGTTGTCACGCAATGTCAGCGACTTGTTGTTCGACACATACAGCGAACTGGTGATCTTGCTGCTGAGCGAGTCGACCGAGGTGTACAGCGGGTTCGAACCATCCTGGTAGCGGTACACGCTGCCAGCGTTGAGCAACAGGTGCCCAGCGGTGATCGCTGGATTGCCAGCGCTGGCATTGCTCTCACCCAGGATCGATCCATTCGCCACGCCCGCGCTGTTCGTGCTGCTCAGCGTCACGCTGCCGGATCCAACGTTGACGTTTTTGACGATGATCGTGCGATCAGACTTGATGCTCAGGTCCATGCCAGCCTGGGCAACATTGTTCAGCATCAGGCCTGTGTTGGAGTTGTCGCTGACATCGAAGGTGAAGCCACCACCCGCATTGGCAATGCTGTAGCTGTGAGTAGAAGATCCGCTGGTTCGATGCTGCAGATCCAGACTCAACGATTGCAGCGTGGTGCCATCGTTGCTCACGTTCACGTTGCCGCCCGAGGCGACCGAGAGGTGACGCGTGTTGGTGGTCGCGTTGACGGAGCCGTTGGTGCCCACGGCTGACAGGCTGACCGAGCCCGCCGTGATATTGCCGCCGCCACGGATGATCTGCGGCGCTGTACCGGTGGGTGCGCTGCGCGAGGTCAGCGACACCGACCCGGTGCTGTTCGTACCGGTGGTGATCGTGTTCGTCCAAAGCGCCCGGTCCGCGCTGTACCTGAAATCCAGCGCAGTGCTGGCAGTCAGGCTCAAGGTCTGGATGTCACCGTCGTTCAGAGAGAAGTTCGTGAGGTTGCTGGCCGAGATGGCATAGCTGTACGTGGTATTGACTCTACCGTGCGTCACCATCATGTCCAGCGTCGACAGGCTTTGCGAATCCGCAACAAGCATGTTGCCACTGCCGACGAGCGTCAGTGACGGTGTCGCCACACGCAGAAAGTTTCCGGCCGTGCCGATGTTGCCGCCACCCGCGGTGGTCGATGCGGCGTTCAGCGTCACGCTGTTGGCCGAGATGCGGCCTGCGCCAGCGTCGCTGCTGATGTTGCTGTTAACGCCGCCGCCACTGGTGCTCAGTGTGATGCCGCCGGTGGCCGCCAGTGCGCCCACCTCGATGTTCTTGCTGTTGATGAAGCTGAAGTCGCCTAACGAAGTACCGGCAAAGTTCAGGCTCTGTGTGGTGCCCGAGTCGGTGATGCCGAAGGTCTGGCCCGCGGCGGTGATGCCGAACTGGCTGGCAGTGCCAATGGCCGTGGTGCTGTTGGTGCTCTGGATCGCCAGCTTGGCCAGCGCCACATCCGTGTCCACATGGACATTGCGGCCAGCCGTCAGCGACAGGTCGGTGGTGCCACGCAGATCGATCGCGCTGGTGCTTGTGCCGATCGATCCGCCCGTGCCTGCGGCCAGGGCCACCGTGCCCGCGGTGATGGACGAATCGGTGTCGATGTTGGCGATGCTGCCGCCGGTGCTCGTGACCGAGGCCTTGCCAGCAGTGCCGACGTCGATCGTACCCACGCTCACCAGGCCTGTGCCACTGAAGCCGAAGGCCAGCGGCGACGTGCTGCTCACTTCCGTGAGCGTGTGGTTGTCGTTGCTGCCGCTGATGTTGAAGGTCTGACCGGCACCCGCCGTGATGTCGACGGTGCCATACGATCCGCCGGTGCGAGACAGGTTCAGTTCGGTCAGCGTGGCGCCGTTGTTCACGGCCACGGTGCCTTGGGCCGTGAGGCTCAAGCGCGTCGTGTCGACACTCAAGGCCGTGCCGCTACCGCCCAACTCACCGTAGGCAGCACTCAGGTTCACCTGGCTGCCGGTGATGCCGGTGGCGGCATCGCCATCGTCCAGCAGCGAGCCGCTGGTCGATGTGATCGACACCGCACCACCTGGCGTGGCGTTCACCGTCCCCAGGATCAGCGAACCGTCGCTGGACACCGTGATGCCCGTGCCGGCCTGCGCATCCAGCTCTGCGCCATAGGCGTACAAGGTCAACGCGCGGCTGCTGTTGCCGATGCTGCCCGCGGCGCTCAGCGTGAGCGATCCGTTGCCGACATACACAGTGCCACTGGGGTTGAGGATGGCGCCGCGGTAGGACGTCAGGCTCACGGCCTGGTTGAAGGCATAGATGTCACCGCTGATCACGATGTCACCCTCTTGGAGCGCAATCTGCACCGGCCCACCCGAGGACACGCCCGTCAAGGTCAGGGTGTTCGTGTAGCTGCCGCCAGTGGCCGTCGGCAGATCGATGTAGACACCGCCCGTATCGGCGCTGGCATACAGCGAACCCGTGATCACATCGAGGTGATCGCTGCCGCTGGCGCCGATGACTTGACCGTAGAGAATGGTCGAGTTGGCCAGCACATGGGTGGTCTTGTCGCCATCATCCAGGATGCTGCCGCCCGTCGAATTGAAGCTCACCGAGCCGCCGTAGCTCACATCGACCTGGCCCAGCGTGATGTCGCGATCACTCGTGAAGCTAAAGCTCAAGCCACTCGAATCGACCACGTTCTGCACGTGGTGGCCAGCGGCCGAATCGGTGATGGTGAAAGCCAGCGACGGCGCCTTCACGACCAGACCGTAGGCGGTCGTGCTGTCCGCGTGCGAACTGCTGATGGTCAGGTTCGAGAGATCTGCGATGCTGTTGACGTACAGATCACCGCGCGTGCCCAGGGTCAACTGGCTGGTGTTCACCTCCAGGGGTGCCAGGACGCTGCCGACATTGCCTTGATAAGCGCTCAGCACCACCGAACTGCCCGTGACCCGGGTGTCCGTGTTGCCGTCCTCCACCAAGTCACCCTGCGTGGCGATAAGGCTGACCGAGCCATTGACCGCCTGCACCTGGCCGATCACTGCGGTCTGGTCGCCGCTGAAGAGCAGCGAATTGAGCGGCACACCAACGATGCGATTGATGGCGTACTGCGAGCCATCGTCCGTCACATCGAAGGTGAGGAAGGGCGAGGTGATCTCCAGCACGTTGGCCACGCCCGGCGTCGCGTGCCGGTTGGTCACGCTCAGCGAGGTCAGCGTGTTGTCCGTGTTGACCAGGTAGACGTTGCCAGTGTTGTTCACCGTCAGGCCGTAGATGCTGGCCTGGATGGGGTTGGCACTGGTACCGATGGACTGGGCCGCGTTCAGGGTGGCCGAACCGGTGATCAGGCGCGTGTTGCTGTTGCCATCGTCGATGATGGCGCCACCGTTGGCAGACAGCGTGGTCGAGCCGGTCAGCGAACTGCGCACGTCGGCGATGGTGATGTCACCGGTGCTGCTGGTCACCGAGATACTGTTGCCCGTGGTGGCCACGTTGTCCAGCGTCACGCTGCCGACCTGGGTGACCGTGATGTTGCCCGCGTTCTCCAGGTCAAGGCGGGCCGCCGAACTGCGCAGTGTGATGTTGCTGGCGTTGCCGCTGCCACCTGCCCGCGCGATGATCTTGTCGGCATTGACGTTGGTGCCGTAGCTGCTGGCGATGGTGCCGTTTGTCGTGCTCAAGGACACGTTGCCGGCATTGCCCGCATCGACATTGCCCACCGTCATATTGCCTGTTCCGGTGGTGGCGATCGTGATGCTGTTGTTCAGGCTGCTGGTTGTCGAGGTGACGGCACCCAGGGTGGTACCGCCAGCTACCGTGATGTCGATCGCACCATCGCCGGACACGATGCTCTCCAGGTAGGAGCTGGTGGCCGTGGTGTTGGCGTGGATGCCGCCCGAGGCGGCATTGGCGTTCAGCGTGGACGCATTGGTCTGCAGGCGGGTGCCCGAGGAGCCAATGGCGCCCGCGGCATTGACCGTCAGCGAACCGGCGGCGATGCGCGTGGCGGCATTGCCATCGTCGACCACGCTGCCCGCGGAAGATGTCAGCGACAAGGCCGCGCTGCCGGTGCTGACATTGCCTGCCGTCAACGTGCCGGTGGACGACACGGCCGAGCTGCCGGTACTGTTGAGCAGGGCCAGGTTCAGTGCGCCCGTGTTGGCCAGGTAGGCCCCGCCCGTACCCGAGGTGGCCGACACCGTTGGCGTGGCCGTGTTGATCGCTTGCTCGCTGGTGCCGATGGCGCCGTTGTTGCCATTGCTGCCACGCGCCGTCAGCACCACCGAGGCCGCGCTGCTCAGGTTGTTGGCGGCACCCACCAGATTGCCCGCCGTGGACGTGACCGTCAGCGTACCGCTGCCCACATCCAGGGTGCCGAGCTCGATCGAACGGTCGGACAGCAGGGTGAGGTTCAAGCCCGCTTGCTCGATGGTCGCCGCGCTGAGCACGCTGCCGTCGGCCATCGTGAAGGTCAGGCCGCTGGCATCGATCTGGTAGGTGCGCGCGCCCGGTGCCACATGCAGCGCATTGACCGACAGATCGGTCAACGTCATGTCGCTGGCCGCGAAGATGTCACCGCCGCCTTCAACGGCCAGGCGGGCCGTGTGGGTGTTGATCGCGCTGCCTGCGGCACCGATGTGGCCGCCGCCAGCCGTCAACGACACCGAGCTGCCGCTGACCGTCGGCGCGGTCGCGCCGGCATTGGTGATCGAGCCGACGGTGGACACCATCTGCACCGCACCGGCGCCAGCGTCGATGGCACCTGCGATCTGGATGTTGCCGGTGGCGCGCAGGGTCACGGCACCACCATTGCTCGTCAGGCGGCCGATGTTGCTCAGGGAACTGCCCAGGCCCAGGGCCTCGAGTGTGATTGAACCGCCCTGCGTGCGCAGTTCGGTGTTCGCATCGACAAAGCGGATGCCGCCTGTCTGCGTGGACTGCAGCGTGACCCCACGGCCGGCCACGGTGGCGAAATTGATCGCGCCGCCCGCCATCGCGTCGATGGTGATCTGGCCGGTGGCCTGCAGCACGATGTTGGCGTTGCCGGACAGGCTTTCGAGCAGCCCGCGCGAGATGGTGTTCAGCGTGTTGCCAGCGCCCTGGTTGGCATCCCCTGCGCTGACGCTGCCATCGCCCGCATTGCCATCCTGCGTGCCGCCCGAGTTGGTGTCGGTGATGCGCAGGTCGGTCGGGTCGATGAGGAAAGTGCCCGTCTGGCCCTTGTCGGCACGCAGGTCCACATCACCGGTGATGCCGATGTTCTTCTGGCTGGAGACTTCGGCGAAACCGCCGTCGCCGCCCTGGGCACCGCCACGCGCGCTGATCTTGCCGTTGAACACGGTGGTGTCGGTGGACCACAGCGTGACGTTGCCGCCCTTGCCGCTCTCGGTCGCATCAGCGTTCAGCGTAGCGCCCGCCGCGACAGACACCGACTGAGATTTGCTGGAGAACGGATTGGCAGCATCGGTCAGGCCGGTGCTGCCCAGCGCGATCTCGCCGCCGCCGTGGCGGCCCGAAGCGTCGATGGTGGCGCCCGTGGCCACGTTCACCTTCTCGCCGGTGGCGATCACGGTGCCGCCCTGGCCACCACCAGCAGCCGACACGTCGATGCGGCCGCCAATGGCGACGGTGCCTGCATCACCACCCGACAGCACGATGCGACCGCCCTGGCTGGCCACGGCGGTCGCGCTGATCAGGCCTTCGGTGTTGATGACGTTGTCGATCACGCCCTTCACGGCACGGGCCGTCAGCAGCACGGTGCCGCCATCGGCGCGGATCTCGCCGCTGTTGGTGACCAGCGCGCCGCTGCCAGGCGCAGTTTCGGTGATGGCCGAACCAGCGCCGAAACTCAGCAGGCCATCGCCATGGAAATCAAGCGAGAAGGTGTTGGCTGCGCCCAGCGCGACACGGCCCAGGCGGGCCTCGATCACACCGGAGTTGCGCACGCGCGGCGCCACCAGGGCGGCCAGGCCGCTGTCGCGGATGGAGATGCGGCCCTGGTTCTCCACGATGGCATTCGTGTTCGCCGAAGCCTGGCTGAAGTCGTAACGACCCGCCATGAAATCGCTGTCGCGGATGTTCGCCGTGGTGGCGACCAGACCGCCCACGTCCACGCGTGAGCCCGCCCCGAACACGATGCCGTTCGGGTTGACCAGCATCACCGTGCCATTGGCGTTCAGGCGCCCGAAGATGGCCGACGGGTCATTGCCCAGCACACGGTTGAGCGTGACGCTGCCCGCCGACGGCTGGATGAAGTTGACCGTCTCGCCCGCACCGATGCTGAAGCTGCGCCAGTTGATGATCCCGCGATCACTTTGCTGCAGGACGTTCAGCGTGCCGGCACCCGCATCAACGATGGTGGCCGAACCCGCGACCACCTGACCACCCGTCGGGTTGGCCAGCGCAACCTGCCCTGCCATCGTCCAGCCGACGACCAGCGCCAGCTTGGTGAGCAGGATACCGTGGCCTTTGCGACGCAGCGAGCGCTGGAGACGACGGGCACGGATGGCGGCACGGCGAAGCACCTGGCGGGAAGGTTGGCCAATGATCATGGGACGGCTTTCAGAAAATCGATGTGCGGAGAGAGGCGGGTGCCAAGGCAACCCGCGGCGGCGGCAGGCGGGTCAGAACAGTGCGGTCAGCGAGACAAAGGCGCGGGGGTCCTTGCTGTCTTCCGTGCGCACGATGGTGTTCATCGGCTTGGCCACCTCGAAAGAAGCGAAGAAGCGATCGTTCAGCTTGGCGCGGATGCCGCCGCCGAACGATGTCAGCTTCCTGGGGGTCACCTCGTTGCCGCCCGCGGCGGCCCAGACACGGCCACCATCGATGTAGCCGTACAGCTGCAGCGTGTTGTCTCGCACGTTGGGCACGTAGCGCATCTCCACCATCGCGGCGATGCCGTTGTCGGAGGACAGCTCAGCTTCGTCGTAGGCGCGGCCGAAGCTGGCGCCACCCAGGCCGATCTCTTCGCTGGCCAGCAACGGGCGGCGCGAGAACTGGCTGGTGAAGCTGCCGACGGCGCTCAGGCGCGGCGCGATCTGCTGCAGGCGCGTGAGGTCGAAGGTGAGCTTGGTGAAGTCACTGCGGCCGTTGACACGCGATGCGAGGGGCGAACCGTTGTCCGAAGCGCCCAGGCCGTGCAGGCCCTGGTGCAACGTGGCGCGCATCGTGGTGATGCCGTCCCACAGGTCGCTGCGGTCGTAGCTGACGCCGGCGCGCACGATGCGCAGCTTGTCGCGGGTGAACTCGATGCCGCTCAGGTCGGTGGCGATATCGCGCACTTCCATCTGCCCGAACACGCGCAGGTTCTCTTCGCGCGAGCGGATCACCGGCATGGTGACCGTGCCCAGCGCGCTCGTCACGCGGCTTTTCACGTCCAGCGGCTCGAGCTCACGGCGAGGGTTGGAGCGTGCATGCGACAGGGCCAGGTTGAGCATGGTGCCGTTCGCACCGATCAGCGCGTCATAGCCTGCGCCGATGCCGATGCTGCGGCCCGTGGGCACCGAGGTCCGGGCGTTCAGGGTGATGCGGTCAGCGCGTTCACCCACGGCATTCCAGGCATGGCTGACCTGAAGCTGGCCTCGGCCCAGGTAGGGCGAGGCGCGGTTGTCCAGCGTCACCTGCCCGTCGGTGGCTCGGCGTTCGGTGCGCACGATCAGCACGGAGCCGCCACGCTCGTTGGGCGAAGGCTCCAGCGTGCCACGCACGGTCAGGCCCGCCAGGTCATTGGC
The DNA here is from genome assembly GCF_049274795.1 of Aquabacterium sp. GTDB lineage: Bacteria > Pseudomonadota > Gammaproteobacteria > Burkholderiales > Burkholderiaceae_C > Aquabacterium. The sequence goes on from NZ_JBASTH010000007.1 coordinate 72,149, forward strand.
GCAGCAGCAGGCTGCGCTCGATCTGGGCCACACCGATGGGCTTCACACCGCGCAGGCCATTGACCAGGCGCTCGACTGCCGCCCGTGCAGGGCCGATGTCGCCCTCGTAACGGACATCGGCGACGAAGCCTTCGACCACAACGAGGCGGAATCGGCCATCCTCGACCGCCTGCTGAGGCACGATCACGCGTGAGGTGACATAGCCCGCATTGCGGTACTTCAGCTCGATCGCATTGGCCACGGCGAAGACCTCGGCCACCGACACCTCGCGCCCAAGCAGGCCAGCATAAAGCTGGCGCAGATCATCCGCGGGGAAGGCCGTCGCGCCCTCAATGTCCAAGGTCTTCAAGGTGAAGCGTGCCTCCTGCGCACCTGCCGGGGCCTGGGCGGAAGGGCTTTGCGGCACTTCGATACGCGGCGACGCGGTGGACGACTGGGGCATCACCGGGCGCGGCATCTCACGGCCGGGCTCGGCGCCCGGCGGCAGTTGCGCCGGCACGGTCTGCGCGCTGGCCAGGCCCGCCATGCTGCAGGCCCAGGCTGCTGCCACGAGCAGGCAGGTACGGTGCAGGCGAGGCAAGCGGGATGCGGTGCGGCGTGTTGCGCGGGTAGAGGAAGCGGAATGAAGGGCGGTAGGCTGGATCATGGACATCGGGCCGGAGGCGGTGGCTGGCGATGCGGCGCCATCGCCCATCGCAAACGAAACACATGCAGAGACGTCAGCTTCAGCGGACGACAAACACAGTGCTCGACCGTAACCAATGACACCGCATCGTGATAACCGGAAAGGGCGGACAACTTGCCGCCAGTTCCTGATTGACATCAGGCGAGCCACCGGAACGGACCACACGGCGCGCCCTGATAAGAAGTTCTGCATTCGGTCCATATCGGGTTTCAGCACGCGCCGGTTGAGTGTCAAAAACGTGACATTTATGGCGGGCGGACGCCGGACTTTGTAAGCAATCCAAGGCGCGACCGGAAATCGCAAGGCGTAACAAGGCCCACCAGATACAAGTCCTCGTTGCTACAGGCCTGAGCAGCATCTCCCCCTTGGCAAGCCCCCCGCAGAAAGCTCTTGTCTCGTGTCCCAAAAGCTATAGTTCAGGCGGTTTGCCACGCACCCATTCAGCGGTGCGCGAGCACCGCCAGAACAGGGCCATGACAATGAATCTCAGGCAGGGGAGGCGCCGTCAGCGAGGCCTGATCATGGTGATCGCGCTGCTGGGCGGCATCGGGCTGGCCCTGACGTCTGCCTGGTGCATGCTCAATGTGATCGACAGCGACCTGCGCCCCTGGACAGCCAAGCAGGCCCCCGAGCCCGAAGGGCTGGTGCAGGGCACACGCCACGATGGCTGGCTGGCCCTGATCGGTCTGCAGGCTGACCATCTGGACGATACACAGGCTCAAGGCCTGCGCAGTTGGACACACTGGGATACCGAGCGCAGGCAGGCGCTGGCCTTGCCCGACACGTTCGTGATCCATCAGATGCCCGAGGCGGTCAAGATCGAATCATCCAGCCCCTTGTCGTGTCAGCCTCCAACACAGTGCGGTGAGCTGCTGGCACAACGTGTCGGGCAGTTGCCGGCGGCACTTCAGGCAGTCGCCCCCGTGGCCCAGGCCTGCGAGCGCTTGTCCCGATCGCAGGGATTCGAAGAGCCCTCCACGCTGGTGAGTGACTGGATGACCTTGGCCATGCCCGGCCATGCCTTGCGCACCTGCAACCAACTGTGGATCGCACAGTTGGCACTGGCCAGGCACCATAAGGATGCCGACGCAGCCTGGCGCGCATGGACATCGATGCAGCGTGTGAACACGGGCCTGTTCGAAGGCTCGCGTTCGCTGGTGAACGGCAGCATCGCATCGGCCTGGTTGCAGGCTGCGCATGTGGAGGGCTTCGCCACGGCCCGCGCCTTCCCTGCACTGCGCGATCGCATCCGCCAGCAGATGGCCGCACCACTGCCCTGGCAACCTGTGGCACAGCGATGGTAGGCAAGCGAAGCCGCAGCCTGGGATTCCAAGCTGTTCGAATCGCTCGATGCCCTGGCCAATGTCAAGTGCGACAAGGCCGCCGCGATGCCTCAGGGCATGAGATGCACCGCCAAACGATGGGGTGGGCCCTTTGCGCGCCTGATGCCGGTGCTACCCAACATGACCCGCTCCCTGCTGCGCGAACGCTTTGAGGGCATCGCCCAAGCCACTGACAACAGCGAGCCCGCCAAGGCACTGGCACACCTGAGCGCACTGGCCACACAGCGCGAGGACACGGCATGGATGGGCCTGCACGTTCGCAACACCATTGGCCGGATACTGCTGAGCGTGGCCAGCCCCGAAACGCTGGCACGGGAATATCTGCCCCGCGCGATGGATGTGGAGATGTCGCGCCAGGCCGTGCTGCTGGGGCTGGATGCGCTGGAACGCCAGGTAGCGGGAAAGGCCGTCACCGAGGCATCGATCAAGGCTTCCGCCGGATCTTCGGTATTCACGGCCGGTCGGGTGCGTTGCAAGGAGCCTTGCCATGCTTTGGCCATCACGTCATGGCACAGCGATGCCAAGGCGCCCAAACTAGTATGGCCCTTGTCGCCTTGAGACAGTGCCTGAGTCGGCCTTGCAAAACCGCCACAACCTCGATGGATACAGGTGAGATCGGGCAATTGGGGCTGGTCAGAACTCTCGGTTTTGTGTGCAATGACGCTCAGTTTCTGGGAGTTTTGAGGACCTGAACAGATGAGCACGCCCGACTTTTTCGCGCCCGGCTGGATGCCATGATCGATCTGCGCCACCCGCTGGCGGTGCTGGCCACGCGCATGCCGTGGCCCGAGATCGAGAAGTCCCTGGCACCGCTGTTGGCGCGCAAGGCGCGCATGGGCAGCATGAAGCTGGACGCTGACATGTTCGGCCCCACTGCGGTGGTGGTCGCCGGGGGGCTCAGTGCCGCAGGCCGTCCGCGCCTGCCGATCCGTTTGATGGTGGCCCTGCTGTACCTCAAGCACGCCTTCAACGAGAGCGACGAGTCCGTGGTCGAGCGCTGGAGCGAGAACTGCGTGTGGCAGTTCTTCAGCGGCCAGCAGTACTACGAGCCCCGCCTGCCGTGCGACCCCAGCCAGATCGGACGCTTTCGCAAAGTGCTGGGCGAGGCCGGGGTGGAGCAATTGCTCAAGACCACCATCGAGACGGCGGTGCGCATCCAGGCCGTCAAGAAGAGCGAGTTCGAGCGCGTCATCGTGGACACCACGGTGCAGGAGAAGGCCATCGCACACCCCACCGACAGCCGCCTGCTGGAGGTGGCGCGAGGGCAGCTCGCCGAGATGGCCAAGGCGGTGGGCCTGGCACCCAAGCAGACGTTTGAGCGAGAGGGTCAGACGCTGCGGCGCAAGGCCGCAGGCTACGCGCATGCCCGCCAGTTCAAGCGCCTGCGCAAGGTGCTGCGTCGTCAGCGCACGATCCTGGGTGTGCTCATGCGCGACGTGCAGCGCAAGATGCAAGGCTTGGCCGAGGCGGCCAGGCAGTCACTGCAAGAGCTCCTTGATCGCGTGGGGCGCATCCATGCGCAGACTGCAGCCAAGGCCAATCCCAGCGGGCGCGGCAAGCTCTATGCGCTGCATGCCCCCGAGGGGGAGTGCATCGGCAAGGGCAAGGCCCGCAAGCCCTACGAGTTCGGCGTCAAGACCAGCCTGGCCGTTACGCACGGCCAGGGCCTGATCGTGGGCGCTCGCATTTTCCCTGGCAACCCGTATGACGGCCACACCCTGGCCGCACAGCTGGAGCAGACCAGCACGCTGCTGCAAGACCTCGATGTCAAGCCCACCACGGCCATCGTGGACCTGGGCTACCGTGGGGCGGATGCCGACATAGCCCCCATCGAGCTGATTCACCGAGGCAAGTCCAAGCGCCTGACGGACAAGCAGCGACGATGGCTCAAGAGACGCCAGGCGGTCGAGCCGGTGATCGGCCATGTCAAGCAAGACCACGGCATGCAACGCTGTTGGCTCAAGGGGCCCGAGGGCGACGCCCTGCACGCCGTGCTGTGCGCAGCGGGCTACAACCTGCGATGGCTGCTCCGAGCCATCGCCCGCAAAGGCCTGCGGGTCCTTTTTGTGTCTGTCTCGTCGCTGGCCGTGCTGACCGCATGGCTCGTCTCAGCATTGCGTCAGCCCCGCAATCTTGCAGTGATGGCCTCAAATTGAATTTTGCAAGCCCGACTACCTAGTGTGACATCAACAGATTCATGGCAATACACTAGATTAGCCAAATACCATTTCACACAAAGTGTGACACGATCCTGCACAGAAAACGTACAACCCTACTCCAGAAGAACGCGCCGCCGCAATCACAGCAGGTTACCCAGACCCTGGATCCGTAATTGTCTCGGAAAGCGATTCAGATTATATTCAACGTCGCATTCAGAACCCTGATAATCCGCAACTGAGTCGGCTTATGGACTCCGTGGAAAAAGCCCCCACACGCTGTACCAGCTTACAGTTTTTTGGTGAATATTTACATGCTTTTGAAGACACCTTTGGGCATCGAAACAAGACTAACGAACCAATTGACATTAATTTGGGACTTGGGCATCTCGCCTATGGTCATGAAGCAGACAAAACATATAACGAGAACAATGTAATCTTGTTGAATCCAGTTTACTTTATGGGCAATGGCGACTGGACTGTTCGCGAAAGCCGAACTCTTCGAATGGAAGAAGAAGTTTTCCTGAAGATGTCGCAATTCTCCAAGTATCCAAAAGCCAGCTGGGATCAAATCAAAGACATCATGGAGGCATTCAATGCCATACAGGAAAACGGTGAGCAAGATGACAAAGATGACAATGGGGTTAAATTCAAGCAAAAGTTAGAGCTTCCAAATAAAGCTCTTCGCGATTTGAATATCACACGACCTAACGGTTCATCGATCGATTTTCTGACGTCCACAATAAACGGAGGGGAAGGGCCCTCCGCAAGCGGAACATCTCAAGAAGCAGCCAGCAACCGTAATCGTTTTCTTTGTACAGTTGACGGCAAACGCTTAAATCAAGAAAATTATCCTGGGACAATTTTGCCAAAAACACCATACCATGCAAGCAATAATTAATGCCCTAAGATTATTGGCCATTCCTCTCGGAACGATCATGTTTATTTTCGAAGTAAACGCCGAAGTTCGCAATCCAACAAATTCCTGTATCACTATCGAACGTATGCGCGACGGCAACTATCCGGCTGCATATATCTATGATGCTTTTAGGATAGAAAAACCAGGACAATATTGTTTAATGGAAAATATCATTGCGCGCCGTATATTAGCAATTTCGGAAGGTGGTGAGAAAAACAGAAGCGGAGCAATCGGATGGATAAGCACCTCTGATGTTAACCTTGATTTAAAGGGACATCAAATTATTGCTGAAACTGCGGGCATGTGGGCAATAGATGCAGGGAACAACGCAAATGAATTAATAAAAAACATCGCCATCCGTAATGGAATTATCGAAAGCAAAACAAGTTGGGGAATTCAATTCATTAATGCCTTCAAATGGGATCTAACCACGCCAAAAGAAGAGTTTTTTAAAACTAGCCAAAGAGTCCCTAGACTTAGATACATAGATGAAGATGATTATAAAAAGTTTCTCGCCCAAAAAAAACAACTCCAGACAATATTCCCACAAACAAAGCATTTTATAGAAAATCTCACTATAAATTCATTCTATCGAGCCGTCAATATTCGCGGGGGTGGCAATACAATTAAAAATTGTCGCATAAGAATCAATGGGCACACAACTGGAATTGACTTATCCGGGCCTAATCAAATTATCGAGGGCAACCATATCACTGTCAAATCGGAAATGGGCCAAGGTGCGCCAATAGTATTAAAAATGGCTGACAATAGTATTATTCGAAATAATGTCATCGTCATTGAAACCGGGGGAGGCAGTACCGATGCAGCAATCAATATCATCGCCAGTAAAAATGTTGTAATCGAAAACAATAAAATTGTTGGCGCAAAGATGATTTACAAAACAAATTATAATGAATTTGAGAAAAAAAGTGCTGTAATCGAACGTGGCAATGAATTCGCATCTAATTTGGATGCATTTATTTTAAAATAAATATTTCCATTAAATAATGCGAAACAAATCAACAAAGGCCGTTCGAATTAAATATGGATAAATCATGAGAGCAAGCACGTTTATTACATGTAAAGCCGAAATAGATAGTCGGCCCTGCAAAACCCCGCCAACCCGCATGAACACTGGGTTTGCGCCAGTACCGCTGGGTGCCTGATCCCCCGAGAATCGTTGCATCACGATTTGATTTCTGGGAGTTTTGCCGATGGCTCAGCCCGACAGCGCCGACTTCTTCCGCCAGCCGCTGGCCGAGATGATCGACCTGCGTCACCCGCTGGCGGTGCTGGCCAGTCGGCTGCCCTGGGCGCAGATCGAGGCAGCGCTGGCGCCGCGCTTTGCCCGCCAGGTGCGCGAGGGTCGTGCTGTTGCACAAGACGATCTGTTTGGC
>NZ_JBASTH010000008.1:0-14922 GCF_049274795.1 Aquabacterium sp.
GGTCGTAGGCCTTGGCTTCGCCGCCGAACTTCTTGGACAGCACGGTTGCGATGGCAGCCGTCAGGGTGGTCTTGCCGTGGTCAACGTGACCGATGGTGCCCACGTTCACGTGCGGCTTGGTCCGTTCGAATTTACCTTTTGCCATTTGTTTCTCCAACAAAAGAACAGTTGCCCATGCCTGTTTAAGGTCTCCAGCACTGGCTCGCCATGGGCAGCAAACCAACCACACCGACTTGATCGAGGTGGCGCCAAAGACCAGCTTTGATTTGGTTCCTCAATGAAGAGGAAGGGCCCGGATGCTACCACCCGGGCACGAGGCCATCAAGAAATGACCTCAAGCACACATCCCTTACGCAACACACCGCTCTTGATCAAGCAACAGCCAAGGATCCGGCTCCGCCGGTCCGATGGCTGTGCCCCCTTGAGGGGGCGCGCGAAGCGCGTAGGGGGTGGGCCCTTACTTGGCGCGAGCAGTGATGATCGCGTCAGCCACGTTCTTCGGGGCCTCAGAGTAGTGCTTGAACTCCATGGAGTACGTGGCACGACCTTGAGTGGCCGAACGCAGGCTGGTGGAGTAGCCGAACATTTCCGACAGAGGAACCTCTGCCTTGATGATCTTGCCGCCGCCGACCATGTCGTCCATGCCCTGCACCATGCCGCGACGCGAGGACAGGTCGCCCATCACGGTACCGGCGTAGTCTTCAGGCGTTTCCACTTCCACGGCCATCATCGGCTCGAGGATCACGGGCTGGGCCTTGCGGCAACCATCCTTGAAGCCCATCGAAGCGGCCATCTTGAACGCGTTTTCGTTCGAGTCCACATCGTGGTACGAACCGAAGGTCAGGGTGACCTTCACGTCCACCACGGGGTAGCCGGCCAGCACGCCGTTCGGCAGGGTGTCGATGACGCCCTTTTCCACCGCAGGGATGTACTCGCGAGGCACCACACCGCCCTTGATGGCGTCGACGAACTCGAAGCCCTTGCCGGGTTCTTGCGGCTCGACGGTCAGCACGACGTGACCGTACTGGCCCTTACCACCGGACTGGCGAACGAACTTGCCTTCGACGTCGGTGACCTTCTTGCGGATGGTCTCGCGGTAGGCAACCTGGGGCTTGCCCACGTTGGCTTCCACGCCGAATTCGCGCTTCATGCGGTCGACGATGATTTCCAGGTGCAGCTCGCCCATGCCGGCGATGATGGTCTGACCCGATTCTTCGTCGGTGCGCACGCGGAAGGAAGGATCTTCAGCGGCCAGGCGTTGCAGGGCGATGCCCATCTTTTCCTGGTCGGCCTTGGTCTTAGGCTCCACCGCCTGTGCGATCACGGGCTCAGGGAAGACCATCTTTTCCAGCGTGATGATGGCGTCCGGATCACACAGCGTTTCGCCGGTGGTCACGTCCTTCAGGCCCACGCAGGCGGCGATGTCGCCGGCCAGAATTTCCTTGATTTCCTCACGCTCGTTGGCGTGCATCTGCAGGATACGGCCGATACGTTCCTTCTTGCCCTTGATGGGGTTGTAGACGGAATCGCCGGAGTTCAGCACGCCCGAGTACACGCGCACGAAGGTCAGCTGACCGACATACGGGTCGGTCATCAGCTTGAAAGCCAGGGCCGAGAACTTCTCGGCGTCGTCGGCCTTGCGGGTGGTGGGCTGCTCGTCTTCGTCCGTGCCTTCGACCGGGGGGATGTCCACGGGCGAGGGCAGGTAGTCAATGACGGCGTCGAGCATGCGCTGCACGCCCTTGTTCTTGAAGGCGGTGCCGCACAGCATCGGCTGGATTTCGCAGGCGATGGTGCGCTGACGCAGGGCGCCCTTGATCTCTTCCTCGGTGAGGTCGCCCTCTTCCAAGTACTTGTTCATCAGCTCTTCGGTGGCTTCGGCAGCGGCCTCGACCATGCCTTCGCGCCACTTCTGGGCGTCAGCCTTGAGCTCTTCGGGGATGTCGCGGTAGTCGAACTTCATGCCCTGCGAAGCCTCATCCCAGAAGATGGCCTTCATCTTGAGCAGGTCGACCACGCCCTGGAAGTTGTCTTCGGCGCCGATGGGGATCACCACGGGCACGGGGTTGGCCTTCAGACGCAGTTTGAGCTGGTCGTAGACCTTGAAGAAGTTAGCGCCGGTGCGGTCCATCTTGTTGACGAACGACAGACGGGGCACGCCGTACTTGTTGGCCTGGCGCCAGACGGTTTCCGACTGGGGCTGCACGCCACCCACGGCGCAGTAGACCATGCAGGCGCCATCGAGCACGCGCATCGAGCGTTCGACTTCAATGGTGAAGTCCACGTGACCCGGGGTGTCGATGATGTTGAAGCGGTGCTCGGGGTAGGACATGTCCATGCCCTTCCAGAAGCAGGTCGTCGCGGCCGACGTGATGGTGATGCCGCGCTCTTGCTCCTGCTCCATCCAGTCCATGGTGGCGGCGCCTTCGTGCACTTCACCGATCTTGTGGTTCACACCGGTGTAGAACAGGATGCGCTCGGTCGTGGTGGTCTTGCCGGCGTCAATGTGAGCGGAGATGCCAATGTTGCGGTAACGCTCGATCGGGGTCTTGCGGGACATGGTGTGACTCCAATTGTCACGGCGCCGGGCCCTGGTGGAGCCCGGCGCCGCTGCAGGGGGTTCTGCAGGGGTGGTGGTTTAGAAGCGGAAGTGCGAGAAGGCCTTGTTGGCTTCGGCCATGCGGTGAACTTCGTCACGCTTCTTCATCGCGCCGCCACGGCCTTCGGAGGCCTCGAGCAGTTCGTTGGCCAGACGTTGGGCCATCGACTTCTCGGAACGCTTGCGCGACGATTCCTTCAGCCAACGCATGGCCAGGGCCATACGACGGGAGGGGCGAACTTCAACGGGAACCTGGTAGTTCGCGCCACCCACGCGGCGGGATTTCACTTCCACCACGGGCTTGACGTTGTTCAGAGCGATGTTGAAGATTTCCAGCGGATCCTTGCCGGCCTTCTTTTCGACTTGTTCCAGAGCGCCATAAATGATGCGCTCGGCCACAGCCTTCTTGCCGGATTCCATGATCACGTTCATGAACTTGGACAGGTCGACCGATCCGAACTTGGGATCGGGCAGGATTTCACGCTTGGGTACTTCGCGACGACGAGGCATTTCGATTCCTTTCAATGCTTCAGTTGATGCTGGCCTGGTTTTGCCCAGTCGCCTGCATCCGGAGCCTTATCAAAAAAAGACAAGCTGAAGACTCCACTTACTCGGCAGATCCCGGACCATCCGGTTCTACCGCCACCTCGGCCAACCTCATCAGCTTGGCGCCGTCTTGTGACGCGCCGATGATGACTGCGGCCGATTGATCCTGTTATCAGAAGGGGATCAGGCCTTCTTGGGGCGCTTGGCACCGTACTTGGAGCGCGCCTGCTTGCGGTCTTTCACGCCTTGCAGGTCCAGCGAGCCGCGGACGATGTGGTAACGCACACCGGGCAAGTCCTTGACACGACCGCCGCGAACCAGCACGACGCTGTGTTCTTGCAGGTTGTGGCCTTCACCGCCGATGTAGGAGATGACCTCGAAACCGTTGGTCAGGCGCACCTTGGCGACCTTACGCAGAGCGGAGTTAGGCTTCTTGGGCGTGGTGGTGTACACGCGGGTGCACACGCCACGGCGCTGCGGACAGTTTTCCATCGCAGGCGACTTGGACTTCGTGACCTCGACCTTGCGGCCTTGGCGCACGAGCTGATTGATCGTTGGCATTGGTTTGGTTCCCGTTGAAAAATCACTTGAAAATCAATCACTTGGGCGTATTTGAACGAACACGCCAAGCAGCTTGAAACAAGCACAAAACGGCCCTCGCCCGAACCAAGTGTTCAAAAGGCGAAAGCCGAAAAGCCTTCCATTGTAGGCTGAGGGCCCTGAACTGGCAAGTAAGTGAGGAAATCCACATGCCGATACGCATCGTTCGACTGGGCAGCGCACGCGGCCCGGATGAGGGCCTGAGGGTGGGCACGGTGCGCCGGCCGCCGCGCGGCGTGGCCAAGGAGCGCTTCAGCACCGATAACTGGTACGACGTCTGGTACCCGGACCTGGCGCCCAGCGTGGAGACCATGAAGCTGGGGCAGACGGCCGCGAGCGACAAGGATTGGGCGGCCTTCACCAAGGCCTACCGCAAGGAAATGGCGGAGCCCCAGGCCGCGCGCACGCTGGACCTGCTGGCGGCCTTGTCGCACACGGCGGCGATGTCGATGGGTTGCTACTGCGAGGAGGAATCGCGCTGCCACCGGAGCATCCTGCGGGCGCTGCTGGCGGAGCGGGGGGTCTCGGTGATCTGAAGGCCTGAAGGCACGGAGGGAAGCGCGCCCAGAAAGATCAAGCCGGGCACCGCACTCACGGACGGTCCCGGCTTCGGGGCCTTGGAACGTGCCGGCCAGCGATCAGGCGCCAGCGCGGCGGGCTGGGGTCAGCGGCCCAGCAGGCGGTCGATGCGGCCAGCGGCGCGCAGACCGGCCCAGGTGAACAGGGCCACCACGGCCACGGTGGCGGGCGTGGCCGACCACTGCGGCAGGAAGCTGGCGCCGACGGCGTCATACACGACGCCCACGCCCACTCCCAGACCCACCAGGAAGCCCAGCACGACACCCGTCTTTTCCAGCGTGACGGGACGCTCGCTGCCGGCGGTGTCTTGCGGCAGGGTCGACAGTTCGAAAGACGAGGATGCGTGAGCCATGATGAACCCCTTTCATTGGATGAGGCCCATTCTAAGCATAAACCCGGAGTTTTAGGTGGTAACCCCATGTTTCCAAAACAGGGCATTTCGCTGTTTTTGGGACACTCATTCAAGGGGTTCCAGCAGGCGGAACAGTTCAGCCTCGCTGAACTTGACGGCGCCCGGGCCGTCCTGCCTCAGCACGGCATCGGCCAGGGCGGCCTTGCGGGCCTGCAGCGCCAGGATGCGCTCCTCGATGCTGCCTTCGATCAGCACCTTGTAGACAAAGACGGGCTTGGTCTGGCCCAGGCGGTGGGCGCGGTCGGTGGCCTGCTGCTCCACGGCCGGGTTCCACCACGGGTCCATGTGGATGACGGTGTCGGCCGCCGTGAGGTTCAGGCCCACGCCGCCGGCCTTGAGGCTGGCCAGCAGCACCGGCGCCTGCAGGGCCTGGAAACGCGCGACGATGTCGCCCCGGGCGGCGGGCGGGGTCTCGCCAGTGAGAACGAGGTGCGGCAGCTTGATGTCATCCAGTTGCTGCTCGATCAGGGACAGCAGCTCGGTGAACTGCGAGAAGACGAGCACGCGCCGGCCTTCATCGACCAGGGTGGGCAGAGTGTCCTGCAGCCAAGCGAGCTTGGCGCGCTCCATGGTGCGCGGGATGCGGTGCCCCTTGAGCAGGCTTGGGTCGCAGCAGACCTGGCGCAGCTTGAGCAGGGCGTCGAGCACGCTGATGAGGGCGTTGCCGAAGCCCTGCTTGGCCAGCACGCGGCGCACCTGGTGGTCAGCAGCCATGCGCACGCTTTCGTACAGCTCGCGCTGGCGGCCCTCCAGGCGCACGCGACGGATGATCTCGGTGCGCGGCGGCAGCTCGGTGGCGACCTCATCTTTGCGGCGGCGCAGGATGAAGGGGCGCACGCGGTCGGCCAGCAGGCGGGCACGCAGGGTTTCGCCGTTGACCTCGATGGGGTCGCGCCACTGGCGCTTGAAGCTGCGCGCATCGCCCAGGAAGCCGGGCATCAGGAAATCGAACTGGGCCCAGAGTTCGCCCAGGTGGTTCTCCAGCGGGGTGCCGGTCATGCACAGGCGATGGCGGGCGCGCACGCGGCGCACGGCGTCGGCACTGCGGCTGGCGGCGTTCTTGACCGTCTGGGCTTCGTCGAGGATCAGCAGGTGGAAGGTGTGAGGCTGCAGTTGCTCGATGTCGCGCCAGAGCAAGGGGTAGGTCGTTAGGACAACGTCGTGCTGAGGCAACTCGGGCAGCTTGCCCGCGCGCTGGGGGCCGTGCAGGGTGAGCACGCGCAGGCTGGGCGCGACGCGGGCGGCCTCGGCCTGCCAGTTGGCGATCAGCGAGGTGGGCAGCACGACCAGCGCGGGCGTGCGCTGCAGGCGGCCGGCCTGCTGCTCGATCAGCAGATGGGCCAGCACCTGGGCCGTCTTGCCCAGGCCCATGTCGTCGGCCAGGATGCCGGCCAGGTGCTGCTCGCGCAGGTACTGCAGCCAGGCCACGCCTTGCAATTGATAAGGGCGCAGTTGCAGGCCCAGGCCGCTGGGCGCCGTCACCGCCTGCACGCCTTCGGTGGCACGCAGGCGCCGGGCCAGGTCCTGCAGGCCGGCATCGCCCTGGAGTTGCCAGATGCCCTGTGGGCCGGCGCGTGCCGTCTGGGTGTCCTGCAGGCTGGGGCGCAGGGCCTGCAGGCGCAAGCTGTCCCATTCGGACAGGCGCCAGGGGCCTTCGCGGCGGTTCGGGTCCAGCAGCAGGTCGAGCATGGCGGCCACCACGGCCTTGAGCGGCGCCGCGCGGGCGTCGATGCGCTTGCCGCCCGGGGCGCGCAGGGACACGATGGCTTCGTCGTCCAGGTTGGTGACGAACTCGACGCCCAGCCAGCGGCTGTCGCGGCGCACCAGATCAGCCACCATGGGCGCGAGGTCCAGCACCTGGCCTTCGACTTCCACACCCAGACTGAGCAGCCAGGAGCCTTCGCGGCGTGGCGCGAGCAGGGCCTTGAACCGGGCGCCCGCGGCGGGCAAGGGCCCGGTGGGCTCATGACCCTGGAGCTCGCCCGTGTCCGGCTGGACGATGGCGCGCCAGGCCGTGACCGGCACGCTGAGGTGCGCAAAGGCGGGCGCCACGACGATGCGCCAGCCCTGTGACTGCAGCAGGGGCGCCTGGTCGGCCCAGAAATCGCCGAAGCTGTCCTCCTGCACCAGGGACCAGGGCTGGGCCTGCTCGCCCAGCACCTGATCGGGCAGGTGCGGCTGACGCCACTGCAGGGTGTCGGCCGACAGGGGCCGCAGGCCGGTGGCGGTGATGGCGTCCAGCGCGTCGGCTTCGGCATCGGGATCACGGCGGAACAGGCAGGCCTGGCCCTGGGCATCGATGCCCTTGGTCTGCCCGGGCGCGCGCTGATGCCAGGCCGAGGTGGGCGCAGGGCCGGCCCACAGCTCGGTGCCGTCGCGCAGGTAGTGCCAGGTGACCAGGGCCACGGTGACCTGTCCGCCGCGCGGACCGAAGGCGCCCGACGGCCGCAGGCCCAGCAGGCCGTCACCGCGCGTGAGCGTGCGCAGCGTCAGGCGCGGCTGCAGGACGGGCTGCGCTGGCGCGGCATCGGGTGCGGCTTCGGGAGGAACAGGCGCGGTCGGCATGAAAGGTGCGTGAACCGGGAACGCGGACAGGGGCGAGCGCGCATCATGCCCCAAGCCCGTGCAAAGCCCCGCGCCCATCCGGCCAAGGGGTTTGCGTGACACTACCCGCGCGCCATGAGCGAGATCTTCGTCGGGGCGCCCTGCTTTACCCCGGAGAAGACCACGTGAGCCCCCACACCACCGCCACCCTGGCGGATGCCCCCCATCAATACAACGAACTGCCGGCCTGGCTGACCCTGCTGCTGGCCGGCGGCTGCGGCCTGATCGTGGCCAACCTGTACTACGCGCAGCCGCTGATCGGCCTGATCAGCGAAGGCACGGGCATCTCGCTGCGCCTGGCCGGCTGGATCGTGACGCTGTCGCAGATCGGCTATGGGCTGGGGCTGCTCTTCATCGTGCCGCTGGGCGATGTGCTGGAGAACCGCAAGCTGGTGGTGCGCTGCCTGATGGTTGCGGCGCTGGGCCTGCTGGCGGCGGGGCTGTCGACCTCGGCCGCGCCCTTTCTGGCCGCGATGGCGCTGGTGGGCGTGAGCTCGGTGGCCGCGCAGGTGCTGGTGCCCTATGGCGCCAGCATGGTGGCCGAGGCCGCGCGCGGGCGCACGGTGGGCAACATCATGAGCGGGCTGCTGCTGGGCATCATGCTGGCGCGGCCGGTGTCCAGCTTCGTGGCCAGCCACCTGGGCTGGCACGCGATCTTCCTGGGCTCGGCGGTGCTGATCGCGGCGCTGGCCGCCCTGCTCTCGCGCGCCATGCCCGAGCGCCAGCCGCCGCATGCGCACCGCTACGCCGAACTGCTGGGCTCGATGAAGGCGCTGATGCGCGATCACCCCGTGCTGCAGGTGCGGGCGCTGTGCCACGCAGGCCTGTTTGCGGCCTTCAGCCTGTTCTGGTCCACCGTGCCCCTGCTGCTGGCTTCACCAGCCTTCGGCTTCACGCAGAGCGGCATCGCGCTGTTCGCGCTGGTGGGCGTGGCCGGAGCCATCGCGGCGCCCATCGCCGGGCGCATGGCCGACAAGGGGCATGCACACGTGGGCAGCCTGGCGACCATGGCCATGGTCTCCTTGTCCTTCGCGTTCACGTGGCCGGCCACGCAGGGCTCGATGCTCACGCTGGGGCTGCTGGGCCTGGCCGCCATCGTGCTGGACATGGGCGTGTCGGCCAACCTGGTGCTGAGCCAGCGCGAGATCTACGCCCTGGCGCCCCACGCACGCGGCCGGCTCAACAGCCTGTTCATGGCCACGTTCTTCCTGGGCGGGGCGCTGGGCTCGGCCTGCGGGGTGTACGTGTACGCGCAGGGCGGCTGGCATGGCGTGGTGGTAATGGGCTCGGCCCTGGGCCTGGCCGCGCTGGCCGTGTTCCTGGCCGGGGCGCGGCGCATGGCGCGGGCCTGAATGCAGGCTCGGGGCCAGGCCGGCACAATGGGCACCATGTCCGACGAATACCAGATCGAGATCCCGCCCTCCTTCCAGGCGCTGTACGCCGATGCGCGCAAGCGCCTGACAGTGCCGCTGGCCGAACTGCGCGACCGCTACGAGCTGTGCGAGGACCTGGCCAACCACCTGACCGAGCACTGCCGCAACGTGCATGCCGAGGTGGGTGACATCCAGGTCGAGGTGCTGCGCCGCTGCCACCAAGGCCTGACCGGCCCGGACGCGGTGGTGAGCGATCCCGAGGCCGTGTGGGTGATCACGCGGCTGGCCGAACTGCTGTACTGGCCCATGGATTGGCAGCCACCAGCCCCCGACGAAGAGCCCCCTGAATCGACATGAGCACACCCGCCACCATCGACGAATCCTTCATCCAGGGCCTGACGCCTGCCGCCGTGTGGCGCCACTTCGCGGTGCTGTGCGCCATCCCACGCCCCTCCAAGCAGGAAGATGCCGTGCGTGAGCACCTGCGCCAGTGGGCCGAGGCCCGGGGCCTGAGCACCCAGGTCGATGCCACCGGCAACCTGCTGGTGCGCAAGCCGGCCCGACCAGGCCATGAACACGCGCCCGGCATCGTGCTGCAAGGGCACCTGGACATGGTCTGCCAGAAGAACAGCGGCTCAACGCACGACTTCACGCGTGATCCGATCCGGCCGGTGCGCCGTGACGACGGCTGGCTGCAGGCGCCGGACACCACGCTGGGTGCCGACAACGGCCTGGGCGTGGCCATGGCGCTGGCTGTGCTGGAAGACGACACCTTGGCGCACGGCCCCATCGAGGCACTGTTCACCATCGACGAAGAAGCCGGCATGGGCGGTGCGCACGGTCTGCAGCCCGGCGTGCTGCAAGGCCGCCTGATGTTGAACCTGGACACCGAAGAATGGGGCGAGTTCTATCTGGGCTGCGCTGGCGGTGCGGACGTGAACGTGGTGCGCCCTGGTCAACCCGAACCGCTGCCCGCAGGGCATGCCGTGCACCGCATCGCCCTGCGGGGCCTGCGTGGCGGCCACTCAGGCGTCAACATCCATGAAGAACGCGGCAACGCCATCAAGCTGCTGGTGCGCGTGCTGCAGTCACTGACGCAAGATCAGGCCGCATCCCTGCGCCTGTGTACACTGGACGGCGGCACCGCACGCAATGCCCTGCCCCGCGAGGCCTTCGCCACGGTGGCCGTGCCTGCAGGGTCAGGCGCCACGCTGCTCGCCCGGTTGAGCGAATGGCAGACGCTGCTGCAACGGGAACTGGGCGCAGTAGAGCCCGGACTTTCGCTGTCCATCGAAGAAGGCGCAGCCAGCAATACGCCCAATGACGTGCAAGTGCTCTCGGCAGCCGACCAGAGCGTGTGGCTGCATACCCTGCACGCGGCCCCGCACGGCGTGTACCGCATGAGCCAGAGCGTGCCCGGCGTGGTCGAGACCTCGAACAACCTGGGCATGGTCGAACTTGGGCCCACGGGCGGTTCGTGCAACTTCATGATCCGCTCGCTGCTGGACAACGGCGCCCAGGCCCTGGCCGATCAGATCGTGAGCCTGTGGGCCCTGTCGGGCACGGTGGCCGAGATCGCCGGGCACTACCCGGGCTGGACGCCCAACCCCGCCTCGCCGCTGCTGGCCACCTGCCAGCGCGTGTACCAGCGCGAGTTCAAGGAAGACTCGCACGTGCAGGTGATCCACGCCGGGCTGGAGTGCGGGATCATCGCGGCCAAGTACCCGGGCATGGACATCGTGTCCTTCGGGCCCACCATCCGCGGCGCACATGCCCCGGGTGAGTCGGTCGACATCGCGTCGGTGGAACGCGCATGGCATTTGCTGACGGCGATTCTGGCTGATCTGACCGTTTGAACTCTATTGTCAGAAAAAAGCCCCGTTCGCCTTTCGAAGCCTCAAGGCAGCATTACACCGCTGGAACTGCTCCAGCCATGGTGACGCAAGGCCTCATCAACTGCTTGCTGCTTCTGTGACAGTGACAAGCCCATCCAACGCCTGTAGGTGATAGGCGGCACATCTTTGTCCAGCGTTTGAACAGGGGCCACCGGTTCCCACGAAGCCATGCGCTGGCTTGCACACTGAGGGCATATGGGCTGCACGTCCAAGCCAAAGGCATGGCCCTGTCTGTCCGGATCACAAGCCACCTCGCCATAGATCTGCTGCAACGCGTGGGCCTGCAACCCGGCCTTCTTTGGCGCCGTCCTCGGATTTGCTGCGATCAGACTCCGGACCTCGGCATACACCGGGTCTATGAGTGCCAGCAAACGCGCCTCACTGGCAGCAACATGGCTACGAACCAGGAAGTCGCCATACCCATCCTCTGGCGTATCAAAGGCCGTGAACACGCTCCCGCACTCTGCGCAGGTGAACGAGAAAAGTTGAAGTTTCATGGCACCACAGGAGTCACGAAGACAGGTTTGAGGATCTGGCTGAAATCATCGAGCACGGCATTATTGACCCCGCCGGCCGAGCGCTCCGAATAGAAGCGAATGACATTGAAGCCCTGTTCTTGCGCCTTGATACCGATGGACTGAGTGGCCGGAGTAATCGGACCACCCTTATATCCCCAGGCTGCCGCAACATCCGGCTTGGTCAGGTCCAACACTTTCACCGCATCGGGATTCAGTTCGTAGCGAATCCCCTGGGTGGCCTTGGCCCCGTGGTGTGCCAATTCGTCCAAGGTGGTGCCCGGCGGCTCCGCCACATAAAAGGCTTTTCCGAAGCGACTTTTGGGGTTGAGAAACGCAGTGTCCACGCCCTTGAGCACCCCATGAGTTGCTGCTTCACTGGTGGTCGCATGCCAGACTGACTTAGGCTCTGCGGCTTTCGCCACTGGCGCAGCAGATGGTGAGGCAGCCACAGGCTTGCTTGAGCGAGCCGCAGAATCGTACTTGCCAAACAGCTTCTGCCCGCCGCCCGAACCACCTCCCGCAGTAGCGGGTTGCCTCACCTTCACCATGGCCTTCTTGAGGAGAATGGCCACCACAACATCCACACCCACGATGGCAATGGCTTTGGACAGATGCTTTCCGGCCGCCATCAGATCGGCCTCGCTTTTCGCCGCTACCACGCCCATGGCGAACGACTGCAGTTCCTTCATCACCTGGACGGCTTCATACCCGAGTGCTACCACGCCCAGGCCAACCATCCCGATATCCACCACCCAGCCAACGGGGGTAGCGTGCGCGCCGATCCATATGGCCAGAGCCCCCGCCATGATGGCCAGGTTGGTCGCAGACATCAGCTCAGCTGCCTTGGCCTGCATTTCAGGACCGAGCGATGAGGCTGCCGAGCGCAGAGCAATGCCCAGCTTGTCGGTATTACTCAGGCGCTGAAACTTGGCGTAGGCGCTTTGCCCGTCATCCACTCGGGTGCGCTGACCAGGCAAGCCAACAACACGCGACCAATCTGACAAGGGCGACAACCCAGGCCGACGACATACAAGTGGTTCATTGGAAGAACCTATAGGCACCACGCTATTGAACTGTGCCTGCGTGCCCAAGCGCCAGTCGATGAAGCTCTCGCCGCCCATGAAGGCCACTCATCCTGAGTGTTTGTTGATCATGAACAGCGAGTGCTCTCGTGGCCCGCTTGAAGTTCGGATCGCTTAGCACCGGCCGCAAGTTGGAGCGCACAAAAGAAAAAGGCGCCAAGGCCCGAAAGCCTTGGCGCCTTTGTCGCATCGCCCGATGAACTCAGGCGACACGAGGCGATTGCCTCACCGGCCGCTTATTCAGCAGCCGTGGGTGCAGCACCACCTTCGGCAGCCGGAGCCGCCGTGGCATCGTCACCGTCATCATCACCCAGGGCAGCGAGCTCGAGCGCAGCGCGCTCCTGGGCTTCCTGCATGGCGATGGCGCGGCGCTCGGTCTCGTCCATGTCCTCCTTGGCGCGGCGGGCCTGGTGGTAGGCCAGACCGGTACCGGCGGGGATCAGGCGACCCACGATGACGTTTTCCTTCAGGCCACGCAGCTCGTCGCGCTTGCCCATGATGGCAGCCTCGGTGAGCACGCGGGTCGTTTCCTGGAAGGAAGCGGCCGAGATGAAGGAGTCGGTCGACAACGAGGCCTTGGTGATACCGAGCAGCACATCGCTGTACGTCGCGGTGATCTTGCCTTCGGCGCGCAGCTTGTCGTTGGTGTCCAGCAGCTCCGAACGCTCGACCTGCTCGTTCGAGATGTAGCTCGAATCGCCCGGGTTGACGATCTGCACGCGGCGCAGCATCTGGCGAACGATCACCTGGATGTGCTTGTCGTTGATCTTCACGCCCTGCAGACGGTACACGTCCTGCACTTCGTCGACGATGTAGCGGGCCAGCTCTTCGATACCCAGCAGACGCAGGATGTCTTGAGGATCGGCCGCGCCGTCGACGATCAGTTCACCACGGTTGACCACCTGGCCTTCGTGCACCAGGATGTTCTTTTCCTTGGGAACCAGCTCTTCCCAGACCTTGCCTTCCGGATCGGTGATCTGCAGGCGAACCTTGCCCTTCGTTTCCTTGCCGAAGGACACCGTACCGGTGATCTCGGCCAGCGCGCCCTTGTCCTTGGGCGAACGGGCTTCGAACAGCTCGGCCACACGCGGCAGACCGCCGGTGATGTCACGGGTCTTCTGACCTTCGATAGGAATACGGGCCAGCACTTCACCCGGGGCCAGATCCTGGCCGTCGCGCACCTGGATCAGGGCGCCCACCTGGAAGCCGATGGTCACCGAGTGGTCGGTGCCAGGGATCTTCACTTCGGCGCCGGACGCGTCCAGCAGCTTGACCTGCGGGCGCACCACCTTGGCGGCGCCACGGCGCTTCGGATCGATCACGACCAGGGTCGACAGACCGGTCACTTCGTCCACCTGCTTGGCCACGGTCACGCCTTCTTCGACGTTCTCGAACTTGGCCTTACCGGCGAACTCGGTGATGATCGGACGGGTCAGCGGATCCCAGGTGGCCAGCACCAGGCCGGCCTTGACCTGCTGGTCGGCCTTCACGTTCAGCAGGGCACCGTACGGCACCTTGTGACGCTCACGCTCGCGGCCGTGCTGGTCGGAGATGATGATTTCGCCGGAACGGGAAATCACCACCAGCTCGCCCTTGCCATTGGTCACGTAGCGCATCGTGGCGTTGAAGCCGATGATGCCGTCCGACTTGGCGTCCACGCTCGAAGCGATGGCAGCGCGCGACGCGGCACCACCGATGTGGAAGGTACGCATCGTCAGCTGCGTGCCGGGTTCACCGATCGACTGCGCGGCGATCACGCCGACAGCTTCACCGGCGTTCACCAGGCCACCGCGGCCCAGGTCACGGCCGTAGCACTTGGCGCACAGGCCGAAGCGCGTGCCGCAGGTCAGCGGCGTACGCACCTTGACCTCGTCGACGCCAGCGGCTTCGAACAGGTCCAGGATGTCTTCGTCCAGCATCACGCCGGCGTTGGTGATGACCTGCTGGGTCTCGGGGTGCAGCACATCGATGGCAGCCACGCGACCGAGGATACGGTCACGCAGCGATTCGATGACTTCACCACCTTCGACCAGTGCGCGGGTGTTGATGCCCTGGTCGGTGCCGCAGTCGATGGTGGTGACCACCAGATCCTGCGTCACGTCCACCAGACGGCGGGTCAGGTAACCCGAGTTCGCGGTCTTCAGCGCCGTATCCGCCAGGCCCTTACGGGCACCGTGGGTGGAGATGAAGTACTGCAGCACGTTCAGGCCTTCACGGAAGTTCGCCGTGATGGGCGTCTCGATGATCGAGCCGTCAGGCTTGGCCATCAGACCGCGCATGCCGGAGAGCTGACGGATCTGGGCGGCAGAGCCGCGGGCACCGGAGTCGGCCATCATGTAGATGGAGTTGAAAGACTCCTGGTCCACTTCGCTGCCGTGGCGATCGATCACCTTCTGCTTGGCCAGCTGGCTCATCATGACCTTGCCGACTTCGTCGCCGGTCTTGCCCCAGATGTCCACGACCTTGTTGTAGCGCTCGCCAGCGGTCACCAGACCGGAGACGTACTGCTGTTCGATCTCCTTGACTTCCTTCTCGGCACGCTCGATCAGGCCCGGCTTTTCCTTCGGGACCAGCATATCGTCCACAGCGATGGAGATGCCGGCGCGCGTGGCCAGACGGAAGCCGTTTTGCAGCAGCTTGTCGGCCAGCACCACGGTTTCCTTCAGACCGCACTTGCGGAACGAGGTGTTGATCAGTCGCGAGATTTCCTTCTT
>NZ_JBASTH010000009.1:0-35594 GCF_049274795.1 Aquabacterium sp.
CCCACAGCGTGGACGCCGAGCGCCGTGCGCTGGTGGTGGCCACCCGCCAGCAGACGCTGGTCAGCGCGCTGGCCTCGCTGGCCGCCCTGCGCGAGCTCTCGCCCGTGCACGTGCCCCACCCCGATGCCCTGCTGCAGCAATGCGTGACCCACGCGCCGGCCCTGGTGGTGCTCGATCTGTCCGACGACGACGCGCCCAGCTGGACCGCCATGAGCCAGCTCAAGCAGGATGCCCGCACCCGCCACATCGGCGTGCACGCGCTGTGCCACCTGGAGCACAAGCAGCGCGCCCTGCGCCTGGGCGCCGCCTCGTGCTCGCTGCTGCCGCTGGAGTCCGTGCAGGCCCTGCAGGACACCATCAACGACCGGCTTGATCGCCTCACCCAGCCGCAGCGCAACGTGCTGGTCGTCGAAGACGACGCCACCCAGCGCGCCGCCATCCTCGACCTGATCGGCAATGGCGACATCAAGGCCAAGGGCGTAGGTACCGGCGCCGAAGCCCTCCAGGCCATGAGCGGCGACCGTGTCGACTGCGTGGTGATCGACCTGGGCCTGCCCGACATGGACGGCGGCGCCCTGATGCAGCAGTTGGCCGACAAGCTGGGCAACCTGTGCCCGCCCATCATCATCTACACCGCACGCCACATGGAGCGCGAGGAAGAGCTCTCGCTGATGAAGAACGCCCAGGCGCTGATCGTCAAAGGCGCCAGCTCGCCCGAACGCCTGATCGACGAGCTCACCCTGCTGCTCAGCCGCTGGCCCTCCAAGATCTCGCCCGCCACCCGCGCGCTGATCGACAAGAGCCGCCAGCACGACCCGGTGCTGGCCGGCCGCAAGGTGCTGGTGGTCGATGACGACGTGCGCAACATCTTCGCCATCTCCGCCGCGCTGGAGGTCTATGGTGCCGTGGTTCACCATGCGGAAGGCGGCCTCGAAGGCATCGCCGCGCTGCAGGCCCAGCCCGACACCGCCCTGGTGCTGATGGACGTGATGATGCCCAACGTGGACGGCCTGGAAACCACGCGCCGCATCCGCGCTATCCCCGAGTTCGAAGCCCTGCCCATCATCGCCGTGACGGCCAAGGCCATGCCCGGCGACCGCGACACCTGCCTGGAGGCCGGCGCCTCCGATTACCTGTCCAAGCCTGTGGACATGGACCACCTGCGCGCCATGATCCGCGTCTGGCTGGCACGCTAGGGCCTGTTCACGCAAAAAGGGCACCCACCGCCCCATGTCCCTGCTGACGATGACATTGCCGCCCCCCACGCCCTTGCCTTCGACCCTGACGCCGGCCCTGCAGGCCGAGCTGACGGCGTTCGTGACAGGCATCTCGGCGCTCACCGGCATCGATTTCACCCGCTACCAGCGCTCGGCGCTGCTGCGGCGGCTGTTGCCGCGCCTGGATCTGGAGGCCACCGGCTCGCTCACCGCCCTGCTGGACAAGGCCCGCGCCGACCGCGCCTGCCTGGTGCGCCTGCAAGGCGACATGACCCTGCACGTGACCTCGCTGTTTCGCGACGCCACCTACTTCCAGCTGGTGCGCCAGCAGATCGGCCTGCTGGCCACCTACCCCAGCCCCCGGCTGTGGGTGGCCGCCTGCGCCACCGGTGAAGAGCTCTTCAGCTACCGCATCCTGCTGCACGAGGCAGGCCTGGACAAACGCTGCCGCCTCTACGCCACCGACCTGAGCGCCACCGTGCTCGCCAAGGCCCAGCAGGGCCTGATCGAGCCCTACCAGCTTGCGGATCATGAAAAGGCCTACCAGGAGGCCGGCGGCCAGGGCAACCTGCTGGACTACTGCCAGTTGCAGGACGGGCAGTTGCGCTTTCACCCCGCGCTGATCGACGGCGTGGTCTTCAGCGTGCACAACCTGCTCACAGACGGCTCCTTCAATGAATTTCAGTTCATTTCCTGCCGGAATGTGACGATGTACTTTGATGAACTAGGGCAGGAGCAGGCCCACCGACTGCTCCATCAGAGCCTCACGCCCCTGGGACACCTGGGGCTGGGGATCGGAGAGTCACTGCGGCACTCACCTCACCGAGCCGATTACCGGCAGTTGGGAAGGGGGGAGCCACTGTTCCAGCGCATCCGCTGAGGGCGCACGTCCGTATCAAAAAGAAGCGAGGGAAATACCATGGGCCAGCCAGACCAACCCACCGTCAACATCCTGATGGTCGATGACGTCGAAGCCAACCTGCTGTCACTCGAGGCCATCCTCGAGCCCCTGGGACAGCGGCTGGTGCGGGCGCAATCGGGCACCGAGGCGCTTCGGCAACTGCTGCACGACGACTTCGCCGTGATCCTGCTGGACGTGCGCATGCCCGACATGAACGGCTTCGAGGCCGCGGCCATGATCCGCAGCCGGCCACGCTCGCGCAGCACGCCCATCATCTTCCTGACCGGCACAGAGAAAAGCGACGACGCCATGTTCGAGGGCTACTCGGCCGGCGCGGTCGACTACCTGATGAAACCGGCCGTGCCCGCCGTGCTGCGCTCCAAGGTGGAGGTGTTCATCGAGCTGGCTGCCTCGCGCATCGCGCTGGAACGCCAGGTGCGCGAGCGCGAACAGGCCGCCCTGGAGTTGCAGCGCCTCAACGAACTGCTGGGCGACCGCAACACGGCCCTGGCCTCGGCCAATCAGGAGCTCGACGCCTTCTGCGCCTCCGTGTCGCACGACCTGCGCACCCCGCTGTCGCAGATCCTGGGCTTTGCCCAGTTGCTCGACATGACCAGTGGCAACCGGCTCAACGACACGGACAGGCTGCATCTGCAGCGCATCCAGACCATCGGCCAGCACATGACGCAGATGGTGTCGGATTTCCTGACCTTCGCGCGCCTGGGCCACACGCCGCTGCAACGCGGCCAGGTGGACATGGATGCCCTGGTGCGCCAGGTGATCGAGGAGCAGACACAAGGTGCGCAGGTGCTGCAGGGCCAAAGCACACGGCATGTGGACTGGGCCATCTCCAGCCTGCCCAACGTCGAGGGCGATCGGCACATGCTGGCGCACGTGTGGAGCAACCTGATCTCCAACGCCCTGAAGTACTCCCGGCAAAGCCTGCCGCCGCGCATCGTGATCAATGGCGTGGCCGAGCAGGACGAATGCGTCTACTGGGTCACCGACAACGGGGTGGGCTTCGATGCGCAGTACGCGCACAAGCTGTTCGCCGCGTTCTCACGCCTGCACGCCGGCACCGCCTTCGAGGGCATTGGCATCGGGCTGTCGTCGGTCAAGCGCATCGTGCTCAAGCACGGCGGGCGCGTTTGGGCCGAAAGCGAAACCGGCCGGGGTGCCACCTTCTACTTCGCGCTGCCGTCCGTGATGACAGGCAATGGCAGCGGCGTCGAAACCGGCGCGGCCGCCGGGCCTGGAGCCGGTGCGGGCACCGGTGCAGTCACGGCCATGGCAGGCGGTGCCGCCTTGCAGGCCACCAGCAATTGGGACTGCGAGCCCGCATCCTCCAGGTAGGCCTGGGCGTCATTCCACAGCTGCGCCGGCTTGAGCGGGCTTTCGAGCATGCTGCTCTTCTGGGATTGCCGCAGCGTGTCGTAGCCATGGGGGCAGCGCTGCGAGGCCTGGGCCGCCAGGCGGCCCGGGTCGCGCCCGCGCAACTCATACACCTCGCTGCCATCGGGCGTGGCCAGGCGCTTGATCTGCATCTGCACGCAGCCGGCCAGCACCACCACGCCTGTCACCAGGCCCGCCAGCGTGGTGATGGCGAGCGGCAGGGGGCGGGTGGATCGGCAGGCGGTCATGGCGGCAGTATGGCGGGGCGACCCTGCGGGCATCGGCCGATCAGGGGCATCATCACGGCCCTACTCCGCGCCCGGACGGCACCGATGAAACTCAGTGCACGTACGGCGACAGCGCCCGCTGCACCTCGCCCAGGAAGCGGCCCTGGTCGAACTCCGTCTTGTTGACCAACTCGAACAGGCCACCGCTCAGGCGCTGGCGGTCGCGCAGCGTGAGGTCACGCCCGGTGACCACCATGATCGGGATGCGCGCGCTGGCCGGATCGCCCTTGAGCGCATCGACCACCTCGAAGCCGCTGACCTCGGGCATCTCCAGGTCCAGCACGATCAGGTCCGGGTTGAAGCGCCGCGCCAGGCTGATGCCTTCGGAGCCGCCGTAGGCGCGCAGCACCACGCAGCCCAGGTGGTTGAGCGGCTCGGCCACGCGCTCGACGGATTGCGCGTCGTCGTCGATCACCAGCACCGTGGTGTGGCGCGGCGTGTTGCGCGCCATGCCCAGGTGCTCCAGGCCGCGCTTGAGGTCGTCCATGCTCAGAGGCTTTTGCAGCACCAGCGACACGCCCATGGCGTAGCCCACCATGCGGCCATCGCCCTCCACCGACACCACCACCACGGGCACTTGGGCCCAGCGGGGGATGGCCTTCATGCGCTGCAGGAACTCCCAGCCGTCCATGCCGGGCAGGCGGATGTCCAGCGTGATGAGCTCGGGCACGAACTGCTCGCTGAGCTTGAGCGCGTCTTCGGCCGACACGGCCCGCCGCGTCTGAAAGCCCAGCGATTCGAGCTGCAGGCGCATCATCGTGGCGGCGCGGTCGTCGTCCTCGATGATGAGCGCGGTCGAGCGCAGCGTGATCTGGGGCAGTTGCAGTTGTTCGAGGTTTTCGGTGGATGAGGGCTGGCTGCCATGGATGGGCAGCCACACGGTGAAGCGGCTGCCCTTGCCCACCTCGCTGCTCACGGCCACGGCGCCGCCGTGCAGCTCGGCCAGGCGGCGCACCATGGCCAGGCCCAGGCCGGTGCCTTCCTGTGCGCGGCCTTCGGGGCTGGCCACCTGCGAGAAGGGCAGGAAGAGCAGGTCCAGATCCTGCGGCCGCATGCCGATGCCGGTGTCGCGCACGGACAGTTCCACGAACTCGTGCGCCTCGCCCGGCGGCAGGGGGATGCGCCGCCCGCTGGCAAAGCCGGGCACCACCTGGGCCGCGCGCTCGCGGGGCACGCGCGCCATCTGCACGGTCACGGAACCGTCGGCCGGCGTGAACTTCACGGCGTTGGACAGCAGGTTGTGCAGGATCTGGCGCACGCGGCGCGCGTCGGCCTTGATCTCGCTGTTCAGTGAAGGCGACAGCTCGGTGAGCAGGCGCACCCGCTTACCGCGGGCCGTCTCGGCCACCACCAGCAGGCTGTCGGCCAGCAGGGCCTGCATGTCGATGGATTCGAGCGAGAGCTCCATCTTGCCCGCCTCGATCTTGGACAGGTCGAGGATGTCGTTGATCAGCGCCAGCAGATGGTTGCCGCCTTCGAACACATGGCCCAGGTAGATGCGCTGTTGCTGGCTGAGATCGCCGGCCAGGCCGTCTTTCAGGATCTCGGAGAAGCCGATGATGGCGTTCAGCGGGGTGCGCAGCTCGTGCGACATGCTCGAAAGGAAATCAGACTTGAGCTGGCTGGCTTCTTCGAGCAGCTTGTTCTTGGTGGCGATCTCGCCGTTGACCACCTCCAGCTCGGCGGCCAGCCGGCGGGATTGGGCCTCGCGCTGGCGCAGATCCTGGGCCTGCTGCTCCAGCTCGGCGCGCAGCTGGCGCATGCGCACGTAGTCGCTCACGTCGTCCAGGCGGTAGACCACGCCCACGATCTGGCCCTGTGCGTCACGCAGCGGGCTGGTGTGGGGTGTCCAGTAGTGCACCTCGAAGTCACCGTCGGGCTGGGGCCGGTCGCGCTGCAGCAGGGGCAAGGCCTCGGGCTCGCCCGTCTTGAGCACTTGCCGGGCCGAGGCCAGCACGGCCTCGCCGGAGGGCTCGCCGGGCAGGTTGTCCGCCTGCGGGAACACCTCGGCCAGCGAGCGGCCCAGCAGTTGCCCGCGCTGCAGCCCCGCAGGACCCACGGCCACCAGGTAGGCATCGCTCACGGCCACCGCCACCAGGGCCGTGTCGAACACCAGGTACAGACCGGGCAGGCCCTGGAACAGGGTCTGGAAGTCGGGGCCGCTGGCAGGCTCGGGCAGCGCCGGCGAGGGCTTGCGCGCTTGGGTCATGGGCCTATCCCCTCTTGATGGCTGATGTCGTGGCCCACATCATGCGCCAAGAGATCATCCACCGCCGCCAGAAGTTGCTGGTAACGCAGCGGCTTGGACACGTAGGCCGCGCAACCGGCGGCACGCATGCGCTCTTCGTCGCCCTTCATAGCGAAGGCGGTCAGGGCCAGCACGGGGATGTCCTGGGTGCGCTCGTCGGACTTGAGGGCGCGCGTGGCGGTCAGCCCGTCCATGCCGGGCAGTTGGATGTCCATCAGGACCAGATCGGGCGGGTTCTCGCGTGCCAGGGCTAGGCCCTGGGCGGCATCGGTGGCCTGCAGCAGCGTGTGGCCGGCCTTTTGCAATATGGTGCCCGCCAGCAACATGTTGGCGGGCGTGTCTTCAACGATCAGGATGCGTGCCATCGTAGGCCTCCCCTAGCAGTCTCCTCATCCTCCGGTATACGCCGGCAGCGGATTGCGGGCAAGCCTTCTGAAAGACCCTGTTACCAATCTAGCGATCAAGAGTGCGCCGAATGGGACACTGCTTCCGCAGAAGCCACACCCGGGGCATGGCCACCAAACAGCACTGGCAGGTAACCAGCCTGGCGGCTGCGGCCGTAGCGTTCCTGCAGTTGCTGCACGCCAGGCACGATGCGCCCCAGCGTGTGCCAGGCCAGGCGGGGCAGCAAGGTCAGCGCCGGGTACCACGGCAGGGTGGGCGGCAGGCCCAGGGCCTTCATGCCCTCAGAGCCCACGAACAGCCGCGCCACGCTCAGGTGGCGGGCGCGGTTGAAACGCCCCTGTATCCCAGGCAGCCAGCGGTAGTGACGGCCCAGGGGCTCGTCCATCAGCGAGCGGCCCAGGGCCTTGCTGGAGTCGTCGGGCGGGGCCTGGCTGACGATGTTCTGGTAGATCAGAACGCGGGCTTCTTGCTCGTCGTCGCTCAGCAGCGATTCGTCCACGCCCATCACCCAGCCGATGTAGCGCCACAGGTGCATCATGCCTTCGGCGTCACGCCGGCTGACCAGCACCCCGCTCACGCGCAGCGCCATCAGGTGCACCACGCTGAAGCCCAGGTAGGTGGCCTGCATGTCCACCTGGTTCAGCGGCGTGCCCAGGGTGTTGCGGTCCCAGCTGTCGCGGCCCAGCAGGCTGCGGCGCACGATGGCATGCAGCACACGCACGCGCAAGGTGTTCTTGAAGCCGGGGCTGAAGCGCGACATGCCATCCTCGGCCGTGGCATCGACCCACCAGGAGGTGGTTTCGGCCACGCGCCGCTGGGCACCGCGCGCCAGTGCCCCGGTCATCACCAGGGCCTGGTTGATGGCGCCGGCCTGGTAGCCGGCCATCAAGCCCGCATCGCGTAGCACGAGCATGCCGAAGCGGCCCGCGCGGTGGATGAAGCGCGCGCCGTCGCGCAGCTTGGCCGGGTCCACCCAGGCGGGCGGCGTCTCCACGTAGCGGATGAAGTCAACGAGGGGTGCGGGCGCATCGGGCACAGCCTCCAGGCCCCGCTCGAGGGCGCGCTCCAGCAAGGGGCGCCCCACGCCCATGCCCACTTGGTGCAGCCAGGCCACCACCGCATCGGCCTGGGGGTCGCCGCGCCACAAAGCCGCGCCCAGGGCGTCCCACTGCTGCGGCGTGGCCTCGGGGTTGCCGCGGATCAGCAAGCGCACGCCCTGGGCCATGCGCCGGCCGGTGGCCAGGTCAGCGCCATGACGCGAAGGGGGCTGCAGGGGAAGCGATGAGGGCAGGGCTGACATGGTGTGGCCTCCGGTGGGAAGATGGGATTCAATGCCTGTCATGCTCGGCGGGCGCGCTGACGATGTCATTGGCCGCAGCCACCAGCCCGTTGGCCGTTCGGCCCAAGGCGCCTCCGGACAAGCCCTTGGGGACAGCTCCCTGTACAAGCTGGTGGGCAGCCCCAACAGCGGCACTTTTGCCACGCCACAAGCTCTCACATTCGTTACCATGCTCGGTTGATGTCAACATCTGCTGTCAGCCCCGACACCGCCCCGGCCATGCCCCCCGCCGGTTACTACGCGCCCTTCACGCGCGTGGTGGTCGACTACGTGCAGGCACAGGGCGTCGATGCCACCCCCGTGTGCCAGGCGCTGGGCATGAACCTGGCCCAACTGGCCGACGAGCACCTGCGCGTGCCCAGTGCCCGGCTCTCGCAGGCCCTGGCGGTGGCCGCCCACCTGTGCGGAGACGCGAACGCGCCCTTGCGCATCGCCAGCCTCGTACGGCCAGCCCACATGGGCTCGCTGGGCTACGCGGTGATGAGCAGCGCCTCTGGCGGCGACGCCCTGGCCCTGTTCGAAAAGCTGCAGTCGCTGCTGTGCACCGAGATCCGCGGGCAGCACCAGGTGGTGGGCCACACCATCGAAGCGCGCCAGGAACTGCTGGGCCCCGTGCCGCGCAGCACCGCGTTCTGGACTTTCTTCGTGGCCTCGCGCCTGGGCTTTGCCCGCTGGGTGTCGGGCCGCGCCCTGGTGCCGTTGCGGCTGGACCTGCCCTGCCCCGCGCCGGCCGACCCCGGCCCGCTGCAGCGCTTCGTGGAAGCGCCCCTGCGCTTTGACATGCCCGATTGCCGCGAGGTGATGCCACTGGACTGGCTGGGCTGGTCCAACCCCAATGCCGACCCAGCCGTGCACGCGCTGATGAGCTCACAGGCCGGCCAGCGGCTGCAGACCCTGGGCCAGCAGGCGGGCGAGGCCGTGGCCCAGTTGCGCCAGCAGGTGGCCCACAGCCTGCGCGAGGAAGGCCTGGTGCCCACGCTGGAGGTGCTGTCGCAGCGCATGGCCCAGGGGCTGGCGCCCGGCGCCATGCCCTCGGCTCGCCAGTTGCAGCGCCGGCTGGCCGAGCTGGGCCTGAACTTCAAGACCCTGGTGGAAGACGTGCGCCGTGAAGAGGCCATGCGCCACCTGGAGCACACCGGCCTGCCACTGGCCGATGTGGCCCGGCTGGCGGGCTATGCCGACACCAGCACCTTCCACCGCGCCGTGCGCCGCTGGACCGGCAAGACCCCCCTGGAAGTGCGCGAGCGGGCCCGCCGGAACACCGCCGGCTGATACGACGCTAACGCGCGCCGCCTGAGGCCACCTTCGGCGCGGTGCGCACCGGCAGGCACAGCAGCGCCGTCAACAGCGCCAGCGCGATGTGGCCTCCGTACAGACACTTGAAGTCGGCCAGGCCGATGCCCTCGTGCCCCAGCAGCATCACCGTGACCGCCACGCCCATGACCGCCCCCACCTGCCGCACCGGACAAGGCTGGCAGCACCATGCCAACGCCCACCCCGGTCAGGAACAGGCCCGGCAGCCAGGTGTGCAGGTAATCAGGCACAGGGCCGGCCATGGTCCAGAACCACAGCCCGCCCAATGCATAGACCAGGCTGCCGCCCACCAGCAGGGCACGGTGGCCGTGACGCGCGGCCCAGCGGCCTGACAGCACCGCCACCGGGATCACCAGCAGCGGCCCGGGCGTCACGGCCACGCCGGCCTGCGGCAGGCTGTAGTGCCAGATCTTCGTCATGAAAAAGCAGAAGCCGAAGAACATCATCGCGAAGACCATGCCGAAGCTCAGCGTGGCCAGGTTGACGACGCGGTAGGTGCGGTCCTGAAAGAGCGTAAGGTCGATGGCCGGCGTGGGCGTGTGACATGCCCAGCGCGTGAAGGCCAGCAGGGCCAAGGCGCCCACGCCATACTGAGAACAGGCCCAGCGGCAGGTTCAGGTAGAAGGCCCAGGGCCGCGGCCAGCGCACTCACCGCGCCCCACAGGCTCACGGCCACGGCGCGGCGCTCGGCCGGGAAGGCCGACGAGCGCGAGATGCCCGCGTTGTTGACCAGCAAGGCCTTGGCGAAAGCGAGCCGCACGAAGCGGGACAAAAGGGTTCTCTGAACCGTCAGGGGAAGGTCGATGGCGCGGGCGCGTCAGCCCACGTGCTCATGCAGGAACATGCGCGAAGCATTGAGCACGGCCTTGGACAGCGCCCGCTCATCGACCGCCCGGGCCAGCACCAGGGCGCCGATCAGGCTGCTGACCAGCGCCAGCGATTCATCACGCACCGCCGCATCAGACGCCTCGGGGCCGACGGACTCACGCACCTGCTGCTCGGCCAGGGCGATCATGGCCTTGATGCGGCCGGTGGCGGCATGCCGCACTGTCGGCTCCTGCCGATGCATCTCGGAGCCCAGCGCCGCCATCGGGCAGCCCTGCGCCACGGCCTTGCAGTGGCGCTCGGACAGGTAATGGTCAATCAGCGTGCCCAGGCCCTGGCCCGGCGGCGCCTGCTCGACGGCCTCACCCAGGCGCAACAGGGCCTCGGCCCCGGCGTGCTCGGCCGCTTCCGCCAGCAAGGCGTTGCGCGAGGGGAAGTGCGCGTAGAAGCCACCATGCGTCAGGCCGGCCTCTTTCATGATGTCGGCCACGCCCGTGCCGTCGTAGCCGCTGCGGCGGATGGCCTGCGAGGCGGTCTTCACGATGCGCTCGTGCGTGAGTTCCTTGCGGGAGGGGGTGGCGGGCATGGCGGGATCACATCCATAAATATGATGGTCATCATATTTCAGATGCGAGGCCTGGCGCGAGACAGGAGCTTTGCCGCCACAGGGAAGAAAGCAGTCAGCCCAAGAGTTCGCGCACGGCGGCTTGCGCGTCCGGCGACAGGGCCATGAACAGCATGCCGATGCGGAACACGCCCGGGCCGGTGTATGAGGAATAGACCGCCTTGGCCGCCAGCGCCACCTCACGTGGGCCGGAGGGCAGCGGCAGCACCAGGCGCAGGGTGCAGCGCGAACCGGGCTCGATGGGGCGGGCGGTGAACAGCGACAGGCCTTGTGGGCTCATGTCCTGCAGGATGCCTTCGCGCTCGGGCGGGGCGGCCAGTTGGATCAGCACAGGGCAGCGGAGGGAGAGTCGGTCATGCCGCCGGCGGCTGGTGGCGGCTTGCGGGCCCTGGGCGGTGTCTTGCGAGGCCTGCGGCGGTGCGCTGCTCTTCATGGAGCGTGTCCCCGTGGTGGCGGGGCTGGTGGACTCATCAGGCAGGATACGCGCGCAGGTGGCCCATGGTCAACGCCCGCGGGCCACGTTGACGCCCGCAGCCAACGCCACCAACAGGTGCGCTCAAGGAAACGCCGGGCCGCCCCAAGTTTCCTTGCACCCCACGGGGGGCGGACTGGGCGCAACCCGGACCTGGGGGCACTCAAAATGGCGCGGGCAGCATCTTCAGCCCCAGCAGCATCACCGAGGTCACCACGTTGAAGGTCACGCCCAGCGCCGCCTGCACGTAGAACACCGCCGACAGCGCCGGTGCGCCCA
Source organism: Aquabacterium sp. (assembly GCF_049274795.1). Taxonomy (GTDB): domain Bacteria; phylum Pseudomonadota; class Gammaproteobacteria; order Burkholderiales; family Burkholderiaceae_C; genus Aquabacterium. The sequence continues at coordinate 11,305 of NZ_JBASTH010000009.1, forward strand.
CGCCATGCTCGACCAGCGCGGCGATGCCGAAGCACAGCAGCGTCATCACGGCCCAGCGCCGCAGGTAGGTGGGCAGCCAGCGTGCCTGGTGCTGGTTGTGGCGCCAGGCCGCCGCGCGTTCGAGCAGGTTCGGCCGATTCACGTCGCGGAACAGCCAGCCGAAGAACCAGTAGCGGTAGAGCAACTGGCGGAAGGTGGTCGGCACGAGGGACGCGGGCTGCAAAGGCCCGGCACCGCCCCCCGCCGGGGGTATCTTGGTGTCCATGGCAAAGCTCCAGACGAAGGCACCATCTTGCCAACTTGCCAAGAACCTGCTGGCACCAGGGGCAGCGCGCCGCGCCAAAGTACCGGCTTTGCGCGCCCGGCTTGGTGCGCTCAGACCTCGTCGTCGAGCTCGACACGGCACCAGCCCAGCTTGGGCCAGCCACCGGCATGGATGTTCAGGCCGTAGAGGTTGACGATCTCGAGGGTGGGCATGGGGTTCATGGGCGTGCTCCGAGCGTTGAGGTGGTGGATGGGCCGGTCCGGTGTGGGCCGGGTGAGTTCATCGTGGCACCACGCACCCAGCCAGGGGTCAGGGCAATCACCGACCATGGCGGCCACCCCTTGTCCGGGTGTGAACAGTGCACGCCTGGCATCCCCCTTGAACACGGGGCACGTATCATCGATTGCCCTTGGATCCCCCAAAACAGAGAGCCCCGCCATGAGCTACATGCTGCTGATCATCGAGCCCGTCGGCCAGCGCCGCACCCGCACCGAAGCCGAGGGCCAGGAGGCCTACGCCAGCATGGTGCGCTTCGGCCAGGGCCTGAAGGAGCGCGGCCTGCTGCTGGCCAGCGAATCGCTGCAATTGGCTTCGCAGGGCGCGCGCGTGACGGTGCGTGAAGGCCGCGCCAGCATCGTCGACGGCCCCTTCGCCGAGGCCAAGGAAATGATCGGCGGCTTCTTCCTGCTGAGCTGCAAGACCCGCGAAGAGGCCGTGGCCATCGCCGCCGACTGCCCGGCCGCCCAGTGGTGCACGGTGGAAGTGCGCGGCCTGGGCCCCTGCTTCGACGACCACGGCTGATGGAGGGGCTGATGGGTGTCGCCCATCAAAGGGTTTTCACCTGGTTCAACCCTGTCAATGACATGCCGCCTGCTTCGTCGTGTGGATGAAGGGGCACCATGACGGCGCCCCGCCGCGCCCAGGAGACGCCCCATGCGCTACATGATCATCGTCAAGGCCACCACCGAGACCGAAGCCGAAACCGGCATCCAGACGCCTGATGAAGCCCTCATCAAGGCCATGACGGATTACCACGAGCAACTGGCCCAGGCCGGCGTGCTGCTCGATGGCTCCGGGCTCAAGCCCAGCCGGCTGGGCTGGCGCATCAGCTTCAGCGAGACCGGCACCGACGACCGCCGCACCATCACCGACGGCCCCTTCGCCGAAACCAAGGAGCTGGTGGCCGGCTACACGCTGATCCAGGTGCGTTCACGCGAAGAGGCGCTGGAATGGACACGGCGCTTTCCCAACCCCGTGGGCCGGGGCCGTGCCGCCGAGATCGAGGTGCGCGAGCTGTACGAGCTCGATGACTTCGCGCCCAGCGAATCCGTCAACCGCCTGCGCGACATCGGCGTCGGTGGCGCCTGAGCGCGCCCAAGGACAACACCTCAGGAGATCACCATGCTCAAGTCCATCGCCCTGATCGTCGTGCTGGCCGTGGCCGCGCTGGCGCTGTACGCCACCACCCGCCCCGACACCTTCGCCGTGCAGCGCAGCACCGTCGTCCAGGCCGGCACCGACAGACTCTTCCCACTGATCAACGACCTGCACCAGTTCAACACCTGGAACCCTTACGCCAAGAAGGATCCGGCCATGCAGATCAGCTACCGGGGGCCCGCCAGCGGCCCGGGCGCGGCCTTCGATTTCAGCGGCAACAAGGACGCCGGCAAGGGCAGTGTCGAGGTCACCGGCGGCCAGGCGCCCACCCGCGTCGACATGGTGCTGCACATGATCGAGCCGTTTGAAGGCCGCAACCAGATCACCTTCACGCTGACACCGCAGGGCGAGGCCACCCAGGTGACCTGGGCCATGCACGGCCCCAGCCCCTACATCAGCAAGCTGATCGGCATCTTCATCGACATGGACCACATGATCGGCCGCGATTTCGAAGCCGGCCTGGCCCAACTCAAGGCCGTGGCTGAAACACGCTGAACCGGCCCCTTCACACACCACATCCTCCACGGAGAATCCACCATGCCCCAACAGATCTTCCTCAACCTGCCCGTCAAGGATCTTGAGCGCAGCAAGGCCTTCTTCACCCACCTGGGCTACAGCGTGAACCCCCAGTTCACCAACGAGCAAGCGGCCTGCATCGTGATCAGCGACACCATCTACGCCATGCTGCTGGTCGAGCCCTTCTTCCAGACCTTCACCAAGAAGCCCATCTCGGACGCGAAGGCCAGCACCGAGGTGCTGCTGTGCCTGTCGTGCGACAGCCGCGAGCAGGTGGACACGCTGGTCGCCAAGGCGCTGGAAGCCGGCGGCAAGACGCCCATGGACAAGCAGGACCACGGCTTCATGTACGGTCACGGCTTCGAAGACCCGGACGGCCACCAGTGGGAGCTGATGTTCATGGACATGAGCGCCGCCCCTGCACAGTTCTGACACCTGACATCACCGCCCCGCACGATGACCTCACCCACGGACACCCACCGCGCCATCGACACCGTCTGGCGCATGGAGTCCGCCAAGATCATCGCCGGGGTGGCCCGCATGGTGCGCGACATCGGCCTGGCCGAAGAGCTGGCGCAGGACGCCCTGGTCAGCGCACTGGAGCACTGGCCCGAGGCCGGCGTGCCCGACAACCCGGGCGCCTGGCTGATGGCCACGGCCAAGAACAAGGCACTCGACCGCCTGCGCCGCGACAAATCGTTCAGCGCCAAGCTGGAGCAGATCGGCCAGAACCTTCAGGCACAGGAGGCGCTTGTCGTGCCCGACTTCGTGGATGCGCTCGACGCCGCCCGCGCCGACCAGATCGGCGACGACCTGCTGCGCCTGATCTTCACAGCCTGCCACCCGGTGCTGTCCACCGAGGCGCGCGTGGCGCTCACGCTCAAGCTGCTGGGCGGCCTCAGCACAGCCGAGATCGCACGTGCCTTCCTGGTGCCCGAGCCAACCGTGGCGCAGCGCATCGTGCGGGCCAAGCGCACGCTCACGGCCGCGCAGGTGCCTTTCGAGCTGCCGCGCGGCGATGCGCTGGGCGAGCGCCTGGCCTCGGTGCTGGAGGTGGTCTACCTGGTCTTCAACGAGGGTTACACCGCCACCTCGGGTGACGACTGGATGCGCCCCGCCCTGTGCGACGAAGCTTTGCGCCTGGGCCGCATGCTCACGGGCCTGGCGCCGCAGGAGCCCGAGGTACTGGGCCTGGCTGCGCTGATGGAGTTGCAGGCCTCGCGCAGCGCCGCCCGCACCGACGCGCAAGGCCGCCCTGTGCTGCTGATGGACCAGGACCGCGCCCGCTGGGATCACCTGCTCATCCGACGTGGCCTGGCTGCGCTGGAGCGTGCCGAGCAGCTGTGCCAGGCCCAGGCCCGCGCGCTGGGGCCCTACGCCCTGCAAGCCTCGATCGCCGCCTGCCACGCCCGCGCCACCACGGCCCCCGCCACCGACTGGGCCCGCATCGCCGCGCTGTACGACGCGCTGGCGCAGACCATGCCCTCCCCCGTGATCGAGCTGAACCGCGCGGTGGCCGTGAGCATGGCCTTCGGGCCGCAGGCCGGGCTGGAGATCCTGGACGCGCTGCGCGCCAACCCGGCGCTCAAGAGCTACCCGTGGCTGCCCAGCGCGCGCGGCGACATGCTGGCCCGCCTGGGCCGACACGACGAGGCCCGAACCGAGTTCGAGCACGCGGCCTCGCTCACCCTCAACGAGCGGGAGAAGACCTTGCTGCTGGCACGCGCACAGGGCAGCCGTTGAGCCTCGCTTCCGCCGAAAGGCCTAGCGACAGGTGCTCTCTTCGACCTCGTAACCCAGGTTCAGGTACAGGTGCGCGCGCCCCTTGCTGCCCTTGGCAGCGCCGGCCTTTCCGGATGGAGCCTTCTCGATCACCTGAAAGCCCTCGGTGCTGACGCAGGTGGTGGACGCGGTGCTACGCCCATCCTTCGCGCGCGCCACCAACCCGTCGCCCGGCGCCATCTTCACCGACTGCACTTCGCCCAGCACCGCGGCCCCCACGAAGGGCATGTCCGCGTCCTGCGCCGACACCCGGGCTGCCTTGGCCACCAGCGGCCGCCCCGCGCCCATCTCGGTGGCGGTGCCTGCGGGCGGCAGTGTCACCTTCTTGAAAGCCGACAGAGGCAGGCGCCGGCAGCAGGCGGTCTCACCCGTCTCGCCGGGGTACTGGAAATGCACGTCGCCGCCCGTGGGCAGCGGCCCGGTGGTCACCAGCGTGAGGGCGCCTTTGCCATCGAACTTCACGATGCCATGGCGCAAGGGCTCGGGCGCCGCGGCCGGCGATGGCGATGGCGATGGGGCAGGCGCCGAGGCAGGCACGGACGCCTTCTGGGCCCACACGCCCAGCGGCACCAGAAACACCGCCATCACCCACACACGTCCTGCACAGCGCATCGCCACCTCAACCCCCATTGTCCGACCAGTGCGGCGGATCGGTGACCAGCTTGATCACGCCGTAGGAGCGCCCCACCGGGTGCAGGTCGGACAACTGCGCGATCTTCACCTTGCGCCCCTTGCCATTGACGATCGTCTTGCCCACGATCCGCGAGATGGTCATGTCGATGGCCGCGCGCTCCATGTGCCTGGACTTGAGCGAAGGCTGGTGCACCGTTTCATACCCGTTGACCATGGCCACCGCCGCCGCGCGGGACAACTTGTAGGTGTCGTGCACCCAGTCGATCTCCACACCGGCCATGGGCGGCACCTTGGCGGGGCGGATCCACCCCTTGGCGATCCTGTAGCTGTAGTGCATCAGGTAGGCGCGCTCGGGTGGCCGGTAGGTGGCGGATATCTCGACCACGGCCTTGGCATCGGCCAGCGCGTCCAGGAAGTCCTGCACCTTGTCGCGAAAGCCCTCCTTGAGGTCGTCCACGCTGACGCTGGTCGGGAAACGGTCCACCCAATGGGCACCGCTCTTTTCCTTCTCGCCGGCCGTGAGGTTCTTCTCGCTGAAGTAGATGCGCGAGAGCGGCCCCGTCATCGTGTCCATCATCGGATCCGAATCGAACAGGCAGAAGCCGCGGGTCATGAGCATGGGGCGGTTGAACATGGGTACTCCGGTGAACCCTGATTGCCCACGAATGTAATGAGCCTGGCCCGATCACACATCCCTAGTTCGTTGGATCCGGGGCCGCCGGAACAGGGGTGCCCTGGCGCCTTGGCCCGTCCACGAAGCAGGGCCGCAAGGCGCATTCACGCGCGCTGCGCCAGAAGATCGCATTCCACTCGAGCGGGTTCAAGGGCAGATCCCGGTTGAAGAACACGCCACCGCCATTGGCCAGTTGCCAGCCGTGCAGACGCACGCCCGCACGCGGCAGCCACTGCGAGGCCAGCGGCGGGCCGTACTGCGCCTCCAGGCCTCTCAGTGCCGACCAGTGCGACCACCAGGGCACATTGACCACCGCCTGGTTGAGCCGCCCTGCCTTGAAATAGAAAGACAGCCCCATGGCGCCGTGGCCGTTGAACGACTGCACGTCGGCGAAACAGCTGCGGTCGTCGAGGTACTCGCCCGGCCGGTTGTCGTAGCACCGCCAGTCCAGATCCGCAAAGCGGGCGCGCAGATCCGCTTCTGTCCAGGTGGGTGAGAGTTCGTCGAGTTGGAACGTCACGCCGGGGCGTTGCTCGGACAGGTAGAGCTTGTACTCGCGCGCATGCTGGGGGTGGCTCAGCACCAGCAGGATGGCCAGCAGCATCAGCAAGAGCACGCCCAGCAGTGTGATCGACAGCCAGCTGGTAGTGCCATCGCGGGCAGGCGCGGGGCGCGGCGGGGTGGATGCCGGTTGGGGCATGGCGGACTCCCTCGGGTATTTTGAGTATGAGCGTCACTGTACCCGCAGCCGTGGGATGCCAGGCAAGGCCAGCCTCGCCCGCACCTGCGCTGAAAGCTCACCCCCCGACCATCTGTCGCACCTTCCCCACCAAGGTATCCATCGGGAAGGGCTTGGTGATCATCTCCATGCCCTGCTCCAGGAAGCCGCTGGACATCGAGGCGGTTTCGGCATAGCCCGTCATGAACAGCACCTTCAGATCCGGGCGCCGCACACGGGCGGCCTCCGCCACCTGGCGGCCATTGAGGCCGGGCAGGCCGATGTCCGTCACCAGCAGGTCGATGCCGTCGAGCTCGCGCATCAGCAGTTCCAGGCCCGACGGGCCGTCATCGGCCTGCAGGGTGCGGTAGCCCAGTTCCTTGAGCAGATCCACCACCAGGTGGCGCACCACGGGCTCGTCCTCGATCACCAGCACGGTCTGGCCCTGCCCGGCCTCGTGCGCGGGCGTTTCGCCCACCAGCTCGACCTCCAGATCGGCCTCCTGCAGATGGCGGGGCAACAAGAGCTTGACGGTGGTGCCCTGCCCCAGCTCGCTGCTGATGCGCGCATAGCCTTCGGACTGGCGCGCAAAGCCATAGATCATCGACAGGCCCAGGCCCGTGCCCTGGCCCAGCGGCTTGGTGGTGAAGAAGGGATCGAAGGCCTTGGCCAGGGTGGAGGCCGACATGCCGGTACCGGTGTCGGTCACGGCGATGCCCACGTATTCACCCGGGCGCACGTCCAGCGGCCGGTCGGCGTCGCGGACGTCGATGTCGACGTTGTTCGTCTCGATGGTGAGCAGGCCGCCCTCGGGCATGGCATCGCGGGCATTGATGCACAGGTTGAGGATGGCGTTCTCGAGCTGGTTGGGATCGCACAGCGTGGTCCACAGGCCATCGCTCAGGTCGAGCTGCAGGCGCACCCGCTCGCCCAGGGTGCGGCGCAGCAGGTCTTCCATCGACAGCACCAGCGGGTTGACCAGCGTGGCCTTGGGCGCCAGGGGCTGGCGGCGCGAGAAGGCCAGCAGGCGGTGGGTGAGCGCGGCCGCGCGGTTGGCCGAGTTCATGCCGGCGCTCAGGGGGCGCTCCAGCTCGTGGGTGCGGCCCTGCTCGACGAAACGGCGGATCACGCTGAAGGCGCCGGTGATGCCCTGCAGCAGGTTGTTGAAATCATGCGCGATGCCGCCGGTGAGCTGGCCAACGGCTTCCATCTTCTGCGACTGGCGCAGCGCCTCCTGGGCCTCCTGCAGCTGCGCCTGGTGTTCGCGCTCGGCCGTCACGTCGCGCCCGCTGCCGACGATCAGCGTGCGGCCGGGCTCGGGCGCCAGCGTCCAGGAGATCCAGCGCCAGTGGCCATCACGGGTGCGCACACGGTTGTCCAGGCTCACGGGGCGGCCATGCTGGGCCATGTGGGCCAGGGCCTTGGCCACCATGTCCTGATCTTCAGGATGGACCAGCTGCGTGTAGTCCATGGTCACCAGTTCAGCGGGCTCAAAGCCCAGCAGGCGTGTCCACGAGGGCGACAGGCGGATGGGCCGGCCCTGCGGGTCGGCCACCACCAGCAGGTCTTCGCTGAGGTCCCAGACGCGGTCACGCTCGCGCGTGCGCTCCTCCACGCGCGCCTCCAGCGTCTCCTTGGCCTTCTGGGCATCCTGGAACAGGCGGGCGTTGTCGATCGCGATGGCGGCCTGCGCGGCCAGGCTGCTCACGATGGGCTCGCTGCGTTCGGTGAAGACGCCCGTGTCCGGGTGGCCCAGGAACAGCCCGCCGATGACCCCGCCCGAGCGGGAGACGACCGGCACGGCCAGGTAGCTGCGCACGGGCAGGTGCCCCTGGGGCAGGCCCTTGTGCGGCGGGTTGTGGCCGTAGCGGGGGTCGCGGGTGATGTCGTCCGAGCGCACGACGCCATCCCCATTGAAGGTGGGCGCGAACACCTTGGTATTGCGCGGCATGCCGAAGTTGAAGTCCTCGGCCTTGGCGCCGGCCAGGGCGTAGAGCATGTAGCTGCCGCCCTGGTCGTCGAGCACGTTGTAGAAGAAGGCGCCGAACTTCGCACCCGTGAGCTCGGTACCCACGTCCACCGCCCGCTGCACCAGCGTGGCCAGGGACAGGTCGGAGGCCAGGCCCGCGCCGAAGTGGTTGAGCGTCTCCAGCATGTGGCGCTCTTCGCGCAGGGCTTCTTCGGCGCGCACACGCTCCACCGCGTCCCAGGTGCGGGCCGCAACCTCTTCGACCAGGGCCACGTCGTCACGGCTCCAGTGGCGGGGCTCGCGGTAGCAGACGCAGAAGGCGCTTTGCCAGCGGCCGTCGCGCAGCAGGGGCACGGCGATCAGGCCACGCACCAGGAAATCGCCCAGGGCCGATCCGGCGTTTTCGTCCTCGCCAGCCGCATCGGTGTAGTGGGCCGTGCGCCCCTGGCGCAGCCACGTGGCCACGCCCTCACCGATCGCATCGAGCGGCATCGTATGCGGCAGCTGCGGCACGCCCACCACGTAGTCCGTCTCGCGTGTCATCACGCCGTCGGCCTCGTTCACCTTCCAGTAACCCACGCGGCTGGCGCCCAGGTGCAGGCAGACCGCCTCGACCGCGGTGTCCATGATGGCGCGCGGCTCGTTGACCAGACGCATGCGGTCGGCCAGGCCCAGCAGGAAGGCGTGCCGGGCCTGCGCGGCCTTGCGCGCGGAGATGTCGATGGCCGTGCCCACCGCCCGCACACAGTGCCCGGCGGAGTCGAAAATGCCCTTGCCCTTGGCCGCCACCCAGCGCACCACGCCGTCTTCCTGGCCGATGGTGCGGTATTCCACGTCGTACACACCGCGCAGCACCGGGTCCAGGGCCGAGGCGAAAGCCTCCGTGGTGATCTGCAGATCATCTGGGTGCAGGCAGGCGTAGAAATCGTCCATGGACACGAGGCGGCCCGGACTGATGCCGAACATCGCGCGGGTGCGGTCCGTCCAGGTCAGCAGGTCGGTGGCGATGTCCAGGTCCCAGGTGCCGATCTCGGCCGCATCGGTGGCCAACTCCAGGATCTCGCGGCGCAACTGGGCGTTGCGCAGTTCGGTGCGGTCACGCAGCACCTTCACGAAGCCGATGACCTGGTTGTCGTCGTTGCGCAGCGGGGTCATCTGGCCCGAGGCCCAGAAGCGCGTGCCGTCGCGTCGCACGCGCCAGCTTTCGTCCTGAGCGAAGCCCTTGTCCAGGGCCACGGCCCGTTCGCGCTCGATGCGCTGGTCGGCCACGTCCTCGGGGGTGAAGAAGCGGTGCACGGTCTGGCCCAGCATCTCGCCTTCCGTCCAGCCCAGCACGCGCGTGGCGCCTTCGTTCCAACTGGTGACCAGGCCGTTCAGGTCCAGGCTGATGACGGCGTAGTCGGTGGCGCTGTTGAGTATCTGGCGGTGACGGGCTTCGGCCTCGCGCAATGCCCGTTCGGTGAAGGCATCGTGGCGGGGCGGAGAATCCTGTCGGGAGCGGCTGTCGCTCAAGGGCACACCTGTGGTTCGCTGGACATCGGGAAGCTGCGCCAGAGGATACAGGGTTTCACGCCGGCGAGGACCGCCTCGCCCGGGCCTGACGGCGTGCGCCGGCCGCGATTCTGTCGTCCAATACGGGCCATGGAACATCCCGACGACGACACGGTGCAGCGCCTGACCGCCCTGGAGATCAAGGCCGCCTTCACCGAAGACCTGGTGGACCACCTCAACGAGGTGATCGTGCGCCAGCAACAGCAGATCGACCTGCTGATCCGCGAGGTGACGGACCTGCGGCGCCAGGGCAGCGAAGAAGGTGGCGGTGCGACGTTCCGCAGCCTGCGCGACGAGCTGCCGCCGCACTATTGACGGCGTGCAAAGGACCGTGCGTGCCCGCCACGCGCCGCGCCAAACGGCTCAAGTTGCACGGCCACCCTGCCGATAGCCGGGTTTGCACCACGCGCTTCGCGCCAGGAGACGGTTTTGGCCGCAGTCCTTCCCGCCCCAGACCACCAGTCGGCATCGCCCGCCCTGGCCCTGTCATACCACCAGGAACACACCAAAACGGTGCCTGCCCGGCGCTCGCTGCGCGGCCTGTCGCTCAACGCCAAGCTGTGCTTGGCCGCGTCGGCCTGCACCATCGTCAGCCTGTTGGTGACAGGCGTGGCCGTCGGGCTGCAAAGCAGCCGCGTGGCCGAAGACTCAGCGCGCCAGAGCGTGCGCGCCACCGGGCAGTACGCCGCCAGCCAGGTCCAGTCGGATCTGCAGGCCACGTTCAAATCCATCGCCGCGCTGGCCACCTCGCTGCAGGTGGCGCGTGACGCCACCAACCCGCCGCCACGCGCACAGCTGGACGCCACGCTCAAGCGCCTGCTGGAACAGCACAGCCCCTGGCTGGCCGCCTACTCGCTGTGGGAGCCCAACGCGCTGGACGGCAAGGACGCCGAGCACGTCAGCAAGGGCCCGCAGGACGACGCCACCGGCCGTTTCGTGTCCTACTGGAACCGGGGCAGCGGCGAGGTCAAGGTCGAGCCCCTGCTGGATTACGAGAAGGCCGGCGTCAACGACTGGTACGACATCCCCCGCCGCACTGGCAAGGCCACGCTGGTCGAGCCCTACCTCTACAAGGTGGGCGGCAAGGACATGCTGATCACCTCGCTGGTGACCCCCATGCAGGTGGGCGGCCAGTTCGTCGGCATCGTGGGCGTGGACCTGCTGCTCGACGGCCTGCAAAAGAAGATGGCCGAGATCAAGAGCCTGGACGGCGCCGAGGTGCAGCTGATCTCGGCCGGCGGCAAGTACGTGAGCCACCCGGATGCCAAGAAGATCGGCGCCGATGCCTCGGACCTGTCGCCCGAGGCGCTGCAGGCCGTGCGCCAGGGGCAGCCCTTCGAATACACCGACAGCACCGGCCATGTGCGCGTGCTGGCGCCGGTGCGCGCTGACAACGACGCCCAGCCCTGGGCCCTGTGCATCCACTACACCGAAGCCGCCGCCCAGGCCCCCGCCCGCGCGATGATGGCCCTGGTGGCCGGCATTGCCGTGCTGTGCGCCGTGCTGGCCGTGGGCGCCCTGTTGACCGTGGTCACCCGCCTGACCCGGCCCGTGCGCGAACTGGCCACCACCATGGACGCCCTGGCCGGCGGCCAGAGCAATCTGCGCGTGCAGTTGCCCGTGCGCGGCAGCGACGAGCTGGCCCGCATCTCGCAATCGTTCAACCAGTTCGTGGCCAAGCTGCGGGGCGCCTTCGAAGATGTGCGCAACACCAGCGGTGCGGTCGATGGCGCAGCCGGCGAGATCTCCGTGGGCAACACGGATCTGTCGGCCCGCACCGAGCAGCAGGCCAGCAACCTGGAGGAGATCTCCGCCTCCATGGTGCAGCTCTCGCAGGGCGTGCAGAACAGCGCACAGACCGCCCGTCAGGCCGACACCCTGTCGCGCCAGGCCGGTGAGACGGCCGAGCGCAGCCAGAGCGCGATGCAGGACGCCATCAAGGCCATGGCAGAGGTGGGCGACTCCAGCAAGCGCATCGCCGACATCACCGCCGTGATCGACGGCATCGCCTTCCAGACCAACATCCTGGCGCTGAACGCGGCGGTGGAAGCGGCGCGCGCCGGTGAGCAGGGCCGCGGCTTCGCGGTGGTGGCCTCCGAGGTGCGCACGCTGGCGCAGCGCGCCGGCACCGCCGCCAAGGACATCAAGTCGCTGATCGGCGAATCCTCGGCGCGGGTCGAGGTGGGCACGGAGCGCATCAAGGTGTCAGGCGGCGCGCTGGCCGAGCTGGTCACCGTGGTCAACGAGGTCTCCGGCCTGATCAACACCATCAGCCACTCCAGCGTGGAGCAGGCCCAGGGCATCGCGCACGTGGAGGTGGCCATCGGCCAGCTCGACAGCATGACGCAGCAGAACGCGGCGCTGGTGGAAGAAGCCGCCGCCGCGGCTGACTCGCTCAAGCAGCAGACGCAGCGCCTGACGGGCACGCTGGCCGAGTTCATCTGAACCCGGCTGCGCAGTGCATGGAACGGCGCAGCAGGCGACGAATCAGGCGCCGTACAGCTCGCGCAGGTCGGTCACGGCCTCATCGCCGAAATCAGGCGACAGCAGGTGGTCCACCAGCTTGCGGGCCACCTGGGCGGGTGGCTCCAGTTGCCCGTCGCGCTTGAGGGCTTCGAAACGCTCACGCAGCGGGAAATCGCCCTCGGGCGTGGCGCGGATCGCGGCCTGCATGTCGGTGTCGATCACGCCGGGCGCCACGCTGGCAATGCGCAGGCCGGGCACCGCGTCGAGCTGGCTGGCCCGCGCGTGCATGTCCAGCGCGGCCTTGGTAGCGCAGTACAGGCTCCAGCCGGCATAGGGCTTGCGGCCCGCGCCGCTGGAGACATGCAGTACCCGCCGCTCGACGGCATCACCCGTGGCGGCCACCAGGGCATTGGCCAGCAGCAAAGGCGCGGTCACGTTCAGGGCAAGGGCACGGGCCAGCGCGGCGGCATCCAGTCCACCCAGCGCGCCGATGGGCTGCACCACACCTGCGTTGTTGAGCAGCAGCACCTGGCGCGCTCCTTGGAGGAGCTGCGCCAAAACGCCGCTTTGCAGCCAGGCCTGCAACGGTGCCGTGTCGGCCAGGTCCAGCAGGGTTTGCTGCAGCAGGCCGGGGTGGCGGCTGGCCAGCGTGTCGTTCGCGGCGCGCGACAGGCCCAGCACGGCGATGCCCCGGCCCAGCAGGTCGGCCGCGACGGCCTCGCCCAGGCCCCGGCTGTGTCCGGTGACGATGGCTTTGGTGGTGGCTGGCGTGCTCATCTGGTGCAGGAGGCGGCTGTGGCGATGCGGCCCATTCTGCGCTGCCGCCTGGCGTCGCAACGCCACGCCATCCATCGACACCTCGACTTCGGCGGGGCAATGTCTGCCGTCAGGCTTGGCCGAGCTGGGCCCGCAGGTCCGCCACCTGCTGGCGCAGGGCCTCGTTCTCGGCCGTGAGGTCGGCCACGCGCAGGCGCAGGCTGGCCAGTTCGTCGTTCACCGCCACATCGGCTTCGGAGACCTCGGCAGGCACCTCGTCCTTGGGCTTGCGCTTGGCCTCGCGCACGCGCTTGGCTGCCTGCTTGAGCTCATCCGCACCGGCGGTGGCCGCGGCCACCTGTTCCTCGGCCGGCAGGCTGGCCACGGCGGCGGCGGCATTGATCGAGATCGCGCCCGAACGCACGGCAGCCACCACCTCGGGCGCGGCCTGCTTCTGGATCTTCTCGATCATCACGACCTGGCTGCTGCTCAGGCGCGCAGCGCGGGCGATGGCCTCGCGGCTGTTGAGCGACGGGGCGGGCGGCGCCTCGGCGGCCGACGCCGGCATCTGCGCTGCGTGAGCGGTCTGATCGGCAGCGCCGTCAGCCGCGTCCCAGGGCGCAGCCCCGCCGGCAGCCGGATCAAGCTGAGACACTGCGGCCGAAGGTGCCGCCGGCACCGCCTGCTCATCCGGCACCTGCGCACGGCGCTCGGCCAGGATCTCCTTCTTGCGCAGCGCCAGCACGCCCCGCTGGAAATCGGACACGCTGCGCCGCCCCAGGTGCTGGTCGATCATCCACAGGTGCACGTCTTCCATCGACTTGAAGCGCGTGTTCTGCACCGTCTGGAAGGGCAGGCCATGCTTGCTGCAGATGCCGTAGCGGTTGTGCCCGTCCACCAGCACATCGCCCCACAGCACCAAGGCATCGCGGCAGCCCTCGGCCAGGATGCTGCGCTCCAGCGCGTCGTGCTCGTCGGGGGTCAGGGGGTCGATGTAGGCTTTGAGTTCTTCGTTGATGACGATGTTCATGGCACGGACAGCAGGCTGGTCTGGCAAGGGAAGGCGGGGCGCATTCTAAAAGGCGCCCACGCCCGCCCCTGCCTTCGTGCCGATCAACCCTCGTCGCGCGGCCCCACCCACAACCGGTGCGGGCCAGCGCCTTGCTCGCCCAGGCGGTCCAGGGGGTTTCGCAGGCGGCACCGGTCGATCGACAGGCAGCCACAGCCAATGCAGTCGTCCAGCGTGTCGCGCAGACGCTTGAGCTGGGCCATGCGCTCGTCCAGCTCGGCACGCCAGGTGCTGGACAGGCGCTCCCAATCGGCCCGCGTGGGCGCCGCCGTGGCCGGCAGGGTGGACAGCGCCGCCTGGATGTCCGCCAGCGAGATGCCCACGCGCTGCGCCACGCGGATGAAGCTCACGCGCCGCAGCACATCGCGCGCATAGCGGCGCTGGTTGCCGCCGGTGCGGTGGCTGTGGATCAGCCCGCGCGACTCATAAAAGTGCAGCGTAGACACCGGCACGCCGCTGCGGCGCGCCACCTCGCCCACCGACAGCTGCGCCGGAAAGCCCAGGTCTTCCAGCGTGATGCCCTCATCGGGCGTGCAGGTCGTGCGCTTCATGGCTTCTCCAACAAATACTTGACCTCAACTTTACTTGAGGTTTCAGACTCGCGTCCGGCACATGGCATCCCATGGCCCGCACCGAGAAACACCCCATGAACCGAGACCTTTTCATGACCGCGCCGGACAACCTGGCCGACGCCGTCCAGGCCCCGTTCCAGCCCGCCGTGCTGCGCGTAGACAAGTTCACCGTGCCACCGCAGGCGCTGCGCCCTTTCCTGAACCGCATGAAGCGCACGCAACGCACCCTGCGCACGCTGGACGGCTGCCTGCGCGCCATGCTGCTCACGCAGACCGGCGGGGCCAGCGGCTTCAACGTGGTCGCGCTGGTGGAGTGGGCGGATACGGCGTCGCTCGATGCGGCCCAGGCCTTCATGCGCCGGCGCTTCGAGGAGATCGGCTTCGATCCCGCCGCCTTCGCGCAGGGCCTGGGCGTACAGGCTGATCTGGGCTTCTACCGCCCTACCTGAACGGCAGCCAAGGACCTACCCCATCCGGGGGGATGGACGGCACAGGCCCCTGGGCGGAAGATCCCCGCATGTACCCCGGAGAACGCTTCAACAGCATCACCCACCTGGCCGGCGCCCTGCTGGCAGTGGTGGGCTCGGCCGCGCTGGTGGCGCAGGCCATCCCCACCGGCGATACCTGGAAGATCGTCGGCGTGAGCGTGTTCGGCCTGAGCATGGTGCTGCTGTACGCGGCCTCCACCCTGTACCACAGCCTGCGCGGGCCGGCCAAGCAGATCTGGGCCAAGGTGGACCACTGCGCCATCTACCTGCTGATCGCCGGCACCTACACGCCCTTCTCGCTGATCGCGCTGGAAGGCACCTGGCGCTGGGCCATGCTGGCCGCCATCTGGGCACTGGCGCTGCTGGGCATCGCCAAAGAACTGTGGCTGGGGCGCGAGCGCATCCCTTCTGTGCCGCTGTACCTGACCATGGGCTGGCTGGGCATCACCGCCGTGGTGCCGCTGGCGCGGCGCCTGTCCGAGCAAGGGCTGATGTGGCTGCTGCTGGGCGGCGCGCTCTACACCGTGGGCGTGCTGTTCTACGCCATGGACGGCCGCTGGCGCCATTCACATGGCGTGTGGCACCTGTTCGTGCTGGGCGGCACCACCAGCCACTACGTGACGGTAATGCGCTTCCTGGTGTGAAACAGCCTCAGACCGGCCGCGCCGGCACCCCATGGGCACCGAACCAGTGCACCCGGGAGCCATCACACGAGAGCGCGTACACCGGCTGGATCAATTGATGGTGCAGCAACTCATCGACCATGTCCGCCATGGCCTGCAGGGAGAAATCCTCCTCCAGCAGCGCCAGCAGATCGGCCAGCGGCGTGTAGCCCGTCATCATCAGCAGCAGGCGCTGGGCCTCGCCGCTCAGGCCGTTGTCCTTCTTGAGTGCCACCAGGCGCCCTCGGTCGGTGCGCTCGAACACCGTGTCAGACAAGGGCATGTCGTCAGGGGCGTGCATCGTGTCCATGGGCACCTCACAGGGTTGCTCGCAGCCGGTCAGGCCGCGAAGGGACAGACAAGGCCGGCTCGTGGCCGACGCGGACGATTTCACTGTAATCAAGATCGATGCCAGCCTGTGTAAGCGCCTGCAAGCCCCAGCGCACCACGTGCCCATGGGTTGACGCGCCTGAAAAAGGGGTTTTCGTGCACCTTGGCGGCACAGGGTAGGCACAGCCTGCTAAAATGAAAGTGGTGCCTATTGCGGCCACCCCGCGTAGTCGGGTGGTCAGCCCCCGGGCGGCACGGCCTCGCAGCCCAGGCTGCAGCGGGTTCTCCGTCTGGGTCGCGTCCGATTTGCGGCCTACCGGCACCCGCCCAGCGTTGGCTTTCCCGCCCATGCCCAGCGCCCTGGCCCGCTGCCGGGGCGTTCGTCATGGGGGTACGGCCGGTGCCCCGCCCAAACACACTGAAGGAAACCGAATGGCCAAGGAAGAACTGATCGAGATGTCCGGTGTCGTCGAAGAGGTTTTGCCCGATTCGCGCTACCTGGTCCAGCTCGACAACGGCCACAAGCTGATTGCCTACAGCGCCGGCAAGATGCGCAAGAACCACATCCGCATCCTGGCGGGTGACAACGTGTCGCTCGAACTGTCGCCCTACGACCTGACCAAGGGCCGGATCACGTTCCGCCATCTGGCACCGTCGGCCCGTGGCCCGGGACCGGCTCCCCGCCGCCGCTGATCAGCCTGTCCGGGCTCGGGGCATGTGCCCTGCGCCCACGCTGTCGAACCGCCCCACGCAGGCCTGCGCCAGCATCGCGTGCAGCAGCACGTTGCAGCCGGCCTCCAGGTGCTCGGCCTTGGCATCCTCGATCTCGTTGTGGCTGATGCCGTCCTTGCACGGCACGAAAATCATGCCGGCCGGCGCCAGGCGCGCCACGTAGACCGCATCGTGCCCCGCCCCCGACACGGTGGGCATGTTCGAGTAGCCCAGGGCCTCGGTGGCCTTGCGCACCGCCGCCACGCAGCCGGCCTCGAAAGGCACGGCCGGGTAGTGCGACACCTCCTGCACCTCCACGCTCAGGCCTGATTGCGCCGCCACCTGCGCGCAATAGGCGCGGATCTCCGCGTCCATCTGGTCCAGCAGCTCGTTGCTGACGTTGCGCAGGTCCATCGAGAACTTCACGCGCCCCGGGATCACGTTGCGGCTGTTGGGGTGCACTTGCACCATGCCGACGGTGCCGCGCCCGTGTGGCTGGTGGCGCATGGCCACGGCCACCACCCTGCCACTCAACAGCCTCGCGTCAGCTTGATCCAGCGCAGCCACCAAGCGTCGGCTGTCCGACACATGCGGGCCCGGCGCTGCTCTACAGTGCGGACGCAGCACCGCAAGGCGCGCCGATCACGCAGGAGCAGGCCCCATGAAGACCTTGACCGAGCAACTGGCCCAGTACGCCAGCTACCACCGCGACCGCCGCAACATCCTGACGCACTTCGTGGGCATCCCCATGATCGTGCTGTCGGTCAGCACCTTGCTGGCGCGCCCCGTGCTGGGGCAGTTGGCCCTGGGCGGGTTCACGCTGGCCGTGACGCCTGCGCTGCTGGTGGCGGTGCTGGCTGCGGTGTTCTACCTGCGGCTGGATGTGCGCTACGGTCTGGTCATGGCGCTGTGGCTGGCCGCCTCCAACCACACGGGCCAATGGCTGTCCACGCAAGGCACCGCGCTGTGGCTGGGCGCCGGCGCGGGCCTGTTCATCATCGGCTGGGCCATCCAGCTCCTGGGGCATGCCTGGGAAGGGCGCAAACCCGCTTTCGTCGATGATCTGGTCGGCCTGGCGGTCGGCCCGCTGTTCGTCGTGGCCGAGGCCGGCTTTCTGCTGGGGCTGCGGCGGGAATTGTTCAGCGCGGTGCAGGCCAGTGCGGGCAAGGTGCACTGAGCACTGAGCACTGACACGTGGCGGCACCACGGCAAAAGCAAAAGGGGCCCTCAGGGCCCCTTTTCACGCGCAGACCAGCGCATCACACGCCAGCCTCCAGGTCGGTACAAGACCGATCGATCAGCCCTGCGCCTTGGCCTGCGCCAGCAACGTCTCGGCATCGCTCACCTTGAAGGCGCCGCCTTCTTCCAGGTTCAGCGCCGTCACCACGCCATCCTTGGCCAGCAGCGAGTAACGGATCGAACGCAGGCCCAGCCCCTTGGCGCTCAGGTCCAGCGTCAGGCCCGTGGCCTTAGCGAAGTCCGCGCTGCCGTCGGCCATGAAGCGCACCTTGCCATCGGCGTTCAGCGAACGCGCCCAGGCACCCATCACGAAGGCATCATTCACCGACACGCACCAGATCTCGTCGACACCGGCGGCCTTGAAGGCCTCGGCCTGGGCGATGTAGCCCGGGGCATGGCTGGCCGAGCAGGTGGGCGTGAACGCGCCGGGCAGACCGAAGATGGCCACCGTCTTGCCGGCCGTGGCCTGGGCGATGTCGAAAGCGTTGGGGCCCAGGCTGCAGCCATTGCCCTCCACCTCGATGTATTCGAACAGGGTGCCGCCGGGCAGTTTGTCGCCTTGCTTGATCACGTGAAACTCCTTGGTGAAACAACAGGATGTGCGCCTGCCCCTGTGCGGGATGCAAGAAACAGGCACGCAAAGAAAAACCGGCTGCCAGTATCACTGACAGCCGGTTCGGCTTGCAGGGGCACTGCCCTAAAGCCATGCCCTGCGGTGCAGGATCAGCGCCTTGCAGCGCCGATCAGATCACGATCAGACCGCTTGAGCCTTCTCGACCAGACGGGTCACGACCCAGTTCTTGGTCTTGGACAGCGGACGGCTCTCGGTGATCTCGACCACGTCGCCGATGTGGAACTCGTTGTTCTCATCGTGAGCGTGATACTTGCGCGAGTGCGCAACGATCTTGCCGTAGAGCTCGTGCTTGGAACGGCGCTCGACCTGGACCGTGACGGTCTTGGAACGGGCGTCGGACACCACCTTGCCCACGAGGGTGCGGGTAACCTTGACCTTGGTCGCGGTTTGAGCTTCCGTCATTTGGCGGCTCCTTGCTTCTTCTTCTCGGTCAGGATCGTCTTGACGCGAGCGATGTCGCGGCGAGTCTTGCCCAGGACCGAGTGGTCGTTGAGCTGCTGGGTACCACGCTGCATGCGCAGGTTGAAGTGGGTCTTCAGCAGTTCCTTGATTTCAGTTTCCAGTGCGGCCACATCTTTGGCGCGCAGTTCAGAGGCTTTCGCCATATCTTTCTCCTTGCGCGTCAGTTAGATGCCGAACTCACGGCCCACGAAGGTCGTGGACAGCGGGAGCTTGGCAGCAGCCAGCTTGAAGGCCTCGCGAGCGAGTTCTTCAGGCACACCTTGGATTTCGTACAGCACCTTGCCGGGCGTGATTTCAGCCACGTAGTACTCCACGTTACCCTTACCGTTACCCATACGGACTTCGGCGGGCTTGTTGGAGATCGGCTTGTCCGGGAAGATGCGGATGAAGATCCGGCCACCACGCTTCACGTGACGCGAGATGGCACGACGGGCTGCTTCGATCTGGCGGGCCGTGATACGGCCACGCTCGGTGGCCTTCAGGCCGAAATCGCCGAAGGACACGTCGGCGCCACGGGTGGCGACACCCGTGTTGCGGCCTTTGTGCTCCTTGCGGAACTTGCGACGATTAGGTTGCAACATGTTTATTCTCCTTTGGCCTCGGCGGCAGGCGCGGCCTTGCGGACACGCTTGGCACCGGCACCGGCGTCAGCCGACACGGCAGGCTTGTCGCTGCCATCGGCCGGCGCGCCATCAGCACGCGGGGCACCACGACCAGCGCCAGGACCACGGGGGCCACGGCGGTCGTTCGGACGGTCGCTGCGGGGACCGCGGCGGTTGCGGCGGTCGTCTTCGCGGTCGTCACCCTTGAGCACAGGGGCTTCGCCATTGGCCAGGCGGTCGCCACGGTAGACCCACACCTTCACGCCGATGATGCCGTAGGTCGTCTTGGCTTCGGAGAAGCCATAGTCGATGTCGGCCTTCAGGGTGTGAAGGGGCACGCGGCCTTCGCGGTACCACTCGGTACGGGCGATTTCGATGCCGTTCAGGCGGCCACCGGACATGATCTTGATGCCCTGGGCGCCCAGGCGCATCGCGTTCTGCATCGCGCGCTTCATGGCGCGGCGGAACATGATGCGCTTTTCCAGCTGCTGCGTGATCGAGTCGGCGATCAGCTGGGCATCGACTTCAGGCTTGCGCACTTCTTCGATGTTGACCGACACCGGCACGTTCAGGCGCTTGGCCAGTTCGAGCTTCAGGTTCTCGATGTCCTCGCCCTTCTTGCCGATCACCACGCCCGGACGAGCCGAGAAAATGGTGATGCGGGCGCTCTTGGCGGGGCGCTCGATCAAGATGCGCGACACGGCCGCGTTCTTGAGCTTCTTCTTCAGGAATTCGCGGACTTCCAGGTCTTCAGCCAGCATCGAGGCGAAATTGCGGTTGGTGGCGTACCAACGCGATGCCCAGTTGCGGGTGACGGCCAGGCGGAAGCCGGTTGGGTGGATTTTCTGTCCCATAGTCAGCCTCTGCTTAGTTGCCCACGGTCACATAGATGTGGCAGGTCGGCTTGCTGATGCGGTTGCCACGGCCCTTTGCACGGGCGGTGAAACGCTTCAGCGTGGTGCCTTGCTCCACATAGATGGTCTTGACCTTCAGTTCGTCGATGTCGGCACCGTCGTTGTGCTCGGCGTTCGCGATCGCGGACTCCAGAGCCTTCTTGATGATGCCGGCAGCCTTCTTCTGAGTGAAGTTCAGGATGTTCAGGGCCTGATCGACCTTCTTGCCACGGATCAGGTCCGCCACCAGTCGACCCTTGTCGACCGACAGACGAACGCCGCGAACGATTGCTTTCGTTTCCATCGTCGCTGCTCCTTACTTCTTGGCTTTCTTGTCGCCAGGGTGACCCTTGAATGCACGGGTCAGGGCGAACTCGCCGAGCTTGTGGCCAACCATCTGGTCAGTCACGTACACGGGCACGTGCTGCTTGCCGTTGTGCACAGCGATCGTCAGACCGATGAACTCAGGCAGGATGGTGGAACGACGGGACCAGGTCTTGACCGGCTTTTTGTCCTTCGTGGCCACAGCCTTCTCGACCTTGGCCGAGAGGTGGTGGTCAATGAACGGACCCTTTTTAAGAGAACGAGCCATATCAGCCTACCTCTTACTTTTTACGACGCGACACAATGAAGGTCTGCGTGCGCTTGTTGTTGCGGGTGCGATAGCCCTTGGTCATCGTGTTCCAAGGCGACACGGGAACCTGACCTTCGCCAGTGCGGCCTTCGCCACCACCGTGCGGGTGATCCACCGGGTTCATGGCCACGCCGCGGACGGTCGGGCGGATGCCCTTCCAGCGGATGGCGCCGGCCTTGCCGTACTGACGCAGGCTATGCTCTTCGTTGCTCACTTCACCGAGGGTGGCGCGGCATTCGATGTGGATCTTGCGAACCTCACCGGAGCGCAGACGAACCTGGGCGTAGGTGCCTTCGCGGGCCATCAGGACGGCGGAGGTGCCGGCCGAGCGCGCGATCTGACCACCCTTGCCGGGCTTCATCTCGATGTTGTGGATCGTCGAGCCCACAGGGATGTTGCGGATGGGCAGCGTGTTGCCAGCCTTGATCGGCGCTTCCGAGCCACTCAGGATGGTCGAACCGACTTCCAGGCCACGGGGAGCGATGATGTAGCGACGCTCGCCATCGGCATAGCACACCAGAGCGATGTGAGCCGTACGGTTGGGGTCGTACTCGATGCGCTCCACCTTCGCGGGGATGCCATCCTTGTTGCGCACGAAATCGACCACGCGGTAGTGGTGCTTGTGACCACCGCCCTTGTGGCGCATCGTGATGCGGCCGTTGTTGTTGCGACCAGCGTTTTGCTTCTGGGGCTCGAGCAGCGAAGCTTCGGGAGCGCCCTTGTGCAGGTGCTTGTGCACTACCTTGACCACGCCACGGCGACCGGGCGAGGTGGGTTTGACTTTGACGACAGCCATGATTACGCGGCCTCCCCGGAGAAGTTCAGCTCCTGACCGTCCTTGAGGGCCACGTAGGCCTTCTTGGCGTGGTCGCGGCGACCGATACGGCCACCGAAGCGCTTGGTCTTGCCCTTCTGATTCAGGACTTGCACGGACTTCACTTCGACCTTGAACAGCAGCTCAACGGCGGCCTTGATCTCGGGCTTGGTGGCATCGCGCAGCACCTTGAAGAGCACCTCACCGCGTTCAGCGGCGGACGTGGCCTTTTCCGAAATGATCGGAGAGACCAGCACCTTCAGCAGGCGGCTTTCATCGAATTTGTTGAGGGTGCTCATGCGAACAACTCCTGCAGCTTGTCGATCGCACCCTTGGTCACGAGCACCTTCTTGTAGTGCACCAGCGACAGGGGATCGGCGTAACGGGGCTCGACAACCAGCACGTTGGGCAGGTTGCGCGCGGCCAGGAACAGGTTCTCGTCGATTTCCTCGGCGATCACCAGCACGTGGTCGAGTTGGAGGGCCTTCAGCTTGGCGGCCAGCAGCTTGGTCTTGGGGGCTTCCAGCACGATCGGATCGATCACTGCCAGACGGCCTTCGCGAGCCAATTGCGAGAAGATCGCAGCGACGCCAGCGCGGTACTGCTTCTTGTTGACCTTGTGCGTGAAGTTCTCGTCAGGGCTGTTCGGGAAAATCCGACCACCCCCACGCCACAGCGGCGAGGACGACATACCGGCACGAGCGCGGCCCGTACCCTTTTGACGCCACGGCTTCTTCGTGGAGTGCTTGACGGTTTCGCGGTCCTTCTGGGCGCGGGTGCCTTGACGGGCGTTGGCTTGATAAGCCACGACCACCTGGTGCACCAGGGCTTCGTTGTATTCGCGACCGAACACGTCGTCGGAGGCTTCGATCTTCGAAGCGACCTGACCTTGTTCGTTCAGGAGCTCAAGCTGTGCCATCACTGGGCTCCCTTCTTGATCTTGACCTTGACGGCCGGGCGCACGGTGACGAAGCCACCCTTCGAGCCAGGCACGGCACCACGGACCAGCAGCAGTTGACGGGCTTCGTCAACGCGCACGACGTCCAGGTTCTGGGTGGTGACGGTTTCGTCGCCCATGTGGCCAGTCATCTTCTTGCCGGGGAACACGCGACCAGGATCCTGCGCCATCGAGATGGAGCCAGGAACGTTGTGCGAACGCGAGTTACCGTGCGAGGCGCGCTGCGAACCGAAGTTGTGGCGCTTGATGGTGCCCGCATAGCCCTTACCGATCGAGGTGCCTTGCACGTCGATCTTCTGGCCGGCCTGGAACAGGGCTGCAGGCGCGATGGTGGCGCCAGCCTTGTACTCGGCAGCGACCTCGGGGGTCACGCGGAATTCCTTGCTGATTTCGCCGGCTTCGACGCCAGCCTTGGCCAGGTGACCAGCCTCGGGCTTGGTCACACGCGATGCCTTGCGAGCACCGAACACCAGCTGAACAGCGGTGTAGCCGTCGGTCTCAACGGTTTTGACCTGGGTCACGCGGTTGTTGGACACGTCGAGCACCGTCACAGGCACGGCGTCGCCGTCGTCTGTGTAGATGCGCATCATGCCCACCTTGCGGCCCAGCAATCCGAGACGATTGCTAAGACTCATGGTTCTTCTCCAGCCCCTGTGGGGCCTTTTACACAATCCCGACATCGATTGGCCGGGGTGATTGGGTCTTCCTGCAAGGCTGAAATATCATGAGCCAAGCGGCCATAGACTATCCACCCAATACGGGAAAGCCTGCGATCATAGCTGATCCACAGGTCAGGCGCAAGGGTTGCGCTTAAAAATGATGCAACCCCAGCCCAACAAAAAGGCCGCTCGAATGAGCGGCCTTTTCTTTGGCCTGTCACACTGGGCGGGTTGAATCGCTCGGTGCGCAGGCTGGGCTACATCACTGCAGCTTGATCTCGACGTCCACGCCAGCCGGCAGGTCGAGCTTCATCAGGGCGTCGACCGTCTTGTCGGTCGGGTCCACGATGTCCATCAGACGCTGGTGGGTGCGGATTTCGAACTGGTCGCGCGACGTCTTGTTGACGTGCGGCGAACGCAGGATGTCGAAACGCTGCAGACGCGTCGGCAGGGGCACCGGGCCCTTGACGATGGCGCCCGTGCGCTTGGCGGTTTCGACGATCTCGGCCGAGGACTGGTCGATCAGCTTGTAATCGAATGCCTTCAGGCGGATGCGGATCTTTTGATTGGCGGCCATGACGGCTCCTAAGCAAGAAAGAACAAGCCTGCGACCGGCCCGAAGGCTGATCGCAGGAACACGTCACAGATCAGTCGAGGATCTTGGCAACCACGCCGGCGCCGACGGTACGACCGCCTTCACGGATGGCGAAGCGCAGACCTTCTTCCATGGCGATCGGGGCGATCAGCTTGACGGTGATCGACACGTTGTCGCCAGGCATGACCATTTCCTTGTCGGC
>NZ_JBASTH010000010.1:0-1724 GCF_049274795.1 Aquabacterium sp.
ACTGAAGATGCAGAAAAACTTCAAGCAGCTATTGAGCAAGCTTGCAGGATTTACCGCTGAAACTGACAAGCAGGCGCTTGATTTTGACACCAATCTGCAATCTTATGGCGAATCGCTGAAGCAGAACCTCGATCCTGCGATGCTGGAAACCCTGATCGGCAATATGTCTGGCGATACCGACAAGATGCGCGGGTCTATGCAGAATCTGAAAGACGAGTTGGCTTCCAGCAAACAGGAAGTGGAAAAACTGCACCAGGAACTTGAATCTGCCCGCGGGGAAGCGCTGACCGACCCTTTGACCGGCATACTCAACCGGCGCGGGTTTGAAGCAGAAGCCAAGAAGTGCTTTGATAACAAGGAGACACTTAAACTGGGGATGTCACTGCTAATGGTGGATATTGATCATTTCAAGAAAGTAAACGATACCTACGGTCACTTGTTTGGTGACAAGGTAATCACCGCGATTGCCAGCGCACTTAAATCCAAGGTAAAAGGACAGGACATCGTGGCACGATTGGGCGGTGAAGAATTTGCCGTACTGCTCCCCGAAACAAATTTGGCCGGCGCACAGTCTGTTGCCGAAAATATTCGCCGAAGTATCGAAGCCAGCAAGATCCGTCGCCATGACGATCAGGCACCGATCGGCGGTATCACCATTTCCATCGGCATTGCCATATACGAGAAGGACGCCAATCTGGTCGAGCTGCTCGACCAGGCCGACAAGGCGCTCTATGTATCCAAAGAAAGCGGTCGCAACAGAACCAGCGTGTACAGCGTGGGAGCACTGCTTACCTAAGGTTCAGCTCACGCCCACCAAATCTTTTCCGCTGGCATTCCTGGAGCACAATATTTACAGGTGCTAGTTGACCGACTTTTTCAATTCGTCTGCCAAACTCTTGTCGATCAGCATGATCTCAATGCGGCGATTTCTCTGCCTACCTTCCGCTGTGTCGTTAGTGGCCACAGGATCATATTCACTTCTGCCCGATGCCACCATGGGTTCGGGTGCTATGCTAACCTCCTGCAGATAGCGAACCACCGTGGTCGCACGCGCCACTGACAATTCCCGGTTACTCGGGAACGTGCCTTGCAACGTTTGCGATATCTGCACGTTGTCGGTATGGCCCACAACCCGGATGACCTTATTCTCGTAGCCTTTCAGTGCGCCGCCAACTACTTCTGTTCCAACGAAGCATTCTGCCCATCCAATGCAGCCCTCTGCTCTTCGAGCAAGGATTTCTGTTGTGCCAGTTCTGCGTTCTGCATTTGCAACGTCCGGAGCTCGCCGTCTTTCCCTGTTTTCATTTTTTCAAATTCGCCGGTGCTGACACAACCACTCATGACAAATGACACTGCAAGCACCGCTATGCTCCCGTAAATTTTCCTGCCCTTCTTAAGAAGTGTTACGACAGATTGTCATGTTCACACTCAAGTGATTATGCGCCGGTTTAGTATCATTTCCGGCTTGATCAACATAGCTCTTGAAATCTGCAAAAGTGCCTCCATATCTTTCGACACACATTTTCAACCAAAGGGGACACACATGACAGAAAACGCTACCGCCAGCCGCGAAACAATGGGCTTCCAGACTGAAGTGAAGCAGCTGTTGCAGCTGATGATCCACTCCTTGTATTCCAACCGCGAGATATTCCTGCGCGAACTGATCTCGAATGCTTCAGATGCCTGTGACAAATTGCGCTTCGAGGCGCTGCACAATGATGGGT
>NZ_JBASTH010000011.1:0-3587 GCF_049274795.1 Aquabacterium sp.
GTGATGTCTTACCGTGGTCCACGTGACCCATTGTTCCCACGTTAACGTGAGGTTTGCTTCGATCAAATTGATCAGCCATAATTATTTGTCTCCTTATTATTAACTTCTTAAGTGTCTGTAAATTCTAACAATTAGAATAGTACTCTGACACGAATGTACCAATACATCTTATATCAAATTAACTGTCTTGTAAAGAGGTTACTCGGTTTATTTTTGATTGTATTTTTGGAAGGCTAAAGTTAGCCATAGAAATGCGTTTATAAGTGTGGTTATCCCTGCAAATACTAGGTCAAGGGTAAAATATGTTGCTGAAAATGCTACTAATGTAACTGCTGTCATGAGACTAGTATATAAATGTGGTTTGTTCTGACTCTTTATAGATGGCAATAAGGCCACAGAAAAGATTAAAGTACCAACGGCAAAGACAGCTTCTTGCCAAGTCATTACTTGTTATTCTTGGCTATGATTGCTTCGGCAACGTGGTTTGGTACGTCGGTGTAGTGATCAAGTTCCATGCTTGAGCTGGCTCGTCCTTGAGTCATAGATCGAAGGTTGGTTGTGTAGCCAAACATCTCACCAAGAGGCACAAATGCAGTTATCTGTTTGATTCCGTTAGCTAGGTCTTCCATAGATTCAATTCGTCCACGCTTAGAGTTAAGATCTCCGATAACGTCACCCATAAATTCCTCAGGAGTAACAGCAACGACTTTCATAATAGGTTCTAGAAGTACTGGACTTGCCATCTTAACACCAGCTTGGATAGCCATTGACCCAGCGATTTTAAATGCCATTTCGTTAGAGTCAACATCGTGGTAGCTTCCATCATAAAGCTCTGCCTTAACGTCAACAACTGGATAACCAGCGATGACACCGTTAGCAAGTGCTTCTTTAATACCTTCTGATACAGGTTTGATGTATTCACTTGGAACAGCACCACCTTTAATAGAGTTGATGAATTCAAATCCTTTACCTTCTTCGTTCTGGCCAATTCGTAGCCATACATGACCGTATTGTCCACGACCACCACTTTGTTTAACGAATTTACCTTCAACTTCAACACCGTCTTTTCGGATAGTTTCACGGTAGGCAACCTGAGGTTGACCGATGTTAGCTTCAACGTTAAATTCTCTCTTCATACGATCTACGATGATTTCTAGGTGAAGCTCACCCATACCACTGATGATTGTCTGACCTGTGTCGTGATCTACTTTGATTCTGAATGTTGGGTCTTCTTCTGCAAGTCTCTGCATAGCGATTCCCATTTTTTCTTGGTCTGCTTTAGTCTTTGGCTCAATAGCGATAGACACTGGAGGTTCTGGGAATGTAATGCTTTCCAAGATAATTGGCTTAGCGATGTCAGCAAGTGTGTGTCCAGTAGTCGTAGCTTTTAGCCCTACAACAGCTGCGATGTCACCAGCTTTAATTTCTGTAACATCTTCTCTCTTATCGGCTTGCATACGGACAATTCGACCAATTCGCTCTTTTTCACCATTTGAGCTGTTTAGTATGTAGCTACCAGCTTTTAGAGTTCCAGAATATACTCGCACGAATGAAAGTTTTCCAACAAATGGGTCAGTTGCGATCTTAAAGGCAAGACCTGCAAATGGCTCTGTGTCAGATGGCTTTCGCTCAATTTCGTCGCCAGTCTTAACATCTGTGCCCCATGATGAACCTCGGTCGATAGGAGATGGTAGTAGCTCAACAACAGCGTCAAGAACTTTTTCTACGATCACACCACGGCCGTCACCACCAGTTACAGCAAAGAATTTGGCTGTAAGTACGGCTGTTCGGATAGCTTGTTTGATTTCGTCTACTGTTAGGCCTTCTTCACCAACTTCTAGGTATTTCTCTAGGATTTCTTCGTCTTCTGCAACTGCGTTTTCGATAAGCAAACTTCGGTATTTCTTTGCTTTTTCTAGCATGTCTTCAGGAACTTC
The DNA here is from genome assembly GCF_049274795.1 of Aquabacterium sp. GTDB lineage: Bacteria > Pseudomonadota > Gammaproteobacteria > Burkholderiales > Burkholderiaceae_C > Aquabacterium. Next base: position 1,938 of record NZ_JBASTH010000011.1, read on the forward strand.
ACCAACAACAAGTTCTTTGTCTGTGAATTCTTTGTATGTGTAAGCTTTCATCTCGATAAGGTCGACTACACCATTGATAGACTGTTCGAAGCCAATCGGTAGGTGAATTGGGAAAGCGTGTTTGTTAAGACGTGCGTGAATAGAATCAAGTGATTTGTAGAAATCTCCACCAGTTTGGTTGATCTTGTTGATAAAACAAAAACGAGGGACGTTGTATTTGTCAGCTTGTCGCCAAACAGTTTCAGACTGAGATTCAACGCCCATTTTGCCATCGAATACTGTCACAGCACCGTCAAGAACACGAAGTGATCGCTCCACCTCTACGGTAAAGTCGATGTGTCCTGGAGTATCAATAATGTTAATTTGGTGATCTTTCCAGTAACAAGTAACAGCAGCAGAAGTAATTGTAATACCACGCTCACGCTCTTGTTCCATCCAGTCTGTAGTTGTTTCACCTTCGTGAACAGCTCCGATTTTATGCTTTAGCCCAGTTCGGAATAGGATTCCTTCTGTGGTTGTAGTCTTACCGGCGTCAATATGAGCGATAATTCCGATGTTTCTTAGTTTGTTTAATACTGTCTTTGCCATTAATTAGCTCCTATCTCGGTTTGTATTTGTATTTCTTGTCCTGGAATCATGGTTTGAGGCGCATCTTCAGACAAAGAAACTTGTTCAGTATTAAAACCTAGCAGTTGTGCTGATTTTTCGCCAAGCTTACCGAATATTCCATTTGCTTCGTATGGTTTTAATGTAGTGCCTTGATCACCAGAATTAACAAAAAGCAGTGTGTCAACAATTTCCGCAATAGCCATATTTTTAGTTCCTCGCAAAATGAGCGAAGGCTCGGTTGGCTTCAGCCATTTTATGTGCGTCTTCTTTTTTCTTTACAGCTGTTCCTGTGTTGTTGTAGGCGTCTACTAGCTCAAGTGCGATTCTGTCTTCCATGCTCATGCCAGATCGTGATCGAGCTGCAGCTACAAACCACATAAGTGTTAGGTGTGTTTGTCTCTGTCCTTTTACTTCAAATGGAATCTGATAGTTAGCACCACCAACACGTCGTGAACGTGTCTCTAGGCTTGGTCTAGCGTTAGCAAGAGCTTGCTCGAATACTTCTAGTGGGTTGTCCACTTTTAGTTTTTTTGCGGCCTTTTCCATGCCACCGTATACTAGTTTTTCTGCAACTTGTTTTTTACCATCACGCATAACACGGTTGATAAATCTTTGAACCAACACGCTGTTGTATAGTCGGTCTCCTGGTATATCTCTAACTAGGCTTTTTGTAACTTTTCGTGGCATTATTTACTTTCCTTCTTTGATCCGTATTTAGAACGACCTTGTTTTCGGCCTGATACACCCTGAAGGTCGAGAGCTCCACGAACAATGTGGTACCTAACACCTGGAAGGTCTTTTACTCGTCCACCACGTACTAGAACCACAGCGTGTTCCTGTAGGTTATGGCCTTCACCACCGATGTAAGCCCAAACTTCGTAGCCATTCGTAAGTCGCACACGTGCAACTTTACGAAGGGCAGAGTTAGGTTTTTTCGGAGTCTTGGTTGTTACTTTGATACAAACACCTCTTTTGAATGGAGATGGTTTTTCGTAGTTCTTAGTCTTTAGGTTGTTAACCACACGTTGCATCGCTGGCGAT
>NZ_JBASTH010000012.1:0-14285 GCF_049274795.1 Aquabacterium sp.
ACCGCCCGCCTGCACGCCGGCGGCCTGGGCCCGCGCAGCCTGGCGCTGATGCTCTCGGCCTGGCGCGGCCTGTTCCGCTGGCTGGGGCGCGAGGGCGTCGTCAAGCTCAACCCGGTCGATGGCCTCAAGGCCCCCAAGGCCGCCCGCCCCCTGCCCAAGGCCCTGTCGGTGGACGATGCCGTGGCCCTGGCCGACACCAGCGCCAGCGCGCCCGAGCTGCCCGACACCGCCTCGACACGCGACCAGCGCGAAGCCCCCTGGCTGGCCGCGCGCGACCACTGCATGGTCGAACTGCTCTATGGCAGCGGCCTGCGCAGCGCCGAACTGCTGAGCCTGGACGTGCAAGCCCACCCGCAGGCCGTGGGCTGGATCGATGCCCCGGCCGGTGAACTGCACGTGCGGGGCAAGGGGCGCAAACGCCGCAGCGTGCCCGCGGGGGCCCCGGCCCTTCAGGCCCTGCAGGCGTGGCTGGCGGTGCGCGACACGCTGGCCGCGCCCGGTGAAACCGCCCTCTTCATCGGCCGCCTGGGCACGCGCCTCACGGCGCCTCAGCTGCGCAACCGGCTCAAGCTGATCACCCAGCGCGCCGGCCTGCCCACCCATGTGCACCCGCACATGCTGCGCCACAGCTTTGCCAGCCACCTGCTGCAATCGAGCAGCGATCTGCGCGGTGTGCAGGAGCTGCTGGGCCACGCCCACATCACCACCACCCAGGTCTACACACGGCTGGATTTCCAGCACCTGGCCAAGGCCTATGATGCGGCACATCCTCGCGCCAAGAAGAAGTAGGCGCTCACATCAAGCGTGATCAGGTCGTCGACACCTTGAGTTCGTTGACCACGCTGGTCACCCCCTCGACCCCGCTGGCCAGCTCGGCCGCCCGAGCGATCGCGAGGGCATCGGGCACGCTGCCCCGCAGGGTGACCGCGCCCTGCTGCACGCTCACCTCGATGCGCGAACCGCTCAACTGCGCATCGGACATCATCGCCGCGTTCACCCGCGCCGCGATGGCGGCATCCTGCATCGAGGCCTGCATCTCGACCGCATCCTGGCGGCGGCCATCGGTCAGGCGCAGGCCGGCCTCGTCCACCCGGGCGATGGCCAGGTCCAGGCTGGGCGGGGCACCATCGTCTACCGCAGCCACCCGCTGCGGCGCGTGCCGGTCACAGGCCGCCAAACCGCCCGCCAGGAACATCATGGCTGGCAACCACCTTGTCGTTCTCGGGAACATGTCCGTCTCCTTGCTCGCCGTGGCGATCACAAGCCCTGGCCTCTGAGCGGCCCCAGCCCTTGCAGATTTGCTGCAGTGCGGCATCTTGGCCGACCTTGCCCGCAAGATAGCCCTTGCTGCACCGCACAACCAGTGGGCAAACGCCGATAGCGCTGTCGGCGATGACCGACACGGCCTGCGCCAGCGGCGACAATCAAGCCCATGAAAACCATCACCCTGCGCGACGGCAAGGAACGCTCCCTGCTGCGTCGCCACCCCTGGGTCTTCCAGGGCTCCGTCGCCAAAGGCAAGGCCGATCCGGGCGAGACCGTGCGCGTCGAATCGGCAGACGGCCGCTTCCTGGCCTGGGCCGCCTTCAGCCCCAGCTCACAGATCCGCGTGCGCGCCTGGACATTCGACGAAGCCGAGCGCATCGATGAAGCCTTCTTCACCCGCCGCATCGAAGCCGCCGTGGTCCTGCGCGGCCGCCTGGGCATCGACAGCGACGGCGTGCGCCTGATCCACGGCGAGGCCGACGGCCTGCCCGGCCTGATCGTGGACCGCTACGGCGATCTGCTGTCCGCCCAGTTCCTGAGCGCCGGCACCGAGCGCTTCAAGCAAGCCATCGCCGACGCGCTGGTCGCGGCCACCGGCTGCCAGGCCCTGTACGAGCGCTCGGATTCCGGCGTGCGCCAGATGGAAGGCCTGGAGCCCGTGACCGGTTGGCTGCGCACACCCGCCAGCGGCGCGCCTTCCACCGAGGTGACCATCCGCGAACACGGCTGGCGCCTGACGCTGGACGTGGCCGAGGGCCACAAGACCGGCTACTACCTGGACCAGCGCGACAACCGCAAGCTCTTCGCCGACCTGGTGCGCCAGATGGGCCTGAAGACGGCGCTGAACTGCTACAGCTACACGGGTGGCTTCAGCGTGGCGGCGCTGGCCGGTGGCGCCGAGCACGTGACCAGCGTGGATTCGTCGGGGCCGGCGCTGGCCCGCGCCAGCGCGCACATCACGCTCAATGGTTTTGACGCATCGCGCCATGAGGCGCTGGATGCCGACGTGAACGGGGCGCTGCGGCAGTTCATCAAGGATGGCCGGCGCTTCGACGCGATCATCCTGGATCCGCCCAAGTTCGCGCCGAGCGCGGCGCATGCGGACCGGGCGTCGCGCGCCTACAAGGACATCAACCGACTGGCGTTCAAGCTGTTGGAGCCGGGTGGGCTGCTGATGACCTATTCCTGCTCGGGCGGGATCGGGGCGGAGCTGTTCCACAAGATCGTGGCGGGCGCGGGGATGGATGCCTATGTCGATGGCTATCTGATCAAGCGGCTGGAGGCCTCGCCTGACCATCCCACCACGATCAACTACCCGGAGGGGGAATACCTCAAGGGCTTGGCGATCGTTCGGAAATAGGACGCTTGTTCGGTAGGTTCTTCGGTGGTTGAGCGCTTTGTCGGGGGAGCGCAAGGCGGGGGCAGGAGCAGTGTCTGTCTGGGCTTCAATGTTGTCGCCAACAAGGCGCCCAGCCAGACCCCGCCCCGCGCTGCCCCGAAAAAGTGCGCCGCAACAGGCAAGCGGACAGCCCCCAAGCATTACGTTTGCACAAAAATTACACGGATCAGCAATAAAGACCAAGCAAACTTGCCGGTTTAGGACTCGAATCCGGACACCCTTTTTTTGTTTACGGACATAATGAATGGAAGCTGTGCCAGACGCTTCACCCCTTGAAATCCAAGACCTCCTGGCCAGACAAGGAAGTACATGTCCACCAGTCACAAGCTGCCTCCGTGGGATTTCCGCCGTGGTATCGCCACCGCCCGCGTCCTCGTCCAATTGGGCCTCGACAAAGGTGCCTCCCTGGAATCCCTGCTGCATCAAACCGGCATCACCCGCCCGATGCTCGACGATGCCAAGGCCGAAATCGAGGCCACGCAGGAGATCCAGCTGATCCGCAACCTGCTCGCCAGCCTGGGCCACCCGCCCGAACTCGGCCTGGAAGCCGGCCAGCGCTACCACCTGACCGTCTACGGTCTGTGGGGCTACGCCGTGCTGAGCAGCCCCACGCTGGGCGACGCGATCCACCTGACGCGGCGCATGCTCAACCAGACCTTCTCGCTCACGCGCAACATCGCCGTGCAAGAGGGTGACCAGATCATCATCACGCACATGGACGAGCACCTGCCGCCCGATGTGCGCCAGTTCATCATCGACCGTGACCGCGCCGCCATCACCCTGCTGCAGCGCGAGATCCTGGGCCGCCCGCTGAGCTACACGGCCTTCGAGATGAAGCACCACGAGCCGGACCCGGTCATGGTCGCGCGCTATTCCGAATGGACCGGCATCCGTCCCACCTTCGGCAGCGCCCAGCACCGCAGCATCTTCCCGGCAGCCCTCATGAACGAGCCGCTGCCCCAGGCCGAGCCCCACACGGCCCGCCTGTGCGAAGAGATGTGCCGCAAGCTGGTCGAGGCCCGCAGCAGCCGCACCGGCGTCGCCGCCGCCGTGCGCGACCGCCTGCTGCGCACGCCTGGCCACATCCCGGACATGGAGGAGATCTCCGCCGAGATGCACATGACCTCGCGCACGCTGCGCCGCCACCTCACGGCCGAAGGCGCCACCTTCCGCGCCCTGCTCGAAGAGGTCCGCAGCACGCTGGCCACTGAGCTGATGGCCAACGCGCGCCTGACGCACGCCGAGATCGCCCAGCGCCTGGGCTATGCGGACGTGACCACCTTCATCGAGGCCTTCCGCCGCTGGAAGGGCGTGCCGCCCAGCGAGTACCGCCGTCAGCAAGGCCTGCGCACCTCGGCCACCCGCGCCGCGGCCTTCCGCACTGTCGTGCTCACGCCGCCCAGCCACACCGCGGCCAGCAGCAACGACCCTGAAGCCGACGCAGCCTGATCTCTGCAGCGCGTTCAACACAAGGCGGGCAAGTCCCGCCTTTTTCATATTTGAAAACGGCGCGGAACAAATTAGACTGCCCTCATGAGCATCGACCCAAAACTGCGGGAGCTGAACATCGACCTGCCCGCGTGCCCCGCCACGCTGGTCAAGCTGTCGTTGATGATGGCCGATGAGGACAGCTCCATGGCCCAGATCGCAGCCCTGATCGAGACCGACATGGCACTGGCCTCGGCCGTGGTGCGCACCGTCAACTCGGCCCTGTTCGGGCTGCTCAAGCGGGTCGAGACCGTGCACGAGGCCATCCGCTACCTGGGCATGGCGCAGGTGGCTGGCCTCACGTACGAGATCGGGCTGCGGGGCGCCTTCCCGCCCACGCCGCTGCTGCAGCAGCTGTGGGACCGCGCCGGCATCCGGGGCCTGGCCATGGGCCGTGTCGCCCGCCAGCTCGATGTCGATCCGTGGCTGGCCCACACCATGGGCCTGTTCGCCGAAACCGGCCGCGCGGTGCTGATCGCCTACGACGCCGCCGTCTACGCCGCCCACACCAAATCGCCGCCCAACGAGGCCGAACTCAGCGCGCTGGAGATCGAAACCTTCGGCGTGAGCCATGCCGCCTTCGGTGCCGCGCTGTGCAAGGCCTGGGGCCTCTCACGCGAGGTGGCCGACGGCGTGCGCAGCCGCACCCAGGCCCCCAGCCAATGGACGTACGAGCGCCCCACCGTGCGCCAGTTGCTCACCATCGGCGCCGCCATCGACGCCCTGCTGCTGGACCCGGCCCGTGCCGCCAACCCGCAGGCCGTGTGGGCCGAGCTCGAGCCCGTGGCGGGCCAGGTCGGGCTGCATTTCCAGGCTTTTCAGCTGGCTACCACCCGGGTGTGCGAGCGACTGAACATGCCCTGAGGGGCGCAGCGTCTTTCGTCCGCGCCCTGGGGACACCCCGGATTCAAGCGACCCGCGTTTTCGCCGATACCTGAGCGACATCCCGAGATGTCGCTCACCGCTTCATGTCCCTGTTCCATCCCTCGTCGCGGCTGTCGCCCGATGACCCCCAGTTGGCCCACCTGATCAACGCCGAACGGGTGCGGATGCTGTACGCCCCCACGGCCCTGATGGTGGGCATGAGCTCCGTGTTCTCCGTGGCCCTGGCCGTGATCATGGGCCCCTCCGTCGGCTGGACGCCCGCGCTGATCTGGGCCGCCCTGTGCCTGATGGCCGGCACGGTGCGCCTGGTCAACGACCGCGCCTACCGCCGCTCCAAGGACCGCGACGATCCCCGCTGGCTGCGCAACTTCGTGATGGCCTGCGCCGTGCACGGCACCTGCTGGGGCCTGGCCGGCATCCTGCTGATGCCGGTGCAGGACATGGTCATCGTGGCGGTGGTCGTGGCCACGCTGATCGGCGCCTGCTCCATCTCCACCTTCGCGCTGCAGGCCCACGTGGCGCCCAACGCGGCCATGAACATCCCGCTGATGCTGCCGGCCGCGCTGATGCTGCTCACACGCATGGACACCTATGGCCTGTTCGGCGCCGTCGGCATCCTCAGCCTGGGCATCGTCATGCTCAGCGAGAGCCGTCGCGCCGAGCGCCGCATCAGCGAGCTGCTGTGGCTGCGCTTCACCACCGACCGCATCGCCCAGGAACGCGCCGATGCGCTCAAGCTGGCCCAGCGCCACAGCGCCGTGAAAGACCAATTCCTGGCCACCATGAGCCACGAGATGCGCACGCCGCTGCACGGCATCCTGGGCCTGTCGCAGCTGATCCAGCAGCGCCTGCCGCCCAAGCCCGGGGTGCTGGGCGATGCGCGCCAGCACGCGGCCCTGGTCCAGCGCTCGGGCGAGCACCTGCTCTCGCTGATCAGCGACGTGCTCGATTTCTCCCGCATCGAGGCCGGCAAGCTGGCCATCGACCACAGCGTGTTCGACCTGCGCCATGTGCTCGACGATGTGCTGGCCCTGTCGCGCGTCACGGCCGCGGGCAAGGGCCTGCCGCTGATCGAGGACGTGCGCCTACCCCGCCCCTGTCTGGTCGAGGGTGACGCGGCCCGGCTGCGCCAGGTGCTCTACAACCTGCTGGGCAATGCCATCAAGTTCACCGACACCGGCGAGGTGCGCCTGACCGTGGCCCGCCGTCCGGCCGCCGATGGCAACGGCCCGCCGCCCATCCCCGGCCCTGCGGGTGACGACTCCACCCAGCTGCGCATCGGCTTCGAGATCGCCGACACCGGCGTGGGCATCCCGCCCGACCAGATCGACCGCATCTTCGAGGCCTTCCAGCAGCTGGACAACAGCTTCGGGCGGCGCCACCAAGGCACCGGCCTGGGCCTGACCATCTCGCGCGAGATCGCCCGGGCCATGGGCGGCGACATCACCTGCCAGAGCGCCCCGGGCAAGGGCTCGCTGTTCACGCTGGGCGTGCCGTTGCGCAGCGCCGCACCGGATGCCAAGCCCCAGGTGCTGAGCAACTGGACCAGCGCCCCCTCCTCGGCCACGCACGACGACATCGACACCCAGCCCTCGACGGCCGCGGTCATGGACACCACGCGCGAACCCATCTCGCCCGCTGCTGCCCACCCTGCGGGCGGCAAGCAGCCCGCGGCCCAAGAGCCGGCAGACACCTCCGCGCCCCAGCCCGCACCGCTGCCCCAGTCACTGCAGGGCCGCGTGCTGCTGGTGGAGGACAACCCCGTCAACGCCCTGGTGGCGCAGGCCGGCATGAGCCAGCTGGGCCTGGACGTGACCTTGGTGAGCGACGGCCAGCAGGCCCTGGACCTGCTGGTGCCGGGGCCGCATGATTTCGACCTGGTGTTGATGGACTGCCAGATGCCCGTGCTCGACGGGGTCGAGACCACGCGGCGCCTGCGCGCCCACGAGGACTCGATCGGCAGCCCCAATGTGCCGGTGATCGCGCTCACGGCCAATGCCATGCCGCAGGACCGCCGGCGTTGCGCCGCGGCCGGCATGGACGATCACCTGGCCAAGCCCTTCCGTCAGGAAGAGCTGCTGGCGGTGCTGGTCAGACACCTGCACCCCCGCCAGCAGGTCACGGCCTGAGCCGGGATCTGGGGACTTCGGCTTACTGCTTGACGGCTTCGACCTGGATGACCAGCTTGATGTCGTCGGGGATGCCGGGCAGGCCGTAGGTCATGCCGTACTCGCTGCGCTTGATGGTGGTCTCGAAATCACCACCGCAGACCTCGCGCTTGAGCATGGGGTTCTGGTAGCAGTTGAAGTTGCTGGCCTTGAGCGTGACCGGCTTGGTCTTGCCCAGCAGCGTCAGCTTGCCGGCGACCTCGGACACCTTGTCGCCATCGAACTTGAACTGGTCACCCACGAAGGTGGCCGTGGGATGGGCTTCGGCGTTGAAGAAGTCCTTGCCCTTGAGGTGGCCGTCGAAGGCGCCGGTGCCGGAGTTGATGGAGCCAGTCTCGATGGTGATCTCGGCCTTGCCGGTCTTGGCTTCCTTGTCCAGCGTGACGGAGCCGCTCTTCTTGTCGAAGCGGCCACGGTTGGTGGAGGTGCCGAAGTGCTTGGCCTCGAAGGTCACGAAGGTGTGGGTCGGGTCGAGCGCGTAGGTCGCGGGGGCGGCCTGGGCGGCACCGAAGGCAGCGGCCAGCACGGTGGCGGACAAGGCGGACAGGATCGGGGTGCGTTTCATGTAGAGGCTCCTGGTTGAACGAGGGAAAAGCGTTGTCGGGGACGGGTCAAAAGAACAGCGGGCAAATCGTCGGGAGCGGGCCCGGCATCACAGCGGGCCCAGGCCGTGCAGTTGCAGCTTGAAGCGCACCTGCACGTCATTGGCCACCACGGAGGTGTCGGACCATTCGCCTTCACCGATCTTGAAATCCAGGCGCTTGAGCGCGAAGCTGCCCGTGGCGGTGGTCACGCCACCTGCTTGAGTCAGGGTGACAGGCACCACCAGTGGCTTGGCCTGGCCCTTGATGTTGAGCGTGCCGGTGGCCTCGAAGCGGCCGCCGCCCAGGCCCTTGATGGCCGTGGACGTGAAGGTGGCCTTGGGGAACTTGCCCGAGTCGAACCACAAGTTCTTGGCCAGTTCGGCATCGGTGTCGGCATTGATGGCCACGCTGCCCAGTTCGACAGCGAACACCACCTTGCCGGTCTGCGGCTGCTTGGGGTCCAGCGCGATCTGCGCGTCGAAGCGCTTGAAGCGGCCGTCCAGCGGCACACCCAGTTGCTTGGCGGTGAAGGTGACTTCGCTGCCAGCGGGCAGCAGCTTGGCCGCGGCCGGCGCCGCCGCAGCGGCGGGCGTGGCGGCCTGGGCAGGCTGAAGGCTCAGGGCCACCAGGGCGCCGCCAGCCAGGGCCAGGGCGGCCAGGGCGTAGCGCGCACGCTGGCCAGACGAGGGTTCGGACAGGCGCGGGGCGCGGGCTTGAGCGTACTTGCGAATCACGTGCTTCTCCTTTTGAGGCGTTGCATCATCGGTCATCCACGGCCGGGCAGCATGCGTTCGAGCAGGCCATCCCGGTCCACGACATGGTGTTTGAGGGCGGCGGCCACGTGCAGGGCCACCAGGGCGATCAGGGCATAGGCGGACCACTCGTGCACGGTCCACAGCAGCTTGGCCAGTTCATCGTTCTTGGCCACTAGATCAGGCAGATGCAGCACGCCGAACCACACCACCGGAAAACCCTTGGCCGAGCTGTAGAGCCAGCCGGCCATCGGCACAACGAAGAACAGCAGGTACAGCAGGTGGTGGGTGGCGTGGTAGGCCGCCTTCTGCCAACCCGGCATGGCCAGGTCGATGGCCGCGGGCAAACCCGGAGGCCGGTGCGTCACGCGCCACAGCAGCCGCGCCACCGACAGCACCAGGATCGTCACACCGGCCCATTTGTGCCAATTGATCATCTGCAACTTGCGCAGCGAAAACGGCAAATCCGACACATACAGGCCCACCGCGAAGGTCCCGAGGATGAGCACGGCCAGCACCCAATGCAGCAACATGGCGGTGCGTGTATAGCGCTTCGATGAGGGCCGGCTCATGGCGGGGTTCCTGTGTGGGGACACGATGACTGCTAGGTTAGTGCAAACCCGGTCGGCAAGGTTGCATGGGCTTGACCGGTCTGTTCAAGAGATTTGAAACGTGACGGAGATCTACAGCTTCGATCATTTCTGCCGAAATCCCGAACAGCGGCTGATGATGTGCGCCATCGCCGCGTCAGTCTGAGACAGGAAGGACCCCATGACATCGTCCCTCATCAAGCGCACCGGCGACCTGATCCTGGGCACCGAGCCCCGGCAGCGACTGCGGATCTACCGCTCGCTGATGGCTGCCAGTGTCTACCTCATCTGCATCGGCCTGCAAGGGTATGCCTGCATCATCGGCTTCATGCACTGGAGCGATGCCATCCTGCTCTCGGGGCTGATCGTTCTGAACGTGCTGTTCTGGTACGGCGTGCTGCGCTCGGGCATCAACCAGCGCTTCGCCGACCCGGCCCTCACGCTGCCGCAGATCCTGTCGGCCCTCACCGTGATCGCCGGCGCCTATGCGGTGACCGGGCCCGTGCACGGCTCCACGCTGATGCTGCTGGCCCTGGTGCTGGTGTTCGGCATCTTCAACATGAAGGCACCCGACGCCAAGCTGGCCGGCATCTACACCGTGCTGCTGATGGGCCTGACCATGCTGATCAAATCGCAGTCCGAGGCGGTGCACTACCCCATCCACCTGGAGATCGCGCACTTCGTGCTGGTGGCCGCCATCGTGCCGACCATCTCGTCGCTCGCGGCACAGCTCTCCAACCTGCGCGCCAAGCTGCAGAACCAGAAGGAAGAGCTCACGCAGGCGCTCAACCGCATCCAGGTACTGGCCACGCGTGACGAGCTCACCGGCCTGTACAACCGCCGCCACATGATGGACGTGCTCAACCAGCACCAAAAGCGCCTGAACCGCTCGGGCCACCACCGCTTCTGCCTGGCCATCATCGACATCGACTTCTTCAAGCGCATCAACGACACCTACGGCCACAACGTGGGCGACGAGGTGCTGCGCAACTTCGCGCAGGCCGCCGCCACCGTGATGCGCGAGACCGACGTGGTCGCGCGCTGGGGTGGCGAAGAGTTCCTGGTGCTGCTCAACGATACGCAGCCGGGCGCCGCCGCCATCGGCCTGGAGCGCCTGCGCGACCACCTGCGCAATGTTCAACTCGCCGCGAACCTGCCTGACCTGAAGCCCACCTTCTCGGCCGGCCTCACGGATTACGCCCTGAGCGAGCCGCTGCACAGCTGTATCGAGCGGGCCGACCGGGCCCTGTACGCCGCCAAGAATGGCGGGCGCGACCGTGTCGTGATGGTCAATGGCACCGACCAAGGCGGCCATCAGGCCCAGGAGAACGGACACCCCATGGCCGTGGCCTGAATCCTGCTGAAATGCACATGAAACAGATGGTGTACGGCTTGTTGTCAACCCCCGAGTTGTGCGACAGTAGAACGAGCTGAGGGACGCACCACCCCGTCCAGCGGCCATAAGGAGAGGCATGCGCCACAACATCGCGCATGAAAGGGGGTGGGCTGCTTCGGTCCGATCGACATGCCGAGTACCCCCCCTGCAGTACCCCCCCCATCCCTGTCAGAGCTGGTCCAACAACTCAGTGCAGGCTACGTGCGGGGCGCGTCATCGACCGACATCTTCGAGACCCTGCTGCCCGACCTGCTGGCCTACACCGGCAGCGCGCTGGGCTTCATCGGCCTGCCCGTGGACGGCCAGGACACCGCGCATGTGCAGGTGTTCACGCTGCAAAGCATCGATTGGTCAGCCAGTGCCTCGGCCTCGCTGATCCGCCCTGTGGAGCCCGCCCGCCTGGTGTTCCGTGACGTGGACACCGTGTTCGGCCGCGTGCTGTCCACCGGCACCACCCTGATCTGCCACCAGCCGCCGAAGGATCCGCCGGGCGGCAGCCACACGCCGCCGGGCTACCCGCCGCTGCAGAACTTTCTGGGCCTGCCCCTGGTGCACGGCGGCACGCTGGTGGGCATGCTGGGCCTGGCCAACCGCGAAGGCGGCTTCGACGACACCCTGGCGCAGGTGCTGCAGCCCGCCGTCGACATGCTGGCCAGCATCGTCGGTGCGGTTGAACTCGAGCGCGGCCGGCGCGAGGCCGTCGAGGCCCGCACCGTGGCCCAGGACACCCTCAAGCGCAGCGAGGCCTACTACCAGCAGATCTTCGAAACCGCCGGCGTGGGCATTGCCCGCGTGGCCGCCGATGGCCAGTTGCTGGACGTGAACCAGCGCTTCGCCGACATCTGCCAGCGCAGCCGCCACGAGCTGCTGGGCCTGTGCGTGCAGGACTTCACCCACAGCGACGACCTGACCGTGCACACCGCGTTGCTGGAGGCCACCTTGCAGGGCCACCAGGACCGCTACACGATGGAAAAGCGCTACCTGTGCCCCAGCGGTGGCCACGTGTGGGTGCAGCTCAATGCCGTGCTGGCGCGCGATGACGCCGGGCGGCCCAGCCATTTCGTCTCCGTCATCGAAGACATCTCCGAGCGCCGCCGCTACCAGGAGGCCATCCTGAGCGCGCAGGCGGCCGAGCGTGCCAGCAAGGCCAAGACCGAGTTCCTCTCGCGCATGAGCCACGAGCTGCGCACACCGCTCAACGCCATGCTGGGTTTCGCTCAGCTGCTGCGGGTCGATCCGCGCCAGCCGCTGCACGATGCGCAGAAGCAGAAGGTGCGGCACATCGAGCAGGCCGGCGCCCACCTGCTGGCCATGCTGACGGATGTGCTCGACCTGTCGCGCATCGAAGCGGGCAGCCTGCCGCTGTCGCTCGAGTCGCTCTCCGTGGCCGATGTAGTGCGCGAGGCCGCCACCATGGTCGGCACGCAGGCCCAGCAACAGGGCGTGCTGCTGCTGCAGACCCCCATCGACCCTGATCTGCACGTCAAAGCCGACCCGCTGCGCCTGCGCCAGATCCTGGTCAACCTGCTGAGCAACGCGATCAAGTACAACCGCCCCGAGGGGCAGGTGCGCGTCGAGGTGCAGGTGCTCAAGCCGCACGTGATGATCGCCATCCACGACACCGGCATGGGCCTGAGCCCGGAGCAGCAGGCCCATCTGTTCGAACCCTTCAACCGCCTGGGTGCCGAGCGCACCGGTGTCGAGGGCACGGGCATCGGGCTGGTGATCGTGCAGCGCCTGGCGGCATTGATGCATGGCCGCATCGAGGTCAGCAGCGTGCAAGGCCAGGGCTCGGTGTTCCGTGTGGTGCTGCCCTGGGCGGCCAGTCCGGTGCGCGCGCAGGAGCAGCGCAACGGGCCGCGCAGCGGCTTCGGTGAGCTGGCAGCGCTGGGCGGCGAGCTTGAGGACAACCTCACGGTGCTCTACGCCGAGGACAACGTGGTCAATGTGGAACTGGTGCGCCAGGTGATGCGCATGCGGCCGAACTGGCATCTGGATGTCGCCTTGAGCGGTGCGGAGGCGATCGAGATGGCCATGGCCTCGCCGCCGGATCTGCTGCTGCTGGACATGCACCTGGGTGACATGACGGGGCTGGACGTAGCGGACACGCTGGCGCAGCATGCGCACACGATGGGGCTGCCGAAGGTGGCGCTGTCGGCGGATGTGATGCCGGATCAGTTGCGGGCGGCGAAGGAGCGCGGGTTCCTGGATTACCTGACGAAGCCGCTGGATGTGGCGCGGCTGCTCAAGCTGCTGGATTCGTTCAGTCCGCAGGAGGCGGAGGCTGGTTGAGGCTGTTGCGCATTTTTCGCGTGCTGTGTTGCTTCTTCTGGGCGTTCGTCGGTTTGAGCGCTTTGTCGTTGCAACGCGGAGCGCGGGATGTGGGGGCAGCCGGCTGGGCTTCTTTGTTGGCGGTCACGCCAAAAGGCGTGACTCCCCTGCGCTGCTCACAACGAGGTGGGGCCGCACAACTCACTCCACGACCTTCGGCCGCTGCGTTCAAACAGATGCGGCCAGTCAGATGAACCATGCGCGCTGCAACGACAAAGCGCCCAGGCCACCCGCACGCCAAGCCCAAGCCAAAGGCCAGAAACGCAATATCAACGAAACAATGGAGCGGAGAAAATCAGCGCTAAAGCGCCAGCCCCGTGAAGAACCGCCCGCCATGGAACACCAGCGGTACAGCCCCCACCCGACGCGCACAGTGCGTCACCTCCCCCACGAAAATCACGTGGTCCCCCGCCTCATGCTGACTGCGGTTGGTGCACTCGAAACTCGCCACAGCGCCGTCAATCAACGGCGCCCGGCTGAACCCCTGCCGCCAGGCCACACCCTCGAAACGATCGATGCCCTTGCGCGCAAACCGCTCCGCCAGCACCCGCTGATCGGCCGCCAGCACATTGATGGCATAGGTCTTGGACGCGCTCATCGCCGCGAGCGAGCCCGACGTCTTCGACAGGCTCCACAGCACCAGCGGCGGCGACAGCGACACCGAGTTGAACGAATTGGCCGTGAGCCCGGCCTTGCGGCCCTCATCATCCATCGTGGTCACGATGGTGACGCCGGTGGCGAACTGGCCCAGCGCGGCCCGGAAATCCTCGGAGGTGAAGGCAGACATACAGGATCAGTGTAGCTGGTACACCCAGACACTTCGCGTTGGGGTCAAGTCGATGCGGGCATGCGGCGCCAGGCCCGGCGCCTCGAACTCCAGGCTCACCAGCCAGGCGCCGGCCTTCAGCTCCCGCCGGGCCTTGTCGATGGCCTGGGGCATGGATTCAGGGCGCTGGAACAGGTAGACCAGATCGAAGCCGTCCCAGGGTTGGGCCCACATGTCGCCCCGGCGCACGCGCGCCCAGGGGCAGCGCAGCCGGGAGGCCAGGGCCCATGGCCAGCTCCATTCGGTGCCATGCAGCTCCACCTGCGGATAGGCCTGGCGCAGCGCGCGCAGGCCATCGCCCAAGCCACAGCCGGCATCGAGCACACGCGCACCCGGCGTCAAAGGCGCATGGCGGGGCAGCTCGTCCAAGGCGCCTGCCGGGGTGGGAAACAGCGGTGCATCACGCCAGGCACGCACCGGATAGGCCAGCAGCAGCAGGCCGAGCGGCAGCAGCCATACCCAGGAGCCGGGCGCCATCATGCCGGCCACGCCAGCCTTTTCCAGCCCCGTCACCACGGCCGACACCGGAAAGCCCGCCGCCACGAACACCGCGCGCCAGCGCGTGGCCGCCACCGCGGGCCATTGCGCCAGCACCACCCC
>NZ_JBASTH010000013.1:0-41099 GCF_049274795.1 Aquabacterium sp.
TCGATCATCTCGGCCAGCGGCTGGCGGAAGAAGTCGGCGCTGTCGGGCTGAGCCATCGGCAAAACTCCCAGAAATCAAATCGTGATGCAACGATTCTCGGGGGATCACTCACCCAGCGGTACCGGCGCAAACCCAGTGTTCATGCGGGTTGGCGGGGTTTTGCAGGGCCGACGAAATAACTCGCATTTGAATATCCAGCAATGCTCAGCCAAGGGTATTGGCAACCGCGCCTCAGCCTATTACTGCCTGTAACCCCGAGGCCCAGGGGGCATAACCCTCGCGCTCGCGGGGCCAATGTCTTAAAATCGACGTTTCCCCGCTGTATGCGCCTACCCACGCTCGATACCAGCCCGCCAAGGGCCCTTGCCACCATGGGACGCACCCTCTACGACAAGCTCTGGGACGAACACGTCGTCCACACCGAAGATGACGGCACCGCCGTGCTCTACATCGATCGCCAACTGCTGCATGAAGTGACCAGCCCGCAGGCCTTCGAAGGCCTGGACATCGCTGGCCGCAAGATGTGGCGCCTGTCGGCCAACCTGGCCGTGAGCGACCACAATGTACCGACCACCGACCGTCGCGATGGCATCCAGGACCCGGTGTCCAAGCTGCAGGTCGACACGCTCGACACCAACTGCGACCGCTTCGGCATCACGCAGTTCAAGATGAGCGACAAGCGCCAGGGCATCGTCCACGTGATCGGCCCGGAGCAGGGCGCCACGCTGCCCGGCATGACGGTCGTCTGCGGCGACAGCCACACCTCGACGCATGGCGCCTTCGGTGCGCTGGCTCACGGCATTGGCACGTCCGAGGTCGAGCACGTCATGGCCACGCAGACGCTGCTGGCCAAGAAGGCCAAGAACATGCTGATCAAGGTCGAAGGCACCCTGGGCAAGGGCTGCAGCGCCAAAGACATCGTGCTGGCCATCATCGCCAGGATCGGCACCGCCGGCGGCACGGGCTACACCATCGAGTTCGCCGGCAGCGCCATCCGCGCTCTGAGCATGGAAGGCCGCATGACGGTCTGCAACATGGCCATCGAAGGCGGCGCGCGCGCCGGCCTTGTGGCTGTGGACGACAACACGATCAACTACGTCAAGGGCCGTCCCTTCACGCCCACCGGTGTCGAATGGGAGCAGGCCGTGGCCTACTGGCGCACGCTGCATTCCGACCCGGACGCCCATTGGGATGCCGTGGTCGAGCTGGATGCTTCCCAGATCGAGCCGCAGGTCAGTTGGGGCACCTCGCCCGAGATGGTCATCGGCGTGAACGACCGCGTGCCTGATCCCGACAAGGAAAAGGATCCAGTCAAGCGCTCGGCCATGGAGCGCGCGCTGACGTACATGGCGCTCGAGCCCAACAAGGCCATGAGCGACATTCGCATCGACAAGGTCTTCATCGGTTCGTGCACCAACTCCCGCATCGAAGACATGCGCGAGGCCGCCGCCGTGGTCAAGCGCATCGGTGGGCATGTGGCCTCCAACGTCAAGCTGGCCCTGGTCGTGCCGGGCTCCGGCCTGGTCAAGGAGCAGGCCGAGCGTGAAGGTCTGGATCAGATCTTCAAGGCGGCGGGATTCGAGTGGCGTGAGCCCGGTTGCTCCATGTGCCTGGCCATGAACGCCGACCGGCTGGATCCGGGCGAGCGCTGCGCCTCCACCAGCAACCGCAACTTCGAAGGCCGGCAGGGCGCCGGTGGCCGCACCCACCTGGTCAGCCCGGCGATGGCCGCGGCGGCCGCGATGGAAGGCCACTTCGTCGACGTTCGCCGCATCGCCTGATGCACCTTTCTTGACCCTGGAGTACCCCTTCATGTCGAAGCGCTTCGTTTCCCTGATCGCCGCCGTGGCCCTGATGGCGCTAGCGGGTTGTAACACCGTGCACGGTCTGGGTCAGGACATCCAACGCGCAGGCGGCGCCATCTCCGGCGCGGCCAAGTAATCCAGCAAGGCATTGCCACCATGCAAGCATTTCGCATTCACCAGGGGCTTGTGGCCCCGATGGACCGGGAAAACGTCGATACAGACGCGATCATCCCCAAGCAGTACCTGAAGTCGATCAAGCGCACGGGCTTCGGCCCCAACCTGTTCGACGAATGGCGCTACCTCGATGTGGGCGAGCCTGGCCAGGACTCGGCCTCGCGCAAGCCCAACCCGGATTTTGTGCTCAACCAGCCGCGCTACGCGGGTGCGTCGATCCTGATCGCGCGCAAGAACTTCGGTTGCGGCTCCAGCCGTGAGCACGCGCCGTGGGCACTCGATCAGTACGGCTTTCGCGCCATCATCGCGCCCAGCTTCGCCGACATCTTCTTCAACAACAGCTTCAAGAACGGTCTGCTGCCGATCGTGCTGAGCGAGCTGCAGGTGGACAACCTGTTCAACGAAGTGATGGTCTTCCCCGGCTACCAGCTCACCATCGACCTGGAAAAGCAGGTCGTGGTCAAGCCCGATGGCGGCGAGCTGGCCTTCGACGTGCAGCCCTTCCGCAAGTTCTGCCTGCTCAATGGTTTCGACGACATCGGCCTGACCCTGCGCCATGCAGACAAGATCAAGGCCTATGAAGCCGAACGCCTGGCCCAGAAGCCCTGGCTGAACCACCGCATCGTTTAAATCAACCTCCGCTGAGATTCCCATGGTCATGAAGATTGCAGTGCTGCCGGGCGACGGCATCGGTCCCGAAATCATCACCGAGGCCGTCAAGGTTCTCAAGGTGCTGGACCTGCCTTTCGAGCTCGAAGAAGCCAAGGTCGGCGGCGCCGCCTACGACGCCCACGGCCACCCGCTGCCCGAGCACACCCTGAAGCTGGCCATGGACTCCGACGCCGTGCTGTTCGGTTCGGTGGGCGACTGGAAGTACGACAAGCTCGACCGGCCCCTGCGCCCCGAGCAGGCCATCCTGGGCCTGCGCAAGAACATGGGCCTGTTCGCCAACTTCCGCCCGGCCATTTGCTATCCGCAGCTCACGCACGCCTCCAGCCTCAAGCCCGAACTGGTGGCTGGCCTGGACATCCTCATCATCCGTGAGCTGACTGGCGACATCTACTTTGGCCAGCCGCGTGGCCGCCGCGAGGCACCCGATGGCGAGTTCAAGGGCGCCCCTGAAGCCTTCGACACGATGCGCTACAGCAAGCCTGAGATCGAGCGCATCGCGCACGTGGCCTTCCAGGCCGCCCGCAAGCGCAGCAAGCGCGTCACCAGCGTGGACAAGGCCAACGTGCTGGAAACCTTCCAGTTCTGGAAGGACGTGGTCACCGATGTGCATGCCCAGTACCCCGACATCGAGCTGGACCACATGTACGTGGACAACGCCGCGATGCAGCTGGTCAAAGCGCCCAAGCGCTTTGACGTGGTCGTGACCGGCAACATGTTCGGCGACATCCTGTCCGACGCCGCAGCCATGCTGACGGGCTCCATCGGCATGCTGCCCTCGGCCTCGCTGAATGCCAAGGGCCAGGGCCTGTACGAGCCCAGCCATGGTTCTGCGCCTGACATTGCCGGCAAGGGCGTGGCCAACCCGCTGGCCACCATCCTGTCGGCCGCGATGATGCTGCGCTTCAGCCTGAACCAGGAAGAAGCCGCCGCCCGCATCGAGCGCGCTGTGCAAGCCGTGCTGGAGCAAGGCCTGCGCACCGCCGACATCTACAGCGAAGGCACGCAAAAGGTCGGCACCGCCCAGATGGGCGAAGCCGTGGTGACCGCGCTCAAGGCGCAGTGACCCCGCGAGAACTCAATACCCTCTGAGGCGAAGTTAAAAGGATTTTCATCATGGCGACGAAACTGGTTGGATTGGTGGGCTGGCGCGGCATGGTCGGCTCGGTGCTCATGGACCGCATGCAGGCCGAGGGCGATTTCGCCCTGATCGAGCCGCTGTTCTTCAGCACGAGCAACGCGGGCGGCAAGGCCCCGGCCGTGGCCAAGAACGAGACCACGCTCAAGGACGCGTTCGACATCAACGAACTCAAGCGCTGCGACATCATCATCACGGCCCAGGGCGGCGACTACACCACCGAGGTGTTCCCCAAGCTGCGCGCCGCCGGCTGGAACGGCCACTGGATCGATGCCGCGTCGACCCTGCGCATGAAGGACGATGCCGTCATCATCCTGGACCCGGTCAACATGCCGGTGATCAAGAACGCGCTGTCCGACGGCGGCAAGAACTGGGTCGGCGGCAACTGCACCGTCAGCTGCATGCTGATGGGCGTGGGTGCGCTGTACAAGGCCGGCCTGGTCGAGTGGATGTCCACGCAGACCTACCAGGCCGCATCGGGCGGTGGAGCCCAGCACATGCGCGAACTGCTCACGCAGTACGGCACGCTGAACGCCGAGGTCAAGGCCCTGCTGGACGACCCCAAGAGCGCCATCCTCGAGATCGACCGCAAGATCATCGACAAGCAGCGTTCGCTCACCGCCGCTGAGACCGCCAACTTCGGCGTGCCCCTGGGTGGCTCGCTGATCCCCTGGATCGACAAGGACCTGGGCAACGGCCAGTCCAAGGAAGAATGGAAGGGCATGGCCGAGACCAACAAGATCCTCGGCCTGGGCGAAGGTTTTGGCTCGGCCCCGATCCCCGTTGATGGCTTCTGCATCCGCATCGGCGCCATGCGCTGCCACAGCCAGGCCTTGACCTTCAAGCTGCGCAAGGACGTGCCCGTGGCCGACATCGAAGCGATGATCGCCGCCGACAACCCCTGGGCCAAGGTCGTGCCCAACACGCGTGAAGCCTCCATCACGGATCTGACGCCCGTGGCCGTGACAGGCACGCTGACGATCCCCGTGGGCCGCATCCGCAAGCTGGCCATGGGCCCTGAGTACGTCGGCGCCTTCACCATCGGTGACCAGCTGCTGTGGGGTGCCGCCGAGCCGCTGCGCCGCATGCTGCGCATCCTGCTGGACGCCTGATCCCTGAGCGCTGAAACAAGTTGTGACGACGCCATGTTGCCGTGCGGCGACAATCGGCGCCGTCCGGCAACAGGAGGGTAGGGATAAGCGAGTGTTTCACGCAGATCAGTATTTGCGTGAGCTTGTTTCCCTATCCTCTTGATGCTATTGTGATTTCTTCTATCGTTCAGCATCGGGGCACTCTGCGGATCCTGGGCTGAAACGACTCGGGGGACGCTTTGAAAGATCGATCGTTGTCAGTGGGGCACCTGCCCCAGCCTTCTGTTTCGCCCTTCACCGTGAAAAAGGTCGCGCTCGCAGCGGCCTTTTCTGCGTTGTCCCTGGCGCCATTGGCGTCATGGGCACTGGGTCTGGGCCGTTTGAACGTGCAGTCGGCGCTGGGTGAGCCCTTGCGGGCCGAAATCGAGATCACCAGCATCACGAACGAGGAAGCCGCCTCGCTGCAGGCCCGCGTGGCCAGTGCAGAAACCTACCGTGCTGCCGGCGTCGATTACAACGCCGTGCTGGCCGCCACCACGATCACCCTGCAAAAGCGCGCCGATGGCCGTTCGGTGTTGCGTCTGAGCAGCGACCGCACGGTGTCGGAACCGTTTGTGGATGCCATCCTGGATCTGGCCTGGTCGTCGGGCCGCCTGGTGCGCGAGTACACGCTGCTGTTCGATCCGGCCACGCCGCGTGCGGCCGCGCCTCAGCCGCTGACCGCTCCGGTGATGGATGCGCCTGCCGCACCTGCACCCGTGCCCGCACCGGCCCGTGCTGCATCCCCTGTGCCTGCACCCGCACCTGCCGTGGTGGCCGAGCCCGCCACGCGCCCCGCGCCTGCGCCTCGCCCGACACGTCCCTCCGCATCGGCCGCTTTCGCGCCGGCTTCTGCCCCTGTGCGTGCCCAGGCGCCCGCACCACGCCCCGCAGCCCCTGTGCCTGCTCCGGCGCCCGTCGAGGCCGCGGCCCCCACGCCCCGCGATTCGGATGCGCAGAGCGTCAAGGTGCGCAGTGGTGACACGCTGTCCAAGATCGCCGAGAAGAACCTGCCTGCCGGTGTGTCGCTCGATCAGATGATCGTGGGCCTGTACCGAGGCAACCCGCACGCCTTCCAGGGCAACAACATGAACCGGCTGAAGTCGGGCGTGGTGCTCAACGTGCCCGATGCCGACAAGGCCACCTCGATCTCGCAGCCTGAGGCGCGCCAGATCATCACGGCGCAAAGCTCCGACTTCGCGGCCTACCGCCAGCGCCTGGCTGCAGGCGTGACCGAGTCGGTTGCCAGCACCCGTGAACGCCAGGCCTCCGGCAAGATCGAGGCCGAGGTGCAAGACCGCAAGCAGGCAGCAACGCCCGCACCTGACAAGCTCACGCTGAGCAAGGGCGGCGCAACCGCCGGCCAAGCCGCCGAGGATCGCCTGGCCAAGGCGCGTGCCGAGAAGGACGCCAACACCCGTGTGGCCGAACTCTCGCGCAACCTTGATGAGCTGCGCAAGCTCAAGGAGCAATCCAACCAGCCGAAGCCGGCCGCTGCACCAGCGCCTGCGCCCAAGCCCGCGCCGGTTCCTGCACCCAAGCCTGCTCCGGTTCCGGCGCCAGCGCCGGCTCCCGTGCCCGTGCCCGCACCAGCGCCTGCGCCTGCGCCTGTTGCCGCACCGGCCTTCGTGCCCAGCCCTGCAGCCTCGGTGCCCGCCAGCGCACCCGTGGCCGCTGAGCCAGCATCCGATGTGGCCTCCGGCTCTGCCACCCAGGTGGCCGATGCCGCTTCGCAAGCCGCTTCCGTGGCAGAGCCCGCATCAGTGGCTGCTCCCACGCTGCCCAAGCCTGTGCAGATCCCTGTGCCCGAGGCCGAGCCTTCGTCCCTCAGCCTGTTCGAATCGATCGATCCGCTGCTCCTGGCGGGTGCCGGTGCAGGCATCGCCTTGATCGCCGGCCTGGGGTTGTACGCCCGTTCGCGCCGCAAGTCGGACAGCGCCGAGACGTCCTTCCTGGAAAGCCGCCTGCAGCCCGATTCGTTCTTCGGTGCCAGCGGTGGCCAGCGCGTCGATACGCGTGATGCCACGGGCGGTCCCTCGTCCATGAGCTATTCGCTCAGCCAGCTCGACGCCATTGGCGACGTGGATCCGGTGGCCGAGGCCGATGTGTACCTGGCCTATGGCCGTGACCTGCAGGCCGAGGAAATCCTCAAGGAAGCACTGCGCAGCAACCCGGACCGCCTGGCGATCCGCACCAAGCTCCTTGAAGTCTACGCCAAGCGTCGTGACACCAAGGGCTTCGAGCAGCTGGCTGGCCAGCTGTTCACCCTCACTGGTGGTGTGGGCGATGACTGGTTGCATGCCCAGGAGATGGGCCTGAGCATCGACCCCGAGAACCCGCTGTACCAGCCGGGTGGCCAGCCGTCGGCCCAGATGCCGCAGGAGCCGGTGTACCAGGAGCCCCTGGGTGCCAGCACCGTGCCGCTATCGGAGATGCCGCCCCTGCATGAGCCGGCACCTGCCTCGCAGGCGCCGCAGCAGGTCTACACCAAGGACGACGATGACCTGGGCATCGACCTGGATATCTCGGCCCCCGTGCCCCTGTCCGACGAGCCGCCTTCGCTGGATGACGTGCCCCCGCTGACTGGCGCCTACCAGGCCCAGCCTTCCGTGGCGCCACCGGCCCCGGCGGCCGATGACCTGTCGCTGGACTTCGACCTGCCGCTGGATGCCGGCACGCCCGCGGCTCCGGCGCCTGCACCGGTGCAGGCCGCCGCGCCCAGCCCTGCACCGACCGCGCCGATGGACTTCGACCTGTCGGGCATCAGCCTGGATTTGGGTGAGCCCGCACCGGCAGACGCCGCTGCTGGTGGCTCGGTGGTCGAGGATCTGGCGGACAACCCGCTGGCCCGCAAGCTGGAGCTGGCCGAAGAATTCCGCCACATCGGTGATGTGGACGGTGCTCGTGAGCTGCTCCAGGAAGTGGTGGCCCAAGCCGATGGCGCCCTGCGTGCCAAGGCCCAGGCCATGCTCGACAGCCTGGGATGAGCGCGAGGCCTTGATCCATGAGTGAAGGGCAGGGGGCTGCGGCCCCTCCCGCCACGAGGGCGACCCGACGGGTCGCCCTTGGCGTTTCTTACCGGGGCTCGGCCTACCACGGCTGGCAGAGCCAGGGGGCTGGCGTGGCCACCGTGCAAGGGGCCTTGGAGAAGGCGCTCTCCGCCTTTGCCACCATGTCGATCTCCGTGGTCTGTGCAGGCCGCACGGATGCCGGGGTACATGGCATCAACCAGGTCGTGCACCTGGACACCGATCTGCACCGCGAGCCCTTTTCGTGGGTGCGGGGCGCCAACAGCTTCCTGCCGCCCGACATCGCCGTGCAATGGGCCGTGGAGGTGCCGCCCGCTTTCCATGCGCGCAACAGCGCCCAGGGGCGGCGCTATGCCTTCATCGTGCTGGAAGCTCCGGTGCGCCCAGCGTTGGAGGTCGGGCAGGTGAGCTGGGTGTTCAGGCCGCTGGATCTGGCGGCCATGCAGGCCGCCGCCGCCTGCCTGATCGGCGAGCATGATTTCAGCAGCTTCCGGGCGGCGCAGTGCCAGTCGCCCACACCGGTCAAGCTGCTGCGCGAGATTCATATTACCCGCTGCGCCGCGCCCGCCTTACCGGTTGGCGCGGGCTCACCGGATGCCGGGCAGGTGCCGCGTCTGCCGGTCGGCTCGGCAGGGCCGCGCCAAGGAGCCTTCGCCGCACATGTCTACTGGCGTTTCGATTTCGAGGGGCAGGCCTTCCTGCACCACATGATCCGCAACATTATGGGCTGCCTGATCGCGGTCGGCAGTGGCAACCAGCCGCCCGAATGGATGCAGGTGGTGCTCGATGCGCGGGACCGGGATGCCGCGGCCCCCACGTTTTCGCCGGACGGGCTGTACTTCCTGGGGCCGCGCTACGACGACAAATGGGGCTTGCCCAATGTGACGCCGGCGCTGGCCTGGCTGCCTGTCTGAGCGCCAATACCCCTCGACCTTGATCGCGCCGCTATCCCGACACAGTCGTTTTTGAGACAATTGGGCCTTTCCAGCTTCGGGCCAGGTAATCGCGCTGGCCTTGCGTTCCCGGATGCTACTTCCCGCTGACCACCGCACCCGCATCAAGATCTGCGGTCTCACCCGCGAATCCGATGTGGAGGTCGCTGCCCAGGCCGGTGCCGATGCCGTGGGCTTCGTGCTGTACCCGAAAAGCCCCCGGTATGTCAGCCCGGCACGCGCTGCGGAGCTTGCGCGCCTGCTGCCTCCGTTCATCACGCCGGTGATTTTGCTGGTCAATGCCGATGATTCGCTGCTGAAGCAGGCTGTTGAGGCTGTTCCGCACGCGCTGCTGCAATTTCACGGTGATGAAGCGCAGGCCGACTGTGACCGGGCAGGGCGGGCCTACCTGCGCGCTGCCCGGATGGGCCCAGGTTTCGATTTGTTAAACTTCGCCCTTGGCTACCCGAGCGCCCAGGCCCTGCTGGTCGACGCCCACGTCGACGGTTATGGCGGGGGCGGTCAGGTATTCGACTGGTCTTTGCTGCCCCGTACGCTGCCGCGCTCGATGATCCTGTCAGGCGGGCTGCACCCGGGCAACGTGGCCGACGGCGTGCGCCAGGTCCGCCCCTGGGGGGTGGACGTGAGCTCCGGCGTCGAGGCGGGCAAGGGCCTGAAGGACCCGGCGCTGGTGCGCCAGTTCTGCCAGGCCGTGCGGGCGGCCGACCGGCAATGTGCCGACTCCCCATGCGATGATTCCGTGAGCCAGCCCCGCGCGACTGAACCCATGAAAGCCTCATGCTGAACTACCAACAGCCCGACGCCCGCGGCCATTTCGGCCCGTACGGCGGCTCCTTCGTCTCCGAGACCCTGGTCCACGCGCTGGACGAACTCAAGGTCGCCTACGAACACTACCGCAACGATCCGGAGTTCGTCGCCGAATTCCACCGCGAGCTGGCCGATTTCGTCGGACGCCCCAGCCCGATCTACCACGCGGCCCGTCTGAGCAGCGAGATCGGTGGCGCGCAGATCTACCTCAAGCGTGAAGATCTGAACCATACTGGCGCGCACAAGGTCAACAACACCATCGGCCAGGCCCTGCTGGCCAAGCGCATGGGCAAGCCCCGCGTGATCGCCGAGACCGGTGCTGGCCAGCATGGCGTGGCCACGGCCACCATCTGCGCCCGCTTCGGCATGGAGTGCGTGGTCTACATGGGCTCCGAAGATGTGAAGCGCCAGTCGCCCAACGTCTACCGCATGCACCTGCTGGGTGCCCGGGTGGTGCCGGTCGAATCCGGCAGCAAGACGCTGAAGGATGCCCTCAACGAGGCCATGCGCGACTGGGTCACCAACGTCGAGAACACCTTCTACATCATCGGCACGGTGGCCGGCCCCGCGCCGTATCCGGCCATGGTGCGCGATTTCCAGAGCGTGATCGGCGAAGAGTGCCTCACGCAGATGCCCACCAAGATCGGCCGCCAGCCGGATGCCGTCATCGCCTGCGTGGGTGGTGGCAGCAACGCCATGGGCATCTTCTATCCCTATATCCCGCATGAAAACGTGCGCCTGATCGGTGTCGAGGCGGCGGGTGAGGGCTACGACAGCGACAAGCATTCGATGTCCCTGCAGTTGGGCTCGCCCGGCGTGCTGCACGGCAACCGCACCTACCTGCTGCAGGATGCGAACGGCCAGATCACCGAGACGCATTCGATCTCGGCCGGCCTGGACTACCCCGGCGTGGGCCCTGAGCACGCCTACCTGAAGGACATCGGCCGCGCCGAGTACGTCGGCATCACCGACAAGGAGGCGCTGGCCGCCTTCCATCGCCTGTGCCGCACCGAAGGCATCATCCCTGCGCTGGAATCCAGCCACGCCGTGGCCTACGGCATGAAGCTGGCCGCCACCATGCGCCCGGATCAGCACATCCTGGTGAACCTGTCCGGCCGTGGCGACAAGGACATTGGCACCGTGGCTGACCTGTCCGGCACCGAGTTCTATGATCGTCCGTCGCAGCGCGGCGTGACCGTCAAGGGCGCTACTCCTGCGGGTGATCAAGGGAGCCAGGCATGAGCAGTGCATCCAACGTGCCCGGCATGAACCGCATCGACGTCACCTTCGCAAACCTGCGCGAACAAGGCCGCAAGGCCCTGATCCCCTTCATCCACTGCGGCGATCCCTATCCTGACCTGTCGCCCGAACTGATGTGGGCCATGGCCGATGCCGGTGCCGACGTGATCGAGCTGGGCGTGCCTTTCAGCGATCCGATGGCCGATGGCCCTGTGATCCAGGCCGCCGCCGAGCGGGCCCTGGCCCACGGCATCTCTTTGCTGCATGTGCTGGCCGATGTGCGGCGTTTCCGCACCCGCAACACCACCACCCCCGTGGTGTTGATGGGCTACGCCAACCCGATCGAGCGCTACGACCTGACCCACGGCCCCGGTGCCTTCGTCAAGGAAGCCCGCGCTGCCGGCGTGGATGGCGTTCTCGTGGTGGACTACCCACCAGAAGAGTGCGAAGAGTTCGCCGCCACCTTGAAGAGCCAGGGCCTGGCCCCCATCTTCCTGCTGGCACCCACCTCCACGGAGGAGCGCATGGCCTCGGTCGGTCGCATCGCCAGCGGTTACGTCTACTACGTCTCGCTCAAGGGCGTGACGGGCGCTGGTCATCTGGACACTACCCAGGTCGCCGCCACCATTCCCCGCATTCGCCAGCACGTCCACATCCCCGTGGGCGTCGGTTTCGGGATCCGCGATGCAGAAACGGCCAAGGCCGTCGCCGCCGTGTCCGATGCAGTCGTCATCGGTTCCCGCATCGTGCAATTGCTTGAAACGCAAAGCCGTGAGACCATCGCCGCCGCCGCGGGCGCGTTCATTGCTGATATCCGTGCGGCGCTCGATTCCCTGAAAGGACCTTCGTCATGAGCTGGCTCGAAAAACTGCTGCCGCCCAAGATTCAGCCGACCGACCCGGCTGAACGGCGCACCATGCCCGAGGGCCTGTGGACCAAGTGCCCTTCGTGCGAAACGGTGCTCTACAAGAGCGATCTGAGCGCTAACCAGTACGTCTGCCCTAAGTGCAGCTTCCACAACCGCATCGGTGCCCGTGAGCGCCTGGATGCCTTCCTGGATGCCGAGGGCCGTTACGAGATCGGCCAGGAAATCCTGCCGGTCGACGCGCTGAAGTTCCGCGATAACAAGAAGTACCCTGATCGCCTGAAGCAGGCCATGGAAGCCACCGGCGAGACCGATGCGCTGGTGGTGCTGGGCGGCTCGGTGCACGGCATCGCCCTGGTGACGGCGTGCTTCGAGTTCGACTTCATGGGCGGCTCAATGGGCTCCGTGGTGGGCGAGCGTTTCGCGCGTGGCGTCGAAACCGCCGTTGATCAGAAGACGCCTTTCGTGTCCTTCACGGCCACCGGCGGCGCCCGCATGCAGGAAGGCCTGCTGAGCCTGATGCAGATGGCCAAGACCAACGCCGCGCTCACGCGCCTGGCCAAGGCCAAGTTGCCCTACATCAGCGTGCTGACCGACCCGACCATGGGCGGCGTGTCCGCCAGCTTCGCCTTCATGGGCGACGTGGTGATCGCCGAGCCCAAAGCCCTGGTGGGCTTCGCCGGCCCCCGCGTGATCGAGAACACCGTGCGCGAGAAGCTGCCCGAGGGCTTCCAGCGCGCCGAGTTCCTGCTGCAGCAGGGCGCCATCGACATGATCATCGACCGCCGTGAGCTCAAGCAGACCATCGCACGCCAGTTGGCGATGCTGCTGCGCCAGCCGGCTGACGCGCTGGTGTGAGGCGTATCGCGCCGCTGACACGCTCTCGAACTGCTGATGAATCCCCACGGGCTGCCTTCGGGTGGCCCGTGACACGTCTGGTGTCGTCCACGGGCCTCAGGTTCCGCCTAACGTCCGAGCCCTGCTGCCGTCGCGGCACGTTGTCAGCGTGGCCAGAGCCCTTGTAGCCCTTGTGATTTGGGGCCTTTGCCCCGATCTGCCAGTCGCCTTCCTCTGATCCTTTGTCTGACCTCTTGTCCATGACCTCCCGCCACGCGACCCTGGCCGATTGGCTGGCCCACTGTGAACGCCTGCACACCGCCCAGATCGAACTGGGCTTGGAGCGTGTGACCAGCGTGTGGCAGCGCATGGGCATCACCCTGGGTACGCCCGTCGTCGATGCCGCTGCAGGCCAGGAGGCTGCTGATGGCGCCCCGGTAGTCTTTACCGTGGCGGGCACCAATGGCAAGGGCTCGACCTGCGCCATGCTGGAGGGCATCCTGATGTCCGCCGGCTACCGCACCGGCGTGTACGGATCGCCCCATCTGGTGCACTTCGAAGAGCGTTGCCGCATCAACGGCACCCCTGCGAAGGCCGATGAGTTTCTGCCGCATTTCGAGGCGGTCGAGCAGGCGCGCGGTGACATGCCGCTGACGTACTTCGAATTCACGACCCTGGCGATCATGCGCCTCATGGCCCAGGCCGGGCTGGACGCGGTGATCCTGGAAGTGGGCCTGGGTGGCCGCCTGGACGCCGTCAACATCATCGATGCCGACTGCGCGGTGATCACCAGCATCGACCTGGACCACATGGAGTTCCTGGGCCCGGATCGCGAGGCCATCGGCAGCGAGAAGGCCGGCATCATGCGGGCAGGTCGCCCAGTGGTCGTCTCTGATCCCAAGGTGCCTGGCAGCGTCGTGGCGCATGCCGAATCCCTGGGCGCAGACCTCTGGCTGTTCGGTCGCGACCACAACTATGCGGGTGACCGCCAGCAGTGGTCCTGGGGCGGGCGCAACAAGCGCTTCAACGGCATGGCCTATCCCTCGCTGCGCGGCGCCAACCAGTTGCTGAACGCCTCGGGCGTGCTGGCCGCGCTGGAAGCCGTGCGCAACCGCCTGCCGGTGCCGGCCCAGGCAGTGCGCACCGGTCTGGCCACCGTCGAGCTGCCGGGCCGTTTCCAGATCGTGCCGGGCCAGCCCACGCTGATCCTGGATGTGGCCCACAACCCGCACGCGGCCGCCACGCTGGCCGTGAACCTGGACCAGATGGGCTTTTTCCCGCGCACGCACGTGGTGTGGGGCGCCATGGCTGACAAAGACATGGCCGGCATGGTGGAAAAACTGCTGCCGCTGGTGGATGCCTGGCACTGCTGCGACCTGCCCACGCCCCGTGCCGCATCGGCGCAACAGCTGGCCGACCTGGTGCGCGCCCTGCAGGCCCAGCCCGGCCCTGTCACTTTGCCCAAGGCCGCCGTGAACACCCACCCGGATCCGATGGCCGCGCTGCACGCGGCGCTCGCCGGAGCGGACCCGGCGGATAGAATCCTGGTCTTCGGCTCCTTCTTCACGGTGGGCGGGGTGCTGCACGAGGGCCTGCCCCGTCTGAATGCGCCCCACATGCCGGGAAGTACCCCTCCGAACACCCCGTCGAGTGCCCCCGCGGGCTGAGGCCAGGCCGCCTCGGCCCTCCCGCTGACCCGATCCCCGTAGCCCCCGCGACCCGCATGCCGCTGCCATCGTTTTTCCAGCGCTTCCGTTCCGGTGCCCAGACGCCGGCGCCCCAGGTCCAGCCCTTGTCGCCCGCCGACATCGAACAGGCCCGCGTCAGGGCCCGCCGCCGGATGATCGGGATGGCGGTGCTGGTGGGGGCCGGTGTGATCGGCTTCCCTTGGCTGTTCGAAACCCAGCCCCGTCCGCTCGCCACCGACATCCAGGTGGTCAATGCAGCCGCGCCGGGCGCCCCTGCCACCACGCCGCCCACGCGACTGGCCAGTGGCAAGGTCACGCAGGCGGCTGCCGAGCCGGTCGTGCCGCCCCAGGTCAGCCGCGCGCTGGATGCCGAACGCAGCGCTCAGGTGGCCGCCCGCAGCGAAGCCGCAGCTGCAGCCCGCGAGGAGATCGTCGAGGCGCCGGAGCCGAAGCCCGAGCCCAAACCGGCGCCCAAGCCGGAGGTCCGCAAGCCCGAGCCGAAACCTGAGCCCAAGAAGCCCGAGGCGGCCAAGCCTGCGCAGACTGCGGCTGTGGCCAAACCGGCAGACAAGAAGCCCGCCACCCCTGCAAAACCCGAAGCCAAGCCTGAGACCAAGCCGGCGGCCAAGGACAGCAAGGAGGACGCCGACACCCGATACATCGTCCAGGTGGGTGCTTTCGGCGACAACACCACGGCGCACGCCGCACGCATGAAGGTCGAGCGCCTGGGCATCAAGACCTATACCCAGGCCGTGGACACGCCCAGCGGCAAGAAGATACGCGTGCGCGTCGGCCCCTATACCAACAAGGCCGATGCCGACAAGGCCATCGCGGCCTTGCGCAAGGCCGGCCTGGCTGGCCAGTTGCTCACCCTGTGAGCCTTGAGAGAAACCCCTCGTGGAAGAACTGAGCAACGCCACCGCCGGCTGGTCCATCGTGGACCTGGCCCTGGCCGTCGGCCTGCTGCTGTCCATGGTGGTGGGGCTGTGGCGCGGCCTGCTCACCGAGGTGCTGTCACTCCTGGGCTGGGTGGTGGCTTACTTCGTGGCGCAGTGGTGGGGGCCAGCCATGGGCCGCACCTTGCCCGTTGACGAACCCGGCTCGCGACTGAACGTGCTGGCCGGAATGATCGTGGTGTTCGTGCTGACCTGGCTGAGCTGGGCGCTGCTGTCGTGGGCCTTGCGCCAGATCGTCAGCGCCTCGGGCCTGGGCGGTACCGACCGCCTGCTGGGCGGCATGTTCGGCCTGGCGCGCGGCCTGCTGATCGCCCTGGTGCTCTACACGCTGATCAGCATGACCCCCATGACCGACTGGGAACCCTGGAAGGCCTCCCATGCCGCGCCGTGGCTGGCCGAGGTGATGGGCATCCTGCGCCCCGTGCTGCCCGTCGAGGTGGTGAAGTATCTGCCGGCGTCAGCCTGATCCGGCCCGGCCCGTTTTTGAAGTTTTCGTGAACAAGAGGTGATCCCATGTGCGGCATCGTTGGTGTGATTTCCAAGGCGCCCGTCAACCAGCTGATCTATGACGCGCTGCTGCTGTTGCAGCACCGCGGCCAGGATGCAGCCGGCATCGTGACGGCCGGCCCAGACGCGCATGGACGCAAGTTCTTCATGCACAAGGCGCGTGGCATGGTGAAAGACGTCTTCCGCACGCGCAACATGCGTGCCTTGAGCGGCACCGTGGGCCTGGGCCAGGTGCGCTACCCCACCGCCGGCAATGCCTTCAACGAGGAAGAGGCCCAGCCCTTCTACGTGAACGCCCCGTTCGGCCTGGTGCTGGTGCACAACGGCAACCTGACCAACGCCCACGCCCTGCGTGAAGAGCTGTTCGACATCGACCGTCGCCACCTCAACACCGACAGCGACACCGAGGTGCTGATCAACGTGCTGGCGCACGAGCTGGAGCTGTCCGGCCGCGATCTGCCGCTCACGCCTGCTGCCATTTTCAAGGCCGTGCGCGCCGTGCACAAGCGCATCAAGGGCTCCTACGCCGTGGTGTGCCTGATCGCCGGTTACGGCCTGGTGGCCTTCCGCGATCCCTTCGGCATCCGCCCCCTGTGCTACGGCGAGGCCGACCTGCCCGTGGGCCGTGAGGTGATCGTGGCCAGCGAATCCGTGGCGCTGGAAGGCACGGGCCACCGCTTCGTGCGCGACGTGCAGCCCGGCGAGGCCCTGTTCGTCGACCTGGACGGCGTGGTACACGCCGAGCAGTGCGCCGACAACCCTGTGCTCAACCCCTGCATGTTCGAGTTCGTCTACCTGGCGCGCCCGGATTCCACCATCGATGGTGTGTCGGTCTACCAGGCCCGCCTGGAGATGGGCGAGACCCTGGCCCAGCGCGTGATCTCGACCATGCCGCCGTCCGATATCGATGTGGTCATCCCCATCCCTGAATCCAGCCGCCCCTCGGCCATGCAGCTGGCGCAGAAGCTGGGCAAGCCCTACCGCGAAGGTTTCGTCAAGAACCGCTACGTGGGCCGCACCTTCATCATGCCGGGGCAGGGCGCACGCAAGAAGTCCGTGCGCCAGAAGCTCAACGCCATCGGCCTGGAGTTCAAGGGCCGCAACGTGCTGCTGGTCGATGACTCCATCGTGCGTGGCACCACCTCGAAAGAGATCGTGCAGATGGCCCGCGAGGCCGGCGCCAACAAGGTCTACCTGGCCTCGGCCGCACCGCCCGTGCGCTTCCCCAACGTGTACGGCATCGACATGCCCACCAAGGCCGAGCTGGTGGCCCATGGCCGCACGCTCGAAGACATCCGCCAGATCATCGGCGCCGACGCGCTGATCTACCAGGACGTGGACGCGATGAAGCGCGTGGTCGGCAAGCTCAACCCGAACATCAAGGGCTTCGAGGCCTCGTGCTTCGATGGCACCTACATCACGGGTGACGTGAGCGC
Source organism: Aquabacterium sp. (assembly GCF_049274795.1). GTDB lineage: Bacteria > Pseudomonadota > Gammaproteobacteria > Burkholderiales > Burkholderiaceae_C > Aquabacterium. The sequence continues at coordinate 17,234 of NZ_JBASTH010000013.1, forward strand.
CGACGACTTCGCCGCCATCGAATCGCAGCGCCTGACGCAGAAGGACGAAGAAGACGCGATCAACTCGCGCCTAGCCCTGCAAAGCGCCACCGACTGATCCGACTGCCGCTGACCACCATGGCTGATCAGAAGAAGAAACTGCCCCGCAAGGCCCTGCCGCCCGATGCCCGCATCGAGACGCTGGCCGTGCGCGAGGGCCTGCCCGCCACGCCCTGGGGCGAGAACTCCGAAGCGCTGTTCCTGACCAGCAGCTTCGTCCACCCCGATGCGGCCACGGCCGCCGCGCGCTTCGCCAACGAAGAAGAAGCCTTCGTCTACTCGCGCTTCACCAACCCGACCACGATGATGTTCGAGCGCCGCCTGGCCGCGCTCGAAGGCACCGAGGCCGCCATCGCCACGGCCAGTGGCATGAGCGCCATCCTGCTGATGATCATGGGCCTGCTCAAGGCCGGTGACCACGTCATCTGTTCGCGCAGCGTGTTCGGCGCCACCATCGTGCTGTTCGAGCGCGAGTTCGGCAAGTTCGGAGTCGAGACCACCTTCGTCTCGCAGACCGACATCGCCGAGTGGCGCGCCGCCGTGCGCCCCAACACCAAGCTGCTGTTCGCCGAAACGCCCAGCAACCCGATGACCGAGGTCTGCGACATCACGCAATTGGCCGAGATCGCGCACGCCGCGGGGGCCTTGCTGGCCGTGGACAACTGCTTCTGCACGCCAGCGCTGCAGCAGCCCGTCAAGCTGGGTGCCGATCTGGTCATCCACTCCGGCACCAAGTACCTCGATGGCCAGGGCCGCGTGCTGGCCGGCGCCATCTGCGGCAGCGACAAGCTCATCAACGGCACCTTCATGCCGGTGATGCGTGGCGCGGGCATGAGCCTGTCGCCCTTCAACGCCTGGGTCGTGCTCAAGGGTCTGGAGACGCTGTCCATCCGCATGGCCGCGCAGAGCGCCAACGCGCTCAAGCTGGCGCAATGGCTGCCTGAGCAGCCCGGCGTGGATCAGGTCTACTACCCCGGCCTGCCCAGCCACCCGCAGCATGCGCTGGCCATGAAGCAGCAGAACGGCTGTGGCGGCGCGGTGGTGTCCTTCACCGTGAAGGCAGGGCAGGGCGCTGATGCTGCCGATGCGCAAGCCTTGCGCCAAGCCGCCTTCCACGTCATCGACCAGACCCGGCTGTGCTCCATCACCGCCAACCTGGGCGACACCAAGACGCTGATCACCCACCCGGGCTCTACCTCGCACGGCCGCCTGTCGGAAGACCAGCGCCTGGCCGCCGGCATCACGCAGGGCATGATCCGCATCTCTGTGGGCCTGGAACACATCGACGACCTCACGGCCGATCTGGCCCGAGGCCTGCACACACTGAACGATTGAACGACACCGTGAGCACCACTGTCCGCACACGTTTCGCCCCGTCTCCCACGGGCTTCATCCACCTGGGCAACATCCGCTCGGCCCTGTATCCATGGGCCTTTGCGCGTGCCAACCAGGGCGCTTTCATCCTGCGCATCGAAGACACCGACGTCGAGCGCTCCTCGCAAGAGGCCGTCGACGTCATCCTCGAAGGCATGAAGTGGCTGGGCCTGGACCACGACGAAGGCCCGTTCTACCAGATGCAGCGCATGGACCGTTACAAGGTCGTGCTGCAGGATCTGGTGGCCCAAGGCCACGTCTACCCCTGCTACATGTCCACGCAAGAGCTGGATGCCTTGCGCGAGCGGCAGATGGCCAACAAGGACAAGCCGCGCTACGACGGCACCTGGCGCCCCGAGCCCGGCAAGCAACTGCCCCCCGTGCCCGAAGGCGTCAAGCCCGTGCTGCGCTTCAAGAACCCCATTGGGGGTTCAGTGGTGTGGGAAGACAAGGTCAAGGGCCGCATCGAGATCAGCAACGATGAGCTCGACGACCTGGTGATCGCGCGCCCCGCATCGGAGGACGATGCCGGCATCGTGGGCACGCCCACCTACAACTTCTGCGTCGTGGTCGATGACCTGGACATGGCCATCACCCACGTGATCCGTGGCGACGACCACGTCAACAACACGCCGCGCCAGATCAACATCTTCAAGGCCCTGGGCAAGGAGCCGCCGGTCTACGCCCATTTGCCCACCGTGCTCAACGAGCAGGGCGAGAAGATGTCCAAGCGCCACGGCGCCAAGGCCGTCACGCAGTACCGCGACGAAGGCTACCTGGCCGATGCCATCGTGAACTACCTGGCCCGCCTGGGTTGGAGCCACGGCGACGACGAGATCTTCTCGCGCCAGCAACTGGTCGAGTGGTTCAACCTGGACCACCTGGGCAAGAGCGCCGGCCAGTTCGATGAGGCCAAGCTGCGCTGGGTGGCCCAGCAGCACATGAAGACGGCCGACGACAAACTGCTGGCCTCGCTGGTGCTGCAGCAGTGGCAATCGCGCGGCGTGGCCGTGCCCGCCGCGCTGCAGCAGGGCGGCACGCTGGCCGCGATCTGCGCGCTGTTCAAGGACCGCTGCGCCACCACGGTGGAACTGGCCGGCTGGCTGGCCATGTACCTGGGCAAGGTGCAGGCGCCTGCTGATGAACTGGCTGCCCATCTCACCGATGCCGTCAAGCCTGCCGTGGCCGCGCTGGCTGCCCGCCTGAAGGCGCTGCCTAATTGGGACAAGGCCGCCATCGCCGCCGCCCTCAAGGAAACGCTGACGGAAGCCGGCCTGAAGATGCCCCAGCTGGCCATCCCCGTGCGCCTGCTGGTGTGCGGTCGTGCACAGACGCCTTCGGTCGATGCTGTGCTGGCCTTGTTCGATCGTGAGGTTGTGGTGCAACGTTTGATCGAAACTTGATGAGAGCGCAAAAACCGATATATACTCTCGGTCTCGCTTGAACGACGCTTTGTTTGAACAACGAAGCAGCCGGGCAGCCTGAAGAAGGTGGTTAAAAGACCAAATTCAACGGGGGTATAGCTCAGCTGGGAGAGCGCTTGCATGGCATGCAAGAGGTCAGCGGTTCGATCCCGCTTACCTCCACCAAACAACCTTCTAGGTTGCAGGTGGTTTCCGGATGCGGAATTGGCCAAGGCACAGCGTCGATCAGGTTGCATGAAGGATTAAGTCCCCTTCGTCTAGAGGCCTAGGACACCACCCTTTCACGGTGACTACAGGGGTTCGAATCCCCTAGGGGACGCCAAGTTTTGACGGCACTTGGCTGGTCTGAAAAGATCAGCGCAGACGTCAGCCACGCGGAGTGGTAGTTCAGTTGGTTAGAATACCGGCCTGTCACGCCGGGGGTCGCGGGTTCGAGTCCCGTCCACTCCGCCAGGTTTTTGAAGGCGCTGTTGGTGACACAGCAGCGCGGCTTGAGGCAGTACAGTTCTCGGTGCCGGTTGGCGCCCTGCCAAACACAGCGATGTGTGCGATGGGGGTATAGCTCAGCTGGGAGAGCGCTTGCATGGCATGCAAGAGGTCAGCGGTTCGATCCCGCTTACCTCCACCATAAGCCCCCCGGGGCCGGTGGCGACAATCGGAGCGTGAACCGCTGCGTTCGGCAGACAATTTAATGAAGACGCAAGTCCCCTTCGTCTAGAGGCCTAGGACACCACCCTTTCACGGTGACTACAGGGGTTCGAATCCCCTAGGGGACGCCAAGTTTTGACGGCACTTGGCCGGTCGCAAGATCGGCACAGACGTCAGCCACGTGGAGTGGTAGTTCAGTTGGTTAGAATACCGGCCTGTCACGCCGGGGGTCGCGGGTTCGAGTCCCGTCCACTCCGCCAAAATGCAAAGCCCTGATGCGCAAGCGTCAGGGCTTTTTGCTTTGTCGCACCGAACACAGGCCCTGTTCGGGCTCTGCGCGGACCGTGCTCAGGCCTGTTCTGCAGCAGGCTCCTTGCGCCCGAACATGGCCCAGTTCTCGATCGTCATCACCACCTCGTCGCGCTGGTTCACGGCTTCCCAGCGTGTCTGCACCAGGCCCACACTGGGCTTGCTCTTCATGGGGCGGCGGCCCAGTACCGTCATGCGGGCGCGGATCTCGTCGCCCACCATCACTGGGCGCAGCCACTTGAGCGAATCCAGCCCCGGTGAGCCCAGGCTGCTGGACTTGAGCAGGAAGCCGTCGCACATCAGCCGCATCACCATGCCGGCCGTGTGCCAGCCGCTGGCGGCCAGGCCACCGAACAGCGATGCCTTGCCCGCCTCTTCGCTCAGGTGGAAGGGCTGCGGGTCGAAATCCGTGGCGAAGCGGATCACCTCGTCGCGGTCGACCTTCTTGGGGCCGAACTCCAGCACCAGGCCTTCGTTGATGTCTTCCCAGTACCAGTAGGCGGGGGGTGCGGCGGTCATGCAATGCGCTCCTTGATGAACAGGCGAGGGGACAGCAGGCCGTTGGACAGCAAGGTGCCCAGCAGGATCACGGCTGTGCCGGCCAGCATGCTCCAGGTGACTTCTTCATCCAGGAAGAGCCAGCCCCACAGCATGCCGAACACGGGGATCAGGAAAGTGACGGTCATGGCGCGGGTGGGGCCCACGCGCGCCAGCAGCCGGTAGAACATCAGGTAGGCCACACCGGTGCACAGCACGGCCAGGCCCAGCAGCGCGACCCAGGTGATGTGCGGTACCTCGGCCCAGGCCGTGGGGGGCGACGGCAAGGTGGCCACAGGTTGCGGCCCCAGCATCCATGCTGGAACGACCAGGATCAGGGCAGCGGCGCTCAGGCAACCGGTGCTCACGCTCAGCGCGGGCAGTTCACTCAGGTAGCGCTTGGTGTGGTGGATGGCGATGGCGTAGGTCAGCGTGCAGCCCAGGGCCAGCGCGACAGCACCATGCGCCAGGGCGCTGTCCACATGGGTGCGGTCTGCTGCCAGCAGGACCACGCCGCTCAGGCCCACCAGCAGGCCGGCCATGGCGCTGGGGCTCAGGCGCTCACGGGCCCAGACCCAGCCCACCAGTGCACCCCACAGCGGCGTCGTGGCGTTCAGGATGGACAGCAGCCCCGCCGGCAAGCCCCGTGCCGCCTGGCTGAAGCCCAGGAAAGGCAGCACGCAAGAGATCAAGCCCGACAACAGCAGCATGGGGATATGGTTGGTCATCTGGCGCGCCTGCCGCTGCCACAGCAGCAGCGGCCACAGCAACAGCAGGGCCCCTACGATGCGGAAGGCCGCGACGGCCAGCGGCCCCACCACGGGCGATGCCATGCGCAGGAACAGGAAGGAGCCGCCCCACAGTGCGGCCAGCACCAGCATCTGGGCAAAATCCCGCGGGGTCATCGGGTGGCTCCGGCCTCGTCGTCGAACAACGTGGATTGATGGACGCTGGCTTCGCGCACGAACTCGCCGTCGATGCGCAGGCCCTCGCGTGTCAGCAGATCGATCTTGCGCGGCATGCCGCTGCTGAAGCCCGTCAGGCGGGCATCGCGGCCGATGATGCGGTGGCAGGGCACGATGACGACGAGCGGGTTGGCGCCCACGGCCATGCCGACGGCCTGCGCGCCCTTGGGCTGGCCGACGTGGCGAGCGATGTCGCCGTAGGTGCGGGTGGCGCCGAAGGGGATCTCCAGCAGGGCCTGCCAGACTGCACATTGGAAGGGCGTGCCCAGCAGGTCCAGCGGTACCTCGAAGGTGGTGGCCTGGCCGTGCCAGTAGCGATCAAGCTCGCGAGCCGCCTGCTGGAGCAACGCGTCCTCAGGTGCCATGGGGGTGTCGCTCAAAGGGCCAGGGTGGTCCTTGGTGCCATGGATGAACCAGGCACCGGCCAGGCCCTGCGCCGTGCGCGCCAGCCGCAGATCACCCAGGGGTGAGGCCACGATGGCCTGGGCGGTGTAGCGGTGCGGTGAGAAGGGCATGTGGCGGGCCGTCGGGCCGTGAGGCCGCGCTGCGTTTGTCGTGTTTCGGCGTGGGTGCCGCGTTCAGCCCATGATCCTAGCGGCTCGGTGAAGGTTTTGCCGATGAAAGGACACGTTCTGTGGATTGCGGACAAGACGCCCCGCCCATGTTGGTGTGGCTTTTGCGAAGCCGTCACGCTGGCCTCTCTAGAATGGGGCCCAAGACACCGCAGCACGGTGCCATCACATCGACAAACAAATCATTCAGCAAAGGATCACCATGCAAGTAGCAGCTTCCATCTTCAAGGCCTATGACATCCGAGGGATCGTCGGGCAGACCTTGAGCGAGGCCGTGGCCGAGCATCTGGGCCGCGCCTTCGGGACAGAAGCGCTCAAGCTTGGCGAGAAGGCCGTGGCCGTGGGCCGTGATGGCCGCGTGTCTGGCCCTTCGCTCAGCGCCGCGCTGATCAAGGGGCTGCGCTCCACCGGCATCAACGTGATCGACCTGGGCGCCGTGACCACGCCCATCCTGTACTACGTGGCGGCCACCCGCGCCGACCAGGGCTGCCACAGCGGCATCCAGGTCACCGGCAGCCACAACCCCAAGGATTACAACGGCTTCAAGATGGTGCTGGCCGGCCGTGCGATCTACGGCGACGACATCCAGGGCCTGCGCAAGCGCATCGAGGCCGAGGACTACACCCAGGGCGAAGGCAGCCTGGCGCAACTGGACGTGCTGCCCGAGTACACGCAACGCATCGTGGGTGATGCCAAGCTGGCCCGCCCGCTCAAGATCGTGGTCGATTCGGGCAACGGCATCCCGGGGGCCTCGGCGCCCGGCATCTTGCGTGCGCTGGGCTGCGAGGTGACGGAGCTGTACTCCGAGGTCGATGGCGACTTCCCCAACCACCATCCGGACCCCTCCAAGCCCGAGAACCTGCAGGACCTGATCAAGGCCGTGAAGGCACAGGGCGCCGACCTGGGCCTGGCCTTCGACGGCGACGGCGACCGCCTGGGCGTGGTCACCAAGGAAGGCAACAACATCTTCCCGGACCGTCAGATCATGCTGTTCGCGCGCGATGTGCTGAGCCGTGTGCCCGGCGGCAAGATCATCTTCGACGTGAAGTGCAGCCAGCAATTGGCCATTGCCATCCGCGAGGCTGGCGGCGAGCCGGTGATGTACAAGACGGGCCATTCACTGGTCAAGGCCAAGCTCAAGGAAACCGGTGCCCCGTTCGCCGGTGAGATGAGCGGCCACATCTTCTTTGCCGAACGCTGGTACGGCTTCGACGACGCTACCTACACGGCGGCCCGCCTACTGGAGATCCTGTCCAAGGTGCCGGACCCGAGCGCTGTGCTCAACGCGCTGCCCACCAGCCACAGCACGCCCGAACTGAACGTGCCCTGCGCTGAAGGCGAGCACCACGAGGTGGTCGAGAAGCTTCGCCAGACGGCCAAGTTCGACGGCGCCCGTGAGGTGACCACCATCGACGGCTTGCGTGCTGACTATGACGACGGCTTCGGCCTGGTGCGCGCCTCGAACACCACACCGGTGCTGGTGCTGCGCTTCGAAGGGCAGACCCCAGCGGCCATGGAGCGCATCCAGGCGCAGTTCATGGCGGCGATCCACGCGGTCAAGCCTGACGCGCAGGTAGGCGGAGCAGCGCACTGAGCGCCTCCACACAGGGCGGCGCAGGCGTGCGCCCCCCATCAAGCGGGCTGGCCGGGTGGCTGGCCCGTGTCGCTTATGCCAGCGTGCTGAGGCTGGGCACGCCCGCTTATCTGTGGCGGGTGTGGTCGCGCGGCCGTGTCGAGCCGGATTACCGCCTGCGCTGGTGGGAGCGGCTGGGCTTTTACAAGGCCGGGTACAGGCAACGCCTGGGTGACTTCCATGCGCAGGGCGGCCCGCTGGTGTGGGTGCATGCTGTCTCGCTCGGTGAGGCCCGCGCGGCATCGGCTTTGGTGAATGCATTGCGCCAACAGGCGCCAGGCATGCGCCTGCTGCTCACCCACAGCACTGCCACAGGCCGGGAGGCGGGCAAGGCTTTACTGCGACGTGAGCAGGGCGATCTGCAGACCTGGCTGCCTTACGACACGCCGGGTGCCGTGCAGCGCTTCTTGCGAACGCACCGGCCAGATGTGGGCGTGTTGATGGAAACCGAGATCTGGCCTGTGCTGCAGCACGAGGCTGCGCGGTTCGGCGTGCCCATGGTGCTGGCCAATGCGCGCCTGAGCGACAAGAGTCTGAAGCAGGGACTGCGCCTGGTTACCCTGATGCGGCCGGCGGTACACGCTCTGCGCGTCGTGCTGGCTCAGACCGAATCCGATGCCCAGCGCCTGCGCGCGATGATCGACGGCGCGGCGCTGCCCACGCTGGAGGTGTGTGGCAACGTCAAGTTCGACATGACGCCAGCGCCGGTGCTGCTCTCGATGGGGCAAGCCTGGCGTACTGCAGCCTTGCCTGGTGAGCCCGCGCGGCCCATCGTGCTGGCTGCCAGTACGCGCGAGGGGGAAGAGCCAGGCCTGATCCAGGCCTGGCAGGAGGCGCTTGCCTTGCACCAGCAGCAGCCTGCTTCGGCCGTTGGGGCATTGCCGCGCTTGTGGATCGTGCCGCGCCACCCTCAGCGCTTCGATGAGGTGGCCGCGCTGGTGCAGGCACAAGGGCTGCGCCTGTCGCGCCGCAGCCAATGGCTGGGCGGCTTGCCGGATGCGGGCGCACTCGGCGCCGACGTCTGGCTGGGTGACTCGATGGGCGAGATGCCGGCCTATTTCGCGGCAGCCCACGTGGCCTTGTTGGGCGGCAGCTTTGCGCCGTTGGGTGGTCAGAACCTGATCGAGGCGGCGGCCTGCGGTTGCCCCATCGTGATGGGGCCGTCGACCTTCAACTTCGCAGAGGCTGCGGCGTTGAGCGAGGCCGCAGGTGCTGCCAGGCGCGTGGCGGGCTGGCCGCAAGGCGTGGCCGAAGCTCTGGCCTGGGCAGCGTCATCGGCGCACGCGGCCAGCGTGGACCAGTGTCTGGCGTTTGCGCAGGCACACCGCGGCGCGGCTGAGCGCATGGCGCGACGGATCCTGGCGCAACTGGCCACCCGGTGAGCAGGACCTACACCCAGCCCAAGGCCCCCAGCACCGCGCCTGAGCCCACCAGCCAGATCAGCGGCACGCGTGTACGCCACACCAGCACGGCCACCACGGTGCTGAGCAGCAGCGCGCGTGGGTGCTCGATGCCGGGCAGCAGCAGCCAGCCCGTGGCCAGCAGCAGCCCCACGGTGACAGGCGCCATGCCCATCTGAAAGGCCCGCACGCCGATCAACTCACGGCGTGTGGACACCCAGCGCGAGAACGCCAGCGCCACGACGGTGGAGGGCAGCATGATGCCCAGCAGGCTGGCCAGCGCGCCACCCAGGCCGCCGCCATACCAGCCCATCAGGCCGACGAACAGCACATTGGGGCCCGGTGCCGCCTGGGCCAGGGCGATGGCCGAGGTGAAGTCGGTATCACTGAGCAGGCCCAGTTCGCTGACCAGGCGGCGGTGCATGTCGGGCACCAGGGTGATGGCCCCGCCGATGGCCATCAGCGACAGCGACAGGAAGTGCACGAACAGGGTCCACCAGGTGTCTGGCGACCAGGTCCAAATGGGCGTATTCATGAGGCGGTGCGCTCCTTCTTGCGCAGCACCAGGTAGGTCCACACGCAGGCGGCCACGCCCAGGCCCATCAGCACCCAGATGAGCGGCCAGCGCAGCCAGGTCATCATCAACAGGGCGCCCAATGCAAGGGCTCCGGCAGCGGGCAGGCCCAGTGGATGCTGGCGCAAGGGGGCAGCCAGCTTGAGCACGGTTCCGATGATCTGGCCACCAGCCACGGCGGTGATACCCCACAGCGCGCCTTTGACGGCATCGTGCGCGGCGGTGGCCGGCGGTGTCAGTGCCACCACCCAGGCCAGGGCCAGCATCATCACCATGGGCAGCAACATCATGCCGGCCAAGGCGGCAAAAGCGCCCCGCCAGCCGAAGAAGCGGTCACCCACCATCAGCGAGAGGTTGCACACATTGGGGCCGGGCAACACTTGGGCGCTGCCCAGCAGCTCCAGGAACTCCTGCGCCGTGAGCCAGCGCCTGCGCACGCACAGCTCGTGCTGGGCCACGGCAATCACGCTACCGAAGCCCTGCATGGCCAGCGAGGTGAAGGCGGTGAAAAGCTCCCAGTTCGAGCCAGGGCGCGCCAAGGCCACCTCGGTGATCTGAACCGAGGCGGCGTCTTGAACGGGTTCAGGCATACACGGCCACCACCTGGTAGCCCAGGCCGGCCAGGCGGCCGTCGGCTGTCCACAGCAGGGTGCGCTCGTTCACATAGCCTTCGCCCGTGGCCAGCGCGTCCTTGTCCATGCGCCACACGGCGTCGACCGGCGCATCGGGCACAGGCTGCAGTTCGAGCGCCCACGACACAGAGCTGGCCGGCGCGAAGCCCTTGAGCTGGGCCAGTGCAGGCGTGGGGCCGGCATCGGCCAGGATCACGCTGAGCAGCTCCGTGTCAACGCCTTCGCAGGCCTTCAGGCGCACGAAGGTGCGGCTCAGCCAGGTGTCGGTGCCGGTGAAGGGGAAACCGCCGTCCGCCAGGCGGAACTCGATGTGCTGCGTGAAGGCCGGCGTCAGGCCCGGGATGAAGGGCAACTGCACGGATTCGTCCACCGTCTTGGGCACGGGCTCCTGTGTGAGCGTGAGGGCTGGCAGGCTGCTGTCGCGGCCCGTGCCGAACACGGCCAGCAGCACGCCGGCGGTGGGCGTGTTGCCCTTGTCGTCGGCCTGGCGGATGTGGGCCTGCACCTGGCGCACGTTCTTGCCCTGGCGCAGCAGGGTCACATCGACCGTGAAGCTGCCCGGGGCCACGGGGCCCACGAAGCTGGTCTGCAGGGCGCGCAGCGGCCAGTCACTGCCGTACACATCGCGCATGGCCTGCACGGCCAGTGCAGAGAGCAGGCCGCCGAACAGGGTGCGGCCCTGAGCCCAGTCTTCGCCCACCTGGAAGGTGACGGTGCTGCTCTGCACCTGGCGGCGCAACAGCAGGCTGGCGAGGGAATCGACGGGCGAAGGAGAGCTCATGGCAGACTACGGCAAAAGTCAGATCACGCCGATGCTACTTCCTTCGGGGCATGTTCGGCCCGGGGCAGGATTTTTTCAACCTGGGCGGCCGACACCGGGCGGCTGAACAGATAGCCCTGGGCCATGTCGCAGCCACGCGCGCTCAGGAAGGCTTCCTGATCAGGCATCTCCACGCCTTCGGCCACCACGCGCATCTTCAGGTTGTGGGCCAGCGAGATCATGGTGCTGACCAGTTGCGCGTCGTTGTCGTTGTCGGGCAGGTCCTGCACGAAGCCGCGGTCGATTTTGAGCTGGTGTACCGGGAAGCGCTTCAGATACGCCAGTGACGAATAGCCCGTACCGAAGTCGTCGATCGACAGGGACACGCCCAGTTGGTGCAGTTGCTGCAGGAACTGCTCGGCGCCATCGCCGTGCTCCATCAGGCCGCTTTCGGTGATCTCCAGCTCCAGCCGACTGGCCGGGAAGCCCGTCTGGCGCAGGATGCGCGACACGCGCTCGATCACACCGCCACGGCGCACCTCGCTGGCTGACACGTTCACGGCCAGGCGGCCGAAATCAAGGCCCGCGTCGATCCAGGCTCGGCCCTGGCGGCAGGCCTCGTGCATCACCCACTCGCCCAGCGCCATGATCATGCCGGTGTCTTCCATGACCGGGATGAACTCGTCCGGGCCGATGGAAGGCAGGCACTCGTCGGTGGTGTCGGGCACGCGCAGGCGCACCAGGGCTTCGACGCTGACGATGCGGCGATCGCTCAGGCGCACCATGGGCTGGTAGTGCAGCACGAACTCGCGGTGCTCCACGGCGCGGCGCAGGCGGGTCTCCATGCTCAGGCGGTTGGTGGCCTGCGAGGTCAGCGATTCGGTGTAGAACTTGAAGGTGTTGCGGCCCACGCGCTTGGCCTGGTACATGGCTGCATCGGCGTTGCGCACCAGCTCGCCCGTGTCCTCGCTGTCGTTGGGGAACAGGCTGATGCCGATGCTGGCGCGCACGTAGACCTCCTGCCCGCCACTGCCCGCGCCTTCCAGCATGAAGGGATCGGACAGCGTCTCGATCACGGCCTGTGCCACGTGCGCGGCCTGCTGCGGGTGGCGCAAATGTTCCAGGATCAGGATGAACTCGTCACCGCCCAGGCGGCCCAGGGTGTCTTCCTGGCGCACGCGCTGGCGCAGGCGCTGGGACACGAGCTTGAGCAGGGTGTCGCCGGCCGCGTGGCCCAGGCTGTCGTTGACGGTCTTGAAGTTGTCCAGGTCGACGAAGACCACGCCCACCAGCGTCTGGTGGCGGCGCGCCAGGTTGATGGCATGCTCCAGGCGCTCATGGATCATGGCGCGGTTGGGCAGTTCGGTGAGCGGGTCGTAGTGCGCCATGCGGGCCAGGCGCGCCTCGCTCTGCTTGAGCTCGGTGATGTCGGTGATCACCGCCACGAAGTGCGTGGGCAAGCCCCGGGTGTTGCGCACCGAACTGATCGACATCTTGGTGCTGAAGAGTTCGCCGCCCTTGCGCTGGCACCAGGCCTCGCCTTCCCAACTGCCTTCGCTGCGAAGCGTGTCGGCCACCTGGGTGATGATGTCCTGCGGGTTCTCCGGGAAGAGGAACTCGGCGGTGCTGCCCAGCACGTCTTCCTCGGTGTAGCCGGTGATGTCGGTGAACGCGGAGTTGATGGACACCAGCCGGCGCTCGCGGTTGAGCACGAGCATGCCGTCACGCGAGCTTTCCAGCGCGGCGGCGTGCAGGCGGATGCGCTCTTCGGCCTGCTCGCGCATCACCTCGCGGTGCAGGTTGGACAGGGCAAAGGACAGGTCGTGCGTGACGTCGTCCAGCAAGGCCTTTTCGTCCTGGTCCTGCGGGTTGAGCTGCCGGTCGAGCAGGAAAAGGTAGCCCACCAGCGATTGCTGGCAGCGCAGCGGCAGGATCGCGCAGCCGTGCAGTTCGTGCTGCAGCGCGGTCTGCGCCCACGAAGGCAGGGCATCGCCCAACTGGCGCATGTCGGCGCACAGGAAGCTCTGGCCGTCGATCAGCGCTTTTTCCAGCAGCGTGGCATCGTTACGTTCGGCGGGCAGGGGCATGTCGAACAAGGGCGATGTGCCCGGCATCACGTCACCGGCCTGGTGCTCGCATTGCAGCAGCCGGCCTTCGAAGTCGAGCCGGCCGACCCAGGCCTTCTTGAAGTGCCCTTGCCGGATGGCGGTTTCGCACACGCGCTGCAGCAGTTGCTCTTCTGTCTGCGAGTGGACGATGGCCTGGTTGACGTGGCTGAGGAAGTCGTACAGCCGGGTCATGTGCACCAGGCGCTGCTCGGCGCGGCGCCGGGCGGTCACGTCCCAGACCATCCAGACGGCGCGATCACTGTCGCCCACAGGCGAGCAACGGCTGTCGAAGTGGCGGGTGCCGCCCATCACGCGGATCGGGTAGCTCAGCGATTGGGTCTGGCGGCTGTCCAGTGCGCGGCGCACGGTGTTCAGGAAGACCTGGGCTGTCTCTGCCGGGAAGAAGTCGGTCAGCAGGCGCCCGACCACCTGCTCACGCGGGCGGCCCAGCAAGGGGGAGTTGCTGCCGAACACCTCCAGGTAGCGGCCGTTGCGGTCCAGCAGGAAGGCCAGATCGGGCAGGGCGTTGGCAAAGGCCCGCAGTTCGGCTTCACGGGCTTCCAGGGCCTGCAGCGCGAGGCGGCGTTGGCGGTGGCCCCAGGCCAGCAGCCCCAGCACGCCCGCACCCATCACGCCGACCAGCGCCATGTTGAGCAGGTCGACCTGATGCTGGTGCGCGGATGCCTCCGCCAGGGCGGGGGGTAGATGTTGCTGGACGCGCGCCATGGTGTCGTTGCTGGGCGCCAGCAACTGCGTCAGGCGGGCGTGCTGATCAGTGGCGCCGCCTTCATCGCCCTTGTCGCCCTTGTCGTGGAGCATGTCGAGCCGCAAGGTCTCGTGCGCCGAGCCCAGTTGCTGATTGAGCTGCCGAAGCTGATCGACCAGTTGGATGGTGTGGGGCCCCTCGCTTAACCAGGCGTCGTTGGTGCCGCCAACGGCCAGATTCGCCGTGGTGTTCAGTGCTTCCCGTAGGGCCGTGAGCCGTTGTGCCGGGCTCCAGCTTTCATTCGATTGCAGCGCGAGCAGTTGGGTTTGAATGCGTGCAGTTTGATGCTGAAGGGTATAACCACCGGATTGCAGGCTGCTCCAGCCATGGTGCGACCAGCGCATCAGCCCGATGCTGACCAGCGCCACCAGCACGACGGCCAGGCCCACGGGCGCAAACCGTCCGCGCGAGGCCGACCGGGGCAAAGGCAAGGTCGAATGTTGGGTGGCCTGAGCCGGCTGCTGGGACACGGGTGAACGCTGGGAATTATTGGGTTCTGGCGAACGGACGGACAGCTTAGGTGAAAAATGTCGGCTGTTGCCACCGCATGCCGAACAATGTCACGGCAACCCTGCACGCACGGGGTGGGGCCCTGCGCATTACGTCACGACATCATGAACACGGACACCGCTTATTCCCCTCTGTATACCGCCCAATCTCGCTTTGTGACAGTTCGAGGCTTGCGCCTGCACGCGCTCGTCTGGGGCGATCTGGGCAAGGCCACACCTGCGGCGCCCCTGCTGGTGCTGGCGCATGGCTGGATGGACGTGGGTGCGTCTTTTCAGTTCGTGGTGGATGCGCTGCGTGCCAAGCCCGGCTGGCAGGACCGCCCGATTGTCGCCCTCGATTGGCGAGGCTTTGGCCAGTCTGACGCCAGCGGGGCCGACAGCTACTGGTTCGCTGATTACCTGGCCGACCTGGATTTCCTGCTGGATGAACTGTCTCCGGGACAGCCGATCGACCTGCTGGGCCACAGCATGGGCGGCAATGCCGTGATGCTCTATGCTGGCCTGCGCCCGCAGCGCATCCGGCGCCTGATCAACGTGGAGGGCTTCGGCATGCCCGCCACCGAGCCGGAGGAGGCGCCAGCCCGCTTCGAAAAGTGGATCGATGAGCTCAAGCAGCCCGCCCGCCTGAAAGACTACCCTGATCTGGCCAGCGTGGCCGAGCGCCTGAAGGCCAACAACCCCCGGCTGAGGGCTGATTTCGCCCTGTGGCTGGCAGGGCATTGGTCTCACCAGGAGGGTGGGCGCCGCATTATCAGCGCCGATCCGGCCCACAAACGCCCCCAGCCGCTGCTCTACCGTCTGCCCGAGGTGCTGGCCTTTTTCCGCCGCATCAGCGCCCCGGTGCTGTTCGTCGAGGGTGATCAGACGATGTATTTCTTCCTGTTCAATGGAAAATACGACCGGGCGCAGTTCGAAGAGCGCGCCAAGGCCGTGCCCGATGTCCGGATACGGACCATCACAGACGCAGGACACATGGTCCACCACGACCAGCCCGAGGCGCTTGCCGCCCTCGTGGCCGACTTTCTCCAAGCCAGTTGATGACCCCTAAGCCGGACTTCGCCGGCCTATCCCCCAAGGGGATCAAGAACCTTGGGGCGGCCCGACGGTTTCTTGAGAGAAAATAAACAGTTGCTGAACCGAACAAGACACGAGAACCCAATCATGGACATCGAACACATCAACGCCCTGGGCGCCCAGATCGCCGACCTGGCTCAGCGCACCGCTGAGCTCCGGAGGTATCTTTGACTGGGATGAAAAATCCCGCCGCCTGAGCGAAGTCAACGCCGAGCTCGAAGACCCCGCCGTCTGGAACGACCCCAAGCGCGCCCAGGAACTGGGCAAAGAGAAAAAGGCGCTTGAAGGCGTCGTGGTGACCATCGCCGAGCTGGAATCGGGCCTGACCGACAACGCCGAGCTGTTCGAGATGTCCAAGGAAGAGGGCGACACCGACGGCCTGCAGGCCATCAGCGACGATGTGGCCGAGCAGGCTGCCCGCGTGGAAGGCCTTGAGTTCCGCCGCATGTTCAACAACCCGGCTGACCCGCTGCCTGCCTTCCTGGACATCCAGGCCGGCGCCGGTGGCACCGAGGCCTGCGACTGGGCCAGCATGCTGCTGCGCCAGTACATCCGCTACGCCGAGCGCAAGGGCTTCACGGCCAACGTCGAAGACATCACCGAAGGCGACACGGCCGGCATCAAGAGCGCCACGATCAAGATCGAGGGCGAGTACGCCTTCGGCCTGCTGCGCACGGAAACCGGCGTGCACCGCCTGGTGCGCAAGTCGCCCTTCGACTCGTCCGGTGGCCGCCACACCAGCTTCGCCAGCGTGTTCGTCTACCCCGAGATCGACGACACCATCGAGATCGAGATCAACCCGTCCGACGTGCGCACCGACACCTTCCGTGCCAGCGGCGCGGGCGGTCAGCACATCAACAAGACCGATTCGGCCGTGCGCCTGACGCACATCCCCACCGGCATCGTCGTACAGTGCCAGGATGGTCGCAGCCAGCACAGCAACCGCGACGTGGCCTGGAAGCGCCTGCGCTCGCGCCTGTACGACCATGAAATGCGCAAGCGCATGGAAGAGCAGCAGAAGCTGGAAGACACCAAGACCGACGTGGGCTGGGGCCATCAGATCCGCAGCTACGTGCTGGACAACAGCCGCATCAAGGATCTGCGCACCAACGTCGAAATCTCCGCCACGCAGAAGGTGCTGGACGGCGATCTCGACGCGTTCATTGAAGCAAGCCTGAAGCAGGGCGTCTGAAGTCGATGCCCTTGTCGAACCCTCACCCATCACGAAAGCACCGCCATGCGTGAAGGTACTGCCCCCCTGATCCGGCGCGAGGATTACACCGCGCCGGCGTTCTGGATCCGCACGGTCGACCTGACCTTCGATCTGGACCCCGCCAAGACCCTGGTCATCAACAAGATGGCCGTCGAACGCAACCCCGAGCAGCCCGGCGCTTCGCTGCGCCTGGACGGCGAGGACATCAACCTCACGCGCGTGCTGGTCGATGGCGAGCCCGTGTCCTTCCGCGTCGAGAACCAGCAACTGGTGCTGGACAACCTGCCCGAGCAGGCTTTCTCGCTGGAGATCCGCACCACCTGCGCGCCTGAGAAGAACACGCAGCTCTCGGGCCTGTACACCTCGGGTGGCGGCTTCTTCACGCAGTGCGAAGCATTGGGCTTCCGTCGCATCACCTATTTCCTGGACCGCCCCGATGTGATGGCTGTCTACAAGGTGACGCTCAAGGCCGACAAGCTCAAGTACCCGGTGCTGCTGTCCAACGGCAACCTGGTGGAGCAAGGCAGCATCGATGTCAGCCGCCACTACGCCGTCTGGGAAGATCCGCACCCCAAGCCCTGCTACCTGTTCGCCCTGGTGGCGGCTGATCTGGTCAGCCGTGAGCAACGCGTGCGTACCCGACTGGGCAAGGAGCACCTGCTGCAGATATTCGTGCGCGCCGGTGACCTGGACAAGACCGAGCACGCCATGCAGTCGCTGATGGCGTCCATCTCGTGGGACGAGATCCGCTTCGGCCTGAGCCTGGACCTGGAGCGCTTCATGATCGTCGCCGTGAGCGACTTCAACATGGGCGCCATGGAGAACAAGGGGTTGAACATCTTCAACACCAAGTTCGTGCTGGCCAACCCTGCCACGGCTACCGACGTCGATTTCGGCAACGTGGAAAGCGTGGTCGCTCACGAGTACTTCCACAACTGGACGGGCAACCGCGTCACCTGCCGCGACTGGTTCCAACTGTCGCTCAAAGAAGGCCTGACCGTCTTCCGCGACCAGCAGTTCAGCCAGGACATGGCCGGCAGCAGCAGTGCCCGCGCTGTCAAGCGCATCGAAGACGTGCGCACGCTGCGCCAGCTGCAGTTCCCTGAAGACGCGGGCCCCATGGCCCACCCCGTGCGCCCCGACAGCTACTTGGCCATCGACAATTTCTACACCGCCACGGTGTATGAAAAGGGGGCCGAGGTCGTGCGCATGATGCACACCTTGGTGGGCGAAGCAGGTTTCGCGGAGGGCATGAGGCTGTACTTCCAGCGCCATGACGGCCACGCCGTGACCTGCGACGACTTCGCGCAGGCCATCGCCGATGCTAATGCGGAGAGCGAACTGGCCAAGCGCCTGGACCAGTTCAAGCGCTGGTACACCCAGGCCGGCACGCCGCGCGTGCAGGCCCGTGGCAGCTACAACGCCGAGCACAAGACCTACACCCTGCACCTGAGCCAGACCTGCGCGCCTACCGCCGGCCAGCCGGTCAAACAGCCTTTCGTGATCCCCGTGGCCATGGGCCTCGTGGCCCATGATGGACGCAACCTGAACCTGCACCTCGAAGGCGATGCGCTGCCCATCGGCACCGACACCGTGCTGGTGCTGTCCGAGCCCGAGCAGACCTTCACCTTCGTGCACGTGCCGGTCGAGCCGGTGCCCTCGCTGCTGCGCGGCTTCTCCGCGCCGGTGGTGCTGGAGGCCGAGTTGGGCGATGACGCGCTGTTCGCGCTGCTCACCCACGACAAGGATCCCTTCAACCGCTGGGAGGCGGCGCAACGCCTGGCATTGCGCCGCCTGCTGCAGTCTGTCTCCGGGGGCGCGCCTGCGGAGCTGGACGCCCGCTTTCTGCAGGCCCTGCGCGGCGTGCTGCGCAACGCCGAGCTGGACGCCGCTTTCAAGGAGCTGGTGCTGACCCTGCCCAGCGAAGCCTACGTGGCCGAGCAACTGGAAACGGTTGATCCGCAGCGCATTCACACGGCCCGCGAAAGCATGAAGCTGCAGCTGGCCAAGGCCTTGCACGAAGACTGGATCTGGGCCTGGGACACGCACCACGAGGGCGGTGCCTACTCGCCCGACCCGGTCAGCAGTGGCCGCCGTGCCCTGGCCAACCTGGCGCTGTCCATGCTGTGCCTGGACGGTGCCACGCGCCACAACCCGATTTGGACGGGCAAGGCCTTCCAGCGCTTCAAGGACGCCAACAACATGACCGATCGCCTGGGCGCCCTGGGTGCCCTGGTCAACAGCCATGCCGATCTGGCCGCCGATGCGCTGGCGCGCTTCCATGAGCAGTTCCGTGGCGAGCCGCTGGTGATCGACAAGTGGTTCACGCTGCAGGCTGCCGCACCCGAGAAGGACGGCAAGGTCTTCGCGCGCGCCAAGGCACTGATGCAGCACTCCGACTTCACGCTGCGCACGCCCAACCGCGCCCGCAGCCTGCTGATGGCGCTGTGCCAGATGAACCCGGCCGCCTTCCACCGGCCGGATGCCGCTGGCTACGTGTTCTGGGCCGATCGCGTCATCGAGATCGACGGCATCAACCCGCAACTGGCCGCCCGCCTGGCCCGTGCGCTGGACCACTGGCGCCGCCTGGCCGAGCCCTACCGAACCGCCGCACGCGAAGCCCTGGGCCGCGTGATGGCCAAGCCCGACCTGTCCGACGACGTGCGCGAGATCGTCACACGCGCGCTGCAGGACTGACCGCATCCTTGAAGAACCCAGGAACCCATCCACCATGTCCCACAAAGTCAGCCTGACCCAGTACCTGATCGAGCAGCAGCGCGGCCAGGCCCAACTGGCGCCGCAACTGCGCCTGCTCATCGAGATCGTCGCCCGCGCCTGCAAGCGCATCGCCATCAGCGTCAACAAGGGCGCCCTGGGTGATGTGCTGGGCACCGCCGGCAGCGAGAACGTGCAGGGCGAAGTCCAGAAGAAGCTCGACATCATCGCCAACGAGGTGCTGATCGAGGCCAACGAATGGGGCGGCCACCTGGCGGCCATGGCCTCCGAAGAGATGGACGAGATCTACGTGGTGCCCAACCGCTACCCGCAGGGCGAGTACCTGCTGATGTTTGACCCGCTCGATGGCTCCAGCAACATCGACGTGAACGTGAGCATCGGCACCATCTTCTCTGTGCTCAAGCATGCGGATGGCACGGCCGTGGACACCAGCAGCTTCCTGCAGCCTGGCACCGAGCAGGTGGCTGCTGGCTACTGCGTGTACGGCCCGCAGACCACGCTGGTGCTGACGGTGGGCAAGGGCGTGGTGATGTTCACACTGGACCGGGAGCAGGGCTCGTGGGTGCTGACGGACAAGGACGTCAAGATCCCCGAGGACACCAAGGAGTTCGCCATCAACATGTCGAACATGCGGCACTGGGCCGACCCGGTCAAGCGCTACATCGACGAGTGCCTGGCCGGCAAGGAAGGCGTACGCGGCAAGGACTTCAACATGCGCTGGATCGCGTCCATGGTGGCCGATGTGCACCGCATCCTGACCCGTGGCGGCGTCTTCATGTACCCCTGGGACAAGCGTGAACCGGGCAAGCCGGGCAAGCTGCGCCTGATGTACGAGGCCAATCCGATGAGCTTCCTGGTGGAGCAGGCCGGTGGTGCCGCCACCAACGGCCAGCAGCGCATCATGGAGTTGCAGCCCACGCAGTTGCACGAGCGCGTGAGCGTGATCCTGGGCTCCAAGAACGAGGTGGATCGCGTCACGGCTTATCACCGCGAAGCGTCCTGACCACGGGCTTGATTTTCTGCCTTGAGCCCGTGATAGAATCTTGGGCTTGGACGCCGGTGTAGCTCAGTCGGTAGAGCAGCTCATTCGTAATGAGAAGGTCGAGGGTTCGATTCCTTTCTCCGGCACCATCTAGACATCTCACGCCATCTCAAGGCGTATCAAAACCGGTCTCTCCCCTAGGGAAGGCCGGTTTTTTCTTGTCTCAGCGCCTCTCACCACCTACCATCACATACCAACATTTCGTTGGTACCTGTGTTGGCACCTCAGATACCAACGCCTGCAGGTACCAACATCGGGGGCGTGATGGCACTGACGGACACCTTCGTCAAGAACGTGAAGCACACCGGCGCACCGGCCGGCGACAAGCACACAGATGGCCACGGGATGTTCCTGCTGGTCAAAGCGGCGGGCAAGTACTGGCGCCATAGCTACCGCTTCCTGGGCAAGCAAAAGACGCTGGCGCTGGGCGTGTACCCGGAGGTGTCCCTGGCCCAGGCTCGCCAACGCCGTGAGCAGGCCCGCAAGCTGCTGGCTGAGGGCATAGACCCCAGCCAGGCCAAGCGGGCCGACAAGGTAGCGCGCAAGCTGTCTGCAGACAACACCTTCGAGGCCGTGGCCAAGGCCTGGCTTGATGCCTCCAAGGCTCAGCGCGCCGAGAGCACGGACGCCAAGGTGCGCGGCTGGCTGGAAAACGACGTGTTCCCCCAGATCGGCCGGCTGCCCATCGCCGGGATCACGCCCCGCGACGTGCTGGACATGGTGCGCAAGGTGGAGAAGCGGGGGGCTCTCGACAGCGCCACGCGCATCAAGCAGCTCTGTGGCCAGATCTTCCGGTATGCGGTGGCCGAGGGTTCGGCAGAGCGCGATGTGACGGCGGATCTGCGCGGCGCGCTGGCCGTGAGCCAAACCAAGCACCTTGCCGCGGTGACCGAGCCCAAGCAGGTTGGGGAGCTGCTGCGGGCCATTCAGGGCTACAGCGGGCATCCGGTGACGGTCGCGGCGCTCCAACTGACCCCGATGCTGTTCGTGCGCCCAGGCGAGCTGCGCCATGCCGAGTGGGCCGAGATTGACCTGCAGGGCGCCGAGTGGCGGATCCCGGGCAGCAAGATGAAGATGGGCCTGGACCACATCGTGCCGCTGTCGACCCAGGCGGTCGAGGTGTTGACCGAGCTGCAGAAGTTCACCGGCCGGCATCGCTACGTGTTCCCCAGCGTGCGCACCGGTGCCCGCCCCATGAGCGAGAACACCATCAATGCGGCCTTGCGGGGCATGGGCTACAGCAGCGACGTGCAGACGGCCCACGGCTTTCGCGCAACTGCCCGGACCATCCTGGACGAGGTGCTGGGCGAGCGTGTCGACCTGATCGAGCACCAACTGGCCCATGCTGTGAAGGACGTGAATGGCCGGGCCTACAACCGCACAGCCCACCTGCCCGCGCGCAAGGAAATGATGCAGCGGTGGGCGGACTACTTGGACAAGCTTCGTGCCGGTGCAGAGGTTATCCCTCTGCACGCGGCTTGAAACCGCTGCCTGACGGCCTCAGGCCAATTGGGCCTGGAAGCTGGTGCTAGTTGGGGACTGGCGACCTGACCCTGACCATCTAGGACACAGGAGGTCCGCTATGGCTCAGTTCAAGTCTATTGAAGCAACGTCCCAGAACATCTGGAAGCTTCAAGAAAGTATCAACAGCATCGATGCCGCCACCCAAGACTCGGAAACGCGAATCCGGGCACTCACAGCGGCAGTCCGACTCATGCTGCAGCAGCCAGACAGTGGCGAGCTGCGTCTGCAAATCAGCGAGCTTTGTACTGCCATCGACCATGCGATCTCCGAAGCGATGAACTTCGTCAATAGCGAAGCAGAGCAGGTCGGTGCGAACTTTATTGACGGTGGAAAACGAGACTTTGCCGACCGAGTGTATGAAGCGTCTCGCAACAGCGCCGCCAGCAGCAAAAGGCAGCACTAGTCCGGAGCCTCGGTAGCCCTGAGGCAGAGCGGGCTCGGAGGCTGGTGGAACAGCGTCTGGGCCTTGACCACAACGTGTCACCACAGGAGTGCACACCATGGTTAATGAGACTGCATCGCCCACCCCGGGCACCCCGTACTTCAACCTCACGACAGGCCTGCAGAACTTCTACGCAGCTCGGGGCATGTGGCTGAATAACCAGCCTCGGGGGGCTCTAGCCTCCATGCTGGGGCCTAACGCACCTTTCGGCGCGCCCACTGGCTTAGTGTTCTTCATGACCGCTGAGCAGATCGGCGAAATGACGCAAGACATTGCTGAGAACGGCCATCGAGGCTTGAACCCTTGGCAGATCGCCCAAGCGCTTCGGCGCCTGCGTGAATCGCTGAAACGGTCAGGCGCCCCCATTTCAGCCCTACCTGTGCCTATGCAGCGCGTAGCGATTGGCGCGGCTCCAGTGCATCGCCCATTCGAGCCATTGGTTGTGCCAGCCAGCGGGAAGGCACGCAAAGCCTTTGAGAAGCACGCGATGGACTGCGTGAGGGCGGTGGTGGAGTTCTCACAGGAAAGTGTCTACATGCCCGAGGAAAACCACTTGACCGAAGGCATGGTCAAGCCTTAATCTCTCGCCACCCCTGCACATTCAGGGGCCAGGCTTGGCGGCCTGGAGAAAAGGCGCAGCAAGCCGCGCCCGATGCACCATTGGTCGCGGCTTTTTCATGTCTGCGTAGCTGCCGCATGGCTCCCGTTTTGGCGGGCCGTGTGGGGAGGGGCTTGCCCCTGCCGGTTCCTTTTCCCGGTCCGCCAACCCTGCACGGTCTGCCACCCTCTCTTGGCGGGGAGGATGGCAGGTTCCAACCTAGAAAAGGAGCCACCATGGCTGTTCAACCCGCACCCGGCGCGCTGGCGCCCACCTGTTCCATTCACAGTACCGCTGAGCGCGAACTCATCATCGACATACGCCAGGATGAGTGGGCTCATTTCGTAGGCACAGCCGCCCAACTTGTCTCGGAAGGCCTTATCCCCGAGAGCTTTGAATGGCCGCCGGCCGACGTAAGCAAGTGCTGGGAGGCGAATGGGTTTGACTATTGGCTGCGTCGCAATCGCCCAGAAGGACACAAGGGGCCGAAGCGCTCTTGGCTAGAGCTGGACAACTGGTTCATCAGCGTCAAAGTGACAGGCCGAGACTACACATGGCGTACGCGCCGAGCCTTGGAGCGCAAGACCGAAGAGCTGCGCGCCGAATACTACCGCCACACTGCTGAAGGATCACAGGAGTGGTCTGCCAGCTGGAACCGCTATTGGCAAGCACGTCAGGACAAGGCGTTTCAAGCGTTCAAGACCCGCATCCCCGGGCTGGTGCCGCCAAAGCGTGGTCGCAAAGCCAAGCTGTCAAACCAAGGAGCGCAGCAATGATTTCAAGCGAAACGTCTGTGCAACTGCCTGCCCACGAGGACCAGGCCGATCGCAACCAAATGGGGTTCAGCATTGGATGTCAAACCGGCGTCTGTCAAGGTAGTTGACGCGTCGAGCTTTAAATTGCTTATGCCGCTCGGCGCTCCTTGTCTCGTTGGTTGAGATAGACCTGCTCTGGTTCTCCCCAGCGCCTGATGCCTCGACTCCAGCG
>NZ_JBASTH010000014.1:0-33769 GCF_049274795.1 Aquabacterium sp.
CTCGCGCACCAGTGGGTCGTCGGCCGTGGCCTGCGGCCGGGAGCCCGGGCGGTAGCCTTCACCGGCCAGCCGCGCGATCTTCTGCGCGCGGGCCAGCCACCACAGGCCGCAGGCCAGCATCACGGCCGCGGCGATGACGCCCAGGCCGGGCGCCGCAAAACCCGTGGTGCCGAAAAAGGGCATGGGGATCGCGTTCTGGATCGCGGGCGTGCCGGGCAGGGCTGTCATCGTGAAGGTGGAGGTGCCCAGCGCGATGGCGGCAGGCATCAGGCGCTGCGGCAGATCCGCCGCGCGGAACACGGCCTGGGCCATGGGCGCCAGCACGAAGAAGGCCACGAACAGGCTCACGCCGCCGTAGGTGACGAGCGCCCCGGCCAGCACCACGGCCAGCACCACGGCCAGCATGGCGCGCTCGGTGCCCAGCGTCTCGGTCATCCAGCGGGCGATGCCCTGCACCGCGCCGCTGTCGTCCATCAGCTTGCCGAAGATGGCGCCCAGCAGGAACAGCGGGAAGAACTGCGCCATGAAGCCGGCGGCGGCGGTCATGAAAGTGAGCGTCCAGTGCGCCAGCAACGGCTCGCCCGAGAAGGCCGCGGCCACCAGGGCCCCGGCAGGCGCCAGCACCAGCACGCTCCAGCCGCGGTACGACAGCCAGGCCAGCAGGCCCAGCCCCATCACGATGCCCAGCAATCCCATCTTTCAGATCCCTTCCAGCAAGGCGGCCAGGTCCATCGAGGAGCGCTGGCCCAGGTCGCCGCCGTGTTCGAGCAGGAAGATGTCGGCGGCGTGCCGGCCTTCGTCGCGCAACATGCAGAAGAAGGGCCACTCGGCCAGCATCTTCGACGAGGCGCTGAGCGTGTCCATGGCCGTGGTGTCGATGCGGTGCATGCGCATGCGCGCCCACAGCGCCCCTTCGCTGTGGCCCGGGTCGGCCACCTGCTGCAGCACGGCGATCATGCGCAGTTCCTTGAGCAGCGGCGCGTTGAACGAGAGTTCGTTGATGCGGTCGTTGATCTCGCGGGCGCCGCGCGGCAGGCCGGCCGTCTCGACCGGGTTGATCTGGACCAGGATGGTGTCGTCGGCGCCGCAGTCGCGCACCAGCGGCGTGATCGTGGGGTTGCCGGCGTAGCCGCCGTCCCAGTAGGCCTCGCCATCGATCTCGACCGCATGGAAGACGCTGGGCAGGCAGGCCGAGGCCAGCAGCACGTCGGGGCTCAGCTCCGCGTTGCGAAAGACCCGGCCGCGCCCCGTGCGCACATTGGTGGCCGTGACGAAGAGCTTGAGCGGCGACGTGGCCACGGCCTCGAAATCGACCGTGGCCTCGATGATGCGGGCCAGCGGGTTGGCGCCACGCGGGTTCAGGTCATAGGGCGACCACAGGCGAGCGGCCAGGTCCAGCGCCTGGTAGAAGGGCGATGAATCGAGCGACCAGCGGCCCAGCATCATGTCCAGCGGGCCGCGCCGCAAGGGGCTGAGCAGCGCGGCATCGGCCACGCGGCCCCAGAAGTCGGCCAGGGCGGCCTGGGCGCCTTCGCGGCCACCGGGGGCCCAGCCGCTGGCCATCACGGCCGCGTTCATCGCGCCGGCCGAGGTGCCGGAGATGCCTTCCAGCTCCAGCCAGGTCTCGTCGAGCAGGCGGTCGAGCACGCCCCAGGTGAAGGCGCCATGCGAACCTCCGCCCTGCAGGGCCAGGTCGACACGCACAGGCGCGAGCGTGCTGGGTGCCTTGTTCGACGTCGCTGCCTTCCTGGCCATGCCGCCCCGTGCTTGTTGCGTTGCAGCAAAGTCTACGGGCGGGCGTCGTCTTTGGCGAGGGGCGTGCCGCTGGTGGCCTGGGCTTTGAGGACATGCCCGAGGACGCTCCCTGGGTTTGGGGTAAACACTTAGAATTGAGCGTTGACCGTAGTACCTGCCTGCCATGCTCAAGCCCTCGACCGCCGTGCCCGCCCTGATCCAGGCGGGCTTTTTCATTGTCGTGTGGTGGGCCTGCGATGCGGTGGCCGGGCTGCTGCACCTGCCGCTGCCTGGCGGCGTGGTGGGCCTGATCGTGGTCACGGCGCTGATGCTGGCCGGCTGGCTGCCCCATGGGCGCATCGATGCGGGCGCCAAGCTGCTGCTCGGCGAGATGCTGCTGTTCTTCACGCCGCCGTTGATGGCCGTGCTGAACCACCCGGAGCTGCTGGGCTGGACCGGCCTGAAGCTGGCCGCGATCATCGTGCTGGGCACGCTGGGCGTGATGCTCGCCGTGGCGGCCGTGGTCGAGCGCGCGATCCGCTGGGAAGGTGGGCGCGGCGCGAAGGGATTGCCCGAGCTGCCGGAGGCCCAGCGATGAGCCATCCCGCCTTGCCGGCCGCGACGCCGCTGTGGATCGGCCTGGTCTGGCTGCTGACCACGGTGCTGCTCTATGTGGGTGCCAAGCGCCTGTTCCTGCGCCGCCCGCGCATCTGGCTGTCGCCGATCCTGGTGACGCCCATCGTGCTGCTGGCGCTGGTGCTGGCCACGGGCACCACCTACGAGGCCTACTGGTCGCAATCACGCTGGCTGACCTGGCTGCTGGGGCCGGCCACGGTGGCTTTCGCGCTGCCGATCTACCAGCAGCGCCATGTGATCGCGCGCTACCCGCTGACGCTGGCGGCGGGCGTGGTTACCGGTGTGGTGGTGGGCGTGGGCAGCTCCTGGCTGCTCTCGCTGTGGCTGGATCTGCCACGCGAGGTGATGCTGACCTTACTGCCGCGCTCCGTGTCGTCACCGTTTGCGATGCCGGCGGCTCAGGCGCTGGGCGGTCAGCCCGAACTGGCGGTGCTGGCCGTGCTGGTGACCGGCGTGTTCGGCATGCTGGTGGGGCAGGGCTGGCTGTGGTGGGCGGGCATCCGCCACCCGGTGTCCGAAGGCGCGGCCTTCGGTGCGGGCGCCCACGGCGTGGGCACTGCCAAGGCCTGGCAGATGGGCCCTCAGCAGGGCGCCATCTCCAGCCTGGTGATGATCTTCTCGGGCGTCGTGCTGGTGCTGCTGACGCCCTTGCTGGCGCGGCTGGTGGCTTGAGCGCCACCGGTGCCGCGCTTTAGCTGATCATCTGTTCACGGGCTCAGGCCAGGGCCGGATAGTCCGTGTAGCCGTGCGGGCCGACGCCGCCGTACAGGGGCGCGTCCTTGAACAGCTCGTTGAGCGGCGCGTTTTCCTTGAAGCGGCGGGGCAGGTCGGGGTTGGTGATCATCAGGCGGCCGAAGGACACCAGATCGGCCTTGCCGCTGGCAATCGCCTCGTTGGCCATGGCCTTGTCGTAGCCGTTGTTCACCATCCAGACGCCGCTGTAGAGCTTGCGGATGGCTTCGTAGTCGAACGGGGCGTTGTCACGCGGGCCGCCGGTGTGGCCTTCGACCACGTGGATGTACACGGGCTTCAACTTCTCCAGTTCGCGCACCACGTGTTCGAACAGGGGCTGCGGATTGCTCTCGTTCGAATCGTTCACGGGCGAGACGGGCGACAGGCGCACGCCTACCTTGTCGGCGCCGATCTCGGCGATCACGGCGGCCATCACTTCCAGCAGGAAGCGCGAGCGGTTCTCGATGGAGCCGCCATATTGGTCGGTGCGCTTGTTGGAGCCGTCGCGCAGGAAGGCGTCCAGCAGGTAGCCGTGCGCGCCGTGGACCTCGATGCCGTCGAAGCCGGCCTCGATGGCCTGGCGGGCGGCGGAGCGGAAGTCAGCGACGATGCCGGCGATCTCGCTGGTCTCCAGCGCGCGGGGCGTGGAGGTGTCCACATAGCCCTGGCCGGGGATGAAGGTCTTGGCCTGGGCGCGGATGGCCGAGGGCGCCACGGGGGCTTGCTCGCCCGGCTGGAAGGCCGTGTGCGACATGCGGCCGGTGTGCCACATCTGCAGGTAGATGTGGCCGCCGCGGGCGTGTACTTCATCGGTCACCTTGCGCCAGGCGGCGATCTGCTCGGGCGAGTGCACGCCGGGCGTGGCGACATAGCCCTGGGCCTGGGCCGACACCTGGGTGGCCTCGGCGATGATCAGGCCGACCGAGGCGCGCTGGGCGTAGTACTCGATGGTCATGGGGCCGGGCACGTTGCCGGCCTCGGCGCGGTTGCGCGTCAGCGGGGCCATGGCCATGCGGTTGGACAGCGTGATGTTGCCCAGCTTGAAGGGCTGGAACAGCGGCTCTTGGGTTTGCTCTTGGTTGGCCATTCGAAAACTCCGGTGTGACTGAGGTCGTAAATCGGACGGGTGGTGAAAGCCGCTTTGATCGGGGTCGACAAGGCGGCAGGAAGCCGGGCGGCCTCCTCGGGAGAAGCCGCCTGGGTATTTCTTGGATCGGGGTGGTGGGAGCGAACTGGTGGTGTCGTGGCCCTGGGCTCACGGCAGGAAGAAGTCGTCGAGCAGCAGGCGGATCACATCGCGCAGGGGCTGCACGTTGCGCACGATCTTGCTGCGCAGCACGGCACCCTCCCAGGCGTCCCAGAAGAAGTTGGCCAGGGTCCGGGCATCGACATCGCGGCGCAGTTCGCCGGCCTGCTGGGCCTGCTCGATCAGGCCGGCCATGCGTTCGCGCCAGTCATCGAGCACCGTGGCCAGCTCGATGCGGCAGGGCTCGCTGGCCTCGGCCACCTCGGCGGCGAAGTTGCCCACCAGGCAGCCCTGGCAGCCCTGGCCTTCGTGGTGGGCGGTGAACTGTTCGAACACGTGGTGCAGGGTGCCCAGCGGCGAGGCAGGCGCATCTTTCAGGCTGGCGTTCCAGGCGGCGGCCATCCACTTGCCGTAGTTGCGCAGCACCTGGGCGGCGAAGGCCTCTTTGCTCTCGTAGTGGTTGTAGAACGAGCCCTTGGGCACGCCGGCCTGGTCGGTGATCTGCTGGATGCCGGTCGCGTTGTAGCCGTTCTGCTGGAACAGGGCATAGCCGGCCTCGGCCAGTCGGCGCGGGATGTCGGTGGGGTCGGCGGTGCGGGGCATGGGCAAACTATATGACCAGTCGTCTTAAAACGATGGCGCTGCTTGCAAGCCAGAGTAGAGCGTGGGGTTAATGGCCCGCACAGGGCGCCGATAACGACGTAGGCGCCGCTTTGGCACCCGGGTTGCACGTGCCCGATGCCACGCGTCCACCCCCGAGCGGCGCCACGCACGCACGAAAAGAGGCTGTCGTTGAGCGTGTTCCGATCGATCCATCAGACCTTGACGGTCGACCGTCAGATGCCCATGGACATGCGCCATTGGCGCGAGCGTCTGCTGTCGACCATCCTGGCGGTGGTGCTGGTGCTGGGCTCGGTGGCCGCGGTGCCCAGTGCGATCCTGGCCTTCCACCAGGGGCACCCCTCCGTGGCGGTGATGGATGTGCTGGCCCTGGCCTGGGTGGCTTTCGTGTGGCGCCGCCGCACGCTGGATTACCGCCTGCGCGCCTGGAGCCTGCTGGGCCTGATGTACATGGTTGGCCTGTGGCTGATGCTCACGGTGGGGCCAGTCAGCCAGATCTACCTGCTGGCTTTCCCGGCCATGGCGGCCCTGTTGCTGGGCATGCGGCCCGCGCTGCTGGCGCTGGTGGTGAGCGCGCTCACGCTGCTGGTGCTGGGCTGGCTGGTCGATGCGCGCTTTCCGACGCCGGGCTTCGATGATCAGCCCCTGGTCAAGTGGACGGTGGTCACGGTCAACTTCGCCTTCGTGGGCGCGATGATCACGCTGTCGTGCGCGGCGTTGCTGGCCGGGTTGGACCGCAGCCTGACACGCCACCGGCAGATCGCCGACTCGCTGAGCCTGGCCAACCAGGAGCTGCACCTGACCAGCGCGGCCGCAGCGCGCATCAACGACCTGGTGATGATCACCCTGCGTGAGCCGGACAGCCCGGCGGGTTCGCGCATCGTCTTTGCCAACGAGGCCTTCCTGCGTCGTACCGGCCACGCGCGGGAACAGGTGCTGGGCCAGCCCCATGCCTTGCTCTACGGGCCGGACACCGCGGCCGAGGACCGTCAGCGCATCGACCAGGCCGTGCGCGCCGGAGAGCCCATCCGCATCGAGCTGGTGGTGCACGACCGCGCCGGCGGTGCCTTCTGGCTGGAGCAGGACATCACCCCCATCCTGGACGAGCAGGGCGAAGCCCGCCACGCCGCCTGGGTGGCCCGTGACATCGGCCAGCGCAAGAAGGCCGAGGCGCTGATCTGGCAGCAGGCGCACTACGACAGCCTGACCGGCCTGCCCAATCGCCAGTTGTTGCGCCAACGACTGGAGCAGGCTCTGGCTGCCAGTGCGGCCGATGGCCATGTCGTGGCGCTGATGTTCATCGACCTGGACCACTTCAAGGAAGTCAATGACACCCTGGGGCATGACCTGGGCGACCTGCTGCTGACCGAAGCGGCGCGCCGCATCCGCCAGTGCGTGGGCGACTCGGACACCGTGGCGCGCCTGGGCGGTGACGAGTTCACCGTGGTGATCCCGCGCGTGTGCGACATGGAGCGTGTCGACCACGTGGCCCGCCAGATCATCGACCTGCTGGTGCAGCCTTTCCGCTTGCGCGGTGAGCGCGCCTATGTATCGGCCAGCATCGGCATCACCCAGGCCCCGCAGGACGGCACCGACATCGAAGCCCTGCTCAAGCAGGCCGACCAGGCCCTGTACGCCGCCAAGGACGCGGGGCGCCGCCGCTTCTGCCACTTCACGGCCGAGATGGAGGCCGCGGCCCGCCTGCACATGCGCGTGGCCACCGACCTGCGCACCGCGCTCGGCGATGGCCAGCTCAGCGTGCACTACCAGCCCATCGTCACGCTGGCCACGGGCGAGGTGCACAAGGCCGAAGCCCTGCTGCGCTGGCGCCATCCGGTGCTGGGCCCGGTCGGCCCGGCGGTGTTCATCCCCATCGCCGAATCCAGCGGCCAGATCGATGAGATCGGCGATTGGGCCTTTCGCCAGGCGGCGGGCCAGGTGCTGCGCTGGCGCTCGCTCTTTCATGCGGACTTTCAGGTCAGCGTAAACAAGTCGCCTCTGCAGTTCCGTGACAGCGACGCGCCGCGGCTGGACTGGGCGGATCACCTGCATGCCATCGGGCTGCCGGGCAATGCCTTGTCGGTGGAGATCACCGAGGGCTTGTTGCTGGACTCCAGTGACGAGCTGTCACGCCAGTTGCAATCCCTGCGTGATGCGGGCATGGCGCTGTCGCTGGATGATTTCGGCACCGGCTACTCCTCGCTGTCCTACCTGCAGCACTTCCCGATCGACTTCCTGAAGATCGACCAGGCCTTCGTGCGCGATCTCAAGCCCGGCTCGACGGCGATGGTGCTGTGCCGCGCCATCGTGGCCATGGCCCATGACCTGGGCATGACGGTGATTGCCGAAGGGGTGGAGACCGCCGAGCAGTGCGCCCTGCTGGCCAGCGTCGGCTGCGACCACGGGCAGGGTTATCTGTTCGCCAAGCCCATGCCCGCCGACGAGTTCGAACGCTTTCTGCGCGCCACGCTGTGATCCAGACGGTGCATGCGTGTAGGGCGGTGTAGGACATGCCCGACACGCGCATGCACCATCGGCTGATGGGCAAGATGACATGCGCCCGCGAAGATCACCCGGGTTCGGTAACCCTGGCTGCATCGGGAGAGGCGCATGGCTGTCGTGTTGGAAAGATTCGAATCTGCGGCGGCCGCCCGGCCTGTGCAGATGACTGCGCCGGTGCGCCTGGAGGGCCGCGGCACGCCTGAAGCAGCGTGGCGGCAATGCCAGCACCTGGGCGCCTTGCCGCCCGTCACGGTCGAAACGCTGGTGCCCCTGGGGCGACGCGCTGTGATCGTCTCGCCTCACCCGGATGACGAGGTGCTGGGCGCAGGCGGGCTGATGGCCCTGCTGGCCCGCCAGGGCCGCGAGGTGCTGGTGGTGCCGGTCACCGATGGTGCGGCCAGCCACCCTGGCTCACGCCGCTGGACGCCGGAGCGCCTGGCGCAGGAGCGCCCGATGGAAACCGTGCGGGCGCTGGCGCTGCTGGGGCTGTCGCGCATCCAGCTGCACCGCCTGGGCCTGCCGGATGGCCACCTTGCCGATCTGGAAGCGCCCATGACCTGGGCGCTGGTGCCCCAGTTGCGACCCAGCGATGTGGTGATCACCACCTGGCGCCATGACGGGCACCCGGATCACGAGGCCACCGGCCGCGCCTGCGCCGCCGCGTGCGCCCAGGTGGGCGCCACCTTGCTGGAGATGCCCATCAGCGCCTGGCACTGGGCGCGCCCGGGTGATGCGCGTCTGCCCTGGGCCCGTGCGTGCCGCCTGCCGCTGTCACCCGATCTGGAGCAGCGCAAGCGCCTGGCGGCCCGCGCCTTCGCCACCCAGACCCGTCCGGATCCGTCCAGCCAGATGGGGTGCGCCTTGCCCGCGGCCACGCTGGCCCGCGTGCTGCGGCCTTACGAGGTGTTCTTCCGTTGACGAGCATGTGAGGTGCTTGCGGCTGAACAGGGGCACGAGAAGACCAGTGGAAGAGCCCGTTAGCATGTAGGCCATCGGCGGCCGTTGCCGCCGGCCAACAGACCCGCACCATGCCACTCGAGACCCTCGACATCGACCCCGACCCCGGCGTTCCGCCCGCCGCCACCATCATCGTGCTGCACGGCCTGGGCGCCGACGGCCATGATTTCGTGCCCATCTGCGACGAACTGGACCTCTCCAGCATCGGGCCGATCCGCTTCGTGTTCCCCAACGCGCCCGTGCGCCCCGTCACCATCAACGGCGGCTATCCCATGCGTGCCTGGTACGACATCCTGGCCATGGGCGGCCGTGGCCCCGAAGACGAAACCGGCCTGCGCCAGTCCGTGGTTGACATCGAGGCGTTGCTCGCGCGCGAACAGGCCCGCGGTGTTCCGGCCTCACGCACCGTGCTGATGGGGTTCTCGCAAGGTTGTGCCATGTCCCTGCTGGCGGGTCTGCGCCACGGCCATCGTCTGGCCGGTATCGTCGCCCTGTCGGGCTACCTGCCGCTGGCCGACACGCTGGCCGCGGAGCGCAGCACGGCCAATGCCGACGTGCCCGTGTTCATGGCCCATGGCCGCCACGACGACATCGTCAACATCGCCCGTGGCCAGCAGGCCCGCGAGGCGCTGACCGGCCTGGGCTACAAGGTCGAATGGCACGACTACGCCATGCCGCATTCGGTCTGCCCGGAAGAGGTCGCTGACCTCAACGACTGGTTGCTCAAGGCACTGGCGCCCGAGGCCACCTGAGCGGCAGGGCAGGGGCCGCCAGCGGCTCGCCTCTCAGCTCGCCATCGTCCGGTTGCGCCCGCCCCGCTTGGCGCGGTAGAGCGCCTGGTCGGCGCGCTCGATGGTCTGGTCCAGCGTTTCCTCGTAGCGCTGCTCGGTCAACCCGGACGAGAAGGTCACGCGCAGCCCCGCCACCGTGTCCGACATGGGCGCGGCGTTGATCACCTCGCGCAGGCGCTCCAGGCCGGCTTCGGCCTGGTCGAGCCTGCAGTCCGTGAGCATCAGCAGGAACTCCTCTCCGCCCCAGCGCGCGATCACATCCGAATCGCGCATCACCGACTGTGCCTGCTGCGCGAAGTGCCGCAGCACCTCGTCGCCCACGCCGTGGCCGTGTGTGTCGTTCACGTGCTTGAAGTGGTCGATGTCCAGGATGCCGATGCAGAAAATCCTGCCACCCTGGTCGCTGAACTTCTTCTGCAACGACAGCGTCTCCATCATGTGGCGGCGGTTGAACAGCCCCGTGAGCTCGTCACGCGTGGCCAGTGTCTGGATGCGTGAGAGCGCCTCGGCCAGTTCTTCCTTGCGCGATTGCAGGCGGTGGCGCAGCGTGCTCAACTGGCCTGACAGCACCGAAATGGTCGGCAGCGAGGTGCAGGCGAACAGGAAGTTCACCATCTCCTGGCGCGCCGGAAAGCGCTCGGGCGCCAGGGTGGCCATGAACAGCATCGTCAGCCCCTGGGCGCACAGTGCGAAGAACGCCGCCATCCGTGTCTGCTTGGCCGTCAGGTTGAACATGCCGAACATCAGGATCAGGGCCAGCAGGATCAGCGCGGCGCCACGTGATTCGCCCAGGATCGCGTAGGACCAGACCACGCAGACGAGCGCCACCATGATCTGCGGCAGCGTGAGCGACGGATCCGCGAAATGCAGGTTCAGGCCACTGCGCAGCAGGGCGTAGAACACCCCCACGTTGGCCATCATGAAGCAGCCCAGCCACCAGCCGGAGGCCTCGCTCACGGCGCCGGTGCTCACCGCATAGGCCAGCACGATGGTGCAGATCACGAAGTTGGCTGCCGCCATCATGTAGCGCTGGATGCGCAGGCGCTGCTTGGTGTCGTGGGTGAACAGCATCACCCCCAGCGCGTGCAGCACGCCGGAGCTTTCCTCGGTGTCGCTGGCCGTGTACTGCCACAAGGTGACCACCACCACGGCCACCAGCATGAAGCGCAGCAGCTCGTTGCCCATGTCGTGGGCCTTCGGGTCATGGTGCACCAGCCAGATCATCACGCAACCCATCAGGGCCAGCACGTAGCCACTGAGCAGCCGCACCTTGGCCGGCCGCAGGTGCCGGAAGCCGAACAGCAGCACCGGGGCCAGCAGCACCAGCACCACATCGCGCAGCGGCCCGCCGAAGGTGTACATCCAGGCCGTAATGGTGGCCGGCAGCAGCATCTGCGGCATGGTCAGCGCCGGGTCGGCGAACTGGCGGTTCAGCCCGCTGCGCAGCAGGGCGTAGAACACCACCGTCATGGCCATCGTCACCGCAGTGACCTGCAGCACGGGCCCCTGGGGCAACCAGCCTTGCTGCGCCGCCAGGTTGATCAGCACGGCGAAGACGGCGTAGCTGAGGGCGCCGCGCAATGAGCGGCGTGTGCGCAGGCGCTGCTTCCAGTCATGGCCCAGGATCAGGCGCGCCAGGGGGCCCGCGGGGCGCAGTGATTCGGGGTGTGGCGCCTGGCTGGGCGGTGGCGCCACGGCAGGCGCCGCGCCCTGCGGCGAAAGGCCGCCCGGGGCTTCTGTGGAGACACCGTGGATCGCCTCCGGCGCCCCCACCACGGTCAGGTGCTTCTTGGATGTATTTATTACTGCCATGGGCACTATGTCGGCGACACGTGAAACCTCTTGATCCGGGGAATCCCGGGGGTGGTGCGTGCCGCGTGTGCCATTCAAGGCAAAACGGGCCGGTGGAATGATCCGCCGACCCGCCTGCGCAAGGAAAAACCTGGTGTGTCTGCCCCCCAACGGTGACCGATGGCAAGGCCCAGGTGGCCGGCCGGGCAGGGAGGTCGCCCGGCGCGGGATCCATGCCCCGAAGGGCGGTGGCTTTGCGATCGTTCAGAAGCGGTAGCTGGCACCCAGGCTGAGTTGGGGCACCACGCGCACCTTGGCCA
This sequence comes from Aquabacterium sp., assembly GCF_049274795.1. Classification (GTDB taxonomy): domain Bacteria; phylum Pseudomonadota; class Gammaproteobacteria; order Burkholderiales; family Burkholderiaceae_C; genus Aquabacterium. The sequence goes on from NZ_JBASTH010000014.1 coordinate 11,331, forward strand.
CGTCGTCGCGCAGGTCACGCACCTCGCGGTCGATGTCGGCCTGCTGCACGCCATAGGAGGCCAGGTTCGTGTCCACGTCCAGCTTGGCCTTGCCGATGGAGACGCCCAGGTCGGCGATCAGGCCCCAGCCGGGCTCGCGCCGGTGGTGGCCCCAGCCGATACCGACGTAGGGGGTGACCTTGGGGATCTTCACGTCGGCGTTCAGGTACTCGTTGCCGGTGGCGATGTAGTTGACGCCGCCCACATTGATGGTGCTGCCGGCGGGCATGTTCGAGCGCAGCTTGAGCGACATGTCGTTGACGGTCAGGCCGCCGGTGAGGCGAAAGCCGCTGCCGCGCGCCGGGAAGTAGTCGGCGAACAGCCCTACGCGGGCCAGCTTGAGCTTGCTCCGGTAGTTGATGCCTTCGCGCTCGCCGTCCTTGTTGTGGCTGCCCAGGGTGGCGTAGTCAGCCCGCAACACCAGGTGCTCGTTGACGGTCTGGGCATAGCCGCCCAGCACCCCGGGAAAACCCACGGCGCCATACGCTTCGCCAGCCTGGGCCGAGGTCATCAGGCCGCCAGACAGCAAGGCGGTGGACAGCAGCAGCGGGGCGCAGCGCAGAAGAAGGTTCAACGAGGGCATGGCGTGCTCCTTGGCGTTTGACGTGGGCCGGAAAGCGCCACTGTAGAAGCCGTACGCCGGCCAGATCGCCGGATAAGGGCGGGTGCTGCGGGTGCTTTTTTCAGGCTGTTGTTTCCTGCCCAGTCGCGTCCGTGGGGGCTCGTCTCCTAAACCGTAGGATTGACCCTCTGCCGGGCTGACCACACCATGCGAGCCATGCCACCAAGGCATGTTCACAACGCAGCGCTACAGTCCAGCGGTTCCCAACGCATTTTTGCCATCCAACCATCAAGCACGGCCAACCATGAGTGACAGCGCTGCCCAAGTCGATGCCTGGCTGGAGCCACTGGGAGATCCCTCCTGTGGCGAAGACCTGGAATACGACAACGATTTCCTCGAGCTGAACAAGGCTGCCGAAGGCAAGCCCGAAACCCAGTTCTCGTCTGCCGAGCCGCCCGACTGGGGTGGTGTCAAGGACAAGGCTGAAGAGCTCTTCAGCCGCACCCGCGACATCCGCGTGGCCATTCTGTGGGGGCGTGCCCTGCTGCATCGCGAGGGGCTGTCGTCCCTGCCGCATACCCTGCGGCTGCTGCGCGAGCTGCTGGAGCGCTACTGGGATGACGTGCATCCCAAGCCCGATCCGGATGATGGCGATCCCTACGCCCGCCTGAACGTGCTGTCGCAACTTGAAGACAGTGCCGGCCTGCTGGGCGATGTCCGCCAGTCGCTGGTGTTCCGCAGCCGCGCGGTGGGCCAGCTCACCGTGCGCGACATCGAAGTGGCGCTGGAGAAGATCCCGGCACGCGAGGACGAGTCGCCCATGAGCGCGAGCTCGGTCGAGCAGATGCTGGGCGCGGCCATCGCCGAGGACGACACGCTCAAGGACCTGGGCCAGCGCACGACCAGCGAACTCGACGCCCTGATCAGCCTGCTGCAGGACCGCGTCGGCTACGGACGTGCACCGTCGTGCGACACGCTCAAGGACATGGTGGCCGGACTGGTGCGTGTCACGCCCCAGGAGGGCGGCGCGGAGAGCGGCGACGACCTGGACCTCGACAGCCTGCTGGGCGACCTGGGTGGTGGCGACAGCGGTGCTGACGAGTCCAGCAGTGCACCGCGTCGGGGCAGCCGTGGCGGCGGCCTGGGTGATTCGATCGATTCCCGCGAGGATGCGATCAAGGCCATCGACCTGGTGTGCCAGTACCTGGAGCGCACCGAGCCCACCAGCCCGGCTCAGTTGCTGTTGCGTCGCGCCCAGCGCCTGATCGACAAGAACTTCCTGGAACTCGTCAAAGAACTGGCGCCCGATGCGCTGGGCGAGGTGGCCAGGATCATGGGGGTGGATCCCGATACCGTGGCCGGAGGCGGCGGTGGTTATTGAGCCCTTTTTGGGGTCCCCCTAAGATTTAGGGACCCCTTTAGAGGGGTCTCACGGCCTCGCGCCGGTGTTGTAATGTGGTTCGTTGAGCTTAACGGTCATTGAAACGGAGTCATTCCATGAGCGGACAAAAGTTTGTATCGCGCAATCGCGCGCCCCGCGTGCAGATCGAATACGACGTCGAGTTGTACGGCGCCGAAAAGAAGGTGCAGCTGCCCTTCGTGATGGGCGTCATGTCCGACCTGTCGGGCAAGCCCGAGGATCCCCTGCCCGCCGTGGCCGATCGCAAGTTCCTGGAGATCGACGTCGACAACTTCGACGCCCGCATGAAGTCCATGAAGCCCCGTGTGGCTTTCCAGGTGCCCAACACCCTCACCGGTGAAGGCAACCTGCCCGTGGACATCACCTTCGAGAACATGGATGACTTCTCGCCGGCCGCCGTGGCGCGCAAGGTCGAGGGCCTGAACAAGCTGCTGGAGGCCCGTACCCAGCTGTCCAACCTGATCACCTACATGGACGGCAAGACCGGTGCCGAAGAACTGATCAACAAGGTGCTGAACGACCCGTCGCTGCTGCAGTCGCTGACGGCCACTGCCAAACCGGCTGACGAGCAATAAGTTCAGGAGTAAATACACATGGCTGAACAGCAACAAAGCTCGGCGCTGGCAGGCGTCACCCTCGAAGGCAACGAATTCACCTCGCTGCTGCAGAAGGAATTCAAGCCCAAGACCGACGAAGCCAAGGGTGCCGTCGAGCAGGCGGTGCAGATCCTGGCCCAGCAGGCTCTGGCGCACACCAACATCATCAGCGCCGATGCGGTCAAGTCCATCGAGGCCATGATCGCCGCGATCGACAAGAAGCTCTCCGAGCAGGTCAACCTGATCATTCACCACGAAGACTTCCAGAAGCTGGAGTCGGCCTGGCGCGGTCTGCACTACATGGTGAACAACACCGAGACCGACGAGCAGCTCAAGATCCGCGTGATGAACATCAGCAAGCAGGATCTGGCCAAGACGCTCAAGCGCTACAAGGGCACGGCCTGGGACCAGTCCCCCCTGTTCAAGAAGCTGTACGAAGAAGAGTACGGCCAGTTCGGTGGCGAGCCCTTCGGCGCCCTCGTGGGCGACTACTACTTCGACCACACCCCGCCCGATGTCGAACTGCTGGGTGAGATGGCCAAGATCGCCGCGGCCGCCCACTGCCCCTTCCTGTCGGGCACCAGCCCGGCCGTGATGCAGATGGAATCGTGGCAGGAACTGGCCAATCCGCGCGACCTGACCAAGATCTTCCAGACGCCCGAATACGCCGCCTGGCGCTCGCTGCGCGAATCCGACGACGCCCGCTACCTGGGTCTGTGCATGCCGCGCTTCCTGGCGCGTCTGCCCTACGGTGCCAAGACCAGCCCCGTCGAAGAATTCGATTTCGAAGAAGAAACCAACGGCGGCGACCACAGCAAGTACGGCTGGGCCAACGCGGCCTACGCCATGGCCACCAACATCAACCGCTCCTTCAAGGAATACGGCTGGTGCTCGCGGATCCGTGGTGTCGAGTCCGGCGGCGCGGTGCAGAACCTGCCCACGCACACCTTCCCGTCCGACGACGGCGGCGTGGACATGAAGTGCCCCACCGAGATCTCGATCTCCGACCGTCGCGAGGCCGAACTCTCCAAGAACGGTTTCCTGGCGATGATCCACCGCAAGAACTCCGATTTCGCGGCGTTCATCGGTGGCCAGTCGCTGCAAAAGCCTGCCGAATACGACGATCCCGATGCCACGTCCAACGCGGCACTCGCGGCGCGTCTGCCCTACCTCTTTGCCACCTGCCGCTTTGCTCACTACCTCAAGTGCATCGTGCGGGACAAGGTGGGTTCGTTCAAGTCCCGCGACGCCATGGCCTCATGGCTGAACGACTGGATCTTGAACTACGTGGACGGGGATCCGACCAACTCGACCGAAGTCACCAAAGCCGAACGCCCCCTGGCGGCGGCCGAGGTGGTGGTGGAAGAGGTGGAAGGCGCTCCCGGCTACTACTCGTCGAAGTTCTTCCTCAAACCTCACTATCAACTTGAGGGCCTCACGGTTTCTCTGCGGCTTGTCTCCAAACTGCCTTCTGAGAAGAAGGGCTGATCAAGCCATCATTCGTTAACACTGACCAACTAGGAGTCAATCATGCCGGGTAATGCATTCATCAAATTCGCAGGCGTCGACAAGGGCGAGTCGTTCCAGGAAAACTTCCATGGCGACCAAGGCTGGATCGAGATCGGTGACTGGAGCTGGGACATCGAAGCCGAGTCCAGCTTCCTGAAGGGTGGCGGCGCGGCCGTGGGCAAGGCCACGCCCGGCGTGTTCAGCTTCTCGCACTACTTCGACAAGGCCTCGCCCACGATCATGCGCAACATCGTCAAGGGCGTGCACTTCGCCACTGTCGAAGTCGTGATGTGTAAGCAGGTCGGCGATGCCGATGGTCTGCCCAAGCAGTTCTTCCAGATCATCATGAAGGACGTGTTCACCACCAAGGTCTCGACCAAGGGCGGCGAAGACGGCGGCGTGAGCCAGGACGTCGAAATGGTGTCCAAGTCCATCGCCATCAACTACAAGCCCCAGGACAACAAGGGCAAGCTCGGCGGCGACATGCCGTTCGAGTGGGACATCGCCGCCAACAAGATCATCAAGTAAGCACGGTCTTGCGGATGACGCGGTCCGGGGGCTTCCTCATATCGAGGGGCTCCCGGATTTGTTCATTGTGTCGACGGCTTGCCGTCAGCCAGTTAACCTTCACGGTGGTGCATCATGGGCTGGAGCCAGATATTCCTGAAGATCTCGATCGACGGCCTGGGTACCGACGGTATCGGTGAGAGCGAAGTGGCCGGCTACGAAGGCCAGATCATCTTGGCCGACTTCGATTGGTCGATGAAGGGCCATGACGTGATCAAGGGCACGGGGGCTTCACGCACGGTGACCCGGCGTGTCAACAGTGAAACGGTGTCCGTCACCAAACGCTTCGATGCGGCGTCCGTCACCCTGATGACCGCCATGCGGGAGCGCAAACGCGTCAAGTCGGCGGCCATCACAGTGGCGCACGGCTTTGCCTCGGGCAAGGCCGATGGGGGCTTGAGGAATGCCTTCATCCTGGAGCTGCTTGACGGCTACATTGAAGAGATCGACCTGGATCTGGTCAGCGACGGCAAGGCCATGGTCTTGCAGGAAGAGCTGACCATCCGCTACTCCAAGCTCAACATCAAGGTGTTCGAGGTCGACGTGAATGGCCGCTACACACCCAAGTGCAGCACCTTCCAGTGCGATGTGCAAAGCCAGACGCTCGCCTGATCCGGTGTGGATGGTCTGATCAATGAGGTGACGGAGGCAAACGATGGAATACGCAGAGGTTTACCTGGCGCTGACGGGGGTGACCGGCGACTCTCAGGCCGAAGGCCACAAGGGCGAGATCGAGCTGTTCGACTGGGCCTGGGGCATGGAACTGGCCGATCAGTCGCCCACCGGCAAGAATGAGGATCGCCAAGCCGAAGGCAAGATGCTGGAGATATCCAAGGCGGTGGACAGCGCCAGTGTGCCAATGATGAACCTGCTCAAGAGCGGGCAGACCAGTGCCAGGGCCACGCTCACCATCCGTCAGCGCATGCAGAGGGAAGTCGAGCTCAAGCTCGCCCTGACCAGCGTGCGTCTGATGTCCTGCAAGCTCAATGTCAAGACCGACGACATGGAGGTCGTGCTGGACGAGGACTGGACCCTGACCTACGACAAGATCGAGGTGCTTTACAAGAGCGACCACGGCAACAAGGGGCAGAAGGTCTTTTCGCTGATCACGCCGCCAGGCATCGAGCAATCCGAGCCTGCGCGCCTGAGTTCCGTGGACAGCGGCAGCCCAGGAGATGATGAGCCCCGCTTCACCAAGCAGGACATCATCGACATCATCGAAGAGTACCTGAAGAAGCACCCACAGAAGAAGTAAGCCACCCTCAGCCACCACACCAGGGCCCGACCATGATCCGGATGAAGAATTACCGAGACTTGAGCAGCACGGCGAGCGACGTCGGCGCGGGTTTCCAGTTCGAGTTCTACTGCCAGTGCTGCGACTTCAACTGGCGCAGCCCGTTCAAGCCTCATCGCATGGGGCAGCTCACGGGATGGCTCACGCGGCTGACCTTCCTGATGACCGACCTCAACAAGGCGGGCAAGGCCACCAGCGCCATGTCGATGGCGGGTGGGCGGGCGGCCCATGAGGAGGCTTTCGAGGCGGCGCAGGCCCAGGCACAGCGCTATTTCACCCAGTGTTCGGAGTGCCGCAACCAGGCCTGTGAAGAATGCTGGAACGAGGAGCGCGGCCTGTGCAAGACCTGCATCAACAAGCAGGTGCGACCGGGTTCGGCCTCCGCGGGCTATGGCGGCGCTTACGATGAAGGGCAAGGTGGCGGCGGCGCCCTGGCCTGCCCGAACTGCCAGACGCCCTCCGGCGGTGGGCGTTTCTGCCATGAATGCGGCTTCGACATGGCCAGCACGCACAAGAGCTGCCCAGGTTGTGGCAGTGTGATGCCCCGGGCCTCGCGCTTCTGCACCGATTGCGGCCACGGTTTCTGAGTCTTCCCCTACACCCGATCAACCAGAGAGCTGACCGATGTCCGAACCCCTGGCCCAAGCCGAAGCCACCCTGCGCGCTGGCGATCCTCAAGGCGCCCTGCAGCACCTGACCGCGGCGGTCAAGGCCAAACCGGCCGATGCACGCCTGCGCATCTTCATGGCCCAGCTGCTGTGCGTGCTGGGGCAGTGGTCACGCGCGCATACCCAGCTCAATGTGGTGGCCGATCTCCTGCCTTCGGCCGGCCCGATGCGGGAGATGGTCGGCCATGCCCTGCGCTGCGAGCTGCTGCGTGCCGAGGTGTTCGCCGGCAAGCGCGCGCCCATGGTCTTCGGCCATCCGGATCCCTGGCTGGCCAAGCTGATCGAATCCCTGCTGCAAGCGGGGCAGGGCAATGCCGCGCTGGCCGACGAGCTGGCCGCCAAGGCTTTCGATGAAGCCCCGGCCGTGCCCGGAGCCATTGACGGCGAGGCCTTCGAATGGATCGCCGATGCCGATTCGCGCCTGGGCCCGGTGCTCGAGGCCTTCGTCAACGGCAAGTACTACTGGATTCCGTTTTCGCGTCTGAGCCGCATCTCTTTCGAGCAGCCGCAGGATCTGCGCGACATGGTCTGGACCCCGGCCTACCTCACCTTTGCCAATGGCGGTGAGGTGGTGGCGGTGATCCCCTCGCGCTATCCCGCCACGCACGACAGCGGTGATGCGCAGCTGCTGCTGTCGCGCAAGACCGAATGGCGCGAGATCGGCACCGACCGCTGGGCAGGCCTGGGCCAACGCGTGTTCAGTTCCAACCTGGGTGATCACGACCTGCTGGCTGTGCACCTGATCGAGCTGCAGCCGCCGCCTGACGAAGGCGACGAGGGTGGCGATGGCGGTGACGCCAACGAGGGCGGCCATGGCTGAGCTGACCTCGCAGGAACGGCTCCAGCCCTCCTTGCTGGACCGGCTCACCGATGCGGACCCGGGCAACAAGAGCGAATCGCTTGATGCCCGCGTCCTGTCGCGCCAGCAATTGCGTGCGGCCGTTCTGCGGGATCTGTCGTGGCTGTTCAATGCCAACCGGGCCGAGCCCTCGCGGCGCACCAACGCCAAGCAGCACCGGCCAGCCTACATCGACGAAGAGGTCGCGCGCTGGAAGCAGGCGCCGTTTGCGCAGCATTCGGTGCTGAACTACGGCGTGCCCTCCTTCTCTGGCGAGGCGGTGGGCCGGATGGACCTGCGTGCCATCGGCAATGACGTGAAGCAGGCCATCCTGGATTTCGAACCCCGCATCGATCCGGACACCCTGGAGGTGGAGGCTCAGATCGACGGTACGCTCTACAGCCATCACAACCAGCTCAAGCTGGTGATCCGCGGACACATGTGGAACCAGCCTGTGCCCCTGGAGCTGTTGCTCAGCGCGTCGATGGATGTGGAGACCGGGCAGGCCAGTGTTCGTGATATGAGGTGATGCGTGTCATCGATGCTCTGAAGACCTGAGATCACGCCAACACCAGCCACACCGCCCGACCATGGATCCCCGACTCCTTCGCTACTACAACCAGGAACTGCGCTATCTCCGTGAGATGGGCGCCGAGTTCGCGCGCGAGTTCCCCAAGATCGCCTCGCGCCTGGGCATCGAGGGCCTGGAGGTGGCCGATCCCTATGTCGAGCGGCTGTTGGAAGGTTCGGCCTTCCTGGCCGCGCGCGTGCACCTGAAGCTCGATGCCGAGTTTCCGCAACTGTCCCAGCGCCTGCTGGACATGGTCTGCCCGAACCTGTCGGCCCCGATCCCCTCGATGATGGTGGTGGAGTTCCAGCCCAAGCCGGATCCGGGTCTGCTGGGCGGTTATGGCTTGCCGCGAGGCTCTGCCCTCATGGGGCCAAGCACCTCGGTGAGCGCCACGCGTTGCGAGTTCCGTACGGGGCACGACGTCACGCTCACACCGATCACGGTGCGTTCGGCCGAATACTTCATCAACGCGGCGGACCTGTCCCTGTCCAGTCTGCCGCTCAAGGACCGTCCCCGCAGTGGTGTGCGCATCCGTCTGGGGCTGCCCGATGGGCTGCAGTTCACCCAGTTGACGCTGGACCAGCTGCGCTTCTACCTGGGGGGCTTGCAGGATGTGGCCTTCCGACTGCAGGAGCTGGTGCTGGGGGCTTGCACAGGCGCCATGCTGGGCCTGCCAGGGCGAGCCGGCGAGGGCACGCGCGTGTGGCTGGATCGTGAGGCGGTGCAGCCCGTGGGCTTCGGGGATGACGAGGCGCTGTTGCCCGTCACGCAGCGCGGCCTGTCGGGCACGCGGCTGATGCAGGAGTACTTTGCCTTTCCCCAGCGCTTCATGTTCTTCGACGTGCGCAAGCTGGCGGCGGGTTTCGCGGCCTGCCCGGGCAACGAGTGCGAGCTGGTGCTGCTGTTCTCGCGCCAGGGCGAGGGGCTGGAGGGCGTGGTCGATGCCGGCAATTTCGCGCTGCACTGTGCCCCGGCCATCAACCTGTTCCCACACCGGGCCGACCGCGTGCAGGTCAACGACAGCAGCTTCGAGTTCCACGTGGTGCCTGAGCGCTCGGCCCCGACCGACTACGAGGTGTATTCGCTGCAAACGGTCGAGGGGGTGACCCAGACCAATGAGCAGGTGGCCTTCTACCCCTTGTTCGCCACTCCGCACAGTGCCCCGTCCGGGCACCAGGCCTACTGGAGCACGGTGCGTGAGCCGCGCCTGCCATCGGACAAGGTGCGCCGTGAAGGCGCTCGTTCAGGCTATATCGGCTCCGAGGTCTTCATCTCCCTGGTCGATGCCCGGGAGTCGCCCTTCCCGCAGACCTTGCGCCAGCTGTCGCTGCAGGCGCTGTGTACCAACCGCGACCTGCCTGTGTTCATGCCGGTGGGCGGTGGTGCGGGCATGACGCTCGAGACCGCCGCGCCCTTGCAGGGCATCCAGGTGCTGGCCGGGCCGTCGCGTCCGCTGAGTTCGTTGCGCGAGAACGCCGCCGCCTGGCAACTGCTGAACCTGCTGTCCGTGAACCACCTCTCGCTGATCGACACGGATGCCGAGCAGGGCGCCCAGGCCTTGCGGGAGCTGCTGCAGCTGTTCACCATGGCCTGCGATCCGGCCACCCGCCGTCAGATCGAGGGCTTGCGCCAGGTCCGCACCAAGCCCGTGGTGCGCCGCCACCCGGTGGCTGGCCCGATCGCTTTCGGGCGTGGGGTGGAGGTGCAGCTGACGGTCGATGAACTGTCCTTCGAGGGGGGCAGCGCCTTCCTGTTCGGCTCGGTGCTGCACCAGTACCTGGCGCGGCATGTGTCGATGAACAGCTTTGTGCAGACCTCGCTGCAGTCGCTGGCGCGTGGTGAGCTGATGCGTTGGCAGCCCGGCCTGGGTGCGAGGCCCGTGCTGTGAGCGTGTCCCACGACACCCTCAGCGAGGCGGGCCTGCGCGCCGCCAGCCAGGCGTTGGCCCAGGCCCTGTGGGCGCGCCTGCAGGAGCGCCCCTATGATTTCGACCTGTTCCAGGCGATGCGCCGCATCGAAGGGGCCTACCCGCACCTGCCACGTCTGGGCACGGCCTCGCGCCCGCAGGACGAGCCCGTGCGCTTCGCCCAGGAGGCTGCGCTCAACTTTGCACCTGCGCCCATCACCACGACCCAGGCCGGCCCGGCTGGCACCATGCGGCTGGTGCAGCGCGTGTTCGGCTTCCTGGGGCCCAATGGCGCATTGCCCATCCACCTGACCGAGTACGCGCGCGAACGCGCCATGCACCACGGGGACATCACCCTGCAGCGTTTCCTGGACATGCTGCTGCACCGTTTCGGCCTGCTGTTCTACCGGGCCTGGACACGCACGCAGCCCGCCGTGCTGCTGGACCGTGCCGACGACGCCAGTGTCGAGCGCTGGCTGGGCGCCTTGTTCGGATTCGGCGGTGCGGCCTTCCGTGGCCGTGATGACCTGCCTGACCACGCCAAGCTGTTCTATGCCGGCCGTCTGTCTCGCGGGGTGCGCGATGCCGACGGCCTGCGCGCCTGGATCCAGGTGCAGTACGACGTGCCGGTGCGGGTGGATCAGTTCGCCGGTCACTGGATGCCACTGGCCGATGAGGAGCGCTCGCGCCTGACGCGCCACGGCCAGCAGGGCCTGGGGCGCGGCGCCGTGCTGGGCCGCCAGGTGTGGGACGTGCAGCACAAGTTCCGCGTCGTCATCGGGCCCTTGCGCCTGGCGCAATACCGCGAGTTCCTGCCGGGCGCGAAGGGCCTGGCATCGCTGAAATCGCTGGTGCGTCAGTACGTAGGCTTCGAGTTCGAGTGGGACGTGCAGCTGATCCTGCACCGCGATGATGTGCCGGCATGGTCCCTGGGCAAATCGCCCGTGGCCGGCGCGCTGGGCCGCAGCAGCTGGATGAACCAGAAGCAGCGCCGGCGTGATGCGGCCGATCTGATCATGAACGTAGAACATCTTTCTCTTGCGTAAATCTTCTAGGAGCAAGCCATGAGTGAAATCAGCCGGGTGGCCCTGTTTGGAAAGCTCAATCCCCTGGGCTACAAGGCCATCGAGGGGGCGACTGTCTTTTGCAAACTGCGCGGCAATCCATACGTGGAATTGATCCACTGGATCACGCAGCTGCTGCAGAACAACGAGTCCGATGTGGACGCCATCGTGCGCCACTACGCGCTTGACTCGGCCGTGCTGGCCAAGGACGTGACCACGGCGCTCGATCGCCTGCCGCGCGGCTCGACCGCCATCTCGGATTTCTCCGAGCAGATCGAGGCCGCCATCGAGCGCGGCTGGGTCTATGGCACGCTGAAGTACGGCGACAGCCAGGTGCGCACCGGCTACCTGCTGCTGGGCATCCTGCGCACCAACACGCTGCGCAACGCGCTGCTGGCCATCTCGCGCCAGTTCGAGAAGGTCAAGGTCGATGACCTGGCCGAGAACTTCGACAAGGTCTGCGGCGGCACGGCTGAAAGCCGCATGGGCGCGCAAGACGGCAGCGGCCTGAGCAGCGCTCAGCCCGGCTCGGACCAGGGCGCCATCGCCCCGGCCGCCATGGGCAAGCAAGAGGCCCTGAAGAAGTTCACGGTCGACCTGACCGAGAAGGCCCGCAAGGGCGAGATGGACCCGGTGACCGGCCGCGATGACGAGATCCGCCAGATCGTCGACATCCTGATGCGCCGCCGCCAGAACAACCCCATCCTGACCGGCGAGGCCGGCGTGGGCAAGACGGCCGTGGTCGAGGGCTTCGCTCAGCGCCTGGCCCGCGGCGACGTGCCGCCCCAGCTGAAGGAAGTCTCCCTGCTGAGCCTGGACATCGGCCTGCTGCAGGCCGGCGCCAGCATGAAGGGCGAGTTTGAGCAGCGCTTGCGCCAAGTGATCGATGAGGTGCAGGCCTCGCCCAAGCCCATCATCCTGTTCATCGACGAAGTGCATACCTTGGTGGGCGCGGGTGGCGCGGCCGGCACCGGCGACGCGGCCAACCTGCTCAAGCCTGCCTTGGCGCGTGGCAACCTGCGCACGGTAGGTGCCACCACCTGGGCCGAGTACAAGAAGTACATCGAAAAGGACCCGGCCCTGACCCGCCGCTTCCAGGTCGTGCAGGTGCCCGAGCCCGACGAGGCCAAGGCCATCCTGATGCTGCGTGGCGTGGCCACCGTGCTCGAGAAGCACCACCGTGTGCAACTGCTCGATGAAGCGATCGAAGCCGCCGTCAAGCTGTCGCACCGCTACATCCCCGCGCGCCAGTTGCCCGACAAGGCTGTGAGCTTGCTGGACACCGCCTGCGCCCGTGTGGCCGTGAGCCAGCACGCCACGCCGGCCGAGGTGGAAGACGCCACCCGCCGCATCGAGGCCCTGGAGATCGAGATCGGCATCATCGACCGTGAAGCCGCCGTGGGCGTGGACGTGGGCAGCCGCCGCACGGATGCATCCACCGCGCTGGACGCCGAGAAAACCCGACTGGCCGGCCTGGACGCTCGCTGGAAGGAAGAAAAAGCCCTGGTCGACAAGATCCTGGCCCTGCGCGCGCAACTGCGCGGTGGTGACAAGCCCGTGGATGGCCAGGCCGCCGAGGCCGCCACGCTGGACGACGCCCAGCGCGCCACCCTGCTGGCCGAACTGAAGGCCGAGCAGGAGAAGCTGACCACGCTGCAAGGCGACACGCCGCTGATCATGCCGTCGGTGGACGCGCACGCTGTCGGCGCCGTGGTGGCCGACTGGACCGGCATCCCCGTGGGCCGCATGGTCAAGAACGAGCTGGAGACCGTGCTCAAGCTGGGCGAGGCCCTGGGCAAGCGCGTGATCGGTCAGCAGCACGGCCTGGACATGATCGCCAAGCGCATCCAGACCTCGCGCGCCCGCCTGGACAACCCCAACAAGCCCATCGGCGTGTTCATGCTGTGTGGCACCTCCGGCGTCGGCAAGACCGAGACCGCGCTGGCGCTGGCCGAGGCCCTGTACGGCGGCGAGCAGAACGTCATCACCATCAACATGAGCGAGTTCCAGGAAGCTCACACGGTGTCGACGCTCAAGGGCGCGCCTCCGGGCTACGTGGGCTACGGCGAAGGCGGCATCCTGACCGAAGCCGTGCGCCGCCGCCCCTACAGCATCGTGCTGCTCGATGAGGTCGAAAAGGCCCACTCCGACGTGCACGAGATGTTCTTCCAGGTGTTCGATAAGGGCTCGATGGAAGACGGCGAAGGCCGCTTCATCGACTTCAAGAACACGATCATCCTGCTGACTTCGAACGTGGGGTCGGAGCTGATCATGAACATGTGCAAGGATCCGGAGCTGTCGCCCGATCCGGATTCGCTGGCCACCGCGCTGCAAGAGCCGCTGATGAAGGTGTTCCCGCCTGCGCTGCTGGGCCGCATCGTCACGATCCCGTATTACCCGCTGTCGGAAGAGATGATGGGCAAGATCGTGCGCCTGCAGCTCAACCGCATCAAGCGCCGCGTCGAAGAGAACCACCGCATCCCGTTCAACTACTCGGACGACGCGGTCAAGCTCATCGTCAAGCGCTGCGACAACCCCGAGGCTGGCGGCCGCATCATCGACGCCATCCTCACCAACACGGTGTTGCCCAAGATCTCGATCGAGTACCTGGGCCGCACCAGCCGTGGCGAGTCGTTGGGCAGCGTGACGCTGGGAGCCGCCGACGGCGACTTCACCTACGAGTTCGGCTGAGTACCCCATGAGCACTGCCGTGATTGACCTGGACCCCGAGGCCGGCGTGGTGAACGTCGCCGGCCAGAGCTTGTCTTTGGACTCGCTGGAGCGCCTTTGGTCGGTCGTGGCGGTGTTTCCGGGCTTGCCCGATGAGGTGGAGCAACGCTGGGTGGTACAGACCGGGGCAGGCATCTGGCTGGCGGCTGGTTTGAGCCTGCCCACCCAGGCGCATGTGGACGTGCTGAGCGCCTGGGCGCAGGCGCGCGGCGGGCTCTTCCGTTTGCAGCGGCTGGGCTGGCCTTGGCTGTGGCGAACGGCGGGCTGGACATGGTGCGCCATGCGCCGAGGCGGCGGGCGATTCAGCCTGCCCGTCTGGGACGCGGTGCGCCAGGGCGCTCGAGAGGTGGGGCCTCTGGGCCTCGATGATGTCTTGAAGGATGCGTGAGGCCTGCGGCATGGAGCAACTGACTGGACAGAGCAGCGTGACGGTGGTGATCGATGATCCGATCGCCCGCCAGTGCTATGTGCTGACGGTGCCTGGCAGCACCGAGCAGGAGGGCTATGCCTTCTTGCGCAGCCTGGACAACGGTGTGGCAGGGGCAGGGGCGCGCCAGTTCCTGGCTGGCGCAACCTGGGATCCGATCAGGCGGCGCTACCAGGCGGTGGACCGCGCGCTGGTTGAGGCTGCCCAGATGCGCGTATCCCGGTTGGGGCCCAACCCGGCAACGGCCGAACTCGAGGTGCTGGTGCGTCAGGCCTCGGCACAGCGCACGGCCGCCGCGAGGCTGTGGCGTGTGCCCTCAGGGCCGGATGCCATGCTGGCGGCCGAGGCGCGGGACTGGGCAAAGTACGGTGCGGGTGGCCGCAACTTCAACAACCTCATGAAGCGGTCGCAGGCCAACCCGGCCCGCGCGACATGGGCGCGGGATGACCATTTACGTCAGATCCTGCGCAATGTCGAGAAAACCAACCCGGCGGTGGATGCGGCCGTTCTGCGCAACGCCCGTTATCTCAAGGCTGGAGGCGCCATCCTGATGGTGGCCGGCCTGGGGTGGACTTACCACGAGTATCAGAACACGCCTGCTTCCCAGAAGGCCGAGTTCATTCGCCGCGAGGCGGTCACTACCGTAGGGGGGGGCCTTCGCCACGGGCCTGGCCACGGCTGTCCTGGTGGCCGTGGGCGCCTCGGGCGCCGTGGTGATCGGCGTGGGCCTGGTGGCGGGCCTGGTTGGCGCCCTGGCCGCCGAAGGCGTCTACCGCTCCATCTATGGCAAGAGCCTTGTCGGGCAGTTGCAGGACACAGGCGTCATCCAGGCCGGCCTGTTGAAGGGGCGCTGACCATGTGGCGATTCGCGCTCGCATCACCAGAAAAACGCCCGGGCATTGCCGGGCAAAGACAGGATTGAAAGGATCATCATGGCACTGCTTGCTGAACTGATCTGCGATGTGCCCGGCAAGGGCCAGATGCAACTGATGTCGTTGTCGGCCTCGGAGGGGCTGTCGCGACCATTCGAGTACCAGGTCGAAATCTTGAGCGACAAGTCCGATCTGGACCTGGCCAAGTTCCTGGGCAAGAGCATGACCATTGCGCTGGAACTGCCCGAGGGCAAACGGCATTTCAATGGTCTGGTGGCGCGTTTTGCCCATTCCGGGCGGCGCACCAAGCAGTTCTTCCACTACCAGGCCACGCTGCGCCCCTGGCTGTGGTTCCTGTCGCGCACGCAGGACTGCAAGATCTTCCAGGAAAAGACGGTGGTGCAGATCGTCGAGGAGGTGTTCGCAGACCACTCCGGCATCGCCAAGGTCAGCAAGAAGCTCACGGGCACCTACACGCCCTGGGATTACTGCGTGCAGTACCGCGAGAGCGACATGAACTTTGTGACCCGCCTGCTGGAGCAGGAGGGCATCTACTATTACTTCGAGCACACCGCCAGCGGCCATGAGCTTGTGCTGTGCGACAGCGCCTCGGCGCACCAGTCGGTGCCGCTGTACGAGAAGGTGCCCTACAAGGCCAACTGGTCGGAGGCCCATGGCGACCAGGCCGAGACCATCCAGAGCTGGAGTGTGGGCGTGCAGGTGCTGCCCACCAAGGCGGTGCTGGCCGACTACGATTTCGAGCGGCCCACCGTGGCGTTGCGCAAGGACAGCGCGCTCACCCGCCAGCATGACCTGAACACCTACGAGGTGTTCGACTACCCAGGCGAGTACACCAAGGACGGCGATGGCGTGGCCTACGCCAAGGCGCGCGCGCAGGAGCAGCAGGCCGGCTACCAGGTGGCCAGCGGGCAGTCCGATGCCCGTGGCCTGACCTGCGGCGCCACCTTCAAGGTCCAAGGCCTGCCCAACAAGACGCTGGACGGCGAGTACCTGGTGCTGTCGACCAACATCTACATCGAGGAAGGTGTGGAGATCGGTGGCGAGGAAGGCAGCGAAGGGCAATACTCCTGCGACTTCCAGGTCATGCCCACGGCCGACAAGTACCGTGCGCCGCGCCTGACGCCCAAGCCCATGGTGTACGGCCCGCAGACGGCCATGGTCGTCGGCCCCTCCGCTGTCAAGCCGCACGATGTGCACACCGACAAGTACGGCCGCGTCAAGGTGCAGTTCCACTGGGACCGCCTGGGCAAGAAGGACGACAAGAGCTCGTGCTGGATCCGCGTGTCGCATCCCTCGGCCGGCAAGAACTTCGGCCACATCAGCCTGCCGCGCGTGGGCGACGAGGTGGTCGTGAGCTTCCTGGAAGGCGATCCCGACCAGCCGCTGATCACCGGCCGCGTCTACAACGCCGAGTACATGCCGCCGCACGAGCTGCCGGCCAACGCCAGCGTGAGCACTTACCTGAGCCGCTCGATGGCCGAGACCGACAAGGCCAAGTCCAATGAGCTGCGCTTCGAGGACAAATCCGGCAGCGAGTACATCTGGCTGCAGGCGCAGAAGGATTTCCACCGCGAGGTCGAGAACAACGACTACGACACCGTCAAGGCCGACCAGTTCATCACCTTGAAGGGCAAGCGCCAGGAGGTGGTCGAGAAGACGGTGGAGCAGGTGATCTACCAGAAGATCACGACCACCTTCATGGCGGACCACCACAACTCGGTGGGCGGCGACTGGCTGCAGACCACCAAGGGTGTGATCAACCTGCACTCCGACGGCGACTTCGTGGTCGACACCAAGGCCAATGTGGGCGTCAACGCCATGCAGGGCATCGACATCAAGGCCACGCAGGACATGAAGGGCGCGGCGATGAACGTGCACCTCAAGGGCGACATGAACGTCACCATCGAGGCGGGCATGACGCTCACGCTCAAGGCGGGCGCCGGCAGCATCGTGATCGGCCCGGCGACCATTGCCATCGACGCGCCGATCGTGAACATCAACTGCGGCGGCAGCGGTGGTTCGGCCAGCCCGGCCAGCCCGCCAGCGGTGGCTGCCCCGGAAGACGCCGTCAAGCCTGAACCAGACAAGGATCCCCTGATGCCCAATGGCGGTGCTGCGGCCAGCCCCCCCAAGAAGTGATGGACACCATGAAGCATCAGGCCAGGCGTTTCCTGCTGGGGTCGATCATGCTGGCGCTGCTGGGTTGCGCCGATGTCCATGGCGTGAAGCCAGTCAAGCAAGCAAATCTCGTGAAGGAGCATTCAATGACGTTGTGGGAACTGATTGCCGGCCTCGAGAAGCAGATGCCCCTGACGATCTCCAAGGTGGAGGCCGTGACCGGAGGCAAATTCTCGATCAGCAGGGAAATGCCGGCCTATGTCGTGCTTGAAGCCAACGGCTGGCCTCTGGCTGATGGCGTGTCCGTGTCACGTTCCAGCCTGATGATGCGGCCTTCGCTGCAGTTCGAGGACAACAGTGGCCTCTCGTTGGAACTGGAAGGCACCTGTATCGCGCTGTCGCAGGTGCGTGAGCGCTTCGGCGACCTGACCCTGGTGCAGGCACCCCGTGGCCGCTCGCTGGACGAGACCCGCGTCTGGGGCGTTCCCAAGCCGTGGGGGCACCTGAGCTTTGCCTTCCAGGAGCGCCGGCCGGACTGTCTGTTCAGTGTGGCCTTTCACAAGACACCGCTGTGAGGCCTGCCTGGCCAGCCCGTTCCCGACTCCCATGCACAGGCCCTCGAGCGCTGAAGCCGGTCCAAGGCGGTTCCTGGCTGGCCAGGATTGAAAGAAGCGCAAAGCAAGATGCAGCAGCCGTACAGTCATCTCAAAACCATGCTCTGGGCTTCGCCGGCCACGAAAGCATATGCGGTCGTCAGCGGCGGTGTGATCCCGGGTCTTCGTGACCTGCTGGGCAAGTCCGACGTGCGCGATTGGGATTGCCTGTGGCGCGGGGCGCTGCCGCCGGAGAAGGCCGCCCGGGCGCCCTACCTGATCGAACTGGATCCGCAGGGCAGTTTCACCGACTGGCTGTTGCAGGAGGCCGGACAGATCTACCCCGATTGGGGCGTGATCGGCCTGGGGCCGGTCAGTCTGATGGCGATGCGGGACCATAGCCGCAGCCTGCTCGATGTGCTGTTACCTGATGGCCAGCGTCACCGCTGGACTTGGTACGATCCGGTGCTGTGGGCCTCCTTGTTGCCTAGGCTTGATGCTCTCCAGTTGGACGCCGCCTATGGCCCGCTGACCGATTGGGTGGTGGTTCGCTCCTCGGTGTGGCAGTGGTTCACGCTGAGCACGGGCCAACTGATTGTGACGCCGCGTGAATGCACGCCGGCTGCAGCGGCTTGAAGGACGGCCCGCCATGCTCCGACTGTCCACTGAACAACACGACTGGCTGCAAGCCCAGCAGCGCGATCACCTGACGCAGGCTCTGGTGCGGGTGCTGAAGGCGCGGTGGCCAGCCCTGGCTGCCAAGTTGGGCGACCGTGTCACCGCCTTTGTCGATGCGGCCCTGCTGCAGGCGGCACGCCGTGGGTTGGGAGAGTCCGCGCAAGCCGCCCGCTATGTCAATCTGTGGTGTGTCTGGGGGCCGGCATTCGATGACAAGCCAGGCTTCGAGTGGGCCACCGACATCCTGCGCGATGAGCACCGTCCACCGGGCGTGAAGGTGCAGCAGCTGGTGCTGCGGTCCCGTGATGAGCTGAGCCTGCGCTCGACCACGGGCGTGAAGCCAGAGGAATTCGACGAGGCTGATGCGGCGCTGGAGTCGGTGGCCGTCGGTCCGGGCGCGGCCCCCTGGATCGAGGTGCTGCCAGGTTTGGCCCAGCCTCGCCAGGTTTGCGACATGACCGCGTTCGACATCGCCCTCGGTGACCAAGGCTGGCGTCAGGAGTACCGCCTGGCCTTGTCGGGGGGGGGCGTGCTCGTCAACCGCGCGCCTGTGGTGGGCGAGCCGCAGCGCTATCGCACCGATACCCCGCCCGTGCCTGGCGTTGAAGTGGCCCCACGCCAGGTCGCTGTGCTGGCCTACCCAGCCGCGCAGGGGCACAAGGCCTGGCTGCACCTGCGTTGCGCCGTCGATGCTGTGTGCGACGAGCAGGTGCACCCGCGTGTCGAGCTCAAGAGCGATGCGGGCGTACAGGTGTTTGCAGGACAGCCGGCCCGTCTGATCAAGACGCCGCTGCACTGCGCACAGGAGTTCACGCCACCCAAGGCTGCGACAGGTGCCATGGCAGTGGCTGCGGGAACACCTGGCAAGCCAGGTGCCCCTGTGGCCACGCCGGTGACGGACGGCGCCCTGTGTCGAGAGCGGCCACCCCGCTACATGCAGATCACGGCCTGCACCTGTGGCCTGCGGCGCGCCGGCGCGCCTTTGGGGCAGCACGACGTGGTGCTGAGCATCTTGCCGGCCGAGCAGTGGTTCACTGAAATCAGGGCTTTGCCTCAGCCTGCTTGGCAATGGCCCCATCAGGGGGCCCGCGAGACCACGCCGCCGCCACGGGTGCGGGCAGAGCGCGATGGGCAGGCACTGGAGCCCACTGTGGCTGCCTGGCAGCAGGGCTTCGCCCGTCTGGGCGAGGCCTTCGTCCATGGCATGGACGGCTGGTGGCAGCAACTGGCGCGTGACGAGGTGCTGCTGGCGCCCAGGCTGGAGGCCGTGCCCCAGTTGATGCATGGTCTGGCCGCCTTCACATGGGGCGCACGCGAGGCCATCACGGCCCAGGGCAGCAGCGGCTTCCTGCGCGCGCAACTGATCGCCCGCCTGGTGGCCTGCGCGACGGAGCTGACGGTGATGGGCGAGCTGCGCCATGCCGGCACGCATGCCCGCGTACATCTGCAATCGCGCGGGCGTGCTGTGTTGGAGGCCGATGTGCTGCGTGATCAGCCGGAGCCTGCCCTGGCCGAGCGCCTGATGGCCGTCAAGGTCACGTGGTCGCACCCCTTCGAGGTGGCGATCGAGACGTTGGCCCATCCGGGCCTGTCCAACGTGAGCGAGGCCCCGGGCAGCAAGCCGGGGGCGCTGGTGGGGGAAGCTGGGCTTCGCCCACGCCCTGATGGGCAAGGCTGGCAATGGTTCTTCAAGCTGGCCCTGGAGCCCTGTGTCCTGTCGCTCCAGGTGTGGGACCCGGTGCGTGGGGAACAGACCGCCCAGCGCACCTTGTGGCCGGCGATCACGCTGGTGGATTGGAGCGCCGGCTGATGGAACGCCTGATGATGATCCGCCTGCAGGCCCGGGGCTGCGCCGCTGAGGTGCAGCTCAACGGTCTGTCCTTGGCGCGCGTGGGGGCCGAAGGCGGCAGCGTGACCCTGCCTGTGCACGAGTACGCTGTGGCCGGCCGCAACCGCCTGAGCTTCACGGCCGGCCCCCAGCCCCTGGTGGGCGAGGCCCCGCCGGCCCAGCCCAAGGTGGGCGATGGCACGGTCAACGTGCGTGTGGTGCTGGCGCTGTGCCACCAGGGCCAGGCGCCGCAGGATCCCAATGCCCGCGTGCTCTCCCAACTGTCGTGGACACCGGGCCAGAACGAAACCCACGACTGGCCCTTCAGCTTCGGCCAGGATGTGGAGCTGCCCGTGAACTTCCCGCGCTGGCGCTGGCTGGAGGCACCGGTCATCACCCAGGGCCCGGCCTTGCAGCGTCAGGTGCTGGAGCTGCTGCAGGGGCTGGCGCTGGACCTGCAGCGCGGTGACCCCGACAGCCTGCTGGCCGCAGCCCGCCTGCGCACCGAAGAGCTGGCCCTGGCCTACCAGCGGGCGCCCAATGCCTGGGTGCAAGAGATCCGCGACCATGTGCAGCAGCTGTTCGAGGCTCAGGCCCTGACGGTCCAGCCGCCCGAGCCCGATGGCCTGTTGCTGCGCCCGGTGGCGGGTGGGCGCCTGGTCGAGTGCCTGGGCAAGGATGGCGGCCCGGCCCTGCGCACTGCGCCCGGCCCCAAGGAGGCCGGCGAGGCCTGGTCCGCCTGGCCCTTGCGCCTGGCCCAGGTCGAAGGCAAGCTCTACATACTGCGCTAGCGCGCACTGCAACGAACGCACCGCAACGCAAGAACCGAATCCCCGCAGGAACCATCGTGATCAAGCTCACTGTCCAGACCTACAACGGCACGCCGCTGCCCCAGCCTCTGTCGGCCCAGTTCGACGAGCTGGGCGGCAGCATCGGCCGTGCCGACACCAACCAGTTGGTGTTGCCCGATCCTGAGCGTTCGATCTCACGCGTGCACGCCCAGGTGGTGTTCCGCAATGGCGCCTATGTGCTGGTCGACCGGGGCAGCAACCCGGTGCTGGTCAACGGCCGTTCGCTGGGCAATGGCGTGGAGTCGCCGCTGTCGGCTGGAGATCAGTTGCAGATCGGCGGTTACGCCATCCGTGTGGACGTGCTGGCCGGCGGTGCCTCGGCCGGGGCGCATGCGGGCGGTGGCGCGGGCGATCCCTTCGGTGATCTGGGTGGGATGGCGTTCGCTGCGCCGGCGCCGAGCGCGCCCAGGCCTGCGGCGGGCGGTTTCGGCGGGGCTCCTGCGGGGGGGGGCCGGCCTCCGGCAGGTGGCGCGGGCAGTGCCAGCACCGACCCGATGGCGGCTTTTGGCTTCGGCGGCGGCAGCCCTGCGCCAGCGGGGGATCCCTTCGGTTTCAACGCGCCTTCTTCCGCGCCTGCGGCGGGGGGCTTTGGCGGTGGCGGGTTTGGCGGCGGCTTCGGTGCGCCAGCCGCGCCGGCGCCGGCCTCCTCGGCCCCTGCAGCGGGTGGCATCCCAGATGACTGGGATCCTTTCGCACCCGATCCCGTGTCGGCACCCAAGCCGCACGACCTGGCCCGTTCGCTGGGTCAGGGCAACAGCCTGGGTCTGGAGCTGGGCGGTGGTGCCAACGCGCCTTTGATCCCTGGCATGGGCGATCTGGGCGGTGGCAAGGCCAACACCTCGTCGTCGATCGACGCGATGTTCGGCCTGGGCGGCGGTGGCGGTGGTGATCCGCTGGCCAACTCGGTGCTGGCCCAGGCCTCGGCCCAGCCCAACATGGCCAACCACCTCGACCCGATGAAGTCGCTGAACACGGTGAGCGTGGCATCGGCGACGGTGGCGCCTGACAACGTGTCGGCGCTGAACCAGCCCTTCATGGAGCCTCCGCTGAAGGTGAATGCGCCCAAGGCCGAACCAGCGGTGCCCGCACCTTCCGCTCCGCCGGCGGCGGGCGGCGCCGGCTCGGCCGTGATGTCCTGGGACGATGGTGCCCAGGAAGGCCGCACGGTGATCCGCTCCAAGGCCAAGTTGGGTGATTTCGACAGCTTTGGCACCACGGGTGGCGCGAAACCCGCTGCACCCGCACCGGCCCCTGCGCGCCCAGCCGCGCCTACCCAGGCACCGGCTG
>NZ_JBASTH010000015.1:0-72378 GCF_049274795.1 Aquabacterium sp.
CTACATGGGCATGGCCCAGGCCGCTGCCGAGCAGGGCCAGAGTTGCGCACTGGAAGACGCCGGCGCCTTCGACCCGGTCAAAGACGCGGTCGGCAAGGGCGTGCAGGTCCAGCCCATCCGCCTGGACATCCGCGCATCGGTGAAAGACAAGGTGATGGTGTCGGCGCAGGCTGCGTCTGCGGCCCAGACGGAAACGACGGGCAGCGCGCACGGCCACGCCCATGCCCATGGGGACAAAGCCGACGAGTTGGAAGCACCCGCCGCCGACACCCGCTCGCGCCCTGATGCACGCACCGGCAAGATCGTCATGCCACCGCGCGAGCGCACAGTCATCCGCCTGCCCGCCTACGAGGCGCTCAAGGACGACCCGGTGCTCTATGCCCACGCCAACCGCGTGCTGCACCTGGAGACCAACCCCGGCAACGCCCGCGCGCTGGTCCAACTGCATGGCGACGGCCCCGGCGCCCGTGACGTGTGGATCACGCCGCCCCCCATCCCGCTCACCACGCCCGAGATGGACCTGGTGTTCGACCTGCCCTATGCCCGCGCACCGCACCCCGGCTATGGCGATGCCGTGATCCCCGCGTGGGACATGATCCGTTTCAGCGTGAACATCATGCGCGGCTGCTTCGGCGGGTGCACCTTCTGCTCCATCACCGAGCACGAAGGCCGCATCATTCAGAGCCGCAGCGAGGATTCGGTCATCCGCGAGATCGAGGCCATCCGCGACAGCGTCAAGGGCTTCACCGGCGTCATCTCCGACCTGGGCGGCCCCACGGCCAACATGTACCGCATCGGCTGCAAATCGCCCGAGATCGAGGCGGCCTGCCGCAAGCCCTCGTGCGTGTACCCCGATGTGTGCGGCAACCTCAACACCGACCACGGCCCGCTGATCAAGATGTACCGCCGTGCGCGTGCGCTGCGCGGTGTCAAGAAGATCCTGATCGGCTCGGGCCTGCGCTACGACCTGGCCGTCAAATCGCCCGAGTACATCAAGGAGTTGGTCACGCACCACGTGGGCGGCTACCTGAAGATCGCGCCCGAGCACACCGAGACGGGCCCGCTGAGCAAGATGATGAAGCCCGGCATGGGCGCCTACGACCGCTTCAAGCAGCTGTTCGAGCAGTTCAGCGAAGAGGCCGGCAAGAAGCAGTACCTGATCCCCTACTTCATCGCCGCCCACCCGGGCACCACCGATGAAGACATGATGAACCTGGCGATCTGGCTAAAGCGCAACGGCTTCAAGGCCGACCAGGTGCAGACCTTCTACCCCAGCCCCATGGCCACCGCCACGGCCATGTACCACTCGGGGATGAACCCGCTCAAGGGCATCAGCCGCATCGAGGGCAAAGCCGAGCGCGTGGACATCGTCAAGGGTGAACGGCGCCGTCGCCTGCACAAGGCCTTCCTGCGCTACCACGATCCGAACAACTGGCCGCTGCTGCGCGAAGCCCTGAAGGACATGGGCCGCGCCGACCTGATCGGCAACGGCAAGCACCAGCTGATCCCGACCTATCAGCCCACGGGCGATGGCGGCTACCAGAGCGCGCGCCGCAAGAACTCCACGCAGGCCGGCACCAAGACCTCGGTGGTGACACAAGGGCGCACCAAATCGAGCGGGGCGCCGCCAGCCGGGCGCATCCTGACGCAGCACACGGGCTTGCCTCCACGTGAACAGACCGCTCGCGGCGACAGCCCGCGAACCGGCAACAACAAGCCCACCCGCCATGGCGGCAGGCCCGCGATGCCGCCCGCCCGGGGCAAGAAGCAGCGCTGAACGTGCCGTGCGCATGGTGCAGGAGCACCAGGCCGATTACCCGTCGCAGTGGGCGGCGATCAAGTCAATCGCCGGCAAGATTGGCTGCGTGCCGCAGACGCTGCACCCGCTGTTGCGCGCGGGCTTTCAGGTCACGGCCACCGACAACCTGGCGCATGGGCAGTCCACCGGCGACATCGCCGATGTGCGCCTGTGGGGCCAGGGCCTGCTGGCGGCAAGCCAGGCGCTCGACCCCATCCATGCGGTGATCCGCCATTCGGCAGGCTCAGCCGCGTCGCTGTATGCCTTTGCCCACGGCCTGCAGGTCGATGCCAGCGTGCACATCGCGGGGCCGCCCTCGCTCAAGCGCATGGCCACGGGCTTCGCGCTGGCGCACGGCCTGCCACACGATGAGATCGCCGCCTTCCGCGCAGGGCTCGAGGCGCAACTGGGCGTCCCGATGGCGGAGATGGACCTGCCAGCACTGCAAGACGGCCTGCGCCACCCGGCGCTGATCCTGCACGACCCGCAGGACAAGGAGGTGCCCTTCACCGAATCGCTGGCGCTCCATGAGGCATGGTCACTGTCGCAACTGGTGAGCGTGGAAGGCGTGGGCCACCGCCGTATCCTGCGCGCGCCCGAGGTCATCGCGATGGTGATTGCAGCCTGAGCACACCGGTGGCGCAAGCCGCCCGAGCACGACGAGAAAAGCATGTCAAAACAGGCGCGTGCGACATCCGGACGCCCGCGCATCGCAGCCATCCAAGCCCTGCCCCACCCGGGCGACGCCCCTCAAGGGGAAACTCCCTCGCCGCCCTGCCCGGGAACACCCCGTTCGCTGACTTAAAATCGGCGCTTTCTTAGCGACCGCCGTCCATGTCAGCCTCCACCGGGAACGCATCCTCGCCGTTCGACTTCAAGAGTGCCTCGCTCACCTTGATGTCCTTCGTGCTCAAGACCATGAGCCTGCAGACCCTGGCGCAAGCCATGGAGGAGCGTTTCGGCGAGACGCCCGACTTCTTCAGCCGCGACCCGGTCGTGATCGACCTGACCCATCTGGCCAGCCTGGATGCGCTGCCCAACTTCCCCGGCCTGATCGAGCTGTTGACCAAGTTCCAGCTCACGCCCGTGGCCGTGCGCGGCGGCAACCCCGGCCAGATGGCCGCGGCCCTCAAGGCCGGCCTGGGCGAAGCCCCTGACGGCCAGTCCGCACCCGCCCGTGTCGAGACCGTGGTGCAAGAGGTGGTGCGCGAGGTGATCCGCGAAGTGCCGGTCGAGGTGCCCGTTCAGGTGCCCACCGCCGTGCCCACGATGGTGGTCGACAAGCCGCTGCGTTCCGGCCAGCAGGTCTACGCCAAGGGTGGCGACCTGATCGTGCTGGCCGCCGTGAACAACGGCGCCGAGGTGATTGCCGACGGCCACATCCACGTGTACGCCCCGCTGCGCGGCAAGGCGATTGCCGGCGCCAAGGGCAACACCGAGGCCCGCATCTTCGCGGCCAGCATGGAGCCCGAACTGATTTCCATTGCCGGCACCTACCGCACCACCGACAACCCCCTGCCGCCCGACGTGGTCGGCAAGCCGGCCCAGATCCGGCTGGAGGGCGATCGCCTGGTGTACGAGGCGCTGAGCAAATCCTGATTTTCTGAAGATCGACCGAACAACCTCTCGAAAGGACCGCCTTCCATGGCCAAGATCATCGTGGTGACCTCCGGCAAGGGTGGCGTCGGCAAGACGACCACCAGCGCCAGCTTCGCCTCCGGCCTCGCCCTGCGCGGCCACAAGACCGCCGTGATCGACTTCGACGTCGGCCTGCGCAACCTCGACCTGATCATGGGCTGCGAGCGCCGCGTGGTCTACGACCTGATCAACGTGATCCACGGCGAGGCCAACCTCAACCAGGCCCTGATCAAGGACAAGCAGTGCGACAACCTGTTCGTGCTGGCCGCCTCGCAGACGCGCGACAAGGATGCGCTCACGCAGGATGGCGTCGAGAAGGTGCTGAAAGACCTGGGCGAGATGGGCTTCGAGTACATCGTGTGCGACTCGCCCGCCGGCATCGAAACCGGTGCGCTGATGGCCATGCATTTCGCCGACGAGGCCCTGGTGGTGACCAACCCCGAGGTGTCCTCCGTGCGCGATTCGGACCGCATCCTGGGCATGCTCAACAGCAAGACCAAGCGCGCCATCGACAAGCTCGAGCCCATCAAGGAACACCTCTTGATCACCCGCTACAACCCCAACCGGGTCGAGGGCGGGCAGATGCTGTCGCTGGAAGACATCCACGAGATCCTGCGCATCAAGCTGATCGGCGTGATCCCCGAATCCGAGACCGTGCTGAGCGCCTCGAACCAGGGCGTGCCGGCCATCCACATGAAGGATTCCGACGTGTCCGAAGCCTACAAGGACGTGATCGCCCGCTTCCTGGGCGAAGACAAGCCCCTGCGTTTCGTTGAAGCCGAAAAGCCCGGCTTCTTCAAGCGCCTGTTCGGAGGCAAGTAAGGCCATGGGATTCCTCAACTTCTTCCTCGGCGAAAAGAAGCAGACGGCCAGCGTGGCCAAGGAACGGCTGCAGCTGATCCTGGCCCACGAGCGCAATGGCCGCTCCAGCAGCCCCAACTACCTGCCCGACCTGCAGCGCGAGCTGGTGGCCGTGATCTCCAAGTACGTGTCGATCAACCCGGACGACATCAAGGTGCACCTGGAACGCCAGGACGACCTCGAAGTGCTGGAAGTCAAGATCGAGCTGCCGGACGCCGCCAACCGCTGAGCCGAAAAAGCACCCTTGTTGCAGTGCACAATAGCTGCACGATTGACAGCGGACGAGGGTGCAGCCATGCGGTATGTCGTGTTCAACCAGAAGGGTGGGGTCGGCAAGTCCACCATCACCTGCAACCTGGCGGCCATCAGCGCCCAGCAGGGGCTGCGCACCCTGGTGGTCGACCTGGACCCCCAGGGCAACACCACCCACTACCTGCTGGGTGACGATGTGCCCGAGGGCACCCTGGGTGCGGCCGATTTCTTCGACCAGACGCTCAAGTTCACCGCCCGCCCCAAGGACACACCCGAGTTCATCGTGGCCACGCCCTGGGACAATCTGGACCTGATGCCTTCCAGCCCTGAGCTCGACGAGCTGCAGACCAAGCTGGAATCGCGCCACAAGATCTACAAGCTGCGCGAGGCCCTGGACGAACTGGCCGAGAGCTATGACCGCGTCTACATCGACACGCCGCCCGCGCTGAACTTCTACACGCGCTCCGCCTTGATCGCGGCCAAGGGCTGCCTGATCCCGTTCGACTGCGATGATTTTTCGCGGCGGGCGCTCTACAGCCTGCTGGACAACGTGCAGGAGATCCAGGCCGACCACAACGCCGACCTGAAGGTCAGCGGCATCGTGGTCAACCAGTTCCAGCCGCGCGCCAACCTGCCGCAGCAACTGGTACGCGAACTGGTGGACGAGGGCTTGCCTGTGCTGCAGCCTTACCTCAGCGCCTCGGTCAAGATCAAGGAGTCGCACCAGTTGGCGCGCCCCATGATCCACCTGGACGCGCGCCACAAGCTCACGCAGGAGATGGTGGCGCTGCACGACACGCTGCGCGCCTGAGCTCAGGCCAGCGCCGCACGCTGGGCCGCGCGGCCACGGCGCAGCGCCCACCATTGCACTTCGGCGAACACCGCCACCACCGCGGCCTGGAACAGCACGAAGGCCAGGCCCAGCGTGGTCGGCTGCACCCAGCCCAGCGCCAGCAGGGCCACGCTGTCGATCGCCCAGACGGCATTGATCAGCACCACCGCCCAGCCAGCGGCTGAACTGATTCGCTCACGACGCGACAGCCACAACAGCCCCAGTGCATAAGGCAGCAGCACCAGCCCAGCCACCAGCAACAAGGTCGGCGGCAGGCCCAGCAAGGGGGCGAGCAAGGCGTGGCCGGCGGCCATCAACAGGCCGGTGGCACCACTGATGGCGGCGTCGAACAGCAGGGACACACGGAACAGACGGGGCATGGACATGGCAGACATGGCTTTCTCCGGTTGGGTGATGAAACAAGTGACAACGGCGCCCATGGTGTCCGGGCGCATGCAGCGCGTCGATTACCTCGGAGGTCATGGCCGCGCGGCAGGCATCCCGCTATCCTGCGATCCATGAACCGCCTGCCCATCACCGCCGCTGCGCCTTCGCCCCAGACCCCGCCCGTGGGCACGCTGCTGCGTGACTGGCGCCAGCGCCGGCGCTTGAGTCAGTTGGATCTGGCACTGGACACCGAGGTGTCCGCCCGCCATCTGAGCTTCATCGAAACCGGCCGCGCCACACCCAGCCGCGACATGCTGCTGCGCCTGGCCGAGCGGCTGGACATCCCCCTGCGCGAGCGCAACACCATGCTGATGGCCGCAGGGCATGCCCCGGCCTATGCCGAACGCACCCTGGCCGACCCCAGCATGGCCTCGGCCCAGCGCGCGGTTTCGCTGATCCTGCAGGGGCACATGCCCTACCCCGCCATCGCGGTGGACAGCCACTGGAACCTGCTGCAGGCCAACCCCATTGCCCAGGTGCTGATGAGCAGCGTCGATCCATCCCTGCTGCAAGGCCAGGTCAATGTGCTGCGCGCCAGCCTGCACCCCAAGGGCTTTGCGCCCGACATCGTGAACGGGGCCGATTGGCGCGCCCATCTGCTGGCGCGCCTGCACCAGCAGATCGAGGCCAGCGGCGATCCTGTTCTATCGGCCCTGCTGGATGAGCTGCGTGACTACCCCGTGCTCGCGCAGGAAGGCACGGCGACCCACGCCCCAGATGATGACCTCGGCGGCGTGGCCGTGCCGCTGCGCCTGCGCACCCCCTTCGGCGTGCTCAGCTTCATCAGCACCACGACCGTGTTCGGCACGCCGGTGGACATCACCTTGTCGGAACTGGCGCTGGAGACCTTCTTCCCGGCGGATGAAGCTACCCAACAGGCCTTGAAGGCCCTGGCCGCCACACTGTGAGCGCCCGATTGGCGACAGCGCTCAGGCTGAATCCAGGGTCTCGCGCAGCTCTTCTTCCCAGAAGAGCATGTCGTCCACGCTCACATCCAGCCAGTCCAGCGCGGCCTGGCCGTGGCTGAGCCAGTCGGCGTCGGGCTCCTCGGCCTCATGGCGGCGCATCAGGTGCTCGGCCACCAGGCCTGCCGCCACCAGGGTGTGCACCTCGGGTTCGGCACCGCTGCCGCCCAGCACCTCCAGATCATGGTGCAGGCGGATCGCCGCCACCACGCTGGGCGCCAGGCGCCACACGCGGGCCACCAGGGCCCCCACCACCGCATGGTCGGTGCGGTGGTTGGCGTTCTCGGTGGCGATGGGCGAACGGTCGATGCGGGCGCGGGCCTCGATCATCGTGCCGGCATAGCCCTTCACGCTTTGCATCATCACGGGCATGCCCACGTGCGCGAACAGGCCGAAGGTGTGCGCCAGATCGGGCGACGAGCCCGGCAGTTTCTTGGCGATGAAGGCCATGGCCAGCGCGCGCTTGGTCGAGCGCTCCCAGAAACGGGTAAGCAGCGCGTGGTTGACGCGGATGGCGCGCTGCATCAAGAAGCCGGCCATCACCGAGGCTGTGTGCTCCAGGCCCAGGCGGTTCATGGCCTGGCCCACGGTCTGCACGGGCTGGCCTGCGGCAAACAGCGGGCCGTTGGAGCTGCGGATCAGCGTGGCGGACATGGCCACATCGCTGGCGGCGATCCGGGCGATCTCGTTCAGGTCAGGCTCGGCATGGGCCATGGCCGCCCGCAAGCGGGCCAGCAGTTCGGGGCACGGCGGGATGACGATGTGCTGGAGGGGGCCGGTGCGGCGGGCCTGGTCGAGTTCAGCCTGAATGGCGTCCGTGCGAGTCAGCTCGGGGGCGGTCGTCGTCATGTGTCAACGTGGCGATTTCGGACAGAAAATGAATCACGCGGGTGCGTCACTTCTTATCGGCCAACGCCACCCGGAATGAAGCGCCCAGATCGGTAACTTTGCGAAAGTTCCCCCCGCCCGGCCCTTGACAGACCGCCCCCGGGCGTGGCGCGGTGGCGCTGTCAAACCCAAGCGTCAAGCCACGCCGGGAATGGGCCGCAGCGGGCCGCGGAACACCTCCTTGCGCGGCTTGCCGCTGAGCGGCGGAAACTCCACGGTTTGCTCCGGCACATCGCAATCAGGCAGTTGATCCAGCAGATGCCGGATCAGCGTGAGGCGGCCACGGCGCTGGTCGTTGAAATCCACCAGCGTCCACGGCGCATGCTCGGTGTGCGTGGCACGCAGCATCGCGTCGCGGGCCTTGCCGTAGTCCTCGTACTTCTCGCGGGCCTGCAGGTCGATGGGTGACAGCTTCCAGCGCTTGAGCGGGTCGTCGCGCCGCTCGGCGAAGCGCTGCTCCTGCTCGGCCTGGTCCACCGTGAGCCAGTACTTGAAGAGCAGGATGCCGTCGTCCACCAGCAGTTTCTCGAACAAGGGCACCTGGGCCAGGAAGCGTTTCACATCGGTGTCGCTGCAAAACCCCATCACCCGCTCGACACCAGCGCGGTTGTACCAGCTGCGGTCGAACAGGGCGATGTGGCCGCCCGCAGGCAGGTGCGATACATAGCGCTGGAAGTACCACTGCGTGCGCTCGTCCTCGCTGGGCTTGGACAGCGCCACCACCTGGCACTGGCGCGGGTTCAGCGGGTGGCTGATCGCGCTGATCACCCCGCCCTTGCCCGCCGTGTCCCGCCCTTCGATGAGCACCACCAGCCTCTTGCCGTGGTGCTGCACCCAGCGGGCGACACGGTCCAGCTCCAGGTGCAGCGGGGCCAGTTGCTCCTCGTACTCCTTGCGGCCCAGGCGTGACTCGTTCTTGTCGCCCTTCTTGTGAGCTTTTTTGTCGTCTTTGGTCCCCATCTTGGCAACAGCGGTTTTCTTGCTCGGCATTGGTCACTCTCCTGAAAAAGGGGCGCACAGATGGCGCGCCATCTCCGTACACTAGCGCCTTTTCCGCCCCGCCGTGCCAGCCGTGCACGGCACCCTTTCGCCATGAACATCCTGCTCGCGCCGATGGAGGGCCTGCTGGACTTCGCCCTGCGCGACATCCTCACCCGCGTCGGCGGCATCGACCGCTGCGTTTCCGAGTTCATCCGCGTGACGGACACGCTGCTGCCCGAGCGCGCCTTCCGCCGCATCGTGCCCGAACTCATGCATGGCGGCCGCACGCCGGCCGGTGTGCCCGTACGTGCGCAGTTGCTGGGCTCCGACCCCGCCTGCATGGCCGACAACGCCGCGCGCCTGGCCGGCATGGGCCCGGCGGGGATCGACATCAACTTCGGCTGCCCGGCCAAGGTGGTCAACCGCCATGGCGGCGGTGCTGCCTTGCTCAAAGAGCCCGAACTGATGGAACGCATCGTGGCCGCTGTGCGCAGCGCCGTGCCCGCCGAGATGCCCGTGTCGGCCAAGATGCGCCTGGGTTTCGACGATGACAGCCGCGCCATCGAGTGCGCCCAGGCCATCGTCTCGGGCGGCGCGGGCGAACTGGTGGTGCATGCGCGCACCAAGGCCCACGGCTACCGGCCGCCGGCCTACTGGGAACGCATCGCCGACATCCGCGCCGCAGTGAACATCCCCCTGGTGGCCAATGGCGAGATCTGGACCGTGGACGACGCCCTGCGCTGCCGTGAGGTGTCCGGCTGCACTGATTTGATGCTGGGGCGCGGCATCGTGACCGATCCTGGCCTGGCGCTCGCCATCCGCTTCGCAGTGCAAGGCGACGCCGATGCGCCCTTACCAGGCTGGCCAGAGTTGCAGCCGCTGCTGCGCACCTTCTGGGGGCTGATCGAAGCCAACATCGAGCCCCGTCATCGCGCCGGCCGGCTTAAGCAGTGGCTGAACTTCCTGCGCCGACGCTTCCCCGAGGCCGAAGAGGCCTACCAGGCCGTGCGCACCATCACCGATTCACGGGTGATCACCGCGTGGTTGGACAAGGCGCTCGATGCTGAGCCGGCACCTCAGCCCATCACGACGGTGGTGCCACTGGCCGCCTGAGCATGCGGCGAATCAGGTCGCCTCTGCCACCAAGCTCCCACCATCTGCGAAGCCGCCTCGGGCGTTGGCGTACCGTTCAGGGCGGCATCCATCCAGTCGCTGACGCGCTGGCACTGCTCAGCCGTGAAATGCAGCCCCAGCTTGCTGCGCCGCCACAGCACATCGTCTGCAGAGCGTGCCCATTCGTGCCGCATCAGGTAGCGCAGTTCGCACTCGTACAGGCCGGGTGCCACCTCATGCCCCAAGCCTGCCACAGACGTCGCCCCATCGAGCACCTGATCGACCCGTGCGCCGTAGGCCTTGGCCCAGCGCTCGGCCACAGCCAAGGGGATCCACGGGTGCTTGTGCCGCCAGCGTGACGCAAAGGCCAGCATGTCGCGGTCTGGCCGCATCGGCGGGCCGATCCAGGCATCCAGATCACCACCGGGCAACCGTGCCTTGCCCGTCCAGGCCCGGCCCTCCTCGCCCAACAAGGTGGTGATCTGCCCGGCAGCCTCTTCGGCCAGCTTGCGGTACGTGGTGATCTTGCCGCCCCACACGGTCATCAAGGGCGCGCCCAGCGTGCACGTTTCCAGCAGGTAGTCGCGCGTCACGGCCGAGGCATCCGCGTGCGCATCTTCCAGCAAGGGGCGCACGCCAGCGTAGCTCCACAGCACCATGTCGGGCTGGAGCGGCGCCTTGAAGTACAGGCTGGCCTGCTCGCACAGGTAGGCCGTCTCTTCCTCGGTGATGTGGGCCTTGTCGGGCATGGAAGGGATCTCCACATCGGTGGTGCCGATCAGGGTGAACTTCTGCTCGTAAGGGATCGCGAAGATGATGCGCCTGTCCTTGGCCTGGAAGATGTAGGCGTGCTCATGCTCGAACAGCCGGGGCACCACGATGTGGCTGCCCTTGACCAGCCTCAGGCTGTGCTGCGTCAGGGCCTCACCGCCGGGCGCGTTGGCCACTTCGCGCAAGAAGGCATGCGCCCAGGGGCCGGCCGCATTGACCAGCATGCGTGCCTTCACCGTGTGCAGGGTGGCCTGACCCTGCGGGCCAACCCCGTCGCGCTGCAGGCGTACCGTCCAGCCCTGCTCCCCACGCGTGGCGCGCACGCAGCGGGTGCCCGTCAGCACGGTCGCGCCGCGCTCGCGCGCATCCATCGCGTTAAGCACCACCAGGCGCGCATCGTCCACCCAGCCATCGGAATAGACAAAACCGCGTTTGAAACGCGCCTGCAGCGGCGCACCCAGCCGATGCCCGCGCAAGGCCACACCGCGTGAGCCAGGCAATAGCTCTCGCCTAGCCAGGTGGTCGTACAGGAACAGGCCCAGGCGGATCAGCCAGGCCGGCCGCATGTGCGGATCATGCGGCATCACGAAGCGCATCGGCTTGATGATGTGCGGCGCGCTGCGCAGCAGCACCTCGCGCTCCTGCAGGGCCTTGCGCACCAGCGAGAATTCATGGTGCTCCAGATAGCGCAAACCGCCGTGGATCAGCTTGGTCGATGACGACGAGGTGTGCGCCGCCAGATCGTGCTGCTCCACCAGCAGCACCCTCAGGCCCCGCCCGGCCAGATCACGCACGATGCCGGCGCCATTGATGCCGCCCCCCACCACCAGCACATCGCAGGCCTCCAGCATGGCGGGGCTCAAGGCAGCTTGCATCTCTGCAGGCGAGGGGTAGGCGGGCAAGGCATTGCTGTCCATGGCGTGCTCCAACAGACCGGCGCCGGCAAGGGCCTTCCTCACACAGCACTCGAATCAGTTCGGTTTCATTCGTTCTGCATCATTGTAGTTCGTTTAAATTCTTTTCTGTGTGAACTGATTCGCTTATGATCGCCTCATGAACCTCAATCCGCGCCAGACACGCCTGCTCGAACAGGTCCGCGCCCAGGACGTGGTCAGCATCGAGCACCTGGCCAACACCCTGAGCGTCACGCTGCAGACCATCCGGCGCGACGTGCAACTGCTGGCCCAGGCCGGGCTGCTGGCGCGCTACCACGGGGGCGTGCGCCTGCCCACCTCCACCACCGAGAACCTGGCCTACCAGCAGCGGCAGGAGCTCAACGCTCAGGGCAAGCAGCGCATCGCCCGCGCCATCGCGCAGGCCATACCCCACCACTGCTCGCTGCTGATCAACCTGGGCACCACCACCGAGGCCATCGCCCGTGAACTGCTGGGCCACCAGGGCCTGCGCGTGATCACCAACAACCTCAATGTGGCCGGCATCCTCGCGGGCAACACCTCGTGCGAGGTGATCGTGGCGGGCGGCGTGATGCGGCCTGTGGACCGGGGCATCGTGGGTGAGACGGCGGTGGATTTCATCCGCCAGTTCCGCGTCGACATCGGCCTGATCGGCATCTCCGGCATCGAGGCCGACGGCACCCTGCGTGATTACGATCTGCGCGAAGTGAAGGTGGCCCAGGCCCTGATAGAGCACAGCCGCGAGGTATGGCTGGCCGCCGACCACGGCAAGTTCAACCGCCCGGCCATGGTCGAGCTGGCGCGCCTGGAACAGATCGACCGGCTCTACACCGACGCGCCACCGCCCGAGCCCTTCCCTGCCCTGCTGGCCGAGGCCGGCATCGATTGCGTGATCGCGCCCTGACCGCCCGCGCCACCCTTTTTCACGGACTCCACGGACACAGGATCAACCCACCATGGCCCACATCCTCGCCCTCGACCAAGGCACTTCCAGCTCGCGCAGCATCGTGTTCAACGAGGCCGGCGAGATGCTGGCCATCGCCCAGCAGGAGTTCACGCAGCACTTCCCTCGCCCCGGCTGGGTGGAGCACGATGCCCTGGAGATCTGGCGCTCGCAGCTGGCCACCGCGTACGAAGCGCTGCGCAAGGCCGGCATCACCGCGGCGCAGGTACACGCCATCGGCATCACCAACCAGCGCGAAACCACCATGGTCTGGCGCCGCGACACCGGCGAGCCCTTGGGCCACGCCATCGTCTGGCAGGACCGGCGCGGCGAGGCCCTGTGCCAGCAACTGCGCGAACAAGGCCACGAAGCACTGATCCGCGAGCGCACCGGCCTGGTGGTCGACGCCTACTTCTCGGCCACCAAGCTGGCCTGGATCCTGGCCAACGTGCCCGGTGCACGTGACCTGGCCAGCCAAGGCAAGCTGGCCTTCGGCACCATCGACAGCTGGCTGCTGTGGCAGCTCACCGGCGGCACGGCCGCACAGGGCGCCGTGCACGCCACCGACGTGAGCAACGCCTCGCGCACCATGCTGTTCAACATCGCCACGCAAGCGTGGGACGACGAGCTGCTGGCCCTGTTCGACATCCCCCGCTCGTTACTGCCTGAGGTTCGCCCCTCGTCCCACGTGTTCGCGCACACGGCCGACAGCATCTTCGGTGGCACACGCGTGCCCGTTGCCGCGATGGCGGGTGATCAGCAAAGCGCCCTGTTCGGCCAGGCCTGCTTCACGCCGGGCCTGGCCAAGAACACCTACGGCACCGGTTGCTTCCTGCTCACGCACACGGGCGGGCGGCGCTTCGATTCGCACAACGGCCTGATCAGCACTATGGCCGCCACACCCGATGCGCAACCCGCCTACGCACAGGAAGGCAGCGTCTTCATCGGCGGCGCTGTGGTGCAGTGGCTGCGTGACGGCCTGCAGGCCATCGAGGGCAGCCATCAGGTGGAGCAGTTGGCCCTGAATGTGCCCGATGCGGGCGGCGTGGTTTTCGTACCGGCCTTCACCGGGCTGGGTGCGCCCTATTGGAAGCCGCACGCCAAGGGCGCCATCCTGGGCCTGAGCCGAGGCACCACCGTGGCCCACATCGCACGCGCCGCGCTGGAGAGCATCGCCTTCCAGAGCGCCGCCCTGCTGCAGGCCATGGCCGCCGACATCCGCGCCGGTGGCGGCACCGAGGTGTCGGAGTTGCGCGTGGATGGCGGGGCCTGCCGCAACGATCTGCTGATGCAGTTCCAGGCCGATCTGCTCGGCATCCCGGTAGCGCGCCCGCAGGTGACAGAAACCACCGCACTGGGCGCCGCCTACTTGGCGGGCCTGGCCACCGGCGTCTATGCCGGGCTGGACGAGCTGGCCGCCAAATGGCGTGTGGAGCGCCGCTTCATGCCCACCATGCCGCACGCGCAGGCCGAGGCACTGATGCAGCAATGGCAGAAGGCCGTGTCGCAGGTGGTGGCCGACTGAGCGGCACCTGCGCTGCACCGGCCTGCGATCAATCCTCGATCTTCACGCCCTTCCAGAAGGCCACGCGATCCTTGATCTCGGCCGCGGCCTCGCTGGGCTCCGGGTAGTACCAGACCGAATCCGGGTTGGCATCGCCCTTGACGAACAGCGTGTAGTAGCGCGCCTGCCCCTTCCACGGGCACGATGTGCGGTGGTTGCTGCTCAGCACGTACTCCTGCTTGAGTGCGCTGGCCGGGAAATAGTGGTTGCCTTCGACCACCACGGTGTCGTCACTCTCGGCCACGACGGTGCCGTTCCAGATGGCTTTCATCAGGGTGCCTCCCATGTCTTCAGTGATTGGCCAGGAAATCTTTCTTGCCGATCTCGACCCCGCCATGGCGCAGCAGGTTGTAGGCCGTGGTCGTGTGGAAGTAGAAGTTGGGCAGCACCTGCTCGGTGAGGTAGGCCAGGCCAACGTATTCCACTGTGCCGGATGAGCGCACGATCTGGATGGTGCGCTCGTCACTGCCATCGAAGTCGCCAGGCTTGAAGGTGGCCAGGTAATCGATGGTGCGCGTCACGCGGGCCTGCAGTTCGGCAAAGCTGGTCTCCGTGTCTTCATAACGCGGGATCTCCACCCCGGCCAGCCTCGACACGCCACCCTTGATCATGTCGGTGGCGATCTGAACCTGCCGCACCATCGGGAACATGTCCGGGAAAAGGCGCGCGCTCAGGAACGCCTGCTCATCGATCTGGCGGGCCTGGCAATGGGCCTGCGCCTTGGCCAGAATGCTGGACAGGGCCTTGAGCGTGCGCGTGGCAGGTACCACGCTGGCGGTGTACATCGAGAGGGTCATGGAAAACTCCGTGGTGGCCGATTCGGACCTGGGGGATGGGGCTCAGTGCATTGGATGCACGTGAGCATTTGGAAAGGACTGCGCGCATTACACCGCATCACGCGCCTTCGTGCAGGCGCCTGGCGCCCATCAATGCATCGCCACCGGCCCCGCCCCTGCCCCGGCCTGCGCCCCCGGGCGCAGCAGCGCAGCGACCAGCAAGCCGGCCACCAGCGCAAATGCCGCACCCACCACGAAGGCAAACTGGTAGCCGCCATTGAGCGCCTCCGGCAATGAGGCCCCTGCCGCCGTGAGCACGTGCGTGCGGGCATCGGCCAGGCCCACTGCGCCGCCCATCATGAAGGATGGTGTTCACCATGCCCGAGGCCAGGCCCGATTCGCTGGGCGAGACATCGCTCATGGCCGCCAGCAGCATGGGGTTGAAGGCCACGCCCGCGCCCAGGCCCAGCAACACCATGCCGGCACCACGCCCGCCAGCGGCACGCGAATGCCGAAGCGCATCACCAGCCTGGCCGACAGCCCCAGCGAGAACACCGCCATGATGATGTTGGCCGGCAGGGAGGCCAGCCCCACCTGCATGGGCGTGAAATTCAGCACCCGCGGCATGTACAGCGCCGAGATGAAGAACCACGCGAACATGGCCGCCGCCCACAACACGCCTGCCACGTTGGACACGGCCACGTTGCGCAGCCGGAACAGACTCAGCGGCATCAGGGGCTCGGCCACGCGCGATTCGATCACCAGGAAGGCCACCATCAGCACCACCGCCGCGCCCAGCATGCCCAGCAACTGGCCAGAGCCCCAGCCCACCTCGTTGCCATTGACGATGGCGTACACCGCCAGCATCAGCGCACTCGTCACGGTGATGGCGCCCGCCACGTCCAGCCGCCCGCCCAGCAGCAGGAAGCCGCCAAAGGTCAGCATGTAGGCATTGACCACTCACACCAGCGATGTTTCGGTGACACCCAGATCCGCCTTGATGGAGGGCAGCACCACGTTCACGATCAGCCACAGGCCACCCCTTGAGAAAGGGGGGCATTGTCGTGATGCGTCAAGCATCTGCGCACAATCGGCCTGCACACATTCATCCAACAGGGGTTACATCATGACAAGGTCCTGGCTTTCGTTCGCTCGCTGTCTGGCGCTGGCCACCGGGCTGGCCCTGAGCACATTGCCGGCACACGCGCTGCAAGGCGGCACATCCACCACCAGTTTCGTGGTCGTCGGCGAACTTGGCGGTACCAGCGGCGTGCTCATCGCCGACAACTGGGTGCTCACTGCCGCACATGTGGCCAAGGCATTGTCAGCGGGCAGCACCTTCACCTCTTTGCAGGGCAGTTCGGTGATCAGTGCCGTCGAACTGTTCAGCAACCAGGCCTTCCCCGCCAACGACATCGCGCTGGTGCAACTGGCCACCGCCATCACGGGTGAGCACGCCTTGCTCAACGACACGGTGGTACTGAACAGCCATATCGCATCGCTGGGGCCATTGACCGCCGCCAGCGCACAGAACCAGCAGCCGAACGGCTACGCTGCCACCACGGCAGTGGCGGCCACGGTGCAAGACGACGTCGATGCAGGCGCCAACACCGTGAACTGGTTGATCACCGAAGGCGGCACCGTACAGGGTGGCGACAGCGGCAGCGCATTGTTCCTGGGCCAGATCACGGATTCCAGCGGCGCCACATTGCTGGGCATTGCCTCGGCCCTGATCAGCTTCGACGATGGCCGCCCGTCACAGTCGGGCTATGTGCAGATGGCGGCCTACAAGAGCTGGATCGACGACACGCTGGGTGCGTCGGGTCAGCAGGCGACGTGGGTCTCGGCCGTGCCGGAACCCTCCCTGCCCATCCTGCTCATCGCCGGCGGGCTGATCGCCGGCATCGCCGCACGGCGTGGCCAGCGCGCCACGCGGTAGGCATTGAGGAGTGCCTGCTGCAGGCGCTCCACCAGAAAAGGCTTGGTCATCACCTCGTTCATGCCGGAGGCCATGCACTCATCGAGTTCATGGGGCATGGTCAGCGCCGTGAGCGCCACGATGTAGAGCGGGCGCAACCCCAGCGCCTGCTCATCGGCACGGATCAGGCGGGTGGCGTCCAGCCCGTTCATCACGGGCAGGCCCACGTCCATCAGCGCCATGTCGAAGGTGTCATGATGCGCGGCCCCGACGGCGTCAACGCCCGAACGCGCCACGGTGACGTCGCACCCGAGGTACTCCAGAATGGCCTGGGCCACCTCCGCGCTGCGGAAGTCATCCTCGACCAGCAAGACCCTGCACCGATGGCTGTCCACGATGTCTGTGCTCCGTGATTTGGGCTGCGATTTCTGCAACATCTGCCACTTTGGCGCCTATTCTGTGGTCCATGTCATGACAAGCGCTACCAGTTTTGGTAACCGGTTGTCAAAACGCCTCACTCGGTTTGCACCTCGCCAGGCCTGACAATCGGGGTACGCCGCTCAGGCCCCCCGATACCCGCCAGCAAGAAACGAGAACGCCCCATGGCCATCCAATGGTTTCCCGGCCACATGAACGTGACCAAGAAGGCCATCGCCGAGCGCATCAAGGACATCGACGTCGTCATCGAACTGCTGGACGCCCGCCTGCCGGGCTCCAGCGCCAACCCCATGCTCGCCGAGATGACCGGCCACCGCCGCCGCCTGAAGGTGCTCAACAAGCAGGACATGGCCGACATCGCCCGCACCGAAGCGTGGCTGGCTTACTACAACGCCCTGCCCGATACCAAGGCCATCGGCCTGGATGCCTCCGAGCCCCGCCCTGCTCAACGCCTGCTGCAGGCCTGCCGCGAACTGGCACCGCACCGCAGCGGCATGACCAAGCCGCTGCGCCTGATGATCTGCGGCGTGCCCAACGTGGGCAAATCCACCCTGATGAACACGCTGGCAGGCCGCAAGGCCGCCAAGACGGGCGACGAAGCCGGCGTGACACGCATCGAGCAGCGCATCAACCTGGCCGATGACGTCTACCTGTTCGACACGCCCGGCATGCTGTGGCCCAAGATCATCGTGGAGAAATCCGGTTACCACCTGGCCGCCAGCGGCGCGGTGGGCCGCAACGCCTACGACGAGGAAGAAGTGGCGCTGGAACTGCTCAACAGCCTCAAGGACCCTTATGCCGACCGGCTGGCCGCGCGCTTCAAACTGGCCGATGCGGACAACATCTCGCAACGCCACGACGAAGAACTGCTCGAAGAGATCGGCCGCCGCCGGGGCGCCGTGATGAGCGGTGGCCGCGTGAACATGCAGAAGGCCTCCGAGGTGGTGCTCAACGATTTCCGCGACCTGTCGCTGGGCCGCATCACGTTGGAAACGCCCGAAGAATTCACCACCTGGCTGGCCGCCGCGCAAGCCATCGAGGCCGAACGCCAGGCCAAGAAGCTCGCGCGCCAGAAAAAGCGCAAGGGCGGCGCCAATGCCGCGGCCACCGAGCCGCAGCCCTTGGATGAAGACACTGAGGATGGCGATACAGACGACACCGGCGAGGCCGATCAAGCCGACAACCCACCGGGCCGTGAATGACGGACACCGTCTTCCAGCCCAAGGGCCTGAACCCCACGGCCGAACAGCGGACGATCCAGCTGGAGCGCCACCGGCATGTGGTCGTCGAAGCCAACGCGGGCGCGGCCAAGACCACCACGCTGGCCCTGCGCCTGGCCCAGGCCCTGACGCGCGGCGCGCAGCTTGAGCACATCCAGGTCCTGACCTACACCGAGGCCGCCGCCACCTCTCTGCGCCTGGCGCTGGAGCGCATTGGCATCCCGGCCTCGGTACGCAAGCATCTGCGCATCCAGACCTTCGACCAGTTCTGCGCGGAACGCCTGGCCACCGTCGAGGCACCGGGCGTGACGCAGTACACCACGCCCGAACAGCTCAAGCCCTACGTGCTGCAGGCCATCGACCGCGTGCTGTCCAACCAGGACGAGCGCAACCGCGACGAGTTCACGCTGGAAGGCACCGGCGAAGGCAGCGTCGAAGGCCTGCTGGCCTCGTTCGCCAGGATCAAGGGCACGCTGCAGCTGATGCTGGAAGCCGCCGACCGCACCTTGACGCCCACCCTGGCCAGCGAACTGGGCCACGACTACCTGACCCTGCGCGTGTTCTGGGCCTACGAGCATATCCGCCGCGGCGGCCACCCGGACCGGCCTGCCTTCCGAGCCCCTGATGACGCCACCTACGACCTGGCCCGCCTGCTGCTGAGCGAGGATGCCTTGCTCGAAGGCGAGCACCCCGCGGCCCTGGGCCTGCACCTGGTGCTGCTCGATGAGATGCACGACACCAACCGCGCCATGTTCGCGGTGCTGCAGCAAGTGCTGCGCCAGAACCCGGCCGCCTTCATCGGCTTCGGTGACCGTGACCAGGTGATCCATGCCACGGCCGGCGCCGATGCGGGCTTCATGGGCGAGCTGTTCGACCGCGAGATCGCCCCGGCACAACGCCTGCCGCTGACCAGTTCCTACCGCTTCGGCCCGGCGCTGGCCCAGCACGCAGGCCGCCTGGCGCTCAAGCCCTACCTGTCGCAGAGCACGCATGCCACCACGGTGAACGTCGTGCGCTGCGCGCAGGCCAAGGAAGTGCACTGGCACATCGCCCAGTGCATCCGCACGCGTGAAGGTCTGGCTGCCACATCACCCGCGTCGCAGACGGCCATCCTGCTGCGCCAACCGCACCAGTCCGTCGAGCTGGAGAACCACCTGCTGGACCAGGGCCTGGACTACCGCACCGCCGGCTTCGAGCCCTACCTGATACGCCCCGAGGTGCTGTTCGTGCGCGGGCTGATGGCTCATGCGCGTGGCGAGTTCGCCGCCATCGAGGACGAAGCCACGCGCGTGCGCATCCTGCAATCGCTGCTGCTGTTCAGCGGCTCCTTCGTGGAAGCCGACACCACCGACCACGAGAAGCAGCAGCAAGTCGAGCGGCAGGCCATCAAGGAGGTGGCCCAGCAACCCGGGCTGGCCACGCACTTCATCGACAACCAGGTGCTGCGCAACGCGCCCTCGCACATCCAGAACTTGATCGAAGCCGCGCTGGACCTGATCAGCACCAATGCCACCGACCTGCTGATGGAGCGCTTCACCCGCGTGCTCTCGCCCCAGCGCCTGGCCGCGCGCGTGATGGTGCGCGCCGACGACATCGAACAGGTCAGCGCCAACATCCGCGGGCTGATCGAGTCCGCCGCCACCTTCGACAACGTCGAATCGTTCTTCCGCGCCATGAACGCCCGCGAGGTGCGCCACAAGGCCATGCGCAGCCAGCATTGCGTGCTGCTGTCGAGCATCGAGGCCGCCAAGGGCCTGGAGTTCGAACACGTGATCCTGCCGGGCCTGAACAAGGGTGAGTTCGCCGTTGGCGGCAATACCACCGACAATCGCAACCTGCTGTACGTGGGCATGACCCGCGCACGGAACCGGCTCACCGTCCTCTACGACGGCGCCCGTCCCAGCAAATACCTTCAAGACGCCGGGCTGATCTGATCAGCCGGCCCCCCAGAGATCCAGAGACACCAGATGCCCCAACATCCCGACCACATCAGCATGGCGCTGTTCTGCGACTTCGAGAACGTCGCACTCGGCGTACGCGAAGCCAACTACGACAAGTTCGACATCAAGAAGGTGCTCGAGCGCCTGCTGCTCAAGGGCAGCATCGTCGTCAAGAAGGCCTATTGCGACTGGGAGCGCTACCGCGGCTTCAAGGGCACCATGCACGAGGCCAACTTCGAGCTGATCGAGATCCCGCACGTGCGCCAGTCGGGCAAGAACTCGGCCGACATCCGCATGGTGGTGGACGCGCTGGACCTTTGCTACACCAAGTCGCACGTCAACACCTTCGTGATCATCTCGGGCGATTCGGACTTCTCGCCGCTGGTTTCCAAGCTGCGCGAGAACGCCAAGCA
Source organism: Aquabacterium sp. (assembly GCF_049274795.1). GTDB lineage: Bacteria > Pseudomonadota > Gammaproteobacteria > Burkholderiales > Burkholderiaceae_C > Aquabacterium. The sequence goes on from NZ_JBASTH010000015.1 coordinate 20,673, forward strand.
CGTGATCGGCGTGGGCGTGAAGCAATCCACCTCCGACCTGTTGATCGCCAACTGCGACGAGTTCATCTTCTACGATGACCTGGTGCGCGAAAGCCAGCGCAATGCGGCCCGCCGCGACCAGCGCGAGAACAACCAGCCTCAGCAACGCCGCTCACCAGAAGAAGAGCGCCGCCGCCGTGAAGAGATGGATGCGCGCCGCACCAAGATCGTGGAACTGGCGGCCGAGACGTATGAGGCGCTGGTCACGGATCGGGATGATGGCGGCCGCATCTGGGCCTCGGTGCTGAAAGAAGCACTCAAGCGCCGCAACCCGGGCTTCAGCGAGTCGTACTTCGGCTTCCGCACGTTTGGCAACCTGCTGGAAGAGGCGCAGAGCCGCGGGCTGCTGTCCTTCGGACGGGATGAGAAATCGGGCACCTATGTGTTCCGGGGCACGGGCCAGCCTGTCGATCCGGCTGCCGCGCAGCAGCAGGCCCCGCTGAACACCACCGGCGCACTGCCCTCCGCCGATGAGCCGACGCTGGACAGCGAAGACACCGGCGCACAGGCGTCCGAGACCACGGCGGAAAGCGGTGCCCCTCGTGAGCGCCAGGAACGCACTGACCGTGGTGATCGCAACGATCGCGGTGACCGCCACGAGCGTGGCCGTGGACGAGGTGGCCGTGGTGGCCGCGGCGGCAACGGACAAGGGACGCGCCAGGACGGCGGTCGCCCCCGCCAGGATGCCGATGGCGCCTCGCAGCAGCCCGACCAATCGGCCGCGCCTGCGGATGCCGCAAGGCCCCAGGCCCCGAGCACGGATGCCCCCCGACGCGAGCGCCGCCCCTTCGTGGAGCCTGCCGTGCTGCCGCGCGATGATGCCCGAGCCGAACGCAGCGAATCACCGGTGGCAGCCTCCACCGCAGTGGAAGTCGCAGCCAGCGCCGATCAGGCAGTGCCCAAGCCTGCCCGCAAGACGGCCTCTCGCGGTACGCGCAAGCCCTCGGCCAAGGCCGCGGGCGATGCTGCTGCGCCAGAAGCCGCATCAGCCGCGCCGGACCAACCTGCCACCAAGGCTCCCGCACGCAAGACAGCGCGCAAGCCGACCGCCAAGAAGGCCGCCCGCACCACCGACGCTGAGGGCTGAGCCTTTCAGCTCACTGAGGCACGGCCGCCGCCTGGGCGCGCTTGACCGCGCTGTCCCGGTCGGCCGGGCGGATATAGCCCTTGGCCACGGCCTCATCGGCTGCGGCCTTGTACAGGCTCACGTAATCCGCATGCGTCGGGTACAGCGTCTTGAGCTTGTCTGCCTTGAAGGTGGTGGTGTTGCCACCAGCCACGCAGGCGAACAGGTCCAGAAAGGCCAGCGAGCCCGTCGTGAAGTTCGCGAAGCCGTACTTGGCGATCGGCACCTCGATGTCGGGCAGGCGCACGCCGCCCACGGCGTTGCCGTGCGCATCCTTCTTGATGAAGCCCAGCCAGTCACGCGCCATGCGCGGCGCCACGGGCGGCGCCGTGCCCGCCGTCACCCAGGTCTTGAGGTGATGGATGGCCGCGTTCTGGGCCATGTAGAAGGGCATCGCGTTGTAAGGGCTGCCGCAACCCGGCGGCGTCCAGCCCACGTCACGGCCGCTGACCTCGCCGATGTTGTCCAGCAGGTACTGGTCGGCATGCGAGGTGCCAGCCACTTCCCAGTGGCGCACCTTGGCATTGTCGGGCTGCTTGGAGGTGCTGGGGCCGAAGGACACATCCATTTCCGACTGCAGCACGAACACCGGCACCTGGGTGTCGGCGCGCACCACGCTGCCTGAAGGCACGGTGCTGCCCTCGCCGATGCGCACGCCTGTGCCGGCGCGGCCGTGGATCAGGATGCCGTCATAGGCCTTGTCCAGCGGCTGGATGGCGTTGGCATAGGTCGTCAGGCGCATGGCCGATTGCGAATGGCCGCTGGCGATGATCTTGGTGGGCTTGAGTGGCCCCAGCAGTTCCGAGGCCTGGTCTCGCAGCGCCTGAGCCGTCTGCGAGAAGACGTCGTAGGAGATGTCGTCGTCGGGGATGCTGGTGTTGGCGTAGCGGTCACCGAACTGCTTGAGCTTCTGCACGCCGGTCACGCCCACCTTCTGCACGTTCACGCCCACGTAGGCATAGCCCTCGCGCAGGATGGCTTCGTGCGCCATGCCCCAGTCCACGTCCAGCGGGTAACCAGTGCTCACGTTGAGCCATTCGACGATGACGATGCCGTTGAACTTGGCTGGATCGACCGGACGGCGCACGATGGCCACGGTGTTGTACGGCGTGTTGCTGGAGGCCACGGTGGCGCTCCACTTGCCGTCGCTGCCCAGCGTGCCGGAGCCCTTGAACTTGCGGGCCTGCCCCGAGAGGAAGAACTCCTGCTCCACGAAGTTGGCATCTCCGAAGAACAGGGCGCGGGCACCGAAGCCCGGGGTGGCCGGCCCAGGAGTGACGGTGGCCGTTGGCGCGGCGGCCTGGCTGGCCCAGGTGGCGCAGATCAGGGCGGCGGCCAGCGCGCCTTGGCGCAAGGCGTGGCTCAGAGGGGTGGTCATGGTGTCTTCCTTGAAACGACGTTGGCTGAACGAATTTCGTTAAAAACTGCGTCGCCAAGATAGTTCCACTCATGAACATATTGGCTCCGGGGAAGCCCGGCCTGCCCCCTGTCCACGGGGGCCTGTGTGGGTACAGAGCGCCACCAAGGCGCCCTGCCCCTGTCAGGCTGCGGCCGCCGTCACACGCTGCCAGTGCGCCTGCAAGGTAGGGCTGACGGCACCGGGCGCGCCAACCAGGCCCATGTGGCCTTGCCCTTCCAGCTTGATCACCTCGGCGTGCGGGTTGACCTCGGCCAGACGGCGCACCATCTCGCGTGCGGGCGGCGTGGTGTGCTCGCCGTAGACCAGCGTGGTCGGCACCTGCAGGCGGTAGTGGCCGAAGGCTTCAGGCTCCTGCGAGACGATGCGCACTTCCTGGAACATCTTCCAGCCCACCATGCGCGCCATGGCCTTGGCCTTCTCGGGCATCGAGGCCCACATGCCCGGCTGGTTCCAGTAGTCCACGAAGCGCTCCAGCCAGGTGTCGTCGCCACCGGTTTCTTCGTTGAGCAGCGCATCCGGATCACCGAACAGGGCGCGCACCTGCTCGGCGGCGTCTTCAGGCAAGCTGGCCGGATCGGCATCCAGCAAGGCCTTGAGCGAGCCGAACAGCACCGGCTCGTACAGCCAGATGGAGCGCACGGGCACTTCAGGGTCCATGGCCAGCGCCAGCGCTGCCAGGCCGCCGTAGGAGTGGCCGCCCAGGTGCACGCCGGTGGTGCCGGCGGGGATCTGTGCCTTCAGGTGTGCCACTTCGTCGGCCAGGTTGATGGGCGTGCCGCGCGGCAGCATGTCCATGAAGCTGTAGCCCCGGTTGGTGGGCGTGAGCGGCTGCACGCCCTCGGGCAGATCGGCCAGCAGCTTGGTCCACATGAAGGGACCGACACCGGTGGAATGGACGAACAGGGCGACCTCGGACATGGCAACGTCTCCAACAACTACTTGTTTGATGAAAGTAGCGGAAGCCTAGTCGCTTTACTTGCTTCATGCAAGTATCATGGGCGACAAATGCGCCGCACTTCGTTTTCGGACATGAGCTGTTCCATCGCCCGCTCGCTCGAGCAGATCGGCGAGTGGTGGACGCTGCTGATCATCCGCGAGGCCTTCTTCGGCACGCGGCGCTTCGGCGCCTTCCAGGCCAACCTGGGCATCGCGCCCAATGTGCTGACGCAGCGTCTGCAGGACCTGGTGGCGCACGGCATCCTGGAAATCACAGCCAGCAGCGAGAACGGTCGTGCGCTGGACTACGGCCTGACCGACAAAGGGCGCGATCTCTTCCCGATCATCGTGGCGCTGGCCCAGTGGGGGGATCGGCATGCGGCCGCACCCGAGGGGCCGCCGGTGCGCATCGTCGAGCGGCGCAGCGGTGAAGACATCGAACCGATCACTCTGCGGTCATCGGGCGATGGCCGTGCATTGGGCCTGCATGAAGTGACGGTCGCGCCGGGCCCCGGGGCCACGCCGCAGCAACTGGCCTATTTCGAGCGCGTGCGCCAGCGGCAGGCTGAAAAGGCTGCGGCCCGGGAATCCGGGCCGCAAACGCAGGATCAAAACGATCGCAAGGTCTGATCGCCGAGCACTGCCTTCACACGGCAGCGCTTGTCACCATCACTTCCAGTTGCCGTCCTTCAACCCAGTGATCTTGTTGAACACCGGCTTGCCCGCCGCGTGGTCGTGGCGGTCGGCCACGAAGTAGCCAAAGCGCTCGAACTGGAACTTCTGGTCCGGCTGGGCAGTGGCCAGCGAAGGCTCCACATAGGCCGTGACCACCTTGACGCTGGCCGGATTCAGGCTGGCCTTGAAGTCCTTGCCACCGGCATCGGGGTTCGGGTCGGTGAACAGGCGGTCGTACAGGCGCACCTCGGCGGCGACGCCATCGGCTGCGCCCACCCAGGTGATGGCGGCCTTGACCTTGACGCTGTCGGCACCGGGCGTGCCGCTCTTGGTGTCGGGCACCACGGTGGCTTGCACCTCGGTCACCTTGCCATCGGCATCCTTGATGCAGCCGGTGCACTCGATCACGTAGCCGCCCTTCAGGCGCACCTTGTTGCCCGGGAACAGGCGCTTGTAGCCCTTGGGCGGCACTTCTTCGAAGTCCTCGCGCTCGATCCAGACGTCCTTGCCCAACGTGAAGTGGCGCACGGGCGATTCGGTGCCTTCGGGCGGGTGCGGCAGCGCGGGCAGCGAGCACGGCTCCTGATGGCCGGCGCCGAAGACTTCGTCCCAGTTGGTCAGCACCAGCTTGATCGGGTCCAGAACGGCCATGCCGCGGTGGGCCTTGTTCTCCAGGTCGTCGCGCAGGGCAATGTCCAGCGTGCTGTAGTCGATCCAGCTGTCGGACTTGCTCACGCCGATGCGCTCGCAGAACAGTTGCAGCGCCTCGGGCGTGTAGCCCCGGCGGCGCAGACCGACGATGGTGGGCATGCGCGGGTCGTCCCAGCCCGTCACCACGCCTTCATCCACCAATGCCTTGAGCTTGCGCTTGCTGGTGATCACGTAGGTGAGGTTCAGGCGCGCGAACTCGTACTGGCGCGGCACGGGCTGATTGAGCAGGCCCAGCGTGGCCAGGTTGTCCACCAGCCAATCGTAGAAGGGGCGCTGGTCTTCAAACTCCAGCGTGCAGATGCTGTGGGTGATCTGCTCCAGCGCGTCCTCGATGGGGTGCGCGAAGGTGTACATCGGGTAGATGCACCAGGTGTCGCCCGTGTTGTGGTGCGTGGCGCGGCGGATGCGGTAGATGGCCGGGTCCCGCATGTTGATATTGGGGCTGGCCATGTCGATCTTGGCGCGCAGCACGGCAGCGCCGTCGGGCAGCTTGCCGTCGCGCATTTCGCGGAAGCGCGCCAGGTTCTCGTCCGGCGTGCGGCTGCGGAAAGGGCTGTCTGTGCCGGGCGTGCCGAAGTCACCGCGGTTGGCGCGCATCTCCTCGGGCGTCTGCTCGTCCACGTAGGCCAGGCCGGCGGTGATCAGCGCCTCGGCCGCCCGGTACATGAAGTCGAAGTAGTTGCTGGCGTAGTAGAGGTTGGTCTCGGGCTTGCCGTTGAAGTTCGAATCCCAGTTGAAACCCAGCCACTTCACGGCATCCAGGATGGCGTCGACGTACTCCTGCTCTTCCTTCTCGGGGTTGGTGTCGTCGAAGCGCATGTGGCAGACGCCACCGTAGTCGCGCGCCAGGCCGAAGTTCAGGCAGATGCTCTTGGCGTGGCCCACGTGCAGGTAGCCGTTGGGCTCCGGCGGGAAACGCGTGCGGATCTTGGCCGGATCAGGCTGGCCCTGGCCCTGGTGGGCCGCATCGCCGGGCGAGCCGGCCCAGCGGCGGCTGGCGTAGGTGCCCTGCTCCAGGTCGCGGTCGATGATGCCGCGCAGGAAGTTGGTGGGCTTGTGGTCTTCTTTGCCAGCGTCAAGGGCCGGCGCGCCAGGGGTGGGTGCGTTCATGGATGGGTGGGAGCGTTCAGGGCCAATGGCCTGGGTTTTCACCCAATTCTATCGAGACCGGCCCATGGACGTATCTGGCGTGCCACGTCAAGCGTCTCCAGCGTTGTTTCAAACAATCATAGGTGTTTACCACTCTGTATTTCGTTAATCGTTTCAAACAACATACCGCTCCACCTAGGAGAGGGCCATGCTTCGCACCCAGTACGTCAGGATTCAGCATCTGCGCATCTTCGAGATCCTGCGCATGCACCAGATCTTCGAGCGCTATTACGACCACGGCCCGATCGACGCCTTCCTGAACGATCTGCACAAGAAGGACGGCGTCTTCCTGGTGCGCCGCGAGCGTGACGACGAGATCGTGGGCTTCTCGACGCTGGGCATCTACCACTTCGAGCATGAGGGCCGACAGGTCAAAGGCCTGTTCAGCGGCGACACCATCATCGAGAAAGAGTACTGGGGCACCCGCACGCTGCAAGGCGCCTTCGCGCGCAAGCTGCTGGTCGAGGCCTTGAAGCGGCCGTTCTCCAAACAGTACTGGCTGCTGATATCCAAGGGCTACAAGACCTACCTGCTGCTCACGCGCAACTTCCCCATCTTCTACCCTAACAGGCGCGTGGAGCACCCGGGCCTGAAGGAGCTGGTCACCAGCTACTGCGAACGGCTCTACCCCGGCAAGCTCGACGCCAAGCGCATGGTGCTGGACTTCGGCCCCCAGGCCAACTGCCTGAAGGACTCGGTGGCCGACATCCCGCCCGAGCTGCTGATGCGTGACGCCGACATCGCCCACTTCGCGGCCCTGAACCCCGGCTGGGTAGACGGCCAAGAGCTGCCCTGCATCGCCCAGGCCGATCTCTTCACTTTTGCCAAGGCCATCGTGCCCTTCATCCGCAAGGCACTGCGACCCAGGCCCGCCCAGGCCATCACCACACCTGACAGCGCGGCATCTGCCCTGCCCGATTGACGCATCGCAAAGCCAACATCTCGTTGCAGTGCAGCATAGGAAGTGCGTGCCTTTACAAGCCCTGCATGCCATACTGCGCCGCGACTTGACCGAGGAGACAAACCGCCATGCAACGGAGTGTCAAGCAGTCTCTGGGGCCACTGGCTGATCTGCCCGGGCGCCATGGTGCCGACGTGCCCTCGGCGCGCCGCACCGCACGAACACTGCGATGGTTGATCAGGGGCCATGACCCGGATCCCAGCGCCGACCAATGGCGCGCCGTGGGCGCCTCGCTCACGCGCGGCGACCCGCCCGCTGATCGCCTGGCCACGTGGATGCGTACCCACGGCCTGGCCACCACGCAGCCTCTGTTCGAGCAGGCGCTCAACCTCGGTATCGGCGACGTGCCGGATGCGCCGGCCGAGTTGCGCGAGTTCTTCCATGCTATCGAGGCCACGCCGGATTGGCTCCAGCCCAAGCGCCTGGTGGCCGGCGCCAAGGCCTGCCACTTCTCCGGCCTGACGGGCCTGCAGGTATTGCGTGATGCGGCCCTGATGGGGGGCTACCAGGCCTCGGCCATCAACCGCACCCTGGTGCTGACCGGTGCGCTGGCCAAGGGCGCACAACGCCGCGTGGCCGAGACCACCAAGTGGTGGATCGATTGCACCACCTGCGGCGGGCTATCGCGCTTTGCGCCGGGCTTCAAGAGCACGGTGCGCGTGCGCCTGATGCACGCCCTGGTGCGCCAGCGCGTGCGCGCCCTGCCCGAGTGGGACGAAGCCTACTTCGGCATGCCCGTCAACCAGGGGGACATGCAGGCCACCTACCTGGGCTTCTCGGTGATCTTCCTGTTCGGCCAGCGCGCCATGGGCGTGCCCCTGAGCCGCTGCGAGGCCGAATCCGTGATGCACCTGTGGCGCTACATCGGCTGGCTGATGGGGGTCGAGGATGAGTTGCTGTTCGAGACGGAAATGGAGGGCCGTGTCGGCCTGTACCGTAACCTGCTCAGCCAGGCTCCGGCCGACGACAGCAGCATCGCGCTGGGCCGGGCCCTGATGGACGAGCCCCTGAGCCGCCACTACGGCAATGCCCTGCCGCTGCTCGACCGCCTGCAGGGCCGCTACGAGCGCGCCAAGCACCTGAGCATCTGCCGCTTCTTCCTGGGCGGGCGCAGCATGAGCGCGCTGGGCCTGCCGGGGTGCGTGCTGCCGTGGTTTCCGCTGATGGCCGTGCCTGTCACTGCCCTGCGGCATCGCCTGATGCGGCTGCTGCCCGGCGGCCACCAGGCCCTGGTGCGGCAAGGCCGCGCGGCGCAGGAGAACTACCTGGCCATCCTGTTCGGCTCTGGCGAGCCGGACATCGCCCGCCTGCCCCAGCCTCACGGCTGAGCGGGCTCGTCAGGCTCTACCGCCACCTTGCCCTCACGCGCCCGCTCGGCATAGCGGTTGAAACGCCAGGCCGTCGATTCCATCGTGATGCGGCGCCAGGTCGAGCGCTTCTCGCCCGGGGTCATCTCCGGCCACAGTTGCACCTCGTCGAAGGTACGGCCGCAGCCCTTGCACAGGTCATCGCCCTGGCTGGTCGAGCAGATGGCGATGCAGGGCGTGTCCGGCGTGGTGTCGTACCAGCGCAGCCAGGCCTCGCGGGCCTTGCGGGGCATGGTGTCCTCATCGCAGGCGGTCTCGTGGTAGTAGACCATCAGCGCGTAGACCTCGGCCAGCGCGCGCACCTCCGGGCCCAGGCTGATGTCATCGGGCGACGGTGCGCGCTCACGCCACCAGTTGATGGCGGATTCGATGTCGGTGATGTGGATGCCGGCCATGCTCGTGCGCGAAGGACTGAACGCCCCAATCACTCCTGCGCCGCCACCAGGGCAGCCAGGGCTGCTTCCACCGCGGTGCGGTCTGCCCCCTCACCCAGCGTGACAGGCGCATCGGCCAGCACGGCAGCGCCTTCCGTCTTGAAGCGCTTGACCCAGCCGCCTGCCTCACGCCCCTCCGCGAAGCCCTGGCTCTGCAGCAGCAGCGAACCATCGGCGGCAGTGAGCTTGAAATAGAACAGGTTGTCGGCCTCACGGTACTGCTTGAACACCGGCACGGCGGATTTTTCAGCACCCGCGGCCTTGGCGGCCTTCGGCTGCGACACGGCCACCATGCGGCGCAGGCCCACGGCCTGGCGCAGTTCGGCCAGCAGCGGCGTGGCCGTGGTGCGGGCCTTGCGGGCGCCTTCCTGCAGGATGTCTTCGATGCGCTCAGGGTGCGCCACCAACTCGGCATAGCGCTCGCGCATCGGGCCCACGTGGGCCTCGATCAGTTGCACCACGCGCTGCTTGGCATCGCCCCAGCCCAGGCCGCCGCGCAGGTCGGCATGGAAGGCGGCGCGCGTGGCCGCATCGGCAAAGGCATCGTGGATGGTGACCAGGTGGGCGCCTTCCGGATCCTTGGCCTCACCGGGCAGCTTCGAATCCGTCACGATGCGCGCGACCGCGTCCTTCAAGGCCTTGGCACCGCCTTCGAACAGCGGCACGGTGTTGTCGTAGCTCTTGGACATCTTGCGGCCGTCCAGGCCGGGCAAGGTGGCCACGCTCTCTTCGATCTCGGCCTGGGGCAGCACGAACAGTTCACGGCCCTTGCCGAACAGGTGGTTGAAGCGCTGCGCCACGTCCCTGGCCATCTCGATGTGCTGCACTTGATCGCGGCCCACGGGCACGCGGTGGGCGTTGAAGAGCAGGATGTCGGCCGCCATCAGAATGGGGTAGCAGTACAGGCCCATCGTCACGTTGGCATCGGGCTCCTCGCCGGCGGCCACGGCCGCATCTACCGTGGCCTTGTAGGCGTGGGCACGGTTCATCTGGCCCTTGGCCGTCACGCAGGTCAGCAGCCAGTTCAGCTCGGTGATCTCGGGGATGTCGCTCTGGCGGTAGAAGGTGACGCGGCTGGTGTCCAGGCCGGCGGCCAGCCAGGTGGCGGCGATCTCCAGGCGCGAGCGTTCGATGCGATCCGGGTCATCGCACTTGATCAGCGCGTGGTAATCGGCCAGGAAGAAGAAGCTCTCGACCCCGGGCTCACGGCTGGCGGCGATGGCAGGCCGGATGGCGCCGACGTAGTTGCCCAGGTGGGGCGTGCCGGTGGTGGTGATGCCGGTGAGGACGCGTTGGCTCATGTCAGGGGCTCGAAGATGCGCGAAAAAGAGCAGGAATTGTAGGCGCAGGCCCCGGGTTGAGCGTCCGGCGCCCTCCCCGCCCCCACTACACTCTAGGCCGCATGAAACACATCGTCATTATGATTTCCGGACGCGGCTCGAACATGGAAGCCATCGTGCAGGCCTGTGCGCAAGAGCAGTGGCCTGCCCGGATCGCGGCCGTGGTCAGCAACAAGGCCGATGCCGCCGGGCTGCAGTTCGCGGCCGAGCGGGGCATCGCCACCGCCGTGCTGGACCACAAGGGCTTTGCCAGCCGGGAGGATTTCGATGCTGAACTGGCCAAGGTGATCGACGGTTTCGCCCCTGACCTGGTGGTGCTGGCCGGCTTCATGCGCATCCTGACGACGGGCTTCGTGCGCCACTACGAGGGGCGACTGCTGAACATCCACCCGTCGCTGCTGCCCTCCTTCGCCGGGCTGCACACGCACCGCCGCGCCATTGAAGAAGGCTGCAAGGTGGCCGGAGCCACCGTGCACTTTGTAACACCGGAGCTGGACCACGGCCCCATCGTGGCCCAGGCCGTGGTACCCGTGCTGCCCACGGACACAGAGCAGGATCTGTCAGCCCGCGTGCTGGTGCAGGAGCACGCGATCTACCCACGTGCGGTGCGCTGGTTCGTGGAAGGTGCCCTGTCGGTGGATGCGCAAGGGCGCGTCACGCATACAGGCGGGCAGGCGCAGGCGGTGCTGGCGCCCCAGGCAAACGCCTGAACGCCCCCCCAGCACGTTCAAGGCCTCATCAGGCGCGGCGACGCAGTCGCATCCCGCCAACCACCGCCAGCCCCACACCAGCGCCAAGGCCACACTGCCTGGCTCCGGCACTGCCGTGACGCGCACGTTGTCGATGCCCACCACCTCGATCGGCCCGTCACCGGATTCCAGATTGATGGTCACGCTCTGCAGGCTGGCCAGCACCGATGGCAGGCTCGCGCCCCAGGTCGCTGTGTCCAGCGTCACGCTGTAGGCCTTCCAGCTCGGGGTGGGGTCGGTATCGGCAGGCACGATGTCCAGCGACAGCGAACCAGCCGCCGAACTCAAGGTCACCACGCCGAAACCGGACCAGTTCGGCGGCGTCCCGTTGAGGATCCGCGCATCGAAGGCCAGTGTGCCGCCCGCGTAGGCCGACCAGTCCACCGTGGCACCGCCCAGCGGCAGGCTCAGCAGCACATCGCTCAGGTCCAGGTCAGTGGCCTGCCGAAAGCCATTGCCGCCTTCGGTCTGGTGAACCAATGCCCCACCCGCGTTGAGCGTGAAGCCTTGCGCATCGGTATCGAAGGTGTAAAGCAGATCAGCCTGGGCAGTGCAGGCCGCCATGGACAGGGCCAGGGGCAAAAGGACGCGGGTTGCGCGCATGGGTGGTTCTCCTGAAGTTGGATGAATAGGAAGGGCAGATCGTCCGGAAATCTTCAACATGCGTCCATCGCACGAATCACGTTCATCTCCAAGACAGCATCCGGCAGCGCTGCCCCGCGTCTCCGCAGCAACGACACCGGCCTCTGCTACCCTGCCCGCCAGCCATTGCCAAGGCCTGCTCACAGGGCCCACAACAGTTTTTTCAGGGGAACACTCATGACGACTCGCCATCTGTCCGGGCAGGCATCGCCCGCGCGCGCCACATCACGCCTCTTCACCGCCATCGCCTTGTGCACGGCCTTCGCGTGGGGCCTGCCGGCTTCAAGCGCCTGGGCCGCTGAGCCAGGCATCGCGGCGGATGCGAGCACCGAGGCCACCGCCTCGGCAGATCCTCACGCCAGCGACATGGCCGCCGCGGCCCAGGCCGCCAAGGCCAGCCAGATCGTCGGCCCGGCCGACATCCCGCTCAAGGATCAGGCCATCCTGAAGCTGCCCGCCGGCTATGTGTGGGTGCCCGAGCCCGCCGCCGGCCAGTTGATGCGCGCCATGGGCAACCAGGGCGGCAACAACGAACTGGGCCTGATCTTCCCGCACGATGGCGACCAGCAATGGATGATGGTCGCCCGCTTCGAGAATGCTGGCTACATCAAGGACGACGACGCCAAGAACTGGAACGTCGACGACCTCTTCAAAAGCCTGAAGGACGGCACCGAAGCCGCCAACGAAGAACGCCGCAACCGCGGCTTCAACGAGATCGAGATCATCGGCTGGGTGGAAAAGCCCACCTACGACGCCGCCTCGCGCCGCCTGATCTGGTCCATGTCGGCCAAGGACAAGGGCGCCTCCGCCCAGGATGGCGCCGGCATCAACTACAACACCTATGCGCTGGGCCGCGAGGGCTACATTACCCTGAACCTGATCACCGACCTGCGCCAGGTCGAGCAGGACAAGCACCACGCCCGCACCCTGCTGGCCGCACTGAACTACAACGACGGCAAGCGCTACGAGGATTTCAACGCATCGACCGACCGCACCGCCGAGTACGGCCTGGCCGCGCTGGTGGGCGGCGTGGCCGCCAAGAAGCTGGGCCTGTTCGCACTGGCTGCCGGCTTCCTGGCCAAGTTCGCCAAGGTGATCCTGCTGGGCGGCATTGCCGTGGTCGGCGCACTGACCAAGATCTTCAAGCGCAAGCAGGCCTGATCCGGTGGGCAAGCTGCTCTTGCTGCTGCTCGGCGGCGCGAAGTTCGGCAAGCTGCTCACCACGGGCGGCACCATGCTGATCTCCCTGGTGGTCTATGGCTGGATGTTCGGCTGGCGGTACGCGGCCGGCTTCATCGCGCTGCTGTTCGTGCACGAGATGGGGCACTACATCGCGGCACGCCAGCGCGGGCTGCCGGTGGGTGCGCCCACCTTCATCCCCTTCGTGGGCGCGTGGATCGAGATGAAGCAGATGCCGCACAACGCGGAGACAGAGGCTTACGTGGGGCTGGGTGGGCCGCTGCTGGGCACGGTGGGGGCGCTGGCCTGCTACTTCATCGCACGCGATGGCGGCCACGACATGCGCTGGCTGCTGGCCGTGGCCTATGCGGGCTTCTTTCTGAACCTGTTCAACATGATCCCGGTGTCGCCGCTCGATGGCGGGCGGATCACGGCCGTGCTGTCACCACGCATCTGGCTGCTGGGCGTGCCCGCGCTGATCGGCGTGTTCATGATGCGGCCCAGCCCGATCCTGCTGTTGGTGGCCCTGATGGCGGCGCCGCAGGTGGTCAAGGCATGGAAGTACCGTGCGGATGATCCGGAGAACGGCACCTACTACCAGTCATCGCTGGAAGACAAGCTGACGTACGGCACCGCCTACCTGGGGCTGCTGGCCTTTCTGGCGGTGATGACGCACGACGTGCACGAGATGCTGGGGACGGGCTCGTCCTCGTTCTTCTGAGCCCCAGCCTCACCCCGGAATCGCCCGGCTCGCCAGGGCGGCTGCCGCTGCCCGCGTCTCCACCCCCAGCTTCTCGAAGATGTGTTCCAGGTGCTTGTTCACCGTGCGGTGGCTCATGCCCAGGATGTCCGCGATATCGCGGTTGGTCTTGCCCTTGGCCAGCCAGGACAGCACTTCGGTTTCGCGCGGGGTGAGCGAGGCCACGTCCAGCCGGCTGGCGCCTGCGCCCTCACCGGCCGATACCGATGAGGCACCAGCCGTGGCATTGGCCGCCGCCGGGCGCTCGGTGCTGAGCAGCACCATGGTCTCGCCCAGACCCGCCGCGCCCAGGCTGCGCGCGATCAGGCGGATGCCCACGGCGCCCGCGCGCAAGGCCGGCCCTGCCACCTCGTGCCCGGTCGGGCTGCCCACCAACTGCGCCAGCCATTCCGCCGGCGCGCCACCTTCCAGCTCAGGGAAGGCTTCACGCAGCCAGCGCTCGGCCTGGGGCGAGCGCCAAGCGATGCGCTGGCGCACATCCAGCAGCAGCACGCCGTGGCCACCCACGTCCACGGCCTCACGCGCCAGCCGCGTGACACGGGCATTGCGCATGTGCGTGGCCAGGCGCGCCAGCACTTCTTCGATGCGCACGGGCTTGACCACGTAATCCACCCCGCCGGCCTCGAAGCCCGCCACGATGTCCGAGGTTTCCGACAGCCCGGTCATGAACACCACCGGCACATGCGTCCAGGCCGCATGGGCCTTGATGCGCCGGCAGGTGTCGAAGCCCGACAGGCCGGGCATCACCGCATCCAGCAGGATCGCATCGGGCACCACCAGCTCCAGGCGCTCCAGTGCCTGCTCGCCATCGCGGGCCACCAGCACGGTGTAGCCCTCGGCCGCCAGCGCATCACACAGCATGCGCAGCGTATCGGGTGCATCGTCGACCACCAGCACCGTGCCCAGGTGGCGCTCAGGATTGGGGCTCATCAAGCGGATCCTCGTTCAAGGCTGGCGTCAGGTCGGCCAGCAGTCCATCCAGATCGAAATCGTCCACGCGCTGCTGCAGCGATTGCCAGCGCACCTCGTGTTCAGGGTAGGCCTGGGCCCATTGCGCCAGCGCGCGCGCCACGCCCTGCACATGGCCCATGCGCGCCAACTGGCACAGCTCGGCCGTGGCATCGGGCGGCAAGGCAGCAATCGGCGCGGGCCCACCACCGCTCACCACATGCAGCACCGGCGCGCTGGCCTGGGCCAGTACCGCCCGTGTCTGCGCATGCGCTCGCTGGTGAGCATCGGCGCCCCCCGTCGTACCGTGCCCCACCGTCGCCGGCACCCGCCCATGCCCGGGCAGCGGCGACAGGCCGGTGCTCCACTCGATGTCCAGGTGCTCGCCCAGCGTGTCCAGCAGCTCGGATTCGATTACCGGCTTGGCCACGAAGGCCTGGCACTGCGCCGCGGCCAGGTTCTCGGGCCGGTTCTCGAACACATTGGCCGACACGATGATGATGGGCACGTCGGCAAAGCCGGCTTCGCGGATCGCGCGCGAGGTGCTCCAGCCATCCATGTCGTCCATGCTCACGTCCAGCAGCACGGCATCGGGGCAGGCGTCGCGCACGCTCTCCAGGCATTCCAGCCCGCCGGCCGCTTCGCGCACCTGGAAGCCCAGGGGCAGCAGCATGCCGGCCAGCATCTGGCGCTGGATGGGCTGGTCGTCCACCACCAGCAGGGTCAGGCGCCGGCCGTGGTAGCCGGTGATGGGGCGGTGGCGCGGCCTGTCGCTGTGGCCGTTGCTGACCAGCGGCGTGGCCGGCGCCGCGATCTCGCGCAGGTACACGCGCACGCTGAAGGTGCTGCCCTCGCCCATCGTGCTCTGAACGCTCAGCTCGCCGCCCATCAGCTCGGTCAGCAGGTGCGTGATGGTCAGGCCCAGGCCCGTGCCCGGCACATTGCTGCGCCGCCCGCCGCTGCCACGCTCGAAGGGCAGGAAGATCCGGTCCAGATCCTGCGGCGCAATGCCGATGCCGGTGTCGATCACCTCGAAGCGCAGCACCTCGCGGCGCGCATCCAGCCGCAATGTGACCTGGCCCTTATCGGTGAAGCTCACCGCATTGCCCAGCAGGTTCAGCAAGATCTGGCGCAGGCGCTTGGCATCCGCGTGCACCCAATTAGGTACGCGCCCGCGCGTCTCCAGCCTGAAATCCAGCCCCTTGGCCAGCGATTGCGGCTCGACCATGCGCACCACGTCGTCCAGGAACTCGTGCAAAGGCACAGGGCCGGGGTCCAGCCGCAGGCGGCCGGCTTCTATGCGGGCCAGGTCCAGCAGGCCGTCGATCAGGCCCATCAGGTGCTCACCACTGCGCTGGATGGTGGTCAGTGCACCACGCTTGGGGCCTGTGCGCGCCTCGTCCTTCAACAGGATCTGCGCATAACCCAGGATGCTGTTGAGCGGCGTGCGCAGCTCGTGCGTCATGCCCGCCACGTAGCGTGTCTTGGCTTGGTTGGCCGCCTCGGCCAGTTCCTTGGCCTGCTGCAACGCGGCGTCAGTGCGGCGGTGCGCGTCGATTTCGAGCTGCAGCAGCTGGTTCTGGCGGTTGGAATCGTCCTGCGCCATGCGCCGGCTTTCGCTGGCCAGCACCACCCACCAGGCGCACACGGCCGCCGCCAGCAGCAACAGGGCATACACCTTGACGAAGGGCGCCTGCAGCAGGCTGGGCCCCGCATCGCCCACATGCTCCAGGGCGTGGTTGACCACGCCCTCCTGGTAATAGACCACGCCCAGCACGAAGGCCAACATGGACGCCAGCGCCAGGAACACCACCAGGTAATGCCCCACGCGGAAGTTCACCCGCTTGGACCACTGCACCGGCAGCACCACCCTCAGGCCATGCGACACCTGCTCGGCGGCGCGTGACTTGGATTTGCAGCGGTCATGGCAGCGTGATTCGAGCGTGCAGCACAGCGAGCAGATCGGCGCGTCGTAGGCCGGGCAGGTGGCCATGTCTTCCGACTCAAAGTGGTTGTCGCACACCGAGCATTGCACCATCTGCCCCGGCGCCCAGCCCTGCGGCTCGGGCTGGCGGGCCAGGTAGAAGCGCCCCTTGGTTCCCCAGGCCAGCACGGGCGAGGCCACCAGCGCAATGCCCAGTGCGATGAAGGGCGACCACGCCGCGGCCATGTCACCCATCACGCCCGCGTGCGCCACCATGCCCACCACCGCCGCCAGCAAGGTAGCCCCCAGCCCCACCGGATTCAGGTCATATAAATAGGCGCGCTTGAACTCGATCCCTTTGGGCGACCAGCCCAGCGGCTTGTTGATCACCAGATCCGCCACCAGCGCGCCCACCCAGGCAATGGCCACGTTGCTGTACAGCCCCAGCACGTGCTCCAGCGCGCCGAACACGCCCAGCGTCATCAACAGCACGGCGATCAGCACGTTGAACACCAACCACACCACCCGCCCCGGGTGGCTGTGCGTGAGCCGCGCGAAGAAGTTGGACCACGCCAGCGAGCCCGCATAGGCATTGGTCACATTGATCTTGATCTGCGACACGATCACGAACACCACCGTGGCCCCCAGCGCCCAGGCCGGTGAGGTGAACACCTCGCTGAAGGCGGCCAGGTACATCTGCGTGGGCTCCACGGCCTTGTCCACGGGGATCTCGTGCTGCAGCGCCAGAAAGGCCAGAAAGGCTCCGGCCAGCATCTTGAGCATGCCCGGCACGATCCAGCCCGGCCCGGCCACCAGCACAGCTCCCCACCAGCGCCACCGGTTCTCACGCGTTTTCTCGGGCAGGAAGCGCAGGTAGTCCACCTGTTCGCCCACCTGCACGATCAGCGAAAACGCCACCGTGGCCGCCATGCCGAAGGCCAGCGGCGTGAAATCGCTGCCACCCGTGGTGCGCCCGGCCAGAGTGGTGAACTCCACATAGGCCTCTGGCCGCTGGATGGCCACCGCCACGAAGGGCAGCACGAACAGCACCGCCCACAGCGGCTGCGTCCACAGCTGCAGGCGCGAGATCAGGGTGATGCCGTGCGTCACCAGCGGCACGATCACCAGTGACGAGACGATGTAGCAGACCTCCAGCGGCCAATCGAACAGCATCTCCAGCGCGAGCGCCATGATGGCCGCCTCCAGCGCGAAAAAGATGAAGGTGAAGGTGGCGTAGATCAGCGAGGTCAGCGTCGAGCCCAGGTAGCCGAAGCCCGCCCCTCGCGTCAGCAGGTCCATGTCCAGGCCGTACTTGGCCGCGTAGTAGCTGATGGGCAGCGCCGTCAGGTAAATGATCAGCCCGACCACCAGGATGGCCCACATCGCATTGGTGAAGCCGTAGTTCAAGGCAATGGCGCCGCCGATGGCCTCCAGCGCCAGGAAGGACACCGCTCCGGAGGCGGTATTGGCCACCCGGAACTCGCTCCACTTGCGGAAGGTTCGCGGCGTGTAGCGAAGCGCGTAGTCCTCCAGGGTCTCGTTGGCTACCCAGGAGTTGTAGTCACGGCGAATGCGAAAGATCTTCTGCCGGGCGACGGACACGAACAGGCCCCGTGAAAGAACACATCCCCTGTTCCGCAAGAAGCAGGCCATGCGGATCCATGTGCCCTGCGTACGTCACCTACGTTGAATGACGTATTCAGAGAAAACCCGCGCATACGCAACATAAGGCCCAAGGTTGTACCGACAAGGTGCGTTCACGGGGAACGCACCAAGGCGCAGCGCAAGCACCTTTTTTGTGCGAGGAGTTTTTTAATGTCTCACGACCGCGACGATCACACCAAGCATGACCAGCGCCGCCGCCAGGTGATGCAAGGCCTGGGCGCCCTGCCCCTGATCGGCCTGCCGACCCTGGGCCACGCCCAGGCCACGGCCAAGGTCAACACCACCAAGCTGGCCGTGACCGACACAGAGGTCACCGTGGGACAGCTGCACTCGGCCACCGGCACCATGGCCATCTCCGAGACCGGCTCCATCCAGGCCGAACAACTCGCCATCGATCAGATCAACGCCATGGGCGGCATCCTGGGCCGCAAGATCAAGGTCATCAAGGAAGACGGCGCCTCCGACTGGCCGACCTTCGCCGAGAAGTCCAAGAAGCTGCTGGTCAACGACAAGGTCGCCGCCGTGTTCGGCTGCTGGACCTCGGCCTCCCGCAAGGCCGTGCTGCCCATCTTCGAAAAGGAAAACGGCCTGCTGTACTACCCCACCTTCTATGAAGGCCTGGAGCAGTCCAAGAACGTGATCTACACCGGCCAGGAAGCCACGCAGCAGATCATCTACGGCCTGGATTGGGGCGCGAAAGAGAAGAAGGCCAAGACCTTCTTCCTGGTCGGCTCCGACTACATCTGGCCGCGCACCTCCATGAAGATCGCCCGCAAGCACATCGAATCGGTGGGCAAGCTGGGCAAGGTCGTGGGCGAGGAGTACTACCCCCTGGGCCACACCAACTTCAACTCCCTGATCAACAAGATCAAGGTGGCCAAGCCTGACTGCATCTTCGCCGCCGTGGTGGGTGGCTCCAACGTGGCCTTCTACAAGCAGCTCAAGGCCGCCGGCATCACCGGTGCCAAGCAGTTCCTGCTGACCCTGTCGGTGACGGAAGACGAAATGCTGGGCGTGGGTGGCGAAAACTTCGCCGGCTTCTACAGTTCGATGAAGTACTTCCAGACGCTGACCAACGACAACAACAAGAAGTTCGTCGAAGCGTTCAAGAAGGCCTACGGCCCCAAGGCCGTGATCGGCGACGTGACGCAGGCCGCCTACCTGGGCCCGTGGCTCTGGAAGGCCGCTGTCGAGAAGGCCGGCAGCTTCGATGTGGACAAGGTCGTGGCCGCATCGCCCGGCATCGAGCTCAAGACCGCGCCGGAAGGCTACGTCAAGGTCCACGCCAACCACCACTTGTGGAGCAAGTCGCGCATCGCGCAAGGCCAGCCGGACGGCACCTTCAAGGTCGTCGCCGAATCGCCCGAGCTGATCGAGCCGAACCCGTTCCCGAAGGGATACCAGTGATCCACCCCCTACGGCCTGCGGCCGCCCCCTCAAGGGGGCCACACCGACGGCCCGGCAAAGCCGGATCCGTGGTGTGCGCTGGGCCACCTCTGGTGAGCGCGCGGGTGGTTGCGATCTGAACTGCCTGCTTCCTGCGCCGGCCACTCGGCTGGCGCAGGTTTTTTCGATACACGAGCGACAGGTGCCTCCATGACTTTTTCTGAAATGCTCAACATCGGCCTGATGCAAGGCTTCGCGGGCTTGAGCCTGTTCTCCGTGCTGCTGCTGATGGGCCTGGGCCTGGCGGTGATCTTCGGCCAGATGGGCGTGATCAACATGGCCCACGGTGAGTTCATGACCATCGGCGCCTACACCATCTACATGTCGTCGCTCGTGACCGAGAAGTACGCGCCCGGCCTGATGCAGGCGTACTTTCCCATCGCCATCGCCCTCGCCTTCGTCATCGCCTTCGGTGCCGGCTGGCTGACCGAATGGGCGCTGATACGGCACCTCTACAAACGTCCGCTGGACACCCTGCTCGCCACCTGGGGCTTGAGCCTGGGGCTTCAGCAGTGCTTCCGCAGCTTCATCGGCCCGAAAGAAGTGAGCCCCACCCTGCCCGACTGGCTGATGGGCTCCTGGGCCCCGGCCGAAGGCCTGGACATCCCCATCAACGGCCTGTTCGTGATGTGCCTGACGGCCATCGTCACTGGCCTGCTGCTGCTGGCCCTCTACAAGGCCCGTTGGGGTCTGCGCGTTCGCGCCACGGTGAGCAACCGCGTGATGGCCAACGCCATCGGCATCAACACCAAGAAGACTGACCGCGTCACCTTCGCCATCGGCTGCGGCATCGCCGGTGTGGCGGGCGCAGCCTTCACCACCATCGGCTCGACGGGCCCCACCAGCGGCTCGCTCTACATCGTCGACAGCTTCCTGGTCGTGACCTTCGGCGGTGCCGCCAGCCTGCTGGGCACCGTGGTCTCCGCCTTCGGCATCGCCCAGACGCAATCGATCTCGGAGTTCTTCATGAGCGGCTCAAACGCCAAGGTGCTCACGCTGATGCTGGTGATCATCATCCTGATGCTCCGCCCGCAAGGCCTGTTCGCCGCCAAGGTGCGCCGCTAACTCCTACCACTAGATACCCTGGATTCGACGACTCGGAGCTTTACCCATGACCAAGATTCAAACCTGGATCGCGAACCAGAAGCTGGGCAGCCTGGTGCTGCTGGCCATCCTGCTGATCGTGGTGTTCCCGCTCACGCTGGACATCTTCCGCCTCAACCTGGTGGGCAAGTACCTCACCTACGCCTTCGTGGCACTGGGCCTGGTGATGCTGTGGGGCCACGCCGGCATCCTCAGCCTGGGCCAAGGCGTGTTCTTCGGCCTCGGTGGCTACATGATGGCCATGTTCCTCAAGCTGGAAGCCTCCACGCCTGAGGCCACCAAGATCCAGTCCACGCCGGGCATCCCCGACTTCATGGACTGGAACCAGCTGACGGAGCTGCCCACCTGGTGGCTGCCCTTCAAGAGCCTGCCTCTGTCGATCCTGGCCGTGCTGATCGTGCCCACCTTGCTGGCCCTGATCATCAGCTACGCCATGTTCAAGCGGCGCGTGGGTGGCGTGTACTTCGCCATCATCACGCAGGCCGTGGCCCTGGTGATGACGGTGCTGATCATCGGCCAGCAGGGCTACACCGGCGGTGTCAACGGCATCACCGACCTCAAGACCCTGCTGGGCTGGGACATCCGCACCGACAGCGCCAAGTACGTTCTGTACTACGTGTGCGTGGGCCTGCTGCTGGCCTCGGTGCTGCTGTGCCGCTGGGTGCAACGCTCCAAGCTGGGCACCTTGCTGCTGGCCATGCGCGACAAGGAAGACCGCGTGCGCTTCTCCGGCTACGACGTGGCCAACTTCAAGGTCTTCGCCTTCTGCCTGGCGGCCATGCTGTCGGCCATCGGCGGCGCCATGTTCACCTTGCAGGTGGGCTTCATGTCGCCGTCCTTCGTGGGCATCGTGCCCTCCATCGAGATGGTGATCTTCGCCGCGGTGGGTGGCCGCATGAGCCTGGTGGGCGCCATCTACGGCGCGCTGCTGGTGAACTTTGGCAAGACCTACTTCTCCGAGAGCGCGCCTGACATGTGGCTGTTCCTGATGGCCGCCCTGTTCATCGGCGTGACCATGGCCTTCCCTGATGGGCTGGCCGGCCTGGTGGAAAACAAGCTCAAGCCCTGGTGGGCCAAGCGCCGCGCGGACCGCGTGATCCAGAAGCAGCGCACGTTGGAGGCCCACGCGGCCTACCCCGAGCCCCTGCCCCCCCTGAAGGGCAAGGACAAGGGCGACGGCGCCCTGCCCGACGGCATCAGCAGCCAGCACGGCTGAACCCCGATCTTCGACATCCCACCCTAGGAGCACCCTCACCATGAGCGCCGCCAAGGAATTCGTTCTCTACGTCGAAGACCTCACCGTGTCCTTCGACGGCTTCAAGGCCATCGACAGCCTCAACCTCTACGTCGACAAGGACGAGCTGCGCGTGATCATCGGCCCCAACGGCGCCGGCAAGACCACCCTGCTCGACCTGATCTGCGGCAAGACCAAGGCCAGCAAGGGCAGCATCAAGTTCAACGACACCGAGCTGACCAAGATGGCCGAGCACAAGATCGTGCGGGCCGGCGTGGGCCGCAAGTTCCAGACGCCCTCCATCTACGAGAACCTCAGCGTCTTCCAGAACCTAGAGGTGTCCTTCCCGCAGGGCCGCTCGGTGATGGGCGCCCTGGGCTTCAAATGCACCGACGAGGTCAAGGCCCGCGTGCAGGCCGTGGCCGAAGAGATCGGCCTGGCCGACAAGCTGGAGAGCGAAGCCGGCCTGCTCAGCCACGGCCAGAAGCAATGGCTTGAGATCGGCATGCTGCTGATGCAGGAGCCCGAGCTGCTGATGCTGGACGAACCCATCGCCGGCATGAGCGCCAAGGAGCGCGATCTCACCGCCGACCTGCTCAAGCGCATCTGCAAGAACCGCTCGATGATCGTGATCGAGCACGACATGGACTTCGTCGCGCAGATCGCGTCGAAGGTCACCGTCATGCACCAGGGCAAGATCCTCGCCGAGGGCTCCATGGACCAGGTGCAGAGCGACCCGAAAGTCATCGACGTCTACCTGGGGCATTGATGACCCACCCCCTACGGCCTGCGGCCGCCCCCTCAAGGGGGCACCACCAATGGCCCGGCAAAGCCGGTTCCATGGTGGTCGCTGGGTCAACACCACCGCTGCACACGCAACGATAGGAGCACCTCGATGTTGCAAGTCAAAGATCTGTACGTGAGCTATGGCCAGAGCGAGGCGCTGCACGGCATCTCGTTCGAGGCCAACAAGAACGAGACCGTCGCCATCATGGGCCGCAACGGCATGGGCAAGACCACGCTGTTCAAGAGCCTGATGGGCGTGCTGCCCGCCAAGGGCGGCGAGATCAGCGTGGCCGGCCAGAGCGTGGCCAAGGACGAGAGCTACAAGCGCGTGGCCAAGGGCATCGCCTACGTGCCCCAGGGCCGCATGATCTTCCCCACCCTGTCGGTGGAAGAGAACATCCAGACGGGCCTTGAGAACAGCAAGACCCGCAAGATCCCGGAAGACATCTATGCCCTGTTCCCCGTGCTGTGGGACATGCGCAACCGCAAGGGCGGCAACCTGTCGGGCGGGCAGCAACAGCAACTGGCCATCGCCCGCGCGCTGGTGACCGACCCCAAGGTGCTGCTGCTGGACGAGCCCACCGAAGGCATCCAGCCTTCGATCATCAAGGACATCGCCAAGGCGCTCAACGAGATCCGCAAGCTGCGCGAAATCACGATCGTTGTGTCAGAGCAGGTGCTGTCCTTCGCGATGGACGTGGCCGACCGCCTGTTCGTGATCGAAGGCGGCCGGCTGGTGCACGAGACCAAGCGCACCGACACCGACGTGGCGCACATCAAGCAATACCTGTCGGTCTGACGAAGCTTTTGTACGAAGGAGCAACCATGCCTGAAACCCTGATCAAAGTTGATCTGCAAGACTCGCCCTACAACAACCCGCAGGTGCACAACCGCTGGCACCCGGACATCCCGATGGCCTGCTGGGTGAACCCCGGCGACGACTTCGTGCTGGAAACCTTCGACTGGACCGGCGGCTACATCAAGAACAACGACAGCGCCGACGACGTGCGCGACGTGGACCTGACCACGGTGCACTTCCTGTCGGGCCCCGTGGGCGTGAAGGGCGCCGAGCCCGGCGACCTGCTGGTGGTCGATCTGCTGGACATCGGCGCCAAGCAAGACAGCCTGTGGGGCTTCAACGGCTTCTTCAGCAAGAAGAACGGCGGCGGCTTCCTGACGGAGCACTTCCCGCTGGCCCAGAAATCCATCTGGGATTTCAACGGCATGTTCACCAAGAGCCGCCACATCCCTGGCGTCGAGTTCGCCGGCCTGATCCACCCCGGCCTGATCGGCTGCCTGCCCGATCCGAAGATGCTGGCCACCTGGAACGAGCGCGAGGTGGATTTCATCGCCACCCAGCCCGACCGCGTGCCGCCCCTGGCCAACCCGCCCTTCGCCAAGACCACCCACGCCGGCAAGGCCACGGGCGAGCTGAAGGACAAGATCGCCGCCGAAGGCGCCCGCACCGTGCCCCCGCGTGAGCACGGCGGCAACTGCGACATCAAGGATCTGTCGCGCGGCTCCAAGGTGTTCTTCCCCGTGTACGTGGAAGGCGCCGGCCTGAGCGTGGGCGATCTGCACTTCAGCCAGGGCGATGGCGAAATCACCTTCTGCGGCGCCATCGAAATGGCCGGCTGGGTGCACATGCGCGTCACGCTGATCAAGGGCGGCATGGCCAAGTACGGCATCAAGAACCCGATCTTCAAGCCCAGCCCCATCACGCCCAACTACAAGGATTACCTGATCTTTGAAGGCATCTCGGTCGATGAATACGGCAAGCAGCACTACCTGGATGTGCATGTGGCCTACCGCCAGGCCTGCCTGAACGCCATCGAGTACCTGACCAAGTTCGGCTACAGCAAGGCGCAGGCTTATTCGATCCTGGGCACGGCGCCGGTACAGGGGCACATCAGCGGGGTGGTGGACATCCCGAACGCGTGCGCCACCTTGTGGTTGCCGACCGAGATCTTCGAGTTCGACATCAACCCGACGGCGGCCGGCCCCGTGAAGATGCTGGACGGCAGCATCGACATGCCGATCTCGCAAGACGTGGAATAAAGCCAAGGAGCAGCCCATGCCCACCTACGACTATGCGTGCGCGGATTGCGGGGGCTTCGACGCCTTCCGCAGCCTGGCCCAGCGTAATGACCCGGCCGTGTGCCCGGAGTGCGGCGCGGATTCACCCCGCGTGTTCGTGAGCGCGCCGCGGCTGGCTTGCCTGAGCGGGGATACGCGCGTGGCGATGGACCGCAATGAGAAGGCTCGGCATGAGCCAAGGTCATCGAAGGACCAGGGGAGTTATGGGCGGTTGAAGCATCCGACTGGGTGCGGGTGCTGTTCGACGGCTTCCAAGGGGATCCGCAGTGCAACGGTGACGGCGGCCAATGGGAACAAGGCGTTTCCTTCTAAGAGGCCTTGGATGATTAGTCACTGAAGGACGCTTTGGCCTGTCCCATTGAAGGGCTCTGTCGAAAGGCAGAGCCCTTTTGCATTTGCGGACGGGTTGCGTAATCGTCCGAGGGTTGGCGCGACCGAGACAGCGAAAGACACCCGCATTCTCTAGACTACGGTCATATGGGTCTGGAAGAAGGGGCGAAAAGTGCTTTCGGAGGAGTCGAATATCACTAAGTTTTTCTGCGCGCGGGTGATCCCGGTATACACCATTTCAGCTTCGTCCTCTGGTGCGAGGATGCAGAACACGGTTTGCGCTTCTAGTCCCTTGAAGCTGTGGATGGTTGAGAGCTTGATCAGCCCCGAGTTCTGCATGAAAAAGCACTTCTTGCGGCGCCTAATCTTGTCGATCTCTTCCTTGAGTTGCGGAGAGTCCGTGCTCATCCTTGCAGCGAGTGCGTTGATCTCTGCCGCATCCTCGAACATGACTTTTGTTTTTTCGGATCTGCTGAAAGCCTCGTTTAGGGGCATGAGCCACTCTACTTTGGAGCTGACCAACGCGATGTCGTTGGGATGTAGCTGGTATTCGCGTATGTAACCCCGAATTTTTTCGAAGATAAAAGTTGCGTCGTAAATCCTGCCATAGGTCTCATAGTGCAGCAGGTCATAGCGCATGCTGGTCTGGGTTGCTTTGACATCGAAGATCTCGGAATCAGCGTACTTCCGGATCAGGTGCTGCATTTGGAAGTTTCTAAACAAGTCGAGCAGAGCTGCGTCCGCTGCAGATCGGTACGACTTCGTTAGTCGGACCCAACTGCCAAAACCTAGCACGATGGGGGACTCGCGGCCATCACTTGGCCGGTCGTAGATGTTCTGCGACTGGTCCCCAAACAAAATCATCTCACCGTTTTCAGCCAAGAAACAGTCACGAACGAGTTTGATCCATTCGGGCTCGTAGTCTTGGACTTCGTCGATAAGGATGGTTTGATACCTCTCTGTCTCTACGCCTTCGAACAGACTCTTCATACCGAAGATTGTGTCGAGGCTGGAGCGTCGGGCCGGCGGGAGTTCTTCTATCTTCGATTTCAGTTCAATGCCGTAATTGTTTAGCTGGGTGCTGATGAACGCGTGATAGTGGATAATTTCGTAAAAATCCTTATCGCTGCCACCTCGCAGTCGGCTGATCGTGTCGCGGATGTGGTGCCGCAGGGTGATGTTGAATGTCAGGATCAATACCTGACCGCGGTGACGTGCATGAGCATTGATCGCACGCTGCGCGAGGATGGTGGTCTTGCCGCATCCTGCCACTCCCTTTACTTTCGCGAAGCCAGGCTTGCTTACGATTAGGCCCTGCTGCTTCGCATCGAAGGCGACTGCGATCCCTTGCTGCTGAGTGTGTGCAGGAGGTCGCAATCTACGTGTGAAGTCTTCGTAGATTTCCGGGGTGAACAGTGGGTGCTTGCCCAGCTTGTCAAGCAGGCGTACCTTCTTGGCAACATTGTCGAAGCCCCATGACAAGCCGAGATCCCGCTCCAGCTTGAAACGCGCGCGGTCACACCAATCCATCTGCTTGTTGTACTCAATCTGGTCGATTTTCTGTCGATTTCCGTTCAGCAGCAGGGTGCGCTCACGCACCTCGTCAAGTGCACTGCTGTAGAGGGTTTTCAATTGCTCACGACTCGCGCAGTGGAAGTAGACGCCGACCGAGATTAGGTTGTAGAAATTAGGATTTGCAAGATGTTGAAGCCCGAGAACCGGAAGGTGTAGGTTGTAGAGATTTTCTTTGTAGCGGAAAGCCTGTTGCTGAGGTGAACGGATTACGCTGCTCTCGTAGTGCCACCGATTGTTGATATCGACCTCGTAGTGAGCAAGGTTCCAATCTTTGACTTCAATGATCAGGGCACCGCAACCCGGTTTGATCACGATCACGTCGGGCCGGTCCCCATCAAGGTAGGGGTTGAAATAAACCTCGTACTTTTCATCGAGTGTGCTGCTTAGAACCATGAGCAGATGCCGTTCACCATCGGTGGGTGGTACCGTGAGCCTGTCTATGTTTTCAAGATCGGGAAAAATTTTTGCCATTGGATCAAACGGTTTATGTTGATTGGGTAGCACCCCTGGGCTGTCTACTTAGATTCCCGCAGTCCGTCACATCGTAGATTCCCCCGTCTGGTGTGATCCACATCCCATCACAGAGGTACGCCGGACCAGTCCCCCCGTCACTGCATGCGCGATAGATCTCGATCATTTCCTCATTGTCAGATATTGCTTGGTCTGTTTCCTTTTCGGCCTGTGCCCACTCATCTTCAGAAATGCACTCGAAGCAACGACCCGCGCAGACATGCCGGCCGCGCCGAGGCCAGCGACATGATGGCCACTGCGCTGGAGGGCTACGCCCTGCTGAAGGTGCTGGGCAAGGGTTCGGGCCTGGATGCCCTGCGCCGCGACATGGCCAGCCGCTTCTCGCTCAAGGCGCCCGCCGCAAAAAACCCGGCTGACGTGGTCTGACACTCGACCGCCAAAG
Organism: Aquabacterium sp.; assembly: GCF_049274795.1. Classification (GTDB taxonomy): domain Bacteria; phylum Pseudomonadota; class Gammaproteobacteria; order Burkholderiales; family Burkholderiaceae_C; genus Aquabacterium. The sequence continues at coordinate 48,183 of NZ_JBASTH010000015.1, forward strand.
TTCAAAAGCCCCGCTTGCGGGGCTCTTTTCTCGGGCGCTCGCCTCGTGGGCAAGGTCCGCAAGGCTTTGCGGTTTGCGCGCAAAGCAAATAGCTTCGGTGTGCAAGGCAAATAGCTTTGCGCGCAAGGATGCAGGGCTTTGCGTGCAAGCCTTTTCGCTCTGCGCGCAAGGCTTTTTGCTCGGCAGGCCGAGATCCGAGCCTTGCGCACGTCTGCCGAATTCAAGCCAGCGCCCCACACAAGTGCGTGGTCGCCCCGGGGGTTACAAGCTGTCAGCATCGGCTAGCATCCGGGCACAAACCATCAAGGCTACCCAGGGACATCTCTTGAGCCTGGCGCCATGACGCGTCAACAGGCCCAACGCAACAAGCGCATTCGCCATGTCACCCGATCTGCTGCCGCCCATTGCCAGCCTGCGTCGCATCACCCAATCACTGGCCATGCTGGACGCGATCCTCTGCCCCGAATGGGAATACCGCCTACTACAGCTTCAACAGCCAATGGCCCCCCGCTGAAGAGATGGCCTCGATGCGCGATGGGTGCGGAGACGACTGGTTCCTACTGTTCAACGACAACGGTGCAGCCCTCAAAGGCTTCACGCATGAGCTGGCCCAAGGCTCCGCGCTGCCCGATGAGATCCAGCGCCAGGTTCCCGGCAGTTTCTCGTCCTTCCTGGGCGAAGCGGCCTTCTCGATGCAGCACGCCACGTTCTGCTACTGGTGCGCGGCCGGCTCATCGGCATGGCACAAGGTGAGCGGCTTCGATGGCGACGATGGCGCTCAAGACATGCTCGACCAGTTGATCTCGGGACCTTCGGGCTACCAGGCGTGGGCGCAGGCCTACTACGAGGTGCCCGTGCCCTTGGACGCGGTCACGGCCATCTTCTCCCGCGCGCCAATCACCGAGGCCCTGGTGCGGGCGCTCAACCCGCAGACCGAGATGGACGGGGTACTGGCGGACGCACAGGAGATCGGCTACCCCCACGGCACCACCCCTTGATTGAACTGACATGGTGATTCGGTTCTTCGACACGCTGAACGTACCGCTTCCCGTTGGCGCAGCCTTGGCATGTGCAGCGGTCATGCTGGTGTCGTGGCTGCTGGCCTGGGCACTGTCTAGGCGCGGCAAGGCCATCAGGATCACCGCCGCCATCGTCTGCATCGGCATCATCGGCCTGGTGGCCTTGAGCGTTGGCATCGCCCGCGCCTACCCAGGCCCCGCATGGCGCTACGAGCAAGGTACCGCCGTTCATTGGCTGTACCAGCATGTGCTAAACTTGGGCAGCTACCTGGCCTTGCTGATCCCGTTCTGCGCAGCCAGCCTGGTCGCCGTGCGGTGGCCTCACGGCGGCAGGCTGATGAGCATCAGCGCCGTGGTTCTGGCGGGGCTGCTGATCCTTCCGTCGTTGGTGCTGGGGCTGGCTGTGGTCTGCAACCATGCGGGGGTGTGTCCTTGACGACAACGGCTACGGCACGGACAACATGAGCTACACGGCCCACCACAACATGCACGCGCACTGAAGGGCCTCGCCAGATACTGGCTACAGTCATTGGCATTGCCCGGGCCAAACACCATGTACGAATTCGACGACGCCACCACCACAACCGTATTGCAATCATTCAAGCAGGCTTGGCAAGCGTCAACGGAAGACTACGCCTTGCGGAAGATCAACAGCGAACACACGTTGCAGGCGTCGCTCTACCATCACCTGCGGCAATGCCTGACCGAAGAGTTTGTCGTCTACACAGAAGCGGTGGTGCGACTGCCTGAAGGCGTGCTGGACAAATCAAAAGTGGTACTCGATCTGGTGATTTGCCAAGGCACCGAAATCATTGCCGGCATAGAACTCAAGTACGCACCGCGCGGCGTACCCCGTCCAGAGGTACTGAGCAAGGACGTTCACAGCCTGTCGCTGCTGCGCAATCGCAGGAGCGCAGAGGACCGCGTCACCATCGAGATGCCGCGATACCGAAGCAATGACTCCGAAGGTATGGTGTTTTCAATCTCGCCACGCCGAAAGCTGATCCTCGGCATCTATTGCCAGGGGGAGCTGGCCGACTTCGGGTCGAAGACTTGGTGGAATGAGATCAAGCCCGGCGGTGAAAACTTATGGGCATCCGTCCCCGTGATGCCTCCCAACCTCGGTGTGGCCGTTGCAGGCACAAGCTCGGACGGCACAGCGGCCTGCAGCTTCTTGGGCGGCCCCTTCCTTCGGCTTGAATCAATGCTGTTGCCAAAATCAAGTGGTGAGATCGCGGACCAACTCTGACAAACGCTCAGACAGAGGCGGGCCCAAGCGAATTGCAGTCGGTCACACTTCTGGTAGCTACGGTCAATCCATCGCCGATCATCGGGCTGGCCGTGGTCTGCAACCATGCGGGCGACTGTCCTTGACGGCAGGGCCGCTCCTCACGCCGCCAGCCGCGCCATCGGCACGCCCTGAAGCTCCGCCAGCAACTGCGCAAACCTGATCGTCGTGCGGTCCTCATAAGGCCCGCCGATGATCTGCACATTCACCGGCAGCCCCTCGGCCGTGCGCGCCACAGGCGCACTGGTCGCGGGCAGGCCCAGCAGCGTCGCCGGCGCAATCCACATGAACAGATCGCTGTAGTGGCGCGTGCGCCCATCGATCTTCAAGCGGCGCGTGGCGAACAGCGAGGCATCGTGCGGAAAGGCCGTCGTCATCGTGGGTGGCGCCAGGATCACGTCGTAATCCTGGAAGGCCGTGTTGAAGCGCTCGCGCAGTGCGTGCGAATCCTCGATCAGCTGCAGCCACTGGCCATGGCTCATCGTCATGCCTTCGATGAACTTGTCGATGCTCTTGGGTGAATCCACCACCTTGGCCAGGCCGCGCATCAGGGCTGGCGTCCAGCCCATGAAAGGCGCCACCATGCCCTTGGCCATGCGCTCGGAACGGGTCAGCCAGGCTTTCATCACCGCGCCCATCTGCAAGGTGTAGCTGGGGTACAGGTCCATCAGGCCCATGCCGGCGGGCGAGCCGTGGCTCACCTGTGCACCGGCCCGGGTCAGTTGCGCGGCCAGGTCACGGTAGGCAGCGGCCAGACGTGAGTCGATGGGGCAATCGGAATCGTCCGTCCACATCAGCACGCGGAAATCAGCCAGGCGCTCAAGCTTCGGTGCGGGCAGGTCCAGGCGCCAGCCGGGCTGCATGGCCGCAGGAGCCCCTGCAATCACATCCAGCGCGAGCGCCAGGTCATCCGCGCTGCGCGCCATCGGGCCCGCCACGGCCAGGTCGGGCTCGCCGATGTGTCCGGGATCGCCCGGCACGTGGCCGCGCATCGACACGATGCCGTGCGTGCTCTTGTGGCCATACACACCGCAGAAGTGCGCGGGGATGCGGATCGAACCACCGATATCACTACCCACCTCCAGCGGGGTGAAGCCGCAGGCCAGCGCCGCCGCCGCACCGCCCGATGAGCCGCCGGTGGTGAGCGCAGGCGCCCAGGGGTTGCGGCTGAGGCCGTGGACAGGGTTGTCGGTCTGGATGTCCAACGCCTTGTAGGGCACGTTGGTCTTGCCGAAGATGATGGCGCCGGCCTGCTGCAGCCGCTGCACCACCGCAGCGGGCTGCTGCGGGCGGTGATCACGGAACTGCGGCGCGCCCGCGGTACAGGGCATGCCGGGCACTTCCCAGGTGTCCTTGATCGTCATCGGCAGGCCGTGCAGCGGGCCCCAGCGCTCTCCGCGGCGCGTGGCGGCATCGGCCTCGTCGGCGCGGCGGCGGGCCTGCTCGGCGTTCAGCGCGATCACGGCGTTAACGGCCTCGTTGCGCTGCGCGATGCGGGCCAGGTAGTGCTCCAGCAGCTCACGGCTGCCGATGCGACCTTCGGCCAGTGCCTTGGTCAATTCGCTTGCATTGAGCGTGTGGTCGATGGGGCTCATCCGGATCTCGTCCCTTTGGTGCATGGCCAAGCCTTGTGGCGATAGACATGATTCTTGGTGAGGACCCCGCCTTGGCGTGAGGGGCGGCACAGCCATAATGCTTGTCAGTTTCGGCCACATGCACGCAACACGATGCGCAGACTCGACACCGGCACCCCGGCCACGCCCATGGTGCCTGCCCTGTTCACCCGCAGCTATCTGGCACTGGCCGCGGAGCACGGCCATGCGCCGCCAGAAGTGCTTCGCCAGGCCGGCATCACCCTGGCAGAAGGCCCCGCCGCGCATGAGCTGTCGATGGACGAGTACCTGCGCCTGCTCGACACCATCACCCGGCTGATGGGGCACATCAGCATCGGCACCGAGATGGGCTGGCGCATCCCGCCGACGGCGCTGGGCCCGCTGGGCGCGGCCGTGCTGTCCTGCGCCACGGGGCACGATGCGCTGGCCCTGTGCCAACGCTTCTGGCACTTCTACGGCATGGGGCTGACACTGGACATCACCACCACCGACGGCGTGTGCATGGTGGAGTTCCAGACGCAGCCCGCCCTGGTGCCCGCCACGCACCGCCACGTGGTGCTGGAGGCCGTGATCGCCGGCTTCGTGCGCGGCATCACCGGGCTGCAGCGCATCGCGCCCGAGCACTTCACCATCTGGTTCGATCTGGAGCAGCCGGCCTATGCGGAACAAGTGCGGCAGCGCCTGGGCCATGTGCGTTGGGGCATGCCCACCACCTCCATCCGCCTGCCTGCCCACCTGCTGGACAACCCCCTGCCTCAAGCCAGCCCGCTGGCCTTGCAGGATGCCGTGGGCCAATGCGAGCAGGCCGAGCGGCTGCTGGGCAAGCGCCCCGACGACATCGGCGAGCGCGTGCGGCGTGAACTGGTGCCGCGCGATGACGGCTATCCCAGCCTGGAAGCCGTGGCCGAGCGGCTGAACATGAGCACGCGCACCTTGCGCCGCCGCCTGCAGGACCAGGGCCTGGGCTTCATGGACCTGCTGCACGCGGCCCGCCGCCGTGATGCCCTCTCGCTGCTGGAGCGCCCTGCGCTGGAGGTGGCGCAGATCGCCCAGATGCTGGGCTATGCCGACCCGGCCAACTTCACGCGGGCGTTCCGGCAATGGACGGGGCTGGCACCGAGCGCGTGGCGTGACGCACATCGCCAGGCTTGACCTCGCGCTGCCGAGGCCTGGACGCAACGTCTCCGTACTTTCGGACGGGTGCAAATCCTGGATGAGCGCCACACAATTCCCCTCGCCGCGACAAAAGTATCGGCACCTCACCCACCGCCAGTCCACAAGGGGATATGCACCATGAGCAAGTACGTGTTCGACTCCATCTGCAGGCAATTCGTCGACGACTACAAGGCCGTTGCCGATGCGAACTCCAGCCCATCCGACAAGAACGAACACGACAAGAAGGTGTACGCGGCCCTGATGCCCTCCTTCAACAACGTCCGCAAGTTCTACGAGACCTATGAGAAGAGCCTGGAGCTGTTCAAGCAGCAGGCCAAGCACAACATGGACGCCATCGAGAACACGCTCAAGAAGAGCAAGGGCAAGCCATCGGCCTCCGAGCTCAAGCTGTGCAAGACCAGCCAGGGCATCATCAACCAGGTCGGGGACGCCTACGCCAAGCTGGGCGTGCAGCTCAAGACCGAGATGATGGACTGGCGCGGCGGCTGGAACTCGTCGTGCTCCGCTGTCGTCTTCAACAAGAAGATGCTGGAGACGATGATGGGCTACCGCAAGGAAGTGATCGACAAACAGGCAGCCCAATGGAACCCGACGGGCGAGCGCCTGGAGCAGTACGTGATCCGCGCCGAGACCCTGATCAGCGCAGCGGCGAAGGCGACGGCCCAATCGGAGAGCAGCGCCAGCGACGACCTGGACCGCCTGACCGCCGCCCACAAGGAGTGCATGGCCGCCGGCACCAAGGGCCTGCCCAGCCTGATGGACACCGTGAACGTGGATGCCGGCGCGCTCAAAGGCGAGGTCAAGGCCGGCCTGAGCGACAGCCAGCGCAAGGATGCCGCCAAGCTGTGGAAGGTGCTGGAGTCCAAGTACGCCCAGTACCCGGCCTATGCCAAGTCCTTCTCCGGTGCCATCAAGACGCTGGACATGCTCAAGAAATCGGTGGAAACAGGCGCCAAGTCCGCCACCAAGGAGACGGCAGCCGCCTGGAAGCAGCTCAAGACGGACATCGAAGCCAACCTCAAGAAGCTGGCCACCGCCGAGAAGGACGTGGCGGAGTGCATCAAGCTGTCCGGCAAGATGGCTGAGCTCTACAAGAAGGCCATCAAGGGCTGAAGCGTTCGCGCATCCCTGCGTAGTCGCCCGAATGTTACAAATGCATCACATGGGATAGCATTTGATGACAAACCGCTTCACGACAACGCAGGGACGTTCCTGACTGGCTTCAGGGACGCCGCCGCTTCCACCCTTGATTCCATGAGACTCCTTCTCGCATCCATTGCCGCAGCCCTTTTCCTGTCTGGTTGCGCGGCCCCGGTACACAAGCATGAAGTTGCAGGCCTGCAGCGCTCAGAAAACATCCACTTTGTGGATGCGCGCCCCAAGGCTGAATCCGAGCAGGAGCTTTTCAGCGCCTTGATCACCAGCGACGCCTACGCCACATACCGGTACAGCACATCGAGCCTCGACCCGTCCGCCGTGCGGCTCTTCCAGCACAAGGTGTTCGAGAAGTTCGCGGACAGCGCGAAGCCGGTCGACGTGAAGGTCTACCACTTCGTCTCGTACATGAACATGCAGTCGGCCTTCCGGCGCTCCTCGATCGGCGCTGTGTTTGGTGTGGTCGGCGCCGTCGTTGCGGTAAGCACTCAAAAGAACGATGCCGACTTCAAGGTCAACATGGTGGACCGCGAGCAGTTCGACGCCATCACCGCGGCCAACGAGTACACCAAATCGTTCTTCACGGAAGCAGAGAACCCCAACAAGGCGCCTGTGTTCGTCGTCTACATCGACGCCGACATCAACGGCAAACGAACCTTCATCAGGGGCCTTGCACCCACCACCCGCAAGGACGGCCAGAACCCGTACCTCTATGTGGTGGAAAACACCATCTCGGCGTTCCTGGACAATTACCAGGCTGAGGCCGGCGGCAGCGAAAAACTGGCTGGCCAGTGAGCAGGTCCCTGCATTCTCTTGCAGGGCATTCACCATTTCGCTTGAGACAGCGTCATGAAATTCTTTCTGATCAACACCCGCAGGGCATTGCTCATCGGCGGGGCAGTCCTCGGTCTGTCTGGATGCGCTGGTGTCTCACATGTCCGCATGAACGACACCGACCGTGCACAGATCCGCACGGTCTCCGTGGACAAGGCCGTGTCCATGCCCGACACCGTATTCTTCTTCGGCAGCAAGCAAGCCTGGCTAGGGGCCGTGGGCGGCGCATTGGGTGCCGTGGCCGCCGAAGGCATGCTCGATGACAAGGGGCGCCTGCAGAAGCTCCTGCAGGACAACAAGATCCAGGTGGGACAGATGTTCCGCACCGAACTGCAGTCGCAACTGGCAAGCAAGAAAGCCTTCCCGGCCGTGACCGACAGCGGTGGCGATGCCAGGTTCGTAATTTCAGTGGCCAATTACGGGCTGTTCAAGAAATCGAGCTTTGATGGTGACCTGCGCCCGGCGATCTGGGCAGATGTATCCTTGCTCAAGGCAGACGGCAGCATATTGTGGCAACAGCGTGTGAAGCCCGAGGCCTCTGAAGACCGGCTGCCCGCCCACGACCTGCCCTACTACGAGGACAACCCCTGGGACTTGCGCGACGCCTTCTCCAAACTGGTGAAGCTGTTGTCGGCAGAGATCATCGCTGACATCACAGCGAAAGACTAAGCCAACAGTTTGAACACGCCGCACTCGGGGGATTCCATGGCGGACGACACAAGATCCAAGCACTGGCGCCAGACCATGCCGGGCCCCATCGGGGCCGTCACCGCACTCATCGTCGCGGTTCGTGGCAACAGCAAGCCCCATGTGCCGCAGGGCCAGCCCCTGCTCACCAGCCATGCAGAGGCGGCTCAGAAGAGTCTGCGTTGAGCCCAAGCGCTTGTATGCCCATTCTTCAACGCTCCGTTCTGCCCGAACCCGCCAGCATCGCGCGGTGGATGAACAGCCAACCAACGCCATTGGCCATCCATAGGCTCCGAGAGCATTTGAGGGCAGCCTGACCAAGGGGGGTACTACCTACCCCGCAGGCGGGGCGTTCTTGTTGCCAGGCGCCTGGCGTTACCATAGCGACATAGACCGATCCATGACATCGGCGCACCACAGGGAGTTTGCATGGCGGAGCCTTCGAGCACGGGTGACTACACCTGTGTCGCCAACCTTGGCACGGCCACCGAGGCCCATTTGATCGAAGGCGCATTGCGCGCAGCCGGATTGGATGCGCACGCGCTCGACGCCAATCTTTCGCAGGCCCACAGCTTCCTGACGGTGGCGCTCGGTGGCGTCCGGGTGGTGGTACCCGCCGGGCAGCTGGACGCTGCACGCGATGTGCTCAAGGCACTGGACCAGGGCGAGTTGCAGCTCGAAGACGACGAGGGCGATGCAGACCTCGCTGCGCCCACGCCCATCTTGCCCGCACCCGTGTTCAATCCCGACCGGGCCTTGCTGCTCAGCTTCCTGTTCACCCCCGTCTTTTTCGTGGCGACTCAGCTCGCCAACGCACTCATCCTCCAAAGCCGCAAGGGCGTGGCTTTGCGGTGGCTCGCGCTGGTGGTGATGCTCATCGCCAGTGTTTCGGTCGTGCTCATCGCCCATCAAATCAATCCGGGGCTGTTTGTCGTGCTCCGCGCCAGCGTCATGCTGTCAGGCCTCACCTTGTGCTGGTACTTCTTCTTCGGCGGCCAGGCGCACAGCAAAGCCCTGATCGACACCTACGGCCCCCGCTATCCGCGGCGCAGCCTGGTGGGCCCCAGCCTCATCGCTTTCGCCATCTGCCTGGCCATTGGCTGGGCCCTTGACCGATTCCTTGTCTGACCTCACCAACCTCATTGACTGACATGCAAGCCACAGCCAACAACATGGTGTTCTGCCGCGAGTGCGGCAAGGACCTGCACCACACCGCCCCCATCTGCCCCAGCTGCGGCGCCGTGCAGCCCGGCGGCAAGGGTCTCAAGAGCAAGGCAACCACCGCGCTGCTCGCCCTGTTCCTGGGGGGGCTGGGCGTTCACCGCTTTTATCTGGGCCAGTGGTGGGGCCTGTTCTACCTGCTGCTGTGCTGGACAGGCATCCCTGGCCTGATCGCCTTCATCGAGGGCATCGTCATCGCCTTCACCGACCAGACCAAGTGGGACGCCAAGTACAACAATGGCATCCCCTCCAGGCAGTCGGGTGCAGGCACTGCGGTGATCGCCGTGGTGGCGGTGTTCGGCGTCATCGCGGTCACCGGCATCCTGGCCGCCATTGCCCTGCCGGCCTACCAGGATTACACCGTCAGGGCCAAAGTGAGCCAGGCCGTGATGGCCATCGACCAGGCCACACCACAGGTGGGCGCCTACATCGAATCACAAAAGGCTGTACCCGAGAGCCTGCAGCAGGCAGGCTTCACGCAATCCTTGCCCGCCGACATCGGCAACGTGGCCATCAACCAGCGCACAGGTGAGATCAAGGTGACGCTGCGCGGCAGCCCTGCGTTGAACGGCGCCACGTTCTCGATGGTGCCCGCCATGGACGACAGCAACCACGTGACATGGGAATGCGTGAGCGAGATGGCACCGAAGCTGTTGCCTCGCCAATGCAGGCGCTGAAGCTCCGTCAGCCTCAGCCTTCCCGGACCTCGACGTGGTACGTGGCCCAGGGACACAGGCTGAAGCGCTCCTTCAGTGGCTTGGCGGCGATGTCGGGGAACTGGTCCGCGTCATAGACAGCCCACAGCGGGCCCAGACCGCCCAGCGCCATGGGCTTGCCATCGATGTGTGTGGCGATGATGAAGCGGCGCTTGTCCGCTTCTGCCGCATCAAGCTGAATGGCATAGCCATCGATGGCGCGCAGCAGGAAGGCCGTCTTGCCGCCCACCTTGGCGCCAGCGGCCTTCATCACGTCCAGCAATGAGGGGCCTTGCAGGGTATGGCGCTTGCCGTCGTATTCCAGCGTGGGCTTGATCGTGACCTGTGGCAAAGCCGCCAGCGCGACAGCGTCGAGGGTGTGGGCCTTGCTGAACGCCACGCCCTGCTTGGCCAGCAGGCGGTCCAGCGCCTGGTCAAGCGCCCCACGGTTGCCCGGGCCGATCAGGCCGCTGACGGTCAGCAGCGCGGGGCCAGCGGAGGTCACCTTAGCGAGGTTCTTCGGCTGCGACCTTGCAGGCAGCGCCGCCATGCCCGCGCCCAGTCCTGCCAGCATCGAACGAAGAAAAATGCGCTTGCTCATCAAAAGTGTCCTCAGGGTTTTGTTGTCGACAAGGGTCATGGCGCATGGTAGCGAGTAACGCCCTGTTTTCAAGGCCGCGCCACCCGTTGCCCATCCGTACTTCGGTACAGATGACGACGCGCTGTGTTTGCGTCGCACAATACGCGCACTTTGCGGATCCGTTCTGCGGCCGCGCACCAGGATGTCGGAGCCTCCTCATGAAACGCAACAGCCTCGTTCAGCTCACCCCAGGGTGGTGGAAAGAGCAGGAACCCAAGGGCCTGGCAAGCGGCAAGGATTTTGCCAAGGCCCTGGCCGAATACGAGATCGCCCAGTCCGCCCTGCGCAAGACGGGCTCGGACAGCGCATTGGACGCCAGCCAGAAGACGCTCAAGAACATCGAGGCCACCGCCGCCAAGGTGCTGGCCGAAGCCACCCGGCTGGCCAAGACCCCGCCCAAGGACGCCAAGAAGCCCACGCACGACGTGGAAGAGCAGGCCTGGACGGTGGACGCCTTCAAGAAGATCGGCAAGGTGCTCGACGAAGCGCGTGCGCAGGCACTCGCGCTGCACCGCCCTGCCGCCGGCTCCAAGGACGACGAGGAGCCAGACGATGGCAACGCCCTGGGCAGCCCCGACGCCTTCAAGCTCTACCTCAAGGCCAGCCTCACACGGCTGCGCAAGACCCCCATGAACATGGCGCTCGCCATCGGCAAGGCGCCGCAAGACAGCCGGGCCCTGCTGCACAAGAGCAGCGCGGGCCGCGCACTGGCCTCGCGCCTGGCCAAGGAAACCGGCATCAAGAAGGTGGCGTTCGGCACGGCCATGGCCTCCGAAGATGACGCCACCGCCATCGTCTTCACACTGGAAGGCCCCAAGATATCCGGACTCAAGAAGCGCGGCGAGTTGATGCTCAAGGCCTTCAAGCCGCTCCCCTTCACACGCTTCATCGTGATGGTCGAAGGCCAGGAAGACCTGAGCGAAGACGATGATCAGGAAGGCGCCGCCGACGAGACCGAAGAGCAGAGCCCGTCCATCCCCAAGGCGCCGCCGCTGCCCGAAGGCGACAACGACAAGACCGCGCGTTTCACCAAGCGGCTCAAGGACCTGCTGCCCGCCATCACGCAGGCCGTGCAGGCAGATGTGGCCGGCTCGGATGATGCCCGCCAGAAGGCCGCCGACGCCGCCGCGCTGCTGCGCAAGGGCAACGCCGATGCCGCACTGGAACTGCTGGACCAGGCAGAGAAGCGCCTCAAGGCGGCCTTGGCCGCGCGAGCAGCAGGCAAAGCCGCGCCTCAGGCCCAGCAGCCGTCCCCGCAGGGCGGACAAGCCGAAGGCGGCTTCTCGCTCGTGAACCTGCAGAAGTCACGGCTGGCATGGCTGGCCGCGCGCAAGGCCGTGCAGGAGCAGTTGCGCAAGCTGGAAGACACCATCGTGGCCGAGCTCAAGGGCGATCCGGATCTGCCGGACCTGCCACGCGATATCCGCAAGCTGGACCAAGTGTTGCGCACGCTGGATGCGCGCCTGATCGACCGACTCGACGACGCGCTCAACGCCAAGACACCACAAGAGCGCCAGCGCATCCACCAGGAAGCCTCGGGGTTGATGGACGGCTACCGCGACTACGTCAACAACGATGCCCTCGTCGCTGACCTCGAGACCAATCCCTTCACCCCGGTTGCCATCCGTGCCACGGTGCTGCGCACCCTGGATGCCCTGCAGAAAACACTGGGCTCGCCCCACGCCTGACCATGCCTGATCCCACCGACAAGAAGGCCAAGAAGTCCTGGTTCCAGCGCGTCTTCGGCAGCAAAGGCGGAGCACAGGTCCAGACACCACCTGCGCAACAGCCACCCGAGCGCCCCAAGACGCCCGCGCCCAGCCCCGATGACCTGGTACGAGAACGCTACCTGCGCGAGATCGCCGCGCTCAGTGCCGAGATGGACACCCTGTTGGGCCGCGACAAAGTGTCTCGCAGCGTGCGAGTGGCTCAGGAAGCCCTGGCAGATCAGCGCAAGCGCGCCCAGGCCGTACAGGCCCAGGGCGACTTCAAGGCCCTGCTCGACAAGCACCTGCCCGCCCAGCGCGAAGCGCTGGACGTGCTGCGCGATGCCGCAGACGTGCACGACGGCGAGCGCAAGGCCTTCATCGGCTACTACAGCGCCTATCACCACCAGGTGAAGGAGCTGCTGGCCTTCCCTGCGGCCCGCTCGCCACAGTGGCTCAAGGACGGACAGGCGGACGTGCAGAAGCTCGATGCCGCGGTACAGGCCTGCACCGAACCCAAGAAGGACACCGCCGAAGAGGCCTACGACTACGAAGAGGCACTCAAGCGCGCCAAGGCACTGGCCAAGGTACTGGAGCCCACGCTCAAGCGCAAGCGTGAGCATGAGGTGGCCATGCGCCGCTACTACGCCGAGCTGGCGGACCTCAAGCCGCGGTTGAGCTACGCCGACGGGCTGAGCTCGGAGCCGGCCTGGGCCACCGAGCTGGGCCTGGTCCAGACGCTCAAGAGCGAGGTCATCGCCGCGCAGAACGATTTCGAGTTCATCGACGCGATCAAGAAGCTGGACGCGCTGGACAAGGCCCTGGTGGCCCTGGTGGCCAAGCGCCTGGAAGGGCTTCAGGACCAGATCGACGATGCAGACTCGGCCGTCAAGGTCAAGAACGTGGTCGCCAAGCTCAAGGGCGAGGAGATCAGCGCACTGTCGGCCACGGCCCAGGTGCAGTTGCTGCGCACGCTGCGCGAGACCGCTGGCACGGAGATCGATGGCCGGAGCGCCCCCGATCTGTACAGGGCACGCTGCAAGCTGTACGACAACATGAAGATGGACCCCGATTTCGTCAACGCGGACAACATCAACCGCAACGAAGTCGTCCAGCAACTGCGCAACGACCCCAAGGTGGCCGAAGCCAAGAAGGACTGGGGCAAGTGGGACACCAAGAAGCGCCTGAACTTCCTGGAACACGTCGCCAAGCAACAGTGCAAGGTGATGGGCCAGCCCGAGCCGAAGATCAAGCCTTTCAGCCAGGCAGCCGACTCATCCGGCGGCGTGCTGTTCGGTGGCTGCGACCTGTCCATGCTCGACGGCAGCAAGACATCGACCATCACGATCAACACGCACCCCGACGCCAACTTCGATGACATCGAGGAGCAGATGAACACCATGCTCCACGAGAACGCCCACAATTACCAGCTCGACCTGGTCGCACGCTATCGCAAGGACCCCGCTGGATTGAGCAAGCTGTCGACCAAGGAACGCACACTGCTTCCCCAGATCATCATGTGGGACGAAAATGCGAACGGCTATGTGCCCGACGGATCGACCTACGACAAGCAGCCGCTGGAAATCCATGCCTGGACTTTTGGCAACGAAGGCGCTGCCGCCGTCCTGGGCCCGCAGGACGTGACGAAACTGGCGCAGGGCGAACTGCCCCCCAACACGACATCGAACATGGCCTGAGCCTGTCAGGCATCAGACGACCGTCCCCAGACTTGAAGGAACACCATGGCCACTACCGACTTCCTGGTCATCCACATCACCGCCGACCATGCGGAAACACCCATCGGCGAGGTTCGCATCGATGACGCCGGTACGCTGACGCTGCTGAGCGCGTCGCCCGAACAGACCGAGTACCTGGAGGATTGGGTCAAGCGCCTGAACGAGCGCGAGGGCTTCGTGCTGAAGGTGCCGCCGCCTGCCGAGGCGAACGTGCCGATGCTGTCGGTCTACGGGCGCAAGTTCTCACGCACCGATCCCACCTTCATCGCAGACTTGAAGGCCTATGTGAAGCAGCTGTACGGGATCAAGCTGCTGACCCAGGCCGAGCTCACGCAGGAGCTCGATGACCTGGGCAAGCAGGGGCTCTGAGCCCCTGCGTTCTGCCCCCTGGCGGGGGTCAGGCCGCCTTGCGCGGTGTGGCCGTCGGGGTCGCGCCCGCCACGCTCGGCTTGCGGAACGCCATCACGCCATCTTCCAGCTTGCCGTTGTGCAGCTGCTCGGTGTCCAGCGCGTAGTTCTGGTACAGCTTCCACGGCGCACGGTCGGCGCCCTTGGGCATGTAGGACTCAGCGCGGGTCACGTAGTTGGAGCTCATCTCCAGCAACGGGCCGGTCTTGATGTTCGGGTCCTTGCGTTCAGGCACAGCGATGCGCGTGCCCGTCTTGTCCATGTGCTTGAGCAGGCGGCACACGTACTCGGCGATCAGATCGGCCTTGAGCGTCCACGAGGCATTGGTGTAGCCCAGCGCGTTCGAGAAGTTGGGGATGTCGCTGAACATCAGGCCCTTGTACGAGATGTGCTGGTTCATCTCGATGGCCTTGCCGTCCACGGACATCGTCATGCCGCCGAACAGGCGCAGGTTCAGGCCCGTGGCCGTGACGATGATGTCGGCCTCCAGCGTCTGGCCGGACTTCAGCAGGATGCCCTTGTCGGTGAAGCGATCGATGTGGTCGGTGACCACCGAGGCTTTCTTCTTGCGCAGCACCTTGAACATGTCGCCATTGGGCACGGCGCACAGGCGCTGATCCCACGGGTTGTAGGGCGGCGTGAAGTGCTTCATGTCGAAGTCCTTGCCCACCTGCACCTGCACCTGCTTGAGCAGCACCTTGCGCATGAAGTTGGGGTACTTGCGCGACAGCTTGAAGATCCACTGGGTGATGAAGTTGTTGCGGGCGCGGCTGATCTTGTAGACCGTCATCTCGGGCAGGAACTTCAGCAGCAGGCGCACCATCGGGTCGAACTGCGGCACGGAGATCACATAGCTGGGCGTGCGCTGCAGCATGGTCACGTGCTTGGCCTTGTCCGTCATCGACGGGATCAGCGTGATGGCGGTAGCGCCCGAGCCGATCACGACCACACGCTTGCCGGAGTAGTCCAGGTTCTCGGGCCAGAACTGCGGATGGATGACCTGGCCGGTGAAGTCTTCACGGCCCTTGAACTCGGGCGTGAAGCCTTGTTCGTAGTTGTAGTAGCCGGAGCACATCATCAGCCAGTTGCAGCTGAGTTGCTTGGTCTCGCCGGACTTGAGCTGCACGGTCACCGTCCAGGTGGCGGTTTCGCTGTGCCAGTCGGCCGACACCACCTTGTGGCCATAACGGATCTTGCTTTCGATGCCGTTGTCGCGGGCGGTCTCGCGGATGTAGTTGCGGATGCGGTCACCATCGGCGATGACCTGGGGCTCGGTCCAGGGCTTGAAGTTGTAGCCCAGGGTGTACATGTCGGAGTCGGAACGGATGCCGGGGTAGCGGAACAGGTCCCATGTGCCGCCGCTGGTGTCGCGGCCTTCCAGGATGGCGTAGCTCTTCTCGGGGCAATGCGACTGCAGGTGGCGGGCGGCGCCGATACCGGACAGGCCAGCGCCCACGATCAGGACGTCAAATTGTTCAGCCATTGGGAAGTCTCCGTTCGAGGTCCGGGAAGGCAAACCATGATGCCCCAACCGGCCTGATTGTCATGTGATAACGAATGTGTGCACTTTATATCTGGCAACCATCATTGTCAAATTTAAGATTGGGGGCTGCCTGCCAGGATGAGACATATGCACGCCCCTCCCCCGTGAACGGGGGCCAGCCTCCCTGGGCAGGATCCCCAGAGAAACCCGGCCCCGGGCCTGTGGTCGAGCCCCCATATCATGATCGGCATGAACGACGAAAACATCAGGCAATTGCTCAACATCCTCAGCGGCATCGCGTCGTACAACGACAAGGGCTACATCTGGATGCGCCATGGTCCGGCGGAGGTAGAGCAGCAACAACAGGCCAGCCGCGCAGCCCTCGACCAGTTCATCGCGACCGTAGGCGAGGCGCAGTTCCCTGAGGCCGTGCTGACCGAACTGCGCTCGGACAGCCCCATCAAAGATGGCAGTGGCCTGGTCTACGAGCGGATCGAGGCCCAGTTGCGCACGGCAAAAAAACGTTGAACGCCATGCACCACGCCACCAGCAGGCCTGGATGCGGCCGACGTGAATCGCCCTGGTCCTGGGTGCCAAGGCTCATGATCGGTGTGGCGCTCCTTGTTCAATCCGCGTGCTGGGCGGCCGACGCCACGGGCCAGCAGGTCCGCATCCACATCGTCGGCAATGGCTGGCATGCCGGGCTGGTGCTCCCGGCTGCGGGTGTCAACGCCCAGGTCCCTGCCCTGCGTGAGCGCTTTCCGCAAGCCCAGCACTATGAAATCGGCTGGGGCGACATGGGCTTCTATCAAGCCCGCGAGGTCACGGTGGGATTGGCCGCGCAAGCGCTGTTCGCATCCAAGGGATCTCTGCTGCACGTGGTAGGACTGCCTGGCGCCCTCACACCGCATCTTCGTGGGGCCGATACCGCCGAGATCTGCGTGAGCAGTGAGCAGCATGAGCGCATGGTCCGCCTGATCGCCCAGACCTTCATGCACAACGCAGGCGGCCAACTGGAGCCTCGTGGACCGGGGCTGTATGGCGACAGCCAGTTCTACAACGCCTATGGCCGCTACAGCCTGCTTAACACCTGCAACCGCTGGACAGCCACGGTGCTGCAGGCCGCGGGCGTACAGATATCACCCAGGATCAGCCTGACAGCGGCCAGCGTGCTCCGGGCCGCACGTTCCCATGGAAGCGCCTGCCCTGCCGGCAAAGTGACGCCCTGATCGCACGGACATCCCTGGTTAACGCTCTGAAAAGTAGCGCCCCGGTTACGGCTGGCCGCAGCATAATATTTTGTTGCAATTTAAGCCCTCCAGCCCAGCACAGGAGCAAGCACATGGCCAAGACCAAGGTAACAACCCACAAGTTCTATGTGGTCGATCTGATCCGCAAGAAGCCGAACCTGCAGTACCTGGAGATTCCCAAGTACCGGGTGGACGTGCAGATCGATGTCACCACCAAGGGTCTGCTGTCGGCCTCCGAGGTGCCCTCGTCCGCGATGAAGCGGCTGGAAGAAGCCGCCCGTGGCGCGCTGGACACCTATGAAGAGACCATCGCCGCTGAAGCCGCCAAGCTGGATGAAAAGGTCGGCAAGCTGATCAACGAAGGTGGAGAGAAGGGCGTCGACGCCGCCAACAAGCTGATCCAGGGCGCCAACGCCTCGATCAAGAACGCGCTCGATTCGGCCGAGGGTGCCGCGCAGCAGGCCATCGAAGCTCGCCTGAAGAAGGAAGCCCAGGGCGACAGCAACCTCAAGGAAGCCCGCGCCCGCACCGCCCTGAAGTGGACGGCTGGCGCCATCTCGCTGGCCACCTCGGTGGCACGCCTGGTGGGCACGATGGGGGCCGACGTGGCTGCCTACATCTCCATCGCCAAGACCCTGGCCACCCTGGGCGCCGACCTGGTGCAGCAGGTCAAGAACGAAGAGAAACTGCGCAAGGATCTGGAAGGCGGCATCAAGACCTTCATCGAGCTGCGCGGCACCACACTGATGCAGGCGGCCAAGCGCCAGCTGGGCGACACCTCGGGCATCGACATCAGCCACCCGCTGGACGCCATCAAGACCATCGCCACCAAGGCCATCACCGCAGGCAAGGAAGTCACCAAGGGCCGCGATGGCAAGACCATCGCCAAGGATGTGCTTGACTTCGTCATCAAGGGCATCAAGGCCAAGCAGGGCGATGCCGAAACCGCCCGCAAGCACTACCGCGAGCACACCACCAAGACACGCCACAAGACGGACAGCATGTCCGTGGATGCCGACAAGCTGATGAAGGCCATGAAGGCGGCCAAGAACCTCAAGGACGGCGTGAAGATCGGGGCGGAGTGCATGTCGCTCAAGCGCGCCGTGTCGGCCATGGCCGCCAAGCTGATCGAGCGCGAGAAGTTCCTCGACGAGATGCAGGCGCTGATGGCCGGCAATGGCCTGACCATCGACGACAAGACCACGCTGCAGAAGATCAAGGAACTCGACAAGATGACCATCATCGCCGAGATCAAGGAAATGGCGACGCTGGCCAATGGCGTCAAGGGCCTGGTCACGGCGCTGGTCTGACCCCTCATGGCGCCATCCCCATGACGACAGCCGCCCACCTGTGCCTTGGGGCTTCCGCCCTGTTCCTGCTGGGCGGCCTGCTGACCGGCGTCTGGAAGTACGCCTGCATCGCCACCAGCCAGGATGCCACCGCGCCGGTGTACGTGGACATCGCGCACCGCACGGCGCTGATGTACTCGTTCGCCTGCCTGGTGATGCACCAGCTGGCGCCCTATTCACCGGTCAGCGAGCCCCTGACCCGTTGGGTGGTGGGCGTGCCCATCGCCTTCTTCGCGCTGGCGGTGGGATCCTACGTGTTGCACGGTATCCTCCGGGACACCGACAACCAACTCCGCACACCGCATCGCCTGGGGGCCTTCACGCTGCCGGGCATCGTGATGCGGCTCTTCATGGTGAGCCTGATCGTGGGCGAAGTCGGCGGGGTGGGCATCCTGGTCTACGGGGTGCTCACATCATCGTGAATCAACCCACAGGACCATCCACATGAAACACACTGGTAGCTGCCACTGCGGCAAGGTCGCCTTCGAGGTCGAAGGCGAGATCAAGGGCGCCCTGTCCTGCAATTGCTCGATCTGCCAGAAGAAGGGCTCGCTGCTGTGGTTCGTGCCGCGCACCGACCTCAAGCTGCTCACGCCGGACGATGCGGCGGCCACCTACACGTTCAACAAGCACGTCATCAAGCACCGCTTTTGCGCCAGTTGCGGCATCCACCCCTATGGCGAAGGCACCGACCCCAAGGGCAATGCGATAGCCGCCATCAACATCCGCTGCCTGGATGGCATCGACCTCGCGGCCATCCCCGTGCAGCATTACGATGGGCGCGCGCACTGAGGCCTTCCCTTTGAAAATCACCCCTACCCCTCTTACCGCGGCCCTGGCCGGTTTGTTCTCCGCCCTCACATGGCCGCTGCTGTGGAAGCACTTCGGGCACGCCGACTCGGCCGGCAGTGTGGAGCTGATCGCCGGCACGCTGCTGCTGGTGGCCCTGCCCGCACATGCCCTGGTGCTGGGCTTTGGCCGCCACGCCAACCCGACCAAAGGGCTGGACACGGCCATGCTCAAGCGCATCTGCGCATGGCTGGCGACTGCCGGCCTTACCGTGATCGTCGGCTACGGCTTCTCCGAGAGCTGACTACTATTCGTTTTCGGACAAGCGCCACCAACCGATTCACGGTTGACCTGCACGCATTGATCAGGCTCGCGTGATGACGCTCAGCTCGGGCAGGCGCTGCCACGGCAGGCCCAACACCAGCGCATCGAACTGAGTCGATGTGAGTGCCAGCGACGGCGTGGCGTTGGCCGCAACAGGCCATACGAAGCGGCCAGCATTGAGGCGCCGCGCTGCGCACCAGATGCCAAATCCGTCGTGCACGAGCAGCTTGATGCGCGTTCCACGTGCGTTGGCGAACAGGTAGCCATGGTGAGCCTGCGCAGCGCCGAACACCTGCACCACGCGTGCCAGCAGCCGGTCGGCACCAGCGCGCATGTCGATGGGCTCGGCCGCCAGCCACATCGCGTCGATGCGGATCATCGAAGCAGCTCGCGCATCCAGGCCGCGCACTCGCCAGCCGCGCTTGCCGGCCAGGTCATCGTGATTGCTGTGGCGCCGCGGTGCAGCTCGATGCGGATGTCGGCAGGCGGGAGCGGTGCGGCTGGAGGCGGCAGGCTCACCGGGACGAACGATGGCCTGCGTTCGGCGGGCGCGACATCGCGAACAGCGACGCTGTGGCCGGTACCGCTCGCCGGCTTCATCTCCGCCTCTTGGACCCATCTGCGCAAGAGGTTGGCTTTGTCGCCGCGGGCCATCGCTATGGCGGCTATCGAGACGCCAACAAAAGAACCAACATCTCGCGCCGCTCACCTGTTCGAAGGGGGTTGGGACGCGGCATCACGCCACTAACCCAGGAGCGAGCGGCATCGCACGATGCCGCCCCAAGAAGAGCGTCTCACCGCTCATCAACTGCGCACCAGCCCAGAACAGGCTTACACGCGCTTGCGACGCAGGGCGGATGCGCCCACAACACCCAGACCAGCGAACAGCAAAGCATAGGCACTAGGCTCCGGCACTGCAGCCGTGACCGCGGTGTATTGCAGGCTGAGGAAGCCATTACCGTTGAACGGCAGTTGCCAGCCCATGCCTGGCGTGGTGCCGCGGTAAGCATTGCCGAGCCCAAAACCGGAGACATCCGCAGCCGTCTGGGTGCGCGACAACTGGATGCCCGTGACGCTCGGATCGTCGCTGGTCAGATAGGCGACGTACTTGGTGCCGGCATTCAGGCTCAGGCCCAGGTTGTTGAACTGGACAGTCGTGACGCCGCTGGCGGCACTGAAGGTCTGAACAGCCGAAATGCTGGTCAGCAGGTTCGAGCCGACCGAATTGAGCGCCTGGTTCTTCTCATTGGTGTCCGGATTCCACTGAGCCACATTCAACTGCAGAGACAGGCTCTTGTCGCCGATCACGTAGAAGCTGAAGGAGGACAACACGGAATCGGATGTCAGCGCAAATACTTGGCCGACCTTGGGCGAGTCGCCGCTCGAGCTGGCGGCATTGCCGAAGTATGCAAAAGGCAAACCGGTGTTCGCACCGCTCGGAACGTTGGTGTAGGTGGCGGCGGAAACGCTGCCGGCAAAGGCCAGCATAAGGCAGGGAAGCGCTTTCAGCGAAAGGGCTGATCTGATCATGGTCGAACTCCTAAAGGCAAAGGCAAAGGTAAACGTCCGTGCAACGACCATGTGCCATGTGTCAGATCAGGCCATCGTCAGCACCGTGACAGTGCCCGACGGTACCTGGCAGCTATTACAGCAAAACGACGAGGGTGCATCAAGCCGTAGTCCCAACGCACTGGATTCGTCGCGTCCGACAACGACAGGTGAGCCGTCGCAGTGCTGCGGCCCGCTGTTTACCCGCTTGGTACCTTGGGCTTCAGCCTAGTCCGGACAGCTCCCACTTGTCTGCGGGGGAACAAGGGGCGGAGAGCCGATTCTTTGATCCTAGGCACTTCTGCCGTCGCAGTGGATCGCGGTTCAATGTGGTGAGCTGAGCCTGAAGGAGTCACCATGGCAACTGCAAGCATCCTCACGCAGACAGTGCATCAACGTACTCGGAAAGGGCAGATGGTGGCCGCCGCGCAGCCGCCGATGCTGGACGAGGCGCACACCATGCTGCTGCGCCTCTTCAACGGATTCACGCCAACGGAGTGGCTTGTTGAAAAGGCCTCAGTGTTCTTGGCGCAGCCTGATGTCATCGCACAAGAGCTTGAGCGCTCCGGCCTGATCGAGCGGGTGCACTGAAGGGACATCGCGGCGGATCAGAGCAATGCCTTGGCAATGAGCCGGCTAGAGGTCGTTGGTTCGAGTCCAATCGTGCCCCGACACTTTCAGCACCGGCAGGCTCACCCCAGATGACCGCTCAGTGACTCACCGACGACCGGCCCTGTCCGTGCGGCCGATGCGGGGCCGCCTCATCGCCTCCGCTGACATACGCGATCCAGCGATCGAGTATCACCTTGCGCCCGCTCGGCACGTCGATGGCTTCGATGATCCGGCCCAGTTGGATGACCAGAGGCTCGTCCTGAGGGCTGCGGCAGACCAGAACAAGCCGCTCAAGTGGCATCGTCTCAAGCACGTCGACCGTCTCGCTCTGGAACTGGCCGTCGCCGTCGATGTGCATCAGCTTCCACCTGGCCAGCGGCTCGAACTGCCGTTGCCCCAGGCGAGCCCAGGCTTGGCCGAGGACACTGGCCACAGAGTCGAGGAACGGGACTGCGTTGATGGTGCTGGCCATGATCTGCTCCAGGGGGTAAGCCTGGATCGTAGGCAGATGCGTGTCGAATGTCGCCCCGCCGAGGTGGCACCCGAAAGGGGGCTCACGGCTACCTGCAGCGCAACTGCGCCCAAAGCAGAAGACCTGAGCGGATTCCTGGGAGAGCCGCGTAGACCTGCAGCGAGCAGCGCCAGCCAACCTCAGGAGCAGGCCAGTGAGCCCCCCACGCCGGGTACATGCCAAAGGGCCGCGTCACCTGCTTGACAGCCCAAGCAGTAACCGCAGGCTTATACGCCTAGATCGAAGTGCTTGGACTCCAAAAGGCCTGTTTCACCGCGGGCATGGCCAGAAGGCGAGCCACCAGAGTGTCGAGTTGCTGCCCTTCAACGGCGGTCGATGCAAGCTTGACCTCGATCTCTATTTCTTCGTGGCCGAAGGCATGGACACGCAGATCCAAAGCGGGGAAGCTACGGTGCTCGAACTCTTCTTCGACCGCAGCCAGAACGACTTTCTGGTGAGCCTTGTCTGCGATCACGAAGACCGTATTGGTGACTTCGACAGAGCGGACGTCCAGCGGCTTGCTGTTGACGGCATTGACGACAGGCCGGAGAAGGGTATTTGCCGCCAGCACACACAAGGCGGCCAATAGTGCCTCGCCGATGAGGTCTGCGCCTGCAGCGGCTCCCACGGCCGCCGAGCCCCACAAGGTGGCTGCGGTGTTGAGCCCGCGCACGTTGCCTTCCTCACGCATGATCACCCCGGCGCCCAGGAAGCCGATGCCCGACACGACATAGGCCATCACGTGCGTAGCGCCTTCTGCACCTTGCAAGTGGCTCGCCAGATCAACAAACACTGCTGCGCCCACAGCCACCAAAACATTCGTTCTCAGCCCAGCCGTGCGCTGACGGTATTGGCGCTCAAGACCGATCAGGCCTCCCAGGATGAACGCTGCGGCCAGGCTCACAGCCGTATCTGTCAAGGAGCTCGGATTGATTTTTTGCAGGACAAGTAGCACGGCAAGACCCTCGGTTGCTCAAGTTGGGAACGCAGTATCGCAGCAGAGCCAGATGTCGGACACCGAGCTGGTACTCGTAGACCCGGCGGCCTGATTGGACCATCCACCGCTTGCGCCCCCTTGTTTAGTCTTACTGGAGTTGGAGGGTTGGTGGACTTTGTCCATTCAGCCGCGCCGCAGAATCATTTCATCGAGCAGTCAGTTCGTGAAGAGGTGAAGATGTTTCCCAAACAAGCATTGCGCGAACTGATCGCAAAT
Source organism: Aquabacterium sp. (assembly GCF_049274795.1). Lineage (GTDB taxonomy): Bacteria > Pseudomonadota > Gammaproteobacteria > Burkholderiales > Burkholderiaceae_C > Aquabacterium. The sequence continues at coordinate 71,440 of NZ_JBASTH010000015.1, forward strand.
ACTTTGGTGCATCAAGACTTCTCCCTCTCTGGTGTTTCCGTGATGATCGAGATGTACACCGACCGGGTGGAGATATCCAATCCTGGGCTTCCGCCCATCGATGTGCAGCGATTCATTGATGACTACTGTTCGCGCAACGAGCGCCTTGCTGACCTGATGCGCCGGTTTGGACTCTGCGAAGAGAAGGGCAGCGCGGTGGACAAGGTTGTTGCGGCGGCCGAGGTCTATCAGTTGCCGGCCCCTGACTTCCGTGTGGGAGGGAACCGGACGACCGCCGTGCTCTTTGCTCACCAAGAGTTTGGTGACATGGATAAATCGGACCGTGTTCGGGCCTGCTATCAGCACTGCTGCCTGGAGTACGTCAGTAACAGGCGGATGTCCGTCAGTGCCATCACGCCCCCGATGTTGGTACCTACAGGCGTTGGTATCTGAGGTGCCAACACAGGTACCAACGAAATGTTGGTATGTGATGGTAGGTGCTGAGAGGCGCTGAGACAAGAAAAAACCGGCCTGCCCTAGGAGAGAGACCGGTTTTGATACGCCTTGAGATGGCGTGAGATGTCTAGATGGTGCCGGAGAAAGGCACCAGGGAATCGAACCGACGCCCCTAAGGCATTGATTCGTATGGGTAAACCGTGGTGGTTTTTAAGGGACTACCCACATTTCTACCACAGCAAAGGCCCGCCTCTCAGCCCTTCCCAGCTATCTAGGCCGTGGACATCACGGCAGTCATCCCGCAGGTCTTGCGAGGTTGGCAAGATGGCGACGGCAGCGGCAACCCATTCGCGGCCCCTTGGGGTCAACCAAACCCGCTGTCACGGATCGCCATAATGGAGCCAGCGATGTTCGGCGTAATGGAGCCAGTTTCTGGCTGCTGAACAGGGCTCCCGAAAGGGTTGAAGGACGGGTTATTTTGCCGCTTTTGCAGGGGCCGATTTG
>NZ_JBASTH010000016.1:0-1674 GCF_049274795.1 Aquabacterium sp.
GTCCAGCGCGCGTGCGAGGACTACCGCCAGCCCGACACCTTCCTGGAGTTCCACCCGGCCTTCCCGGAAGTCGGTGTCCGCCTCGACTTCACCTTCAACTGGCAGAAGCCCACCGAGATCGCTAGCCGCCTTCAATCGATCATGCCGGCCGACAAGGACGGGACCTTCAGCGCCTTTGGGTGGGACGCCGTCAACGTCGTGGTTCAGGGGTTGGTCAGCCTGGAAGACCGGCCCAACCTGGTCAAGCTCATCAAGTACGTCGCCGGCGGCGTGGAGCCCGTGCTGGAGGCCTCCCTCACGCACTTCTTCGATCGGATCCTGCCGCGGGGCTGGCGCGACTCGGTCGAGATGCGAAAGCTGCTGCAGGAGGCGAGCCGCGGGCAGATCCGACGGCCCTCCGAGGTCACCAGCACGCAACTGATCGCCTACGTCACCTACTACGAGCAGCAGGTCCCGCAGAACCAGCACGAGCGTGTGATCGACGACCAGATCCGCGTGTTCCGCCACAACCGCGAGCACTACCAGAAGATCACGGCCAGCCTGCTGCCCATCCTGTCCATGCTCACCTCGGGCGACCTCGGAAAGAGCCTGTCCCCTGATCCCTTCGACCTCGATGACACGCGGCCGATCATGAACTTCGAGAAGATCGAGCGCGGCCGCCATGTGCTGTACATGTGCCTGGATTCGCTGCCCGATCCGTCCGTGGCGTCCGCCATCGGCGCCCTGGCCCTGGCGGACATGGCCGCGCGGGCGGGCATGCGCTACAACCTGGACATCCAGGGCCGCATCACGCTGGTGGTCGACGAGGTCTCCAACGTCATCAACAAGCCCCTGATCGAGATCCTCAACAAGGGTGCCGAAGGCGGCATCCACTCGATCTGCGCGATGCAGACGCTGGCCGACTTGGCCAACCGCCTGGGCTCGGAGGATGCTGCCCGCATGGCGCTGGGCAACCTCAACAACCTCTTCGCCCTGCGCACGAAGGATCGGCCGACCCAGGACTTCGTGGTCGAGACCTTCGGCAAGACGGCAATTCATACGGTGCGGGTGGGCCTGAGCCACGGTTCGGATGCCCACCTGGGCGACTTTTCGTCGAGCTATTCCGCACAACTCACGGAGAGCTTTGAGGAGATGGTGCCGGCCGAGGTGCTGGGCAAGTTGCCCAATCTTCAGTACTTTGCGTCAGTGTCGGGCGGCCGGATCATCAAGGGGCGTTTTCCGATCCTCGATCCCGAGGCAGATGCGCGCCACGCCCTGGGAAAGGCGACCGCATGATCCGCGCCGTCGCCGTGTTGTCGTTGCTCGTCCTGCTGGTACTGGTGCTGTACGTGCCGTCGGTCCATCCTCCGGAGCGCTTCCTCGAGCAGTTACGCGCCGAGCATGAGGCGGCCACCGCCTACTGGGGCGCCGAGCCCGCCACCCGCATGCTGGATCGGGCGATGCGCATGCAAGATTCGACCACCCAGGTCACGCCAATTCCTGCCGCGAAGGATGCGCCTTCGCCAGCCGGCGTGAACGGCGCCGTGTCCCGGGAGATGTCCTCGGTCAACCAGCGCCTCTTCAACAACACCTACTTCCGCGCCGTCGACGCGCTACTCCTGCTCGCCAGCTATCGACTCTCCACCCTGGTCTAATGGCTACCGTGGCTGGCCGTTTTCGCTTTTGCTGCCGTCG
>NZ_JBASTH010000017.1:0-52907 GCF_049274795.1 Aquabacterium sp.
GCGATCAGCAGCGCGGCGACGCGCTCGCCCCAGCGCACCCAGGGCAGCAGCCGGCCCGCCGGCAACACGCGGCCCAGCGCATGCAGCGCCAGCAGCACCAGCCACAGGCTCTGCGGAGCACCCGGCATGTGCCAGGACAGCACCAGGGCCAGGCCCAGCACGCCACCGGTGGCCACACCAAAGAGCTTGCCCGCCGCCAGGGCGCTGAGCAGCACGAAGAAGAAATCCCACAGCGTCCAGCGCGACAGCCAGGAACCCTGGGCGTTGTCGACCCCGGTGGCATGCAGCAGGCGCCAGCCCGGCGGCAGGTTCAACTGGGCAGAGGCCTGGTTGATGTCCACCTGCCAGCCCGTGGCCGGCAGGGTTCGGTCGGCGCTGTCGATACGGCTGTCGGCGCTGAGACGGGCCGTGCCCCCTCGCACCTCGATGCCCTGCGGCCCGCCCTCCTTCAGGCGGGTGACGGGCTGGTCACCCCCATCGACCGACGCACGGCCCAGCACGGCCGGTGCCGCCATCTCCAGCCGCGATGAGCGCGACAAGGTGCCGCCGATCACATCACGTGCTGTGTAGCCCTGGCCATCGAAATCCAGCCAGAGGTCACGCTGCAGCGTGAGGCGATCGGGCGGCGGCTCGGGGTTGCCCCGGCGAGACTGCACCAGCTTGAGCGTGGCGCCCGGCGCCAGGCGATAGGCAGGCAAGCTGCGCCAGTCTTCGGGCATGGCCACTTGGCGCGGATCGACCGAGGGGGCGCCTTCGACACTGACAAGGCGCACATCGTTGCGGGCCTCGAAGGACCAGACCTCTGCCTCAGGGGCCTGCGCCGGCAGCGTCAGCGACTGCACGGGCGACATCAGGCGTGCGCGCAGGCTGATCTGCCAGCGGCCCGGGCGGGCCTGCACGATGAGCGCACCGCCCTCTTTCAACCGCGCGGGCAGGGCCGATTCGAGGGCCTCGGGCACCAGACCGGGCAGCAGGGCCACCGGCAACACGATCTCGCGCGCCTTGCCGGACACGGCGATCTCGATGTGCGTGTTCACACGCAGGGGCACGCCATCGTCAATGCGGCGCGTGGTGTGCACGCTGTAGGCATCGGTGCTCTGCTCGACCTCGGGGGTCTGGCGCAGCCACACGCGGCCTTCGTTGTCCGGCGCGCGCTGCACGGGCACGCCACCGACGGACAAGGCCAGGCTGCCCACCCCTTGGGGCAGGCGCAGATCCGGCGGCAGCGCGGACCAGTCGATGCGCCCTTCGATCACATGGCGGCCCGCGCCCAGCAGGGCCAGGGGGCGGCCATCCTGCTCGGCCACGGGCAGGGGCTGGCCATCGCCGCGCACGTCGACAGGCCAGCGGCCGGGCTCACCGGGCAGGGCCACCAGGGCCTGCGGGCCGAACAGCTGCACCTCGTAGCGAAAGCGCGCGCCATTGGCATCGGCCTGCACGGCCAGCGACGAGGGCCAGACACAGGCCTTGTCGCTATCGGCGTTGTAGGCAGGCGGGCACAGCAGTGCTTCCTGGCCATGCAGAGCCCAGGGCAGCCAGTCCTTCAGGGACGCGGGCACCTCGCTGCGGGGCAAGGGGCCGGCCAGCGCCAGCGTTGCCGTACCGGCCAGCAGCACACCCAGAGCCGAGCGCATGAGCGCCCGGGTAGTACCTGTGCCTGGGCTGCGCAGCCTTTGCATGGCCTGCGCCATGGCCGCGATGTGTCCGCCAATCCCCGTGTCCGTGTGCCCCATGGCATCCCCTGCAGCCTTGTTGTGATGGCTGCACTCTGCCATGAAAACAGCACGGATCATGCGGGCGGGCTACCCCCTCAAGGGGGCCCCGCGGCGCTCGGGCTCAACCGCCCAGCACCAGGGTGCGCGAGGCCGGGTAGGCCGTGCACATGTAGACGGCGCGCCCCAGCGTGTTGCCGCTGACCTCACCCTCGTGCACGGTGAGCTTGCAGGTGCCGCACATGCCCTGGCAGCAGCCGGATTCAAGGTCCAGGCCGTGGTCGCGCGCAGCCTGCAGCAGGGTCTTGTTCTGATCGGCCGCGGTGAGGGTGATGCGCTTTCCCAAGTGCTTGAAGACCACCTCGGTGCCTTCGGCGCTGAAGCCACCGGCCGGGCTGGCCACGGCGCTCGGTGCGGTGAAGCGCTCGGTGTGCACGCGGGCCAGGTCCACGCCCAGGGCGGCCAGGTTCGACATCATCGTGTCCATGAAGCCTTCGGGGCCGCACAGGTAGATATCTCGTTCGAGCAAATCAGGGCACAGGGCCTGCAGCTTCTCGGCCGTGAGACGCGCGCCGGCCTGCCCGCCGAACACGGTATCGACCTTGACACCAGCCTGCTGCCAGCGCGGCAGCACCGCCTTGAAGATGACATCCTCGGTACGGCTGAACTGCGCGATGAGTTGCTGGTCGGGGCACTGGTCTTCAGTGCCCGCCAGCAGGGATTCGATCATCGAATGCGCGGGCGTGATGCCCGAGCCGGCGCACAGGTGCAGCACCTTGGCCTGCCCCCGGTGCACGAAGCTGCCCTGCGCGGCGCCCAGGCGCAGCAGCACGCCGGGGCGCAGGTGCTCGTGCATCCAGCTCGAACCCTGGCCACCGATCAGGCGCTTGACGGTAATGCTCAGGCGACCGCGTGGCAGCACGGTGGCGCTGTAGTGGCGCCGCAGCGGCGCGGCGCGCTCGCCATCGACCGGCAGCAGCACCTCGATGTGCTGCCCGGGTTGCATGCCGCGCCACAGCTGGTTGGGGCGCAGCTCGTAGGTCTTCACGCCCGGAGCCTCGTCGATCACGCGCACCACCTGGGCCTGCAGCTCGTAGGTCCAGATGAAGCGGTTCAGGCGACGGTTGATGTCCGTCATCGTGTTGCTGGCCACGTAGTCGACCCATTGCGGATCGACACGGTCGAGCACCCAGCGGCTGGCCCCGTGGACGATGCGCTCGGCACGCTCAAGCATGGCGGGCCTCCTCTTCGTCCATCTGCGCGCGCTCGGCCGGCGTCGGGAAGGAGTACTTCCACATCGCGCCCATGTAGTTGCGAATGGCCTGGAACCAGTTCTCGTTGCACTTGTAGGGGATGCCGTACTTGGCGCAGACCTGCTTGACCTCCTTGGCCATGTCCGGGTAGTGGCGCGAAGGGATGTCGGGGAACAGGTGGTGCTCGATCTGGTAGTTCAGGTGGCCCCACAGGATGCTCATGCGGCGGCTGCCCTTGAAGTTCACGGTGGAGTCCATCTGCGACAGGTACCAGCGGCCCTTGTGGGCCAGGGCGTCTTCAGGCTGCAGCGGCTCGGTCAGGTGTGTGGCCTGGATGGTGAAGCTCACCCAGTAGTTGTTGATGACATCGGCCAGCGCGTTGCCCAGCATCACCTTCCAGAACGAGAAGCCCGAGGCCAGCGCCAGCAGCGGGAACAGCGCGTACTCCTTGAACAGGATGCGCCACGTCGACAGGCGATGGCGGCGCTTGCAGTCGGCCAGATCACCGCCAGGGTGCACGGGCGCATAGCCTTCGTTGCCCTTGGGGAACTTCTCCTCGCGCCACACCTGCCTCAGGCCCAGGTTCTGCAGGTTGAAGCCATACAGCACGATGGGGTAGGCCAGGAACAGGTACATGGGCACCTGCCAGCGGTGGTAGGGGTTCCACGGCGTGCGGTCGTTCATGCGCAGGATGCCGTGGTTCAGATCCGGGTCCATCTCGAACACATTGGTGTGCACGTGGTGCTGGCCGTTGTGTTCGCGGCGCCAGGCCTCTTCATCGACCGGGGCCTTCCACTTGAAGTTGCGCGAGTGGAACTGGGGAATCTCGGAGAAGCTGTCGTACTGGCCATGCAGCACGTTGTGGCCGATCTCGATGGCTTCGAGGTTGCGGTGCAGGGCCAGCAGGGCCACGCCCACGCCGAAGGTGATGGGCTCGGGGCTGATCCAGATGAAGCTGCGGCCGAAGAACTCGGCCAGGCGCGACTTGAAGCGCAGGCCCTTGATGTAGGCCACATCGGCCGGGCCCAGCTTGGCGCGGTAGCGCTGCTTGATGGCCTCGAATTCGGCCTCGATCTGGTCGTAGAGGGCCTGGCGGTCTGCAGGCTGGGGGCTCGCGGCGGAGGCAGCGAATGCGGCGGAAAGCGGGCCGTGCTCGGCGGGCGTAGCGTTCATCGTGAAGCCCTGGTCGGGGTTTGCAGCAATTGAACGCGAGGGTAACGACGGGCGTTAGCCGACCGATGCGGATATTCCCGGGAGACGCCCCGGATCGGGGGGCGTGTTACCCCCAGAAAGCACAACGCCACCGCGGGCGGTGGCGTGCTCGAAGCAAAGCCGTGAGGCTCAGGCCTTGCGGCGGCGCAGGGCGAGCGCCACACCGGCCATACCGGCCAGGGCCAGGGCCGACGTGCCGGGCTCGGGCACAGGCGCGGCCACGACTGTCAGGCCGGTGAAGTACACCGTGCGGCTGTTGTAGGGCGTGTTGGCGATGTTGGTGGGATCGGCAGTCAGGACGAAATCGAGTGCCAGCACGCCGTTGAAAGACGGCGGCGTGGGCAGCAGGGCATCGCTGGAGATGAAGTCCGTGGCGCCGAAAGAGCCCTCGATCCAGTACAGGCGCACGTTGTGCAGGGTGTAGGCCCCCACGGTGAAGCCTGCGAGGTCACGCGCGTACTCAGCCGGCGTGGTGTTCTGGCCAGGGCGCGGCGTGGCATCGGCGTTCATGGTGAACCAGTCCAGGCCGGGGGGCGCCGCTTCATTGCCCTGGGAGATGGTCCCGCTGGCATCCGTGAATGTCAGGCCGCTGACCGAGCTGTTGACCGTGCCGCTGAGCTGGGAGATCGCGCCCGAGTAGAGCGCCCCACCTGCCGCGTAGCCGATGTTCTGGGAGTAGGTGGTGAAAGGCGTGGCAGCGTCATAGACGAAACTGCCTGACACACTGGCCGACGTTCCCAGCAGGGCCCGCAGGGTGGCATCGGGTGAGGAAAAGAAGGTGGAGGCCGAATAGTTGTAGACCACCGGCGCAGCCATGGCCGACACGGAAATGCACGAAGCGGCGACGGCGGCCAGGGCGGCCGTGAACTGACGCAATGCCATGAGTGTTGTCTCCCTGTTATGGACGGATGGATTCTGCAAAGAGATGTCACAAGACGTCAACGCCCGCCTGGGGGGGCGATACAAGGGTTACCCCTCGACTCAAGCTGCACCGCTCAAGCGACCAAGGCATGACCTGGGTCGAGGTGGGTATGTCGGCCTATCCAGCGCAGACATCCGACAAGGCCGCAGCAGACAACGCAGCACCGGACGCGCCCGAGCCCGCCGTGAAGGACGAATGCCGCGTGCCGGTGAATGCCCAGTTGGTGGTGAGCCGCACACGCAACGGTGGACGCAGCTTCGAGGTGCTGCGCCAGGGCCTGCCCCAGCAGCACGCCTACGACCTGGTCTACCGCCATGGTCTGGCGGTAGACGACACGGGCAACCGCCTGGTGCTGGCCTCGGCCACCGGCGGGCTGTGGGTCAGCGACGACCAGGGTGATCATTGGCAGGCCGTGTCGAACCACCTGCCACCGGTGTACTGTGTGGGCTTCGTGCCGCCAGCTTCACCCTGATCCCACCCATGCCGCTTCAAGAACCTGCCCTGCCCGATTCGATGCAGGAGATCGCCATCACGGCCCCCGGCGCACCCGAGGTGCTGCAGCCCCGCACCGTGCCCCTGCCCCAGCCCACCGAGGGCGAACTGCTGATCCGCGTGGAGGCGGCCGGCATCAACCGGCCCGATGTGCTGCAGCGCCAGGGCAAGTACCCGCCGCCACCGGGCGCCAACCCCACACCGGGCCTGGAAGTGGCCGGCACCGTGGTGCGCGTGGGCCCGGGCGCGCAAGGCTTCGTGCCGGGCGACAAGGTGTGCGCGCTGGTCAATGGCGGCGGCTACGCGCAGTACTGCACCGTGCCGGCCACGCAGGCGCTGCCCTGGCCCGAGGGCCTGAGTGCGGTGCAGGCCGCGGCCATCCCCGAGACCTTTTTCACCGTGTGGGCCAATGTGTTCATGATGGGCCGCGTGAAAGCCGGCGATTCGGTGCTGATCCATGGCGGCACCAGCGGCATCGGCACCACGGCGCTGATGCTGGCCAAGGAGTTCGGCGTGCGCGCCTTCGCCACGGCCGGCAGCGCCGACAAGTGCGAGGCCGTGCGCCTGTTGGGCGGCGAGCCCATCAACCACCGCGAGCAGGATTTCAACCGCGAGGTGATGGCCGCCACGGGCGGGCGCGGCGTCGATGCCATCCTGGACATCATGGGCGCCGCCTACTTCCAGCGCAACATCGCCACCCTGGCGGTCGATGGCCGCCTGCTGATCATCGGCTTCCTGGGCGGTGCACGCGCCGAGCAGCTGGACCTGGTGACCGTGGCCAGCCGGCGCCTGACCATCACCGGCTCGACCATGCGGGCCCGCACGCGCGACGAGAAAGCCGCCGTGGCCCGTGAGCTGCAGCGCCTGGTGTGGCCCGCGCTCAATGCCGGCCGCTGCCTGCCGCTGATCCACGCCACCTTCCCGCTGGCGCAGGCCGCCGAGGCGCACCGCCTGATGGAGGGCGGCGATCACATCGGCAAGATCGTGCTGGAAGTGGCGCACTGAGTTGCGCCATGCCCACCGTGCCCGCTGTGACCGACCCTGGCCGCAGCGGGATATGAGCCGCCTCAGACCGCCATCTCGGCGCGGTTGCGCCCGTGGTGCTTGGCCCGGTACAGGGCGTCATCCGCCCGCTTGATCAGCGCCTCGGGCAGCTCGCTGCCATGCGGCACGGTGGACGCCGCGCCGATGCTGCAGGTGATGCGCACCGGCGCGCCCTGGTAGCTCAGGTTCACTTCACGCACCTGCTGCAGCAGGCGCTCGGCCACGATGCGCGCGCCCTCGCCGTCGGTCTGCGCCAGCAGCACGGCGAACTCCTCGCCGCCGTAGCGCGCCACGAAATCGGTGGAGCGGCCCATGGTCTCGCTCAGGGCCCGGCTCACGGCCTGCAGGCAGGCATCGCCGAAGGGGTGGCCATAGGTGTCGTTGATGGATTTGAAGTGGTCCAGATCCACCAGCATCACGGACACCGGCGCACCATGGCGGCACTGGCGCTCCCACTCGTACTGGAACTGGCGGTCGAAATGCGGGCGGTTGGGGATCTGCGTGAGGCCATCGGTCAGGCTGGCCAGCTCCAGGCTGCGGGCGCGCGCATCCGAGAGGCGCTGCGTCTGCAGCATCTGCCAGTAGTCGTCGTGCACCACGCGTGAGGAGCGCACCAGGTAGACACCGAAGGCACCTTCCAGCGCTGCCATCATCAGGTGCGAGGCGGTAGGCATCAGCAGTTCCACCGCGAAGACCGGCGCGATCATCAGGCCCGGGTAAGTCAGGCGCAATGCGGGGTTGATACCCACCATGGTGTTGCCACCGGCGCAAAAGCCCACCGTGGCGGCGAGCATCACCCACGACAAGGTCTCGTCCGGCGCGCGCACCATGCACACGGCCGTGAGCGCCCCCCAGTAGAAGGCCATCAGCAGGGTCAGCAGGGTGAACGCCCAACTGGTGGTGCGCTGGCGCACGGTCAACAGACGCGGCAGCCGCCGGTTCAGCCCCATGCGCAGCACCGCGAGCCCGCCCAGGCCCAGCACGTTCAGCCAAGCGAACAGGGGCCAACGCTCATGCGTACCGGTGGCCAGCACGAGCGTGAACCAGATGGCGGGGTAGACGAAGGTGCCCGTGGCACTGCGCGCCGCGGTGTCGAGCACGCAGCGCCGGGCCAATTGGTCGTCGCTTTGGGGTGCTTGAGACTCCAGGGCGGGCAGCGACGTGGCGGACCCCAGGGACATGGACAAGGGTGGTGTTCCAGAAAGAAAGTCACCGGGGATATCGGGCGCGGACCGCTTCTCTTGAGTCTGTAATTTTACCCGGGTGATATTGACATCATAGATTTACCCGGGTAAATTTAAACGCAGACTTTTTCGCTGCGCCGGCATGACGGCGCCGGAGCACGCCATGACCGCGTTCATTGATACGACACCTACGCCCGATTCAGCCCCTCAGTGGACGGCCTTTGCCGGCACCCGCCTGCTGGCGCGCGGCACCCCGCTGGACGTGGCCCTGGCGGTGCAGGCAGCCCTGAAGGGCGATCCGAACACCAGCGCGCTGACCTTCGACGACCAGACCGGCCGCCTGGTAGACCTGGACCTGCGCGGCACCGCCGACGACATCGCCGCACGTTTGGTGCCTGCGGCGGGCACGGCTGAACCCGCCACCACCGACGCCCAGGCCCGCAGCCCCGGCCGCCCCAAGCTGGGTGTGGTCGCGCGCGAGGTGACCCTGCTGCCCCGCCACTGGGACTGGCTGGCCGCGCAACCCGGCGGCGCCTCGGTGACCTTGCGCAAGCTGGTCGACAGCGCACGGGCCGCGTCCACGCACCAGGAGCGCATACGCCAGGCCCAGGCCAGCGCCGATCGCTTCATGATGGCCATGGCGGGCAACCTGCCGGGCTATGAAGAAGCCGCACGCGCGCTGTACGCCAGCCAACGCGAACGCTTCACCGAGCTGACGCAGGCCTGGCCCACGGATCTGCGCGACCACGGCCGGCGCCTGGCGGAACCGGCATTCGACGCGGCTTGAGCAAGCGTGGCGACACCGCCATGGCCGCTGGCGTCAACTATGACCGATCGATCGATTGCCGGCACTTAACTTGTCCGCAAACCAGTCGATAAGCGCTCACCCCCCTTTACCGGGGGCTGCACCCGGGGCTGCATCACTTCCCACAAAGGATCCTGGGCAGCTCGTCGCGGTTTCAGCCAATACGAAGTCGTACGAGAACATGAAGCTTGCAGTCAAACTTATTTCGGGTTTCATCGGTGTGTGCGCCATGGGCGCCGTGGTCAGTGCCATCGGCATCCACAACATGTCGACGATGAACGAATCCACCGAGAAGATGTTCACCTTGGACACGATGGGCGTGTCCCATGCCAAGGAAGCCAAGATCAATCTGCTGTACGTGGGACGGTCCCTGCGCAACGCATTGCTCGCCCCGACGACTGAGCAGCGGCAGGCGGCCTTGCTCAAGGCTGACGAGAACCTCGCGCTGACGCGCAAGAAGCTCGATGATGCCAAGCCCCTGTACTGGTCCCATGAAGGCAAGTTGGCGTTCGAGACCCTGGAAACCAATTGGTCAGCCTACGTGGCCGCCGTGGCCAAGCTGCGGAGCATGACGGAACAGGCGGATCTGACCAACCGACAGGACGCCACCAACTACCTGTTCAGCGACTTCGCCAAGCAGGTCAACCAAGTCGATGACCAGATCACGCAGTTGGTCCACATCAAGGAAAGCAATGGCAAGCGCGTTTATGAGGACAACGCGCAGGCCTACGAGCGCGCCCGCAACTTGATGATTGGCCTGGTCTTCGCATCGCTGATGGCCGGCGTGGGCCTGGGCATCTGGCTCACGCGCGGACTGACACGCCAGCTCGGCGGCGAACCGGAAGAGGCCGTCGAACTGGCCCGCCGTGTCGCCGCGGGCGATCTGAGCCAGCACGGTAACCTGCGCGCAGGTGACACGCACAGCGTCATGGCCGTGCTGACCGACATGCGGGCCAACTTGGCCAGGGTGGTCGCCAACGTCCGCCAAAACTCCGAGAGCGTGGCCACGGCCAGCGCCCAGATCGCGCAGGGCAATCAGGATCTGAGCCAGCGCACCGAGGAACAGGCCAGTGCCCTCCAGCAGACGGCCGCCACGATGGAGGAGCTGGGCACCACGGTGCGCAACAACACTGACAACGCCCATCAGGCCAACCAATTGGCCCAAGGCGCCTCGACGGTCGCCGCCCAGGGCGGCGAAGTCGTCGGCAAAGTCGTCACCACCATGCAGGAGATCAGCGGCAGCAGCCGCAAGATCGGCGACATCATCGGTGTGATCGACGGCATCGCCTTCCAGACCAACATCCTGGCGCTCAACGCTGCGGTGGAAGCTGCCCGTGCCGGCGAACAAGGCCGAGGCTTCGCCGTGGTGGCCGGAGAAGTGCGCACGCTGGCACAACGCAGCGCCGAAGCCGCCAAGGAGATCAAGGCGCTGATCAACCGCAGCCTCGAACAGGTAGAACAGGGCACCCATCTGGTGGACCAGGCCGGCAAGACCATGGACGAAATCGTCGGCTCGATCCGTCGCGTGAGCGACATCGTGGCCGAGATCACCTCGGCCACGGTAGAACAAAGCTCAGGCATCCAGCAGGTAGGAACTGCGGTGGGCCAGATGGACCAGGTGACCCAACAGAACGCCGCCTTGGTGGAGGAAAGCGCCGCAGCAGCCGAAAGTCTGAAGGTGCAGGCACGTCAACTTGTGGATGCCGTGGCAACGTTCAAGCTCTCGCCCGAGGACGAGGCCGGCATCGAGCTGCCAACTGCCCGGCTGGTGCACGCACCGGAATCGACCCGCGTACCACCGCAGAGCACCAGAAAGACCGCGCCACCCGTGGCCGGCAAGGCCAGGCCCGTGGCCCCGCCAGCCCTGCCAAGCAAAGCAGCCCTGACCAACGCCGACAACGAGTGGTCGACATTCTGACCAGCCACCACGCGCCCGAGACCGCTAGAACAGCTGGCCCTGGGCATATTCCTCCTGCTCGACGGGCGAGGGGGCGACCTCACCGGGCTCGATCCTGACCAGGCCATCCACACGGACGCCGAGCAGGCGCAGTGGCCGCGTCAGCTCGGCGCGCTTCAAGGCCAGGCCCGCCGCACGCCGGATGGCCGCCGCATCGTTCACCGGGTGCGGGCAACTGTGGCTGCGCGTGGTGATCTTGAACCGGTCATCACGCAACTTGACGGCAATGGTCCGTCCTGCATAGCCCTTGCGCTGCAGATCGGCCGCCACCTGCTCGCACAGGCGCGTAAAGATGGCACCGAGTTCAGCCTTGTCGCGCACCGCATGAAGATCGCGCTCGAAGGTGGTCTCTCGGCTCATGGTCACGGGCTCGCTGCTGGTCACGACGGGGCGCTCGTCCCGCCCCCACGCGGCCTCGTGCAGCCATACGCCATGGCTCTGGCCGAACCGTTCCACCAGGAGTTCGACGGGCTGCACCGCCAGCTCTGCGATCGTGTGGATGCCCATGGCCTTGAGACGCTCGTCGCTCTTGGGCCCGATGCCATTGACCTTACGGCACGGCAGGGGCCAGATCAGCGAGCGAAGGTCTTGCGCCATCACGATGGAGATGCCATTGGGCTTGTTGAACTCGCTGCACATCTTGGCGAGCAGCTTGTTGGGCGCCACCCCAACAGAACATGTGAGCCCGGTGGCCTCGAAGATGGACTTCTGGATCAGCCGCGCCAACACGGCCCCGCCCTGGCGCTGGCCACCCGGCACGTCCGTGAAATCGATGAACACTTCGTCGATGCCCCGGTTCTCGATGACGGGGGCGATCTCGGCGATCACGTGCTTGAAGGCAGCCGAATACCGCCGGTAGGCCTCGAAATCCGTCGGCAGCAGGATCGCATCGGGACACATCTGGGCGGCCTTCATCAAGCCCATCGCCGATCCGATTCCGAACTGGCGAGCCTCGTACGTGGCCGTGGTGATGACGCCCCGGCCACGGTAGTCCCTCAACCTGGCAAAGGCATCGACGGGAATCTCGGCGGACACGACGCCGTCGGCCTGCGTGGCGCCCGGTCGCCTGCCACCGCCGATGACCACCGGCAGACCGCGAAGCTGGGGGTAGCGCAGCAACTCGACGGACGCGAAGAAGGCGTCCATGTCGAGATGGGCAATCCTGCGCTGGCGGGCATCGGTATGCACCTGGTGATCGTGGTCTCGCGCGCTGTCTGTCCGGCTCATGCTGGGCCGAACTGTAGCGCGGGCGCGGTGCCCACGTGCCCGTGCAGGGTCAGGCAGTGATGTCCAGCAGCGTGCCGGTCATCTTCTGGTCGGTCTCGATGGTCTTGAGATTGGCCACGAAGGCATAGCCCGCGCCCAGCTGGTTGACCACATCGCCCGTGAAATCCGGGCCGGGCGTGTTGACCAGGCTGACCGTGGTCGTGACACCGCCCTCGGGCTGGGCCTGCTGCGCGACCTGCTGGCGCCGAAAGCCCGGCGTCTGCACGTTGGCGATGTTGTGTGCGGCCACGTCAAGTTGAACCCGAGCGGCCTGCATGCCCGACAGGGCGATGGTGGAAACTGGTTTCATAGCGTACCTCTTAGCCGTCCTATCGACGAAAAAGAGGGGGGCTTTAGGCTTTTTTCTGGCCTTCTTCTCAGTCAACACTCATATTTTCATTGAGTGAAATCTGATGCGGGGTGCCGCTGCCGCCAGGCTGCTGGCGTCATGCCCGCGGCCTTCTTGAACAGGCGGCCGAAGGCCACCCTGTCCTGGTAGCCCACCTGGGCCGCCACCTCGGGCACGGCCAACTGGCCGGCTTCCAACAGGGCCTTGGCGCGCTCGATGCGCACGGCCTGCTGGTACTGGATCGGCGTGAGGCCGGTGGCGGCCAGGAAGCGCCGCTGCAAGGTGCGCACACTGACGTGGGCCAGGGCGGCCAGCTCGTCCAGGGTCAGGGGCTCGGCATGGCGTGACACCAGGCAGGCCTCGACGCGCCGCATCTCCGGGTCGCCATGGCGGCGCCAGCCATAGGCCGGCATGTACTGGGTCTGCGGGCCGTGGCGCTCGTCCATCACCATCATCTGGGCCACGCGCCGGGCGGTGTCGCGGTCGGCCAGGCGGCGCAGCACGTGCAGGCAGCCGTCCATGGCGGCCATGGAGCCGCCGGAGCAGATCAGCCCGCCAGCCTCCGTGAGCGTCTCCTGCACCTGCACGTGCACCTGCGGAAAGCGCTGCTGGAAGGCCTGGGCCAGGTTCCAGTGCAGGGTGGCGGGCTGGCTGTCCAGCCGCCCGGTGGCGGCCAGCAGGTAGGCGCCCGTGCACAGCGAGGCCACCAGCACGGCCGGTGGCAGATCGCGCAGGGCCTTGATCAGCACGGCGTTCTCGGCCACCGCCGCATCGCCCTGCGTCCACAGCGAGGGGATCAGCACTGCCTCGGCCTGGGCCAGCAAGGCCACGCCGCCATCGACGCCCAGCAGGCCATCGGGGTGCGGCACAGGCTGGCCGTCCGCACTCACCCGCAGCAGCTCGAAGCGGTGCGCGCTGGGCACCTGGTTGGCCATGCGGAAGGTGTCCATCACCAGGCCCAGGCTGGCCAGGCTGTGATGGCGGCACAGCACCACGGCCACCCGGTGCAACTGCTTGGGTGGCCTGGGCGTTCGGCCGGCCCCGGCTGTCAAATTGGCCATATCAGCCTCAAAGATGTCCAAAATGACAATTCTAGGCAAGGCCGGTGATCACCACAATCCATGCAACGCCCCTCAGAAAGAGACGACACCGCTGTGAGCCACCCCATCCTCCACCACTACCCCGAATCGCCCTATGCGGAGAAGATCCGCACCCTGCTGGGCTACAAGGACCTGGCCTGGCACTCGGTGATCGTGCCGCGCATCGCGCCCAAACCGGATCTGGTCGCGCTGACCGGCGGCTACCGCAAGGTGCCGGTGCTGCAACTGGGCGCCGACCTGTACTGCGACACCCGCCTGATCGCGCAGGAGATCGAGCGCCTGGCACCCGCGCCTGCCGCCACCACCGTGTCACCCGGCTGGAACGATGTGGTCGAGCACTGGGTGGACGTGAACCTGTTCGGCCAGGCCGTGGCCTACACCCTGGGCGCCATCGTCGACCACCTGGACGATGCCTTCCTGGCCGACCGGGCCGCCCTGCGGGGTGCGCCGCTGGACCGGGCCGCCTTGAAGGCCTCGGTGCCCCTGGCCGCGCAGAACCTGGCTGCCCAGATCGCCTGGATCGAGCGTGGCCTGGCCGGCGGGCCCGGCTTCGTCAACGGCGTGCGCCCGGGCAGCGGCGACTTCACGCTCTACAGCACGCTGTGGTTCGCGCGCAATGGGCGCTTCGATTTCAGCCCCTTCCCGGCCACGCAGGCCTGGATGGAGCGCATGCGCGCCTTCGGGCACGGCCAGCGCGGCGACATGAGCGCCGACGAAGCCATCACCCTGGCGCAGCAGGCCAAGCCCGCTGCACTGCCCCCGCCCACCAGCGACACGCCGGATCCGAGCGGGCTGGTTCTGGGCCGCACCGTGAGCGTCCGGCCGGAACTGCTGGGCCACGGCACCACCGTGACCGGCATCCTGGCACACCTGAACACCCAACGCGTGACCCTGGCGCTGGACACCGACCGCGCCGGCCGTGTGCACGTGCACTTCCCCCGCCTGGGTTACCGCCTGCAGCAGGCCTGACGATGAACCAACCGCCCTACACGCTCTACACCTTCGCGATGTCGCACTACAGCGAGAAGATCCGCTGGACGCTGGATGCCAGCGGCATCGCCTACCGCGAGGTGTGCCTCACGCCCGTCTTCCACCTGCTGCCGGCACTCACCATGGGCAAGCGCGGCCAGACCACGCTGCCCGTGCTCAAGACACCGCAAGGCAGCATCCAGGACAGCCCCCGCATCCTGCGCTGGCTGCGCGAGCACCACGGCCCGATGGCCCTGATGCCCGCAGCCCACCTGCCCGAGATCGAGGACGTGGCCAAACGCTTCGATGCCATCGGCAAGGACGTGGCCCGCTACCTGTACGCGCACAGCTTCGGCAGCGGCGACGAGCACATCAAGCGCCTGTGGACAGACCACGCCACGCCCACCCAGGCCGTGTTCATCCGCCGCGCCTATCCGCTGATCCAGTGGGCCTTCCGGCGCAAGCTGCACATCACCGAAGCCGGCGCGCACCGGGCGCACCAGCGCATCGATGCCGCAGTGGCCTGGCTGGATGCGCGCCTGGCCGATGGCCGCACCTTCCTGGTCGGCCACCAGCTCACCACGGCCGATCTGACCGCGGCCTCGCTGCTGGCACCGCTGGCCTGCCCTTCAGAGCACCCGGTGTATGGCGATGCCACCTTCCGTCAGACCATGGCCGGCGCCGCTGCGCCCTGGCAGGTGCGCCCCTCGATGGCCTGGGTGCGCCAGATGTACGCCCAGCACCGTGGTGTGATGCACGGCGGTGTGGCGCTGAGCCCGAAGGCGGCCTGAGCCGCCGCTCACTCAAGCGGCGGGCAGATCGGTGTGCAGTTCCTGCACGCCCACATCGGCCACCAGGCCGATAGCCACGATGCCGGCGATGGCGCAGGCCTCATCCTTGTCAGACAGATCACCGCTGATGCCGACCGCGCCGATCAAGGCGCCATCGGCCGTGCGCACCAGCACACCGCCCGGCACCGGCAGCATGTCGCCGTCGGCCAGCGCGGCCAAGGCCCCGATGAAGGCAGGGTTGGCCGCCGCACGGCGCGCCAGCTCACGGCCACCGAAGCCCATGCCCAGCGAGCCGCGCGCCTTGGCCGTGGCGATCTGCGGGCGCAGGATGCTGGCGCCGTCTTCCCGTTGCAGCGCCATCACATGGCCACCGGCATCAAGCACCGCCACGCACAGGGAGGCCATGCTGTGCGTGCGGGCGTGGGCCAGGGCGGCGGTGATCAGGCTGTTGGCGGCGGCAAGGTTCAGGGCGGTCGTCATGGTGATCTCTTCAGGGAATCCAGGGAAAGACCACTGGACACGCAACTTCTGCGCCACGCAAGGCAAAGCCCGCCCCGCATCAGGGATGCCGGACAGACCCCGCCGCCGCCTCACGCACCCAACGATTCATGGTGATCGGCCTGCCCCTGCTTCCAGTAGGCCGGGGCCAGCGCCAGCACCACGGTGACGGGCTTGCCTTCGGGCAGCTCTTCCAGGCGCCGGGCGATGGCCGGCAGCGCAGAATCATCACCCACCAGCAAGTGCCAATCAAACCCCGTGGGCACGATGAAGCTGCCGCGCGAGCCCGCCACGGTCAGGGTCTGGCCGGGCTGAGCCTGACGCGCCCAGTTGGCGGCCGGCCCATCGCCATGCAGCGCGAACTCGATGCCCAGTTCCTGTGCATCGAAGCGACGCGGCGTGTAGTCCTGCATCAGCGGGCGCGGCGAATCGGGGCCACCCACGGTGACGAGCAACTGGTTCGGGCTGAGCAGGCGGGTCTGGCGACCTGCAGGCGACGCACCTTGACGGGGTGCCGCACACGCTGCACCGTGAGGTCGGTCGATGAGCTTGTATCCATCATGATCACAAGAACTCCTAAATGGTTGATAATGTCAACATACAGCAGACTTTCATGATTGACTATGTCGACCATATGCTCTTGCGCCATCCGTCCCCACACGACGCCCTCCATGCCCACGCCCCCGCCCGAGACGAAGTGGTCGACCAGTTGGCCGACCTGACCCACCTGTTCAAGTCCCGCCTGCGCCAGGCCGTGCAGCAAAAGGGTGGCAGCCTGGCCCCCATGGAAGCCAAGGCACTGATGTTCTTCGCACGGCACCCTGGCAGCACCGCCAGTGATCTGGTCGAGCACAGCGGCCGCGACAAGGCCCAGGTGACACGGCTGGTGCAGTTGCTGGTCGACCGCGACCTGCTGCAGCGCGAGCCCGACCCGAACGACCGTCGCCAGCAGCGGCTCACGCCCACGGCGCAAGGCACAGCCCTGCAGCGGGTGCTGCACCGCCATCGCCAGCGGCTGGGGCAGAGCATGGTCAGGGGCCTGGGTGCGGATGAAATCGACCAGCTCTCCACGCTGCTGCAGCGCCTTCGGGACAACCTGGCGCCACCAGACGAAGCCTGAAGCGCCGAAGCGCCCTCCCCCCACGAACATCCTTTCGGACCTGCTTGTTTAGCAGGTAGTGCGCCTGGGCCCTCATTCCTAACATGCGTGGTGCCACGGCCGCATGGTGCCGGCCAGCATCCACGCCACAGGAGTGATGACCATGCCTCTCTACGACATCCTCGTGCCCACCCGCAAGCAATGGCAGGACAAGCGCGACGCCGCCAAGGTGCCCAAGGGCGCCGCCAAGGTCAGCATCGGCGATTCCATCGACCCGGTGCACAAGTCCTTTTCGATCAAGACGGCCGCCAAAAACGTCCAGGACACGGAAAAGCTGCTGAACAACCTCGAAACCTACAAGAAGGCCGTCGAGAAGAAGTACCCCAAGTTCGTGGCCGACATCGACAAGATCATGAAGGGCACGCGCGCCCACAAGAAGACGATGGAAGACGTCGCCAAGGCCGAGGCGGGCTACCTCAAGCAGGTGCGCAACACCGAGGCCATCTTCATCTTCGGCAAAAACAACAAGTGGCCGGAGAAAGTCATCAAGGAGCTCGCCGGGCAGTTCACCAAGACCAAGGGCTTCCTCGATGCCCTGGGGCTGCTCGATGACGCCTGGGCCAAGCGCGCCAAGGAGGCCTCGGGCTGGATGAACAAGCTCGAAAACCTCAAGACCGCCCCCAGCGACGACGACGTCAAGAAGATGCAGGTGTTCATCGACAGCTGCACCCAGTGAGGGCGCCGGGGGCCGTCTCATCCACGGCACACCTGGCTGGGCAGGGCCGTGTCGCTGCAGTACAGTCTGCCACGCCCGGCCGCAGACCAGTGCGCAACACAGGCTCGCCCCACGACATGGCCGCCGGGTTCATCCACAGGAGGCCCCATGCGTTCACGCCATTTCGTCCGACCGACCATTCGCCACGCCGCGATGGCCTTCGCCCCGTTGCTGCCCATGTCCTTCGCGCACACGGCCCTTGCCGAAGAACAAATCATCCCTGATCGGCCTGGCTTGGTCGAATCCAGCAACGTGGTCGGCGCGGGCCGTTTCCAGTTAGAGACGGGCTTCACCACCGAGCGCAACAAGGCAGATAGCGTCCGGGAGCGCCTGACAACCACGCCCACGCTGCTACGAGTCGGCCTGAACGACACACTGGAGTTCCGCATCGAGACAGACGGTATCAGCCGCCTGCGCAGCGAAGACACAGCCACCCGCATAACTACGGGCGAAAGCGGCTACTCCGACATGGCCATCGGCATCAAGTGGCACGCACAGGACGGCGACGCCGCCAACGGCATCCCTGCCATGAGCTTGCTGCTGCACGCCGATCTGGAGACCGGCTCGCGTGCCTTTCGTGGCGATGGCGTGCGCCCCTCGCTGCGCGTCGTGGCCGAATGGGAGTTGCCCAGCGCCTGGTCCATCGGCGTGATGCCTGGCGTCTTTGTCGAGAAGAACGAGGGCGGCGGGGCGGCATCGCGGCCATCACAGTGGGCAAATCCTGGACAGACCGCTTCAACACCTTCGTTGAACTGGCTGGTCAGCAACTGGCCTCCTCAAGAAACGGCGGCAACATCGCCTCTTGGGGTACTGGCGCCACCTACCTGATCACCAACGACGCACAGGTAGATGTGAGCTTCTCCTGGGCCGCCACCAAGGAGACGCCCGACTTCGCCTGGGGCGTGGGACTGGCCGTCCGGTTCTGACAACATCCTGGCGCCATCATGATGGCATCGTGGCGCCCAAAACCCTGAACGTGCGGCAGGCACCTCTGGCGTGGATACTCGGGGCCCATGGAACAGACTTACACAGATTGGTTGGACCGCCTCCCGCTCGGTCCCTGGGGGCTGACACTCGTGTCCGCGGTGATCGCGATGGTGGCCGCATGGCTGGTCTTCCAGACCGGCGCGGCGGTGCTGCGGCGTGCCGTGGCACGCTCTCCTTCCGCCTCGCTGGTCACGCAATCCGCCCGCCGGCCCGCCGCCCATGTGCTGCCGCTGCTGGCCCTGCAGTTCGTACTGCGCGCCGCCCCAGATGATCTTTCCGGCATCGGCCTGGCGCGCCAGTTCACCACCATCGTCCTGATCGCTGCCGTCACTTGGCTGGTGGTGCGCATCGTCCAGTCCTGCGGCGATGCGGTGATCCTGTCGCGTCCCATCGAGAACATCAGCGACAACCTGATGGCCCGCCGCATCCAGACGCAAACCAAGGTGGTCACGCGCATGGTGGCCGGCGTGGTGGTGCTGATCGGCATCTCCCTGGCGCTGATGACCATCCCCGACGTGCGCCAGATCGGCACCAGCCTGCTGGCCTCGGCCGGTGTGGCGGGTATCGCCGCGGGCCTGGCCGCGCGGCCCGTGCTGGGCAACCTGATCGCCGGCTTGCAGATCGCCTTCAGCCAGCCCATCCGGCTCGATGACGTCGTGATCGTGGAAGGCGAATGGGGCCGCATCGAAGAGATCACCAGCACCTACGTGGTCGTGCGCATCTGGGACGAGCGCCGCCTGATCGTGCCCCTGCAGTACTGGATCGAAAAACCCTTCCAGAACTGGACACGCTCCAGCGCCCAGTTGCTGGGCACCGTCTTTTTGTGGGTGGATTACCGCATGCCGCTGCAGCCCATCCGCGATGCGCTCAAGCGCGTGTGCGAAGGCTCTCCGCTGTGGGATGGCCGCGTGTGCCTGGTGCAGGTGACGGACTTCAGCGAGAAGTCGATGCAGTTGCGTTGCCTGGTCAGCACGGCCGATTCGGGCAAGGGCTGGGACCTGCGCTGCCTGGTGCGCGAGGAGCTGATGTCCATGATGCAGAAGGACTACCCCGAGTACCTGCCCCGCCTGCGCGCCGAGGTAGACCCGCCCAGCGACACCGCGCACCGCCCGCCAGCGCCCGAGCAACGATCGCCCACGCCCGGGCACGAACACGCCGTGGCCCCGGCGGACAAGGCCTGAGCCATGCCCCGCCGCCGACCAAGCCCTCGTCGATCAGACCGTCTGGTCCCAGGGCTTGGACAGGCGCATCGCCCCGTTGATGATGCCCACCATGGAGTAGGTCTGCGGGAAGTTGCCCCACATCTCGCCATTGCCCACGGCGATGTCCTCGGACAGCAGGCCGACATGGTTGCGGCAGGCCAGCAGGGCCTCGAAGATCTCGCGGGCCTGCTGCGTGCGGCCGATGCGGGCCAGCGCGTCGATGCGCCAGAACGAGCACACGTTGAAGGAGGTCTCCGGCCGGCCGAAATCATCCGGCGCCTCGTAGCGGCGCATGAAAGGGCCGTCGCACAGCACGGCCTCCAGCGCCTCGACCGTCTTGACGAAACGCGGATCCTTCGGGTCGATGAAGTTGACCTCGGCCATCAGCAGCACGCTGGCGTCCAGGTCCTTGCCGCCGAAGCTCTCCACGAAGGCCTGGCGCTCCTCGCTCCAGGCCAGCGCCAAGATCTTGTCGCGCACGATGCGGGCCCGTTCGGCCCAGTGGGCCGCACGGTCCGCCAGGCCCAGCGTGGCCGCCACCTTGGCCAGGCGGTCGCACGCCGCCCAGCTCATCAGCGAGGACGAGGTGTGCACCCGCGAACGCGTGCGCAGCTCCCACATGCCCGCGTCGGGCTGGTCATGCAGCAGCCAGGCCTGCTCGCCCATGGCCTCCAGCGCCATGAAGTCGCTGGCATCGGCGCGGCGGAACAAGCGGTGGTCATGGAAGGCCTGCGCGGCGCCCAGCACGATGTTGCCGTAGACGTCGTGCTGGAAGTGCTCGAAGGCCTGGTTGCCCACGCGCACCGGCCCCATGCCCCGGTAGCCCGACAGGTGCAGCACCATGCCTTCGGTGAGCTCACGCTCCAGGCCGATGCCATACAGCGGCTGCACGTGGCCGCCCTGGGCGCTGCGCACCACGTCGTGCAGCCAGCGCAGGTACTCCTCCATCGTGCCCACCTCGGACAGGCTGTTGAGCGCACGCACCACGAAGAAGGCATCGCGCAGCCAGCAGTAGCGGTAGTCCCAGTTGCGCTCGCTGTGGGGCGCCTCGGGGATGCTGGTGGTCATGGCAGCCACGATAGCCCCGGTCTCTTCGTACTGGCACAGCTTGAGCGTGATGGCCGCGCGGATCACGGCGTCCTGCCACTCGAAGGGCAGGGCCAGGCGGCGTGTCCAGTGGCGCCAGTACCAGGCAGTCTGCTCCTCGAAGTCGCGCGCAGTCTCCTCGATGCCGCTGTCCAGCGTTTCATCGGGCCCCAGGAACAGGCTGACCGGGCCAGGCAGCGAGAACCAGGTCTCCGCCGCCACATAGGTCAGCGGCGCGTTGGTGCTCAGGCGCAAGGTGTGGCCCGGGAACACGAAGCGCAGGTGGTTGCTGCCCCGCGTCACCGTGGGGTTGGTGGCGCCCCAGTCACCGCGCGGCTGGATGCTCAGGCGCACACGCGGATGGCCCGCCAGCGGCCGGATGCGGCGCACCAGCTGGGCCGGGCGGAACGCTCGCTCGCGGTGGAAGAAGCGCGGTGCGAAATCCACCACCTCAATGCCCTGCCCGTCCGCATCGAACAGCCGCGTGCGCAGGATGGCGGTGCCCGGGTCGTACTGTTGCTCGGTGCGCACCAGGCCTTCGATCTCCACCGACATCGTGCCCTCGCGCTTCAAGCCGCCACCCGAATCGAGCAGCGCGTGGAAGACCGGATCGCCATCGAAGCGGGGCATGCAGGCCCACACGATGCGGGCCTGCTGATCCACCAGCGCGCTGATGGTGCAGTTGCCGATCAGGGCCAGGCCCAGGGAAGCTTGGTCGGTGGGTTCGCTCATCTTCTTGTTCCTCTCACGCGTCGTCGTGGGCCATGCTGTGACTGTTGTACCGCATGGCCCTCAACCTGGGCGAAACATGGGGGTTTTGGGAAGCCATGTATATTTGTGGAAATGCATAGGCATCCCACAAAGCCTGCGCGGACACTGTCCAACCCATCACAAGGAGGACACCGCGCATGAACACGCTGCGCCTTCAACTGCGCTTCCTGGTCCCCCTGGTCATCACGCTGGTGGTGGCGTCCTACCTGGCCCTGCCCCTGATGGACCGCCTCACCCTGCGTTGGTTCTCACGCGATGTGAACCTGCGCGGCGAGCTGATGACCAACACCATGTCGGAGCCCATCGCCGAGGCGCTGAAGGATCCGCTCGGCCTGCGTCTGCAGGTGCTGTTCAACCGCGTGGTCCAGGATGAGCGCCTGGTCGCCATCGGCCTGTGCACGCTCGATGGCAAGCTGCTGCGCCATTCGCCCGCCTTCCCGCACGACCTCGACTGCGCCCAGGCCCGCAACACCGCCGGCCAGAAGGATCCGCAGATGCACATTGAGGGCGGCTCGGTGCATGTGGGCATGCACGCCGTCAAGGCCGACAACGGCGAGCACCTGGCCGACCTGGTGCTGCTGCACGACCTGAGCTTCGTCGAGCGCCGCAGCCAGGACACGCAGAAGTACCTGATCATCCTGATCTCCGGCCTGGGCGTGATCATCGCGCTGATCACCGTGGTGGTGGCGCAGTTCAGCTGGCGCGGCTGGGTGTCCGGCGCACGCGCGCTGCTGCGCGGCGAAGGCCTGATCAGCCCCTTGATGCCGCCCTCGCCCGAGTTGGCCCCGCTGGCCGCCGACCTGCGCAGCCGCCTGCGCGATCTGGAGGACGAATACCGGCGATCACTCGGCCCCGAGACCATCTGGAACCCCGAGCGCCTGCGCACCCTGCTGCGCACCCAACTGCGTGGCGACGAACTGATCGTGGTCTCCAACCGCGAGCCCTACATCCACGAGAACACCGGCCACGGCCTGAGCGTCAAGCGCCCGGCCAGCGGCCTGGTCACCGCCGTGGAGCCGGTGATGCGCGCCTGCTCGGGCACTTGGGTAGCCCATGGCAGCGGCAGCGGCGACCGCGGCAGCGTCGACAAGCACGACCGCGTGCTGGTGCCGCCCGGCAAGGACGACTACACCCTGCGCCGCATCTGGCTGACCGAAGAGGAAGAAAAGGGCTACTACTTCGGCTTCGCCAACGAAGGCCTGTGGCCGCTGTGCCATGTGGCCCACGTCCGCCCTGTGTTCCGCGAATCCGACTGGCAGGAGTACCGCAAGATCAACCAACGCTTCGCCGACGCCGTGGTGGCCGAGGCCCGCAGCGAAGACCCGGTCGTGCTGGTGCAGGACTACCACTTCGCGCTGCTGCCGGCCATGATCCGCAAGCAGTTGCCACGCGCCACCATCATCACCTTCTGGCACATCCCATGGCCGAACCCCGAATCTTTCGGCATCTGCCCGTGGCGCCAGGAAATCCTCGAAGGCATGCTGGGCAGCACGATCCTGGGCTTCCACACGCGCTTTCATTGCAAGAACTTCATCGAGACGGTAGACCGCTACCTGGAAGCCCGCATCGAGCACGAACACTCGACCATCTCCTTCCACGAGGACACTACCTTCGTCGAGAGCTACCCCATCTCGATCGCCTGGCCCACCGAGGCCACCGTCGCGACCTGGGCGCCCGTGGCGCAGTGCAAGGAGCGCGTCTTCCAGCGCCTGGGCCTGCCGGCCGATCACCGCATCGCCGTGGGTGTGGACCGCTTCGATTACACCAAGGGCATCCTGGAGCGCCTGCATGCCGTGGAGCGCCTGCTGGAAAAGTACCCGCAATGGGTCGGCAAGTTCTCCTTCGTGCAGGTGGCCGCGCCTTCGCGCAGCTCGCTGGAAGAGTACAAGGCCTTCCAGGATCGCATCCAGAACACCACGCGCCGCATCAACGAACGCTTCGGCCGCGAGGGCTACCTGCCCGTGCACCTGCTGGCCGAGCACCATGAATCGGATGCGCTCAACGAGCTCTACCGCGCCGCCGACGCCTGCATGGTGACCAGCCTGCACGACGGCATGAACCTGGTGTGCAAGGAGTTCGTGGCCGCACGCGACGACGAACGCGGCGTGCTGATCCTCAGCCGCTTCGCCGGTGCCGCCCGCGAGATGAGCGAGGCCCTGATCGTGAACCCCTACCACGTGGAGGAAACCGCCGACGCGCTGCATCGCTCGCTCACCATGCCCGAGGCCGAGCAGCGCGAACGCATGGCCAGCCTGCGCATGACGGTGCACGAGTTCAACGTGTACCGCTGGGCCGGCCGCATGCTGACCGACGCCGGGCGCTGGCGCCTTCGCGAGCGCATCGAAGCCCGCGTGCAGCGCCATCAACCCGGTGTCGGATGAACTTTGCTGGATGACGACCCTTTGCCCTTCCCTTTCCCTCAATTCCATAACAATCCGTCGGGAGGTCTGACGACGTGAAACACCTCTTCTCACAACAAGGCCTGCAGGCGCTGGACGCCGTGATGCAGCAACACCCCCTGCTGGCTTTCGATTTCGACGGCACGCTGGCTCCCATCGTCACGTTGCCGGACGACGCGCGCGTGTCCATCGGCGTGGCGCAGCGGCTGGAGCAACTGGCCCGCCGCCTGCCCGTGGCCATCGTCACCGGCCGCAGCGTGGCCGACGTGGCACCGCGCCTGGGCTTCGAGCCGCACTTCATCATCGGCAACCACGGCGCCGAAGACCCGGACAGCCCGCAGCTCTCCAACGAGGTCTACGCGGCGCTGACGCAGCAGCTCAACCAGCTGCGCGAGCGCATCGCCGAACGTCAGCCCCTGCTGGCCGCCGCCGGCGTGGCCGTGGAAGACAAGCTGCATTCGCTGACCTTGCACTACCGCCTGGCCCGCGACCGCGAGCAGGCCCTGGCGGTAATCGACCACACCCTGGGCGAGCTGGACCCGGCGCTGCGCCGCTTCGGCGGCAAGTGCGTGGTCAACATCGTGGCCGCGCATGCACCCGACAAGGGCGATGCGGTGGCCGCGCTGGTGCAGCGTACAGGCGCGCAGGCCGCCCTGTTCATCGGCGACGACGTCAACGACGAGACGGTGTTCGAGCGCGCCCAGCCCGGCTGGCTCACGGTGCGCATCGGGCGCGACGACCCGATGTCCAAGGCGCGCTACTTCCTGGACACGCACGCCGAGGTGGCCACCATGCTGCAGCAGATGGTGACGGCGCTGCCCTGAGCACGGCAGTGATCGGGTGACGGGCATGGCCCTGACCTGTGCAGGGGTGGCCAAGCGTGGTGCTTGACCCATCCGATGTCCCTGCCGCAGTCCACCAAGCCCGTCATCACAGCCCCGAGCGGGCACGCCTTCATCAACCCGCCGGGCCTGTAGACCCGAGCCCCAATGGCTACAGCCATGTGGTGGTCGCCCAGGCACCGGCCCAGATGGTCTTCCTGGCCGGCCAGGGCGGCGAGGCCGCCGATGGCCATCTGTCGCCCGAGTTCGCGGACCAGGTTCAGCAGGCCCTGCGCAATCTGCCGATGGCCTTGCACGCGGCCCAGGCCGTCGTGCCGATGCCTGCGCCATGGACCGAGTGCACTTGGCCCCGCCCCCGGTATCGCGTCGACCACATCCCGCGCCGCGGGCGCTGTTCAGGCCACCAAGCGCGCGCCAGCCACCGCGGCACCCACCAGTCCCAGCTCCGACTGCAGCACCAGGTGCACCGGGATGGTGGACATTAACTCGGCATAGGGGCCCTTCTGCCCGAAGCCGCGCATGAAGCGACCATCGCGCATCATCTCGCCGCAGCGCTGGGCCACGCCACCGGCCACATACACGCCGCCACGCGCCAGGGTGGCCAGGGCGTAGTCGCCCGCCACCGAGCCATAGGCCAGCAGGAACTGCTCCAGCGCCTGCGCGGCGCGGGCATCGCCTTCCTGCGTGGCCCTGCGGAACACCACCTCGCCAGTCAGGCCCTCGGTGTCCATCGGCGTGTGCACCTTCGTGGGCGGCTCGTCGGCCAGGCCCTGGTAGAAATTGACCAGGCCCGGGCCGGACACCAGGTGCTCGACCACCACGCGGGGCACCAGCGGCCGCAGGCGCTGCAGGACCAGATCCTGCAACTCATTGATCGGCGCGAAGCTGTAGTGGCCACCCTCACCAGGCGCCACCACATGGCGAGCCGATGCGCCCTCGCCCGTCCAAATCCGGAACGCCACGCCCAGCCCCGAGCCCGCCCCGATCACCAACTGGTTGCCCTGGGCACCCGCATCGCCGGCCTGCAGGGTCATCAGCTCCTCTGGCGCCAGGGCCTCGATGCCATGGGCCGCAGCGTCGAAATCGTTGACCAGCTTGACGGGCACGCCGCCCAGATGAGCACTGATGGTGCGCGCATCGAGCCGCCAGGGCAGGTTCGTCATCTGCACGGCCTGCTCACGCACTGGGCCGGCCACACCCAGGCCCGCGGCCAGCAGCGGTGCCCCGAAGGACGGGCCGTGCTTGCCGAGGAAATCGGTCAGCATGGCCTCGAACGAAGGCACCTGTGCGGCCACATAGCGCTCACTGGCCTTGACCACCACGCGCCCAGTGCCGGCATCCACCTCGGCCAGCCCCAGCAAGGTCTTGGTGGCCCCCACGTCCGCGCACAAGATCATGTCCCGTCTCCTTGTTGCCCACCCCTGCAAAAACAGCTTGGGTGATCTGCGCCACCTGCCGATATGCCCATCATCCATCAACAAGGGAGGATGTGATGAGCAATGCATCGAGAGTGGCCATCCTGGGTGTGGGTTATTGTCTTCCGGACAAGATCCGCGGCAACGACGATCCGGTCTTCGACTGGCTGCGCGAGCACCCGCCCTCGGGCGGCGAGTTGTTCGACGGGCTGAAGTACCGGCGTGTGCTGGAGCGCGGTGACCAGATCACCGAACTCGTGGCCCACGCCTGCAAGAACGCGGTGGCGGATGCCAAGGTGGACCTGGCCGACATCGACCTGCTGATTGGCTCGGCCTCGGTGAGCGGCTGCTATGCGCCCAACGACCTGTGTGATGTGCACCACCAGTTGGGGCTGCCATCAACCTGCCGCGTGATGACGCTCAACACCGACTACACCGCCTTCCATGATGGCCTGCGCATCGCCAATGACCTGATCACGGCCGGCTCTGCCCGCAAGGCCCTGGTGGCCTGCGGCAACAACTGGACGCACCATGTGGACTACCACGAGGCCGTGGCCATGGCCGCCTCGGACGCGGCGGGTGCAGCGGTTGTTGGGGCCGCGCAGGACACCAGCCGCTTCACCCTGATCGACTGGGACAACGAGACCGACAGCTCGTGGTTCCGCGCCTTGCGCATGGAGCCGCGCTTCCATGAGAAGCACGGTGACCTGGCGCTGTTCACCACGCCGCTGATGAAGATCGACGAGAAGAACGGCGCCACCGCCGTGAAGACCTTCGGCGTGCCCGTGCCGCCCAAGATCATCGCGCGCATGCTGGCACGCCACGGCATCACCAGCCGGGACATCACCCTGGTGGCGCACCAGAGCTCCAAGTCCATCTACGAGGCCTGGAACGCGGCCATCCAGCCGGCGACCTACATCACCACGCTGGAGGACCTGGGCGACATGGTGTCATCGTCCGTGCCGGTGAACCTCGCCAAGTGCTATGGCGAGATCAACACCAAGTACCTGGTGCTGATGGGCACCGGCATGGAGATGCACGCGACCGCCCTACTTTACCTTCGTGGTTGAGTCGGGCGAGGCGTCCACCGGGGCCGCCTGCAGGTAAGGCGGCGGGTTGAGCCCCAGGTGGCTCTGCAGCATCTCCTCGGCCGTGGCCAGCGCGCCTTCCACCCAGCCCTGCGCGTGCGAGTAGGCCTCGCCGCAGATGTAGACCGGCACGTTGGACACCGGATGGATGATGCGGTGGCCCACGTCGTAGCTCTCCACGTGCTGCGGCCAGAAGTTGGCGCCACCGCCGAAGGGGTCGTCGCCCCAGTCACGGTAGGCCGCGGCATAGGGCTGCAGGTTGGGGTGGTCCTGCACGCCATGCATCTGCAGCAGCAGGCGGTGCGCCTCGTTCACCATCAACTGCGGCGCGGGGTGCTCGTTCCACTCGTCGGCGGGCAGGCCTTCGCTGGCCGGCGCATGCGCCTGGTTCTTGAACTTGACCGGGTTGTCGCGCAGACCGGCCCAGTAGTCCAGGTCCAGGCCATCGTCGTAGATCAGGATGGCGCCGGCTTCGGTGTCATTGCCCACCGGCCAGTAGTAGCACTGGCGGATCGGCAGGTCGGTGACGGACTGGCCCTGCGTGATGCCCAGCTTCTCCCACCAGCGCGTGCGGTAGCACAGCGCCAGCTTGAACAGCGGAATCGGCACCACGGACTGGATCAGGCGGTGCACCTCGTGGTGCTCGGGCGCCAGCACGGCGCCGCTCTGCTCGATCAGCTCCAGCGAGCGGCGCGGCATGGCCAGCACCAGCTTGCGCGCCAGCACCACGTGCTCACGCCCCTCGTGCTCGATGTGCAGCTCGATGCCGTCTTTGCCGTCGGGCAGGCGGGTCTTGTCGAAGCGCACCAGGCGGTGGTGCAGGTGGGTGATGCCGCCGGCGTCCTCATAGCGCTTGGCGATGGTCAGCGGCAGGGATTCATAGCCGTCCACCAGGCGCTTGTACTCGATGGTGGCGCCGTAGTCCGACAAGTTCCAGGGGAAGCCATCGGCTGCGTTCCAGGTGAAGTAGATGCTGTCGTAGCCGCTGGTGTCCTCGGCGTACTGGAAGGCCTCGTGGCTGACCGAGCGGTTGTAGACGTAGCGCATGGCCAGGTCGCGCAGCAAAGTGCCTTCGTAGCGGCCGCTGCGGGCCAGCTTTTCCCAATCGACCGTCTTCAGGTCCACATGATCCACGCCCAACACCTTCTGCAGAAAGCGCTGTGCGGCCAGCACGGTGAAACCGTCCTTGATGTTCGCGCGCTCGTCTTCGGTCAGCACATAGGGGATCTTGTCCGGATCGGTCAGATCGCCCGTGCGCAGGTGCTTGCCACGCAGGTAGGCCACGTTGTTCGCCTCGCCCACGGAGAAGTCCACGGTAGGCAGTTGCAGGTAATCCACCAGCGCCTTCACGGTTTCCTGCCCAGTGGTGAAGCGCATGCCACCCAGCTCGATGCGGGCCTGCGGCATGCCCGGCGGCGTGACCGAAAGCAGGCGCCCACCCAGGCGGCCGCTGCTTTCAAACAGCTTGACCTTGCCCGGTTTCAAACCGCCATCGGTCAGCAAACGCCAACCGCTGTACAGCCCGGACACCCCGCCGCCAACGATGGCGACGTCCAACACCTCAATACCTGAATGCTTTGTATCCACGACAGAACCCCTTCATATCTACGTTTGAAACACATGCACGAAGGTTACAAATGTGGCTTCTTCACGTTTCATCGATTGATTCAATAAGGGACGAATCACCATGCAAACAGGCCAATCCGTTTCCGTCATTCCTGGCGCCCAGACTATTCCCAGCTGCACCGTCGCGCAACTGCTCGTGCAGTACCTGATCGCCGAGGGCGTCACCAAGATCTTCGGCATCCCCGGCGGCGCGGCCGTCTGGCTGATGGACGAGCTCAAGAAGCACGCCGACCAGATCGAGTTCGTCATCTGCCGGCATGAAAGCGGCGCGGCCTACATGGCCGATGGCCACGCGCGGGCCACCGGCGGCCTGGGCGTGGTGCTGACCACCTCGGGGCCAGGCGCCACCAACGCGGTGTCCGGCGCCATGAACGCGCAAGCCAGCAATGTGTCGCTGCTGGTGATCACCGGCGAGGTGCCCGAGAAGTACTTCGGCCAGGGCTACCTGCAGGAAGGCACCGACGCCAAGCTGGATGTCAACGTGATCTTCCGCAACGCCGTGGAATCGAGCGCGATGATCTCGTCGCCCAGCAACTTCCAGACGCTGTTCCAGCAGGCCCTGCGCAACGCACGCTCGCTGCCCAACCGCGCCGCGCACATCAGCCTGCCCAACGACGTGGCCGGCACCTGCATCAGCCCGCCGCCCACCAAGCCCACGCCCAGCAGCTACCAGGCCCGCGCCGCCTGCGCGGATCCGAAAGCCCTGCAGGCTTCGTTGCATGAACTGCTGGAGGCGCGCCGCCCGCTGCTCTTCCTGGGCAATGGCAGCCGCGCCGCGCTGGCATCGCCCGAGCGTCTGCGTGCCTTCACCGAGTTCGTCGACCGCTTCGGCATCCCGGTGATGACCACGCCCGATGCCAAGGGCATCTTCCCCGAGACGCACGAACTGTCCCTGCGCAACTACGGCATGTGCGCCAGCGCCTGGCCTGACCTGTACATCAAGCCCCTGGGCGATCCTGATCACTACGATGCGCTGATGGTGCTGGGCTCCACGCTGGGCGAGCTGGCCACTACCACGGCGGCATCCAACCCCTACGACAAGGCCCTGCTGCCCATGCAGCACTTCATCCAGCTCGACCTGGATGCCGACGTGATCGGCCGCGACTTCCCCGTCACGCGCGGCGTGATCGGCGAGATCGGCGCCAGCCTGGACGTGCTGCTGGCCCATGCGCACCAGCACCACCACCCCGATCCCGCCAAGGTCGATGAGCGCAAGGCCTTCATCCGCGAGATCAAGCGCAGCCACACGGCCTGGGCCGATCCGGCCGGCCGCGACTCCAACACCGCCCCGGTGCACCCGGCGGCCATGATCCGGGTCATCAACGAGCACGTGAAGGAAGGCGAGATCTTCATCGACGCCGGCAACTGCGTGGGCTGGTCGCTCAACTGCCTCGTGGTCGATCCCCCCGTGCGCTACCAGAGTGCGCTGGCCATGGGCCCGATGGGCTTCGGCGTGGCCGCCGTCGTGGGCGGCAAGATGGCCCTGCCCGACCAGCCTTGCCTGGCCATCGTGGGCGACGGCGCCTTCATG
Organism: Aquabacterium sp.; assembly: GCF_049274795.1. Taxonomy (GTDB): domain Bacteria; phylum Pseudomonadota; class Gammaproteobacteria; order Burkholderiales; family Burkholderiaceae_C; genus Aquabacterium. The sequence continues at coordinate 30,376 of NZ_JBASTH010000017.1, forward strand.
ATGCATGGCGCCGAGGTCTCCACCGCCGCCCAATACCGCACCGGCGCCGTGTGGGTCGTGCTCAATGACAATGATCTGGCCATGGTCAGCCAGGGCATGGCTCAATTGTTGCCACCAGCCCCCGCCTGGCAGGACTACTACAAGCTGGGCGCCCCTGATCTGGTGCTGTTCTCGCAGGGCCTGGGCGCCGATGCCGTGGCCATCCTGCCCGACCAGGGCCCCGAGGCCTTCCGCACAGCCCTCGTGAAAGCCCTGAATTCGGCCCAAACCTCCGGCAAGCCCCAGGTGATCGTGGTACATATAGATCCCAAGCCGATGCCGCCCTATGGGTGGCCCGTGCTGCCGATTCCCAGTTGCACCGTCCCCTCGTCGGCCAGTGCTGCGGGAGGTGACAGTTCTCTTTGAGGTCTCTTTCTATGGTCGATGCAGTTTCGGTCGATGCGGTGGTGGTAGGTGGACGATGCGCCGGCGCGGCAACAGCGATGCTGTTGGCACGCCAGGGACATCGCGTACTGGTCGTGGACCAGAACACCTTCCCCAGCGACATGAAGCTGTCCACCCACCTGGTGTGGCACGCTGGCGTCGACCTGCTGCAATCGTGGGGCCTGCTGGACGCCCTGCAGCGCGCCGGCACCCCCCTGCTGACCAACTTCAGCCTCGACCTGGGCGAACTGGTGCTCAGCGGCCACCCGCCGCACACCCAGGCCCAGGCAGCCATCGCGCCGCGCCGCATCGTACTCGACCAGGTGCTGCGCGACGCCGCAGCCCAAGCCGGCGCCCAGCTGCTCGACAACATCACCTTCCAGGATGTCACCCGCGATGCTGACGGCGTGGTCAATGGCATCCAGTGCAAGCAGGCCGATGGCAGCCCCTTCACTATCCACGCTCGCTGCGTCATCGGTGCGGATGGCCGCGGCTCGCGCGTGGCGCGCTCGGTAGAGAGCCCCAACGCGCACGAGTTCTCACGCGAGCAGTGCAGCGTCAACGTGTTCGCCTACTTCAGCGGCGTGCCCATGGATGGCGTGGAGTTCTACTCCCGCCCCGAGCGCATGGGCTATGCCTGGCAGACCAACGATGGCCTGGTCATGAGCGGCGTCATCCTGCCCGGCCGCGAGCAGCGCACCGAGCGTGAAGGGCTCGAGCCCCTGATCCTGGACGAGCTGTCCACCATGGCCCCTGACCTGGCCGCACGCCTCAAGGCAGGTCGCCGCGAGACCGACTGGCTGCGCGTGTCCATCCCCACGGGTGCGCGCCAAGCCTCGGGCCCGGGCTGGGCCCTGGTGGGCGATGCCGGCATCACCTTCGACCCCATCACCGCCGCCGGCATCACCAATGCCCTGCGCGATGCCGAGCACCTGTCGCAGGCCTTGAACCAGGCCTTCAATGGCGCGGCCTCGCTGGACAAGGCCCTGGCCGACTACGCCGCGCAACGCGACGCCACCGCCGTGCCCTGGCACCTGTTCGCCCAGCAGATGGCCGAACTGACGCCCCCACCGCCCGAGCTGGTGCAATTGCTCGGCGCACTGGCCGGCAACCAGCCGCAGATCGACCGCTACTTCGGGATGTTCGGCCAGACGGTTTCGCCGGCCGATTTCTTCAGCCCTGAGAACATGCAGAAGATCATGGAAGACGCCCAGGCACGCACCTGAGGCTCAGACCGCCACCAGCAGCGCTTGAGCTTCGTCGTGCCGTTGCTGTGACTGCAGCAAGGCCCGCAAATCGTGCAAGGCACGCCGACGCCAGGCATGCGCCTGCTGGCCGGAAGCCACCGCCAGCGCGTGGCGGATGCTGGCTTCTGCAGCCACCAGATCAGGCTCGGGGCCCATGGCCAGCAGCCCGCCCTTGATGCGGTGAAGCTCTGCCGCGTGCCAGCACTCACCGCCGGCCTCCGTGAGCTGTGCGGCCTCGTCGATGCGCGCCAGGCCCTCGGCCCGCAGCCCCGCGCGGCCCAGCGCCTCGGCCAGCAGTGCCAGGAAGAAGGGCACAGCAATGCCGGCCCCGGTGGCGCGGAAAGCCGTCAACCCGTTCTTCATCAGCGCGATGCCTTCGTCCTGCTGCCCCTTGCGGGCCAGGGCCCAGCCCTTGCTGATCACGGCCATGCCGGCCACATAGGCAAAGCCGTGCTTGGTGGCCAGGCGCAGGCCCTCTTCCACCCGCACCAGCAACTCGTCGACCCGCCCACGGTGCAGGTAGGACATGGCGCCCCAGGTCAGCGTCCAGGCCGTGGAGTACGGGTGGTTCAGGCGGGCCGCGAAGTGCTCCTGCTCGACGCACAAGGCATCGGCATCGTCTTCCAGGCCCATGAACCAGCGCGTCTGGGCGCCATGCACCATCGACACCAGCTTGAGGTCGGTGGAGTACAGCGCGATCAGGGCCCGGTCCTGTGGATCGCAGTAGCGGTGCTCGACCTGCTCCACATGGCCCTGCACCTGGTCGAACTGCCCGCTGTACATGCACAGCTGCACATGGATCATGTTGGCCACCAGCCAGGCGTTGCGGCTGCTGGACTGGCGCGCCACCGTCATCATGCGCTGGCCGATGGCCACCGCGCGGTTGATCTCGCCGTGCACCAGGTGGTAGATGCACACGCCCCACAGCGGCCAGATGGCCTCTTCGAGCTGATCGGCCGCGCTGGCCAGTTCGTTGGCACGGGCAAAGGCGTGCGACACCTCTTCGGCCGCCCAGCCCCGGCCCAGCATGTGGGCCGTGCCCAGCGAGGCCTGCAGCTGCAGTTCGATCTGGTTGCGCTCTGACGACGGCGGCAATGAAGCACAGGCCTTCAGGCCCGACCCCAGGTGTGCGGCCGCCTCCTGCAGGGCCAGACGCTGCACCGCCAGCTCACTGGCACGGCGCCAATAGGGAATGGCCACGCGCGGCTGGCGTGCCGCGCTGGCGTGCCGGGCCAGCAGTTCCGGCTCGGCCTCGGCCACGGACGAGAAGCGCTCCTGCAGCACCGTCACGATGGCCCCATGCAAGGCCTCGCGGCGCGGCGTGAGCAGGGAGTCGTAGGCCGCGTCCTGCACCAGCGCGTGCTTGAAGGTGTAGATGATGCCCTGATGGCCCACCTGCTCCAGCGCCAGGCCCGATTGCGTCAGCGCCCGCAGGGCTTCGCTCAGACTGCGTGGCGGCATGTCGGCCAGGGCTTCGACCAGATCACGACTGAACTCGCGGCCGATCACCGCGCCAATCTGCGCGATCTCCTTGGCCTGCGCGTGGCGGTCCAGGCGCGCCATCAGCGAATCGCGCAGGGTGGCAGGCACCTCCTTGCGGCGACCGTCGGCACTGACCGGGCTTTCCAGGATCCAGCGCGTGAGCTCCTCGACGAACAGCGGCACGCCGTCCGTCTTGCTCACGATGTGCTGGGCCAGATCATCGGGCAAGAGGCTGTCGCCGGCCAGCCGCATCACCAGCGAGGCCACCTCGTCACGGCGCAATGACGGCACCTTCAGCGAAGTGACATGGCCGCGCGCCTTGAGCGAAGGCGGCAGATCGAACTCCGGGCGGTGCGTGATCACCAGCAGCAGCGGCACGTCGGTGGTGCGGTCGATCAACTCGTGCAGCATCGCCACCGAGGCTGGATCAGCCCAGTGCGCGTCCTCATAGATCATCACCGTGGGGGCCTGGCGGGCGCGCGCCCGGATCAGGTCCACCAGCGCGGCGATGGTCTCGCGCTCGCGCTCATAGGCGCTGTCGACGATGGGGCCGTAGCGCTCTTCATTGGCCATCGACAGCATCGAGGCCAGCACCGCCACCTGTGCGCGCGGCAGACCGAACTCGCTCACCGCGAAGGCATCGAGCCGGTCCAGCCGCAAGGCCATGGGCTGCTCGCGTGTGAGCCGCAGTGAGCGCTCGATGTTGTCGATGCTGGGGTGGAAGGCGCTGTTGATGTGGTGGGCCGAGCACTGCACCCGCACCGCGTTGAGGCCGGCATTGCCCAGACGGTCGCACAGCTCCTTGAGCATGCGCGATTTGCCGATGCCCGCCTCGCCGGAAAGCACCACCGTCTGGCCGCGCCCCTGGCTGGCCAGTTGCCAGCGCTCGGTCAGCAGAGCCAGCTCGCTGGCGCGCCCCACCAGCGGCGTGAGGCCGGCGCTGGTAGCTGCGTCGAAGCGGCTGGCGGTCTGCAGCACATCCAGCACCTGCCAGACCTGCTTGGGCTCGCGCACGCCCTTGAGTTCATGGCGGCCCAGATCCGCATACGCGAAGCTGCCACCCGCCAGCAGGCGCGTGGCATCGCTGATGACCAGGGTGTCGGGCTGAGCCAGGCCTTGCAGGCGCGCCGCCAGGTTGGGTGTGTCGCCCAGGGCCAGCAGTTCGCGGCGCGCACCGGCACCGATGTCGCCGATCACCACCTGCCCGGTATGGATGCCGATGCGCACGGACAGCGGCATGCCCTGGGCCTGCACGGGCTCCAGGTGCAGTTGGCGGATCGTCTCGATCAGGGCCACGCCGGTGCGCACGGCACGCTCGGGCGCGTCCTCGTGCGCCTGAGGGTGGCCGAAGTACACCAGCAAGCCATCACCCAGGTATTGCGCAATGGCCCCGCCGTAGCGCTCGATCACCGCGGCCGAGGCCTGCTGGTAGGCCAGCACCACCTCGCGCCACTGCTCAGGCGCCAGTCGCTCGCACAGCACCGTGGAGTTGACCAGGTCGCAGAACATGATGGTGAGCTGGCGCAGCTCGCCAACATGGCCACGCGGGGGCGCGGGCACTGGTGCGACGATTGGGGATTCACCGGCCTCTTCCTGGGCCAGCGCCGCGATCGCCTTGAGCAAGCGCTTGCGCTCGCCCATCGACAGGCCGAGCTTCTCCAGATCCTGCTCGTTGAGGCTGGTCAGTACATCTTCGGCGATGTCATTGGCCACCAGCACGGGCTCGAGGTGCAGGAGCCCGACGCTCTGGAGCCACGAGGAAAGCGGCTTCATCTGTATCCGACCGGTTGGCGCCACCCGGGCCTCAAGGCCTGGGGCGGCATGGGCCCAGTGTACGCGCCCCGGGCCATTCGCGTCCTTCGAGCCGATGCAGCCCGTCCAGCCCCCTTCATGCGCCTGTCATGCGGCGCCCATCGCCATCAGGCATCGTCGCGCGCCAGGGCCCAGGCGCACAGCGTTTCCGGGTCCATGTCGGCGCCCTCGGCGCTCAGCCGTTCGATGGCGGTGGCATCGAGCGCTTGCTGGATCAGGGCCTTGGCCTGCGCACGGGCCTTGAGCGCCTGGGCATCGCGCGAACCGAGTTGCCGGTAGGCCTGATCAGCGTGACCCAGCACGCGGGCCGCCGCTTCATGGCGCCCTTCCACGGCGGCCAGCAGCGCCAACAGCCCGGAGTACAGGCCCAGCCACTCCCAGTCACGGCTGCGCGAGGCGGCCACGAAGTCGGTCAGCGAACCACGGGCCTGGTGCGCATCCCCCTGGATCAGCGAGGCGCTGGCCACGATGGCCAGGGCATGGAGCACGAAGTTGTCGCGGCGGTGGCACCCGCGTGACAGCAGCTTGCGGCAAGCCCGGATGGCGGCGTCGGTGTCGCCCAGCGCCAGGCTCACAGAGGCCAGATCGCTCAGCGTGGCCGAGACCACGGCGTCCAGGCCAGCGGCCTGGGCGCGGATCAGCAAGGTGTCGCACACCAGGCGCGCCTCGATCATGAAGTCGCCCGCCTTGAGCACGCCCACCTCGGCCAGCAGGCGCTGCAGCTTCAGGCGCACCGGCCAGCCGGTGTGCTCCAGGCGGGCCATCTCGTCGAGCAGGCCCATCGCATCCTGGGGTGATACCACGCCGCTGCCGGCCTGGCAGCGCAGCGCCATGTACAGGCCGCGCTGGTCACCCACATCACGGCACTGCTTGGCGGCCCGCAAGGCGAACTCGTGCATCAGGCCGTTGGAGATGCCCCAATGCAGGCGGCTGCGCTCGACCCAGTACCGCGCCAGCGATTCGCTGGCCGACATCGACTCAGCCTGCGTCTGCAGCGCCAGCGCGTGCTGGCGGCACTCGGGCGCCAGACCCAGCAGCAGGAACAGCACGCTGGCCGCGCCCACCAGGGTCACGGCCAAGCCCGGATCGTTCTGGCGCGCCCACTCCAGGGCCTTGCGCACATTGTCGATCTCGGGGCCGTAGGTGTTGAGCCATGCGTTGTCCGGCATGGCCCAGTAGCCTTCGTAGGCACGGTCCATCAGCCCGGCCACGGCGCGGGCATGGCGCTGCGCCATCGCTTCGCGCTCGCTGGAATCGGCCAGCTTGAGCTCGGCAAAGGCCAGGGTGCTCTCCAGCAGGCGGTAGCGGGGTGCATCCGCGCCTTCGAGCACGGCATCAACGGACACCAGGGAGCGGTCCACCAATTCGCCGAGCAAGTCGATCACGGTCCATTCGTCCAGCCGGTCGTCGCTGGTGACCACGCTGACCAGGGCCAGTGAGAAGCCGCCCGAGAAGACGCTGAGCCGACGAAACACCGCCTGCTCATCGGGGCCCAGCAAGTCGTGGCTCCATTCAAGCGCGGCCAGCAGGGTCTGGTGACGCGCGGGCAACAGGTTCTGGGTGCCGCGGCTGGCCAGCAGGCGGAAGCGCTCGTCCAGCCGCATCCAGATGCCCTGCAGGCCCAGCAAGGGCATGCGCGACGCGGCCAGCTTGATGGCCAGGGCCACGCCGTCGAGCCGGTGGCACAGGGCGATGACCATCGCGACATTGGCATCGGCCAGGGCAAAGCGCCGGTCCGCCGCCTGGGCCTGGTCCACGAACAGAGCGACGGCGCCATGCGCCAGCGCTTCGTCCATCAAGGCACCGTGCTCCGGTACCGACAGGGCGTTGAGGCGGAACACCTGCTCGGCCGGCACCTTCAGCGCCAGCTGGCTGGTGACCAGCACCCGCACCTGGGGCGCGGCCTCGACGATGGCATTGGCCAGGTGCGCGACCGCATCGAGCAGGTGCTCGGCGTTGTCCAGCACCAGCAGCACGTTCAGCGGGCGCAGGCCCACCAGCAGGGAAGCCAGGGGCGCATCGGCATTGGTGGGCAGGCCCAGAGCCTGGGCCACCACCGTGACCACCAGGGCCGGATCGGTGATGGCCGCCAGTTCCACCCAGGCCACGCCATCGCGCATGCGGCGCCGCCCGGCATGGGCCGCGGCCAGGGCCAGGGCGGTCTTGCCGATGCCGCCAGGGCCGACGATGGTCACCAGGGGGCGGTCGGCCTGGTCTTCCAGGGCGGCCAGGTCACGGTCGCGCCCGAGGATGCGCGAGGGCAGCGCCGGCAGCACCGACAAGGGGGAATCGGCTGTCGCGGCCGCCCACAGGGCTTCGACGGAATCGGAGGTGCGTGCGGTAGGGGGCGGGCCGCTGGCGGCGCCGCTGTCCACCACCACGGGCTCGACAAAGCGGTAGCCGCGTCCGGGCACGGTGACGATGGAGCGCGCGCCCAGCACCTTGCGCAAGGTGGAGACCTGCACCTGCAGGTTGTTCTCCTCCACCACCACGCCCGGCCACACCAGGTCGAGCAGTTCGTGCTTGGTCACCAGGCAGCCGTGGCGCTCCACGAGGGCCAGCAAGAGGTCGATCGCCCGTGACCCCAAGGGGGCGGGGTCTCCCTGAACGTACAGCAGGCGTTCGGTGGGACGCAGTTCGAATCGGTCAAAACGGTAGCTGCGAGACAAAGAACCCTCTTCTCATCTCATTGACGACACAGACCCACTGGTCGCATCAGCGCATCATCGCCGAATCGGTATGCACCCTTGATGTTTCAGGCCATTTAAGGAACTTTCAGGTTACCTTAAAGACTGTGTCAAGCCCCGTGCCAGACAATGGCTTCATTCTAAAAAAGCAGGCGCCGACACACAGAAACGTAAACGACTGTAAGTCTAGCAAGAGATCCCGGCCACCGGGATGCTGGCAAGGCTGCAGAAGTGGCAAATCTGTGACATCCGTCGCCGTCCTAAAGCAAGCGCTGTCATCAGCTCCTTCGGGGGCAAACAAAAAATACTGCAGAGGACTGGACCCGGAAGCTTGCCGCAAGCTTCCGGGATATCCCAGGGAGGGTTATGTCAAGAGACAACGGCCATTCCAACCGGAATGGCCGTTTTCCTTTGGGCCCTTCTCTGCGGCCCACCCCTCAATCGCAGGTGAGCTTGCCGGCCTGGGGCGTGCACGGCCCCCCGCGCTTGGCGGCGCCAGCACCTTCGGTGGCAGCCCGGCCTGCCCCCACCTCGCCGATCACACTGTTGCGAACACGCGAAGACACGTTCGCGCCCTGCCCGGCCTGGCCGGTCTCCGCCACGCAATCGAGGCTGTTGGTCTTGGGCGTGCACGCCGCCGGGGCCTTGAGCACGCGCGTGCCGTCGCCCGCGGCTTTGCCCCCCACGGTCACCACAGCTGGCCGGGGCCCCAGATTGACGCTGCCGCGCGTCGGCGCAACGGCATTACCCGGCGAGTTCAGGGACGATCCCGCTGCCGCCTTGGCCGCCTCGGCGGCAGGCGTGTATTGAGCCCCGGGAGCTGCCGGCCGGTCATCGGTCGGGGGATACTCGATGGGCGGCACACTGGCCTGCGCCTGCACGGCCACGGGCAGCAGGCAGGCCAGGGCGATGGGCAGCAGGCGAACGGCCACCGCCGCTGGGAAGAAGGAATGGGGCTTCATGATCGTCTCCAGAAACTGATGACAAGGCCTGGGCCAGGCTCAGAAACTCTTGCTCAACACCGCGTTGGCACGCGGTTGCTGGCGCTCGCGGCCATCGGCCAGTTGATCACCCGTACCACGCCATGCCAGGTGCATGCGCAGGCTGATGTCGCCCGGGCGCTCCCACACCATCCCCAGGCCATAGGCGCTGAGGGTGGCGGTGTTGTCCAGCCCGGCCGGGCGCAGGTCGGGGTCATGCGAGAACTTGGCCTGACCCCAGTCGTAGAAGGTGCTGAAGACCAGCTCGCGCGAGAAGCGGCCGAACCAGGTTTCAGGCGGCAGGAAGCGCAGCTCGGCCGTCAGCACATGGCCGGTGTCGGCGCTGGCCACACCGGGCGCATACGCCCGCACGCCCAGCGGGCCGCCCACGGCGAAACGCTCGGAGATGTCCAGGTTGGTGGCCGAGATCTGCGCCTTGTAGCGCGCATAGAGTTGAAGGCGGTTGCTCACCACGTTCTGCAGGCGCGAGTAGCCCAGCGAGAGCTTGTCGTAGCTGCTCTTGTAGCCATCAGGCAGGCTGCCCGTGTCGAAGCGGATGCGGCCATGCAGCCAGTGCGCCTCGAAGGTGTTGATGGCGCCGCCGCCCAGGCTGTCGCGCGCATCGCCGATCACGCCGATCTGCCAGTCGTCGCTGTGCTTGCGGCTGTAGCTCACGCCGCCCTGGTCATCGGTGAAGCGCTTGTGCTCGAAGCTGCCCAGACCGAAGAGGTTGACGTTGCGTGAGCGCACGAAGGGGTACAGCGCGTAGAGGCTGGCGGCGGTGGCCCGGCCGTCCAAGTCGGTCGGAAAATCGTCCTTGTCGATCTGGTAATGGATCTGCGACAGGCCGGCGCCCAGCTTCAGGCCCCGTGCCCCGACCGGCGTGACGTAGGTGATGCCCGCCTGGGTCAGCCCGCCGCTGTGTGAGGCCAGGGCATTGACAGACAACGCATCGCCCTGCCCCAGGGGGCTGGCGACAGTGAGCAGGCCGCTCAGGCGCACCAGCCCGGTATAGCGCGAGCCCAGGGTGTCCAGGTCGACACGGCCCCGCACACGCCGCTGGGCCTGTGGCGTGACCACCAGCACGGCCGTACCGGGCGCCTGCCCGGCCTCGATCTCGAAGCGCGCGCTCAGGCCCTGCAGATCATTGACGAGCAGCGCCACGCGCTCGACCTCATCGACACGCAGGATGCCGCCCGGCTGCAGCACCGACAGGTAGCGCTCGACCACTTCACGCTTCACGGCGATGGGCTCATCAGGCCAGCGCAGGTCCACGCGCTCAAGTCGGCCTTCGAGCGCCTGTAGGCGCACCACGCCGCCTTGCGGTGATTGTTCCGGCAGGTAGGCGAAGCCCACGTAGTAGCCCAGGTCACGCTGCATGTAGCGGGTGATGGCCGCCGCGGCGTTGACCAGATCCTCGTAATGGCGCTCCTTGCCGATGTAGGGCGCAGTGACGGCGGCCAGGGCTTCACGCTCAGCCTGCGGCAGGCCATCGATCTGGTAGGCGCTGACATCCAGCACCAGATCATCCTCCGGCTTGCCCAGCTCGCGTGGCAAGGCGTGGGCCGCATCAGCGGCAGCGCCCGCCTGCGGCGTGACCGCGCTGGCACCCGTGGCGGCACCTTGCGCCATCACGGACGGGCATGCAGCCGCCAGACTCAGAGCCACAGCACCCGCCAGCCCCTGTGGACGACACAAGGCACGGCAGGCTGACGACAGTGAATGCAGGGTGGATGGCACGGTGATCCTCGGCGGGGAGTGGTCAACGAAGGGATCACGATCCTCGCACGATCAGCACCATCCGGGGGCACAAAATGAACCCCCTAATCTGGAAGGCCGTTGCACGGCCACCTCAGATCAAACCGCGTGTGTCAGGTGGCGCGGGCGCTCGGGCGCGCGACACCGGTATGGCGGTGCAGACGCAGCTCACTGCCAGGCAACAGCCAATCGCCATCGGCATTCACATCGAGTTGCTCACCGCTGGCCAGGCGGTATTCAATCTCGCCGGTGGGCTCCCACTGGGTACGGCTGTCCAGCAGCAGGGGCACGTGCGCCAGACGTTCGAAGGCATGCACGGTGTAGGCATGGCCGGCATCGTCCTGGACAGGGATGCTCTCCAGGCGTTGAAGCTTGATGTCCATGGTTTTCTCTCCTTCAGGCAGAGGCAAACCCATTGTGCGCCGCTGCCGCCTGTATGCGCCAGCGGGCGGGCATCACCCCTGGCGCGACATGGCGAGCACTTCGTCCTCGTCGTCCACCTCGGGGCAGCGCACCAGCGGGGCCTCGGGCGCGGGCTTGCTGGGGAAGGCATGGCGCAGGATGCGCCACAGCACCTGGCCGTACTGCTTCCAGAACGGACCATTGTTGTAGTGCACGCCATAGCGGGCGCAGATGTCCTTCACCTCGGGGGCCATCTCCACGTAGCGGTTGGCCGGCAGATCCGGGAACAGGTGGTGCTCGATCTGGTGGCTCAGGTTGCCCGACATCAGGTTGAGCAGGCGGCCACCGGCCAGGTTGGACGAGCCGCGCACCTGGCGCAGGTACCAGTGGGCGCGCGATTCGTTCTTGAGTACGCTCTTGGGGAAGGTCTCGGCATCGGCGGTGAAGTGGCCGCAGAAGATGATCGAGAAGGTCCACACATTGCGCACCAGGTTGGCCACGATGTTGCCCAGCAGCACCGGCAGAAAGAAGGGGCCGGCCAGTAGCGGGAAGATCACGTAATCCTTGATGATCTGGCGGCGCATCTTCTTGCCCACGGGCTTGAAGGCACGCGCCATCTCGCCCGGCTTCATCTTGCCGGCGAACCAGCGGCCCAGGCGCAGATCCTGGATGGCCACGCCCCACTCGAACAGCAGCGCGAAGATCACCGCGATGACAGGCTGGGCCAGGAAGAATGGCCGCCAGCGCTGCTCGGGGAAGATGCGCAGCAGGCCGTAGCCGATGTCATCGTCCATGCCGCGCACATTGGTGTAGGTGTGGTGGCTGAAGTTGTGCGTCTTGCGCCAGTTGTCGCTGGTACCGACGATGTCCCACTCGTAGGTCTTGCCATTGAGCGTGGGGTCGTTCATCCAGTCGTACTGGCCGTGCATCACGTTGTGGGCCAGCTCCATGTTCTCCAGGATCTTGGCCAGCGACAGCAGCACCGTGCCCAGGATCCACGCGGGCGGGAACATGCCCGCGAACAGCAGCGCGCGGCCAGCCACCTCCAGGTAGCGCACGCCCTTGACGACGCGGCGGATGTAGCGGGCATCTTCATCGCCGATCTTGGCGACGGTGCGGGCGCGCAGGGCGTCGATCTCGTCGCCAAAGGCTTGCAGTTCGGTGGGTGAGAGGGCGCGGCTGAGCGGTGTGGTGATGGGGTGGCTGAGCGTGGCGGTGGTCATGATCGATAACGGTCAGAGGTTCAGCGTGATGTCGGAGGCGGGGCGGCTGACGCACAGGCGCAAGGCGCTGTCGTGGCCGTGGTGCATGTCGCCGGTGTTCATGTCCTGGGTGCTGCCGTCCTGTTTGGGGCACACGCAGGTGCGGCACACGCCGATGCGGCAACCGAAAGCGGGGCGCAGGCCCTGGGCTTCCAGCGCGGTCAGCAGGGATTGGCCAGCCGGGACTTCCAGCGTGCGTTGCGACAAGGCCAGGTGCACGGCCACCGTGCCCGTGAGCGGGGCGACCGTGGTGAGCGCCGGCGGCGTGAAGGCCTCGGCCTGGAAGGCACGGGCGCTGCCCGCCACGCGGCGTGCGGTATCGACAAAGCCGGAGGGGCCGCAGGCATACACCTGGCGCTCGGACAGATCAGGCACCAGCGAGGCCAGGCGCGCCTCGGACAGGCGGCCCTGCAGTTCGTTGTCACGCAACTGGGGTTCGCGGGTCAGCACGAAGTGCACCTTGAAGCGCCCGTTGCGCATGGCCAGCTCACGCAGCTCATCTGCGAAGCAGAACTCCGCACGGGTACGGGCCCAGTAGACCAGGGTCAGGCCCGTGGGCATGTCGGCCTCGGCCCAGGCACGCACCAGGCTCATCAGGGGCGTGATGCCGCTGCCGGCGGCCAGGAAGAGCCAGGGTGCCTGTTCAACTCGCTCAGTGGTGGCGCGCGTCGGCCAGGTCATCTCGCCGAAGGCCGGGCCCAGGGTCAGCACCTCGCCCACACGGGCGCGGCGCGTGAGGTATTCGCTGACCACGCCGCCTTCGACACGACGCACGGTGATGGCGATGCGGCCATCACGCCGGGGGATGCCGCTCAGGCTGTAGCTGCGCTGCACCCAGCGGCCGTCCACCTGCACGCCCACGTTCAGGTGCTGGCCAGGCGCAAAACCCTGCCAGTGGCGGTTGGGCTGGATCAGCAGGGTGACGGCCTCGTGCGCGGCCTCCTGCCGGGCCACGATGCGGCCCAGGGGGCGGTCCCAGGACCAGCCCGGGCGCACCAGGCCGGCCCAGAAGTCGAACACTTCGGGGCTCACCAGGGGTTGAAGCAGCCGGCGCCACAGACCAGGGCGCCGCGACGCGGCAAGGGTAGCGGTGGTCATGAGGCGCAGTATAACGACCACAACACAAATGTCTATACACTTGTGCATTAATTGATTTGGCTATGATGGGCATTTCCCCGCTGCGTCGCGCCTCACGCCCTCTCAGCACACCCTCAGCGCCTTTCAGCAGCGCCCTCACGGTGAAGCCGTCCTTGACATGACCACCACGATCACCGCCCCCGGCCTCCCGCTCGACCCCGCGCCTGTCGCTGTCAGCGGCCATGGCACGCCGGGCCGCAAGGCCGTGATCTCGCGCGACGACATCATCCAGGCCGCGCTCAAGCTGGTCGGGCCGCACCGCAGCGTGTCCACCCTGAGCCTGCGCGAGGTGGCCCGGGAGGCGGGCATCGCCCCCAACAGCTTCTACCGGCAGTTCCGCGACATGGACGAGCTGGCCGTGGCCCTGATCGACCTGGCCGGGCGCTCGCTGCGGCAGATCATCGGCGAGGCCCGCCACCGCGCCACGGCCAACCGCAGCGTGGTGCGCAGTTCAGTGGAGGCCTTCATGGAGCAGCTTCGCGCGGACGACAAGCTGCTGCACATCCTGCTGCGCGAAGGCGCCGTGGGCTCGCCGGCCTTCAAGGCCGCGGTCGAGCGCGAGCTGACCTTCTTCGAAGACGAATTGCGCGTGGACCTGATCCGCCTGGCCCAGGCCAATGGCACCGGGCTGGTCGAGCCGGGCCTCACGGCCAAGGCGATCACGCGGCTGGTGTTCGCGATGGGCGCCACGGCCATGGACCTGCCGCCCGAGAAGGACGCCGAGTTCACCGCTCAGCTCGAAGTGATGGTGCGCATGATCGTGGTCGGCACGCAGACCCTGGCGGCCGATACGCCACCGCCGGCGGCCTGACGGGCTGGCCCCGTCCCTGCCCTCACCTGGCGTGAGGTGGCCGGGGCTTTAAAGCCTCCTCAGAACCAGTGCGGACGGCGCACCGGCAGGTCGATGCGCTCATGCTCGCCGGGCACGTCGGCGAAACGTTTCGCATCCCAATCCTGCGCGGCCTGGGCCACGCGCTCCTTGCGGCTGGACACGAAGTTCCACCAGATGAAGCGGTCGCCTTCGAACGGCTCGCCACCGATCACCACGAAGCGCAGTTCCCCATCCGTGTCGTTGCGAATCTGCGCGGCGCCATCGACCACGGCCATGGTGTGCGAAGGCAGCGGCGCGCCGTTGATGGTGAGCGGGCGATCCACGCCATAGACGGCCATCTCGGTGGCCAACGCGGGCAGGTCCAGCGTGCGGCCGGGCTCCAGGCGAATGTCCAGGTAGAGCGTGTCGGAGTTGGGCCTCACCGGCGAGGTCGCGCCCCAGGCGCTGCCCACCAGCACGCGCACGTGCGCGCCGTCCAGCGGCACCTCGGGGATCTGTTCGCTGCCAGTGTGCGCGAAGCTGGGCTCGGTCTCTTCCTGATCAGCCGGCAGGGCCACCCACAGTTGCAGGCCGTGCGAGGCACGCGGCACGGTGCGCAGGTCATCGGGCGTGCGCTCGGAATGCACGATGCCGCGGCCCGCGCTCATCCAGTTGATGGCGCCGGGTTCGATGCGCTGCACCGAGCCCAGGCTGTCGCGGTGCATCATCGCGCCCTCGAACAGGTAGGTCACGGTGGCCAGGCCAATGTGCGGGTGCGGGCGCACATCGGTGTTGGCCTCGGGCGGGTGCATCACCGGGCCGAAGTGGTCGAAGAAGATGAAGGGGCCGACGCGCTGGCGCTTGCCCGAAGGCAGCAGGCGGTGCACGATGAAGCCGCCGCCCAGGTCGGATTCGTGGCCGGTCAGCAGCAGGGTGTCGCCCTCACTGCTCATGGCGCCACCTCGGTGCCGGGCGGCTCATCGCCCAGGGCGGTGCTGATCTCGGTGGTGACCGAGGTCATCAGCTTGTGCACGGGGCACTTGGCGGCCACGTTGAGCAGTTCCTGGCGCTGCGCGTCGGTGAGATCGCCACCCAGGCGCAGCGTGGTGTTCAGGCGGTAGATGCCCTGGCGTTCCTGGCTGGCATCGCGCGACACGGTCACCTCGATGTCCTGCAGCGGCAGGTTCTTGCGACGGGCGTACCAGAGCACCGTCAGAGCCTTGCACGCGCCCAGTGACGAGTCGTACAGGTCATGGGGATCCGGGCCACTGCCCTCGCCACCGGCCGCCACGTCCATGTCGGTGGGGACGAGGTGGTCGCGCACATGGATGATGTGGCGCATCAGCGCGCCGGGGTCTTTGCGCACGGAGATGTGCATGCGGGCCTCTCAGCAATGGGGACAACGATGAACATCATCATCGCCCAAAACAGGCCCGCCTGCCTCCGCCTTTCAGGAGAGTCCGAGGCTTTCGGGAAACCGGACTCTCCTGGCCGCCTCAGCGGGCTGCGCCCGGCCAATCACGCGGAGCCGCGCCCTCGTAGACCACGCCATCGCAGGGCGTCGGGAAGACGGCGCCAGGCGGCTTGTCCAGCGCTTCCAGATAGCAAGGCTGCATGCCGCCCACGAAGGCGGGGAAATGCATCATCCCGTACTCGCGCGGCGTGAAACCGAAGTCGGCGCCGAAAGCCGAGGTGAGCGCGCCGAAGTTCATGCGCAGCGGCTTGCCCTGGGCCTGCAACACGCGGTCCACCTCGAAGCACAGGCGTACGTGCGGGCCATCGGCCAGGCCCAACTCGCGGGCCAGGGCCATGGTGGGCGCGATGCGCTCATCGTCCGAAGCCAGCGGGCGGCCGTAGCCGGCCAGGCGCTTGCCGGCGCGCAGGTGCTCGTCGATGGCCTGCTCCACGGTGGCGCCGGCCAGCATGCGTTGATGCGCCCAGCGGAAGAAGGACAGCGCGCGGTACTCGTTGCGGCGGCCGTAGATGGTGGCCTCGGACACCGCCTGCGCCGCGCTGATGGCCAGGTTGGGTGTGCTGCGCGTGGTGCCCGCCAGCGCAGCCACCCGGTTGTTCCAGATGCGCGCATCGGGGTAGCTGGTCCACACCCACATGGTCTCGATCACACGGGCCTGGTCACGCGTGATGCGCCGGCCGGTGATGCCGAAGGCGCACAGCTCGACCCAGGTCAGGTTGCGCACGGTCGGGTCCTGGTGCAGGTCATGGCCACGGAACACGGCGCGGCTGCCCGGGAAGGCACCGCCCACGCGCGTGCGCAGCACGCCCACATGGGCCTGCAGGGGATGGGGGTGGCTCATGGCAGGCTCTCCAGGGTCGGGCCGCGCCGGGCCGGGTCGTCTTCCAGCTCGATCGGGTAGAAGGGGAAGTTCTTGTAGCTGGTGCCTTCCTGCTCCAGCACATGAGCGGCCGCGCCCGGCAGGCGCAGCAACAGGAACAGCATCTCGGCCTGTGCGGGCAGGAAGCCCAGGTCGGCCAGCGCGGCGGCAGCCACGCCGGTCATGGCCAGCGGTGAGCGCGCAGCCTCTTCCAGCGTCACACAATTGGCCTGCAGCCAGGACAGGCGAGGGCCCTGGCTCTCGCGGGCCAGAGCTTCCAGGGCCTGGCGCACGATCAGCGGCGTGGACACGCCATTCACATCGAAGCCAGCAGCGTGCTCGGGCGTGGGCCAGGTGTCCTCGATGGGCTCGGGGCGCGTGGCGATGCGCTCGCGCCATGCCTTGAGGTCACAGCCGCAATCGAGCCAGTCGCGCACGGCCAAGAACACCTCGCGCGCGCCACCGCTCTGCCCTGCCCCGACGGCCAGCGCGGCCATCAGGCTGGAGGCAGCGGGCGAGCCACCGATGCCGCCGCCCATCGCGGCATGCACGGAGGGATCACGCGGGCCGGCATTGGCCATGGCCACGGCCAGCATGTCCATCATGCGGGCCTGCCAGGGCTGCGGCGCCTCGCCACGGAACAGCAGATAGACCATGTCGGCCCAGCCGGCGCGGCCCAGCATGGCACCGTACACGTCGTAGCCATGGCAGCGCGCCATCTGCGTCGCGAAGGGATTGTCGGGTTCCGGCGTTTCCTGCCAGATGCGGGTATGGATGGGTGAGACGCTCATGGTCGTGGTCCTGCCGGGTCAGCCTGGGGTTGCATTCAATCCTGGATGGAATCCAGCGTCTGCATGCGCAGGCTCATCGGCGGCACTTCCTCGCCGTCGATGCGGATGTCGAGCAGCGTGGGGCCCTTGCGCTTGAGGATGGTGTCCATGTCCAGCTTGGCGAAGTCTTCCGGTGATTCGATCACATGGCCGGCGATGCCCATGGCCTCGGCCATGGCCGCGTAGTTGATCTGCGGCAGCTCGAAGGCCACCTGCTCGGCACCCGCCAGGCGTTGGCCGTGCTTGACCATGCCCAGTGCCGCGTCGTTGAGGATCACGAAGACCACGTTCAGGCCTTCCTGCGCAGCCACGGTGATCTCCTGGCCGTTCATCAGATAGCTGCCATCGCCGGTGATGCACACCACCGGGCAATCAGGCTTGCCGCGGGCGACGCCCACCGCCGCACCGATGGCCCAGCCCATGGGCGCGAAGTCCATCAGCACGCGCAGCCAGCCGGCGTGGTCATGGCGGCGCTCGCCACGGCGATTCCCGGCGCCAGCCGGGCCCGAGGGCACCAGGCCCATGCGGCGGTTGCGCAGTTCCAGGTAGTGGATGGCCCAGGCCGTGCTGTTGCCCGCATCGGCCACGAAGCGCGTGGTGGGCGGAAAGCGCTGCGACAGCTCGGTCATCAGGCGCTGCGGCTTGATGGGCGTCTCGGGCGCCATCACCTTGTGCGGCTCGTTCAGATGCACCTTGTCGGCCGCATTGGCCGCGATGCGCACCTGGCCCACCTCGGCGGCGCCCCAGGCATCGCCCCAGTTGGCCTGCTCGATGTGCATCATGTCCAGCAGGCGCTCGAACACCGTGCGAATGCGGCCACGCACGTGCTGGCGCGCCATGGGCGAGCGCAGCAGGTGCTCATCCGTGGCATCGATGTGCACCATGCGCTGGTTGAGCACGCTGTCGCTCCAGGCGGCGCTGGTCCACTCGCCCAGGCTGGTGCCCACGGCCAGCACCAGATCCACGTTGTCGCGCAATGCCTTCTGCGCCGACACATGGCCGGCAAAGCCGAACACGCCGCGGTACAGCGGGTGGTGCGGGTGCACCAGGCCCTTGGCATCCGGCGTGGTCACGAAGCTCGAATCGGTCAGCTCCGCAAAATGCATCAGCGCATCGATGGCCTCGCCGCAGCCGCCACCGATGATCAGCACGGTCTTGCTGCTCTGGCGCACCAGCTGGCACAGGCCTCGCACCGCGTCCTCGTCGATCATCGAGGGCTTGGCCATCAGGGCCTTCAGGCTCGCGGGCGACAGGCGTTGCTCGATCTGCGTGCGCAGCAGGTCCACGGGGATGGACAGGTGCACCGGGCCATGCGGCAACTGCGATGCACGCATCAGCGCATTGACCAGCTTGTTCTCCAACTGGTCCGCATGCGAGACCAGCGTGCTGTAGCGCGTGCAGTGGCGGAACATGCCCACGGTGTTCACGCCCGTACAGGCCGACTCCTGCAGCGCACGCTTGCCGAACAGGGGCAGCGAAGGCTGGCCGGTGATGGCCAGCATCGGCACGCTGTTGTCGTAGGCGCAGGCCACGCCGGTCAACAGGTTGGTGGCGCCGGGGCCGGAGGTGGCCACGCACACGCCCAGACGCCCGGTTTCACGCGCATAGCCATCGGCCATGAAGGCCGCACCGGCTTCGTGGCGCGCCAGCACGGGCTTGGGGCCACCGCGCCGCGAACTCACGGCCAGCGCGTTGTACAGGGGCTCGACCGCACCACCTGGCACGCCGAACACATACTCCACCCCGATGGCTTCGAGGTAGGAGACGATGAGGGTCGCGGCCTCGGTGGTCTGCGGGAGGGATGAGGGCAGGACTGGATAGTCTGCCTCGGAGGGTACTGCTGCCAATGGCTTCACGTTGCTTCTCGCAGATCAGGGGCCGCACCAACAAACAACACTCATCGCGGCCTTTGTGTAACAAAATGATGCCAACTGATGGCCGGCGCGTCATCCCCCTTCTCATGGGAGAACTGCGTGAATGCGGGGGGCAA
This sequence comes from Aquabacterium sp., assembly GCF_049274795.1. Taxonomy (GTDB): domain Bacteria; phylum Pseudomonadota; class Gammaproteobacteria; order Burkholderiales; family Burkholderiaceae_C; genus Aquabacterium. The sequence goes on from NZ_JBASTH010000017.1 coordinate 49,530, forward strand.
ACCCCAAAGACTCGCTAAGCTATGGGGATATGCAAGCAAGAGAGCGGGATGGAGGAGTCCGTGGTGGTAGCGTGCAGAGCGTTCTGGGTGGCCCTGCGAATGGCAATGCTGGGTCTCTGGGCGCTGCAATGGCCCGCGGCCCAGGCGGGCCCGGATGACGCCACACGGTCAATCGCTGTGGTTTACCCTGATATCGGGGAGCCGTTCCGCAGCGTCTTTACAACAATCATCAACGGGGTCGAAGACCGGGCCAAAGGCCGCGTTCTGGGGTATCCGGTCAGCGCCAACGCCAGCACGGCGGATTTGGCCGCCGAATTGCGCAGGCGCGACATCCGCACCGTGATTGCGCTGGGCCGCAACGGCATGCGTGCCACGGCCAGCCTGGACCGTTCCGCCATCAGCGTGGTGGCCGGTGGTGTGCTGTCGGTGCCCGAAGCCGAGGCCCAGAACACCACCGTGCTCAGCCTCGCACCAGATCCTGCCCTGCTGTTCGCCCGCCTCAAGAGCCTGGTGCCCACCACCCGCCGTGTACTGGTCGTCTATGACCCGCGCCAGAACGGCTGGCTCATCAAGCTCGCCCGCGAAGCGGCCAAGGCGCAAGGGCTGGAACTCGTCGCACAGGAAGCTGAAGATTTGAAGGCTGCGGTACGCCTCTACCAGAAGCTGCTGTCCTCGTCCGACGCCCGGCGCGACGCCCTGTGGCTGCCGCAGGACTCCATCACCGTCGATGAATCGGCCGTGCTGCCCCTGGTGCTGCGCGAGGCCTGGAACCAGAGCCTGCCGCTGTTCTCCAGCAGCGTGGCGCACGTCAAGCGCGGCGCGCTGTTCTCGCTGTACCCCGACAACATGGAGTTGGGCCGGGCCCTGGCCTCCACCGCCCTGACACCGTCCGGCACCGCGAGCACTCCGGCGCGTGGCCTGCACCCCCTCAAGGATGTCCTGCTGGCCGTAAACACACGCACCGCCAGCCACCTGGGCATCAACCTCACTGCGACTCCCCAACGCTTCCACCTGGTCTTCCCGGAGCCTTGAGATGACGAGCCACAGCACTCACTCCCCGCTGCCCACGGAAGACAGAAGCTCCGTCGGCATCCTACGCCGCATGACCTTCCAGCGCCAGCTCAGCATCGCCGTAGCCGCAGGCGTGGTCCTGCTGGCCCTGTTCTCATCCATCGCCAGCGCCTGGCAAGGAAGCCGCCAGATCCGCGACACGCTGATGCGCCAGGGCGCGCACATCGCCACCAGCCTGGCCGCGCAAAGTACGCTGGCCCTGCTGTACGCCTCCAGCGACAACGCCGCCGACCCCGTCAACGCGGCCTTGACCTTCCCCGATGTGCTGCGCGTCGAGATCCGCAAGGCTGATGGCGGCGTGCTGCTGGTGCGCGGGGCGGTAGGCAAGGACAGCAGCGCGAGCAACCTGCCGCTGCCGCGCCTGCACCCGCGCGAGGCCTACCTGGAGGCCGAGACCGACGACACCTGGCGCTTCGTGGCGCCGGTGTGGACCAAGCCCGCCGACACGCCCTTCGAGGTCGTGGCGCCGACGGAAGAGTTCCTGGGCTACGTGCGGGTGGTGCACAGCAAGGCCACGCTGGTGCGCATGATGGCCGACATCTTCATGGTGAACCTGGCCTGCGCCTTCTTCTTCGCCGCGCTGTTCCTGCTGGCCATCCGCTACCTCAGCCGGCGCATCTCGCGGCCCCTGAACGTGCTGTCGGCAGCCATGGCCCGTGCCGAACGCGGCGAGGCGCATGTGCGCGCCGTGGTCGATGGCCCGAAGGACATCGAGCACATGGCCCAGGCCTTCAACCGCATGATCGCCGTGCTGCAAGAGCGCGGCGACGAGCTGCAGCGCCACCGTGATCACCTGGAAGACCTGGTGCGCGAACGCACGGCCGAGCTGCGCACCGCCAAGGAGCGCGCCGAGATCGCCAACCAGGCCAAGAGCGCCTTCCTGGCCCGCATGAGCCACGAGCTGCGCACCCCGCTCAACGCCATCATGGGCTACGCACAGCTGCTCAAGATGGACAAGAGCCTGGGCGAGCGCCAGACGCAGAGCCTCAAGACCATCCACAGCAGCGGCGAGCACCTGCTGCTCCTGATCGTCGACATCCTGGACCTGTCGCAGATCGAAGCCGGCAAGACCGAGCTGCACCCGGCGCCCGCGGCCGTCTCCACCTTCCTGCAGGGCCTGTCGGACATCATCCGCATCAAGGCCGAGGAAAAGGGCCTGAACTACGTGCTCGACTGCGATGCCAATGTGCCCCCGGCCATCGACATCGACGAAAAACGCCTGCGCCAGGTGCTGCTCAACCTGCTGAGCAACTCCGTGAAGTTCACCGCCAAGGGGGCTGTGAGCCTGAGCGTGCGCCGCACCGACACGGCCCTGCACAGCACCATGGCCACCCTGCGCTTCGAGGTGCGCGACACCGGCGTGGGCATCCCCAAAGACGAACAGGCCCGCGTGTTCGAGCCCTTCGAGCAGGCCGGCGACGCCCACAGCCGCGCCGCAGGCACCGGCCTGGGCCTGGCCATCGTGCGCCAGCTGGTGCGCCTGATGGGCGGCGAAGTGCACCTGGAAAGCCAGGTCGGCCATGGCAGCCACTTCTGGTTTGAGTTGCGGGTGCACTGCCCCGCCATCGACACCCTGGCGCAACCCCAGCCATCAGCCACGGCCCCGCAAAGTGACATGACCGGCTACGAAGGGCCCCGCCGCACCATCCTGATCGTCGATGACGTCGAGATCAACCGCACCATGCTGGTGGACATCCTGCGCCCGCTGGGCTTCGACACGGTGGAGGCAGCCGATGGGCAGGAAGCCCTGGACCGCATCGGCCAGGCCCGGCCGGATCTGGTGCTGATGGACCTGGCCATGCCCGTGATGGACGGGCTGCAGGCCACCCGGGCCCTGCGCAGCCTGCAGCTCACCCACAACCTGCCCATCATCGCGCTGTCAGCCAATGCCTCCAATGCCGACCGCGATGAAGCGTTGGAAGCCGGGGCCCAGGTGTTCCTGGCCAAGCCGTTTGACCGGGCCGATCTGCTGCGGTACCTGGGCGAACAGTTGGACCTTCGCTGGACGGTGCTGCCCAGCACGGCCCGAGAGACTGAGTGAGAATTTATCCGCAAATAGCAAACTATCGCCCTGAGCCGCAGCAGACGCGGCCAAGGGCGAAGCCGTGGCGACAAAAAAGCGTGTGGATTCCTGGGTGGTCACAGATGATTTCTGGCAGCGCGTAGAGCCATTGATACCCGTGCGTGAACGACCCAGTGACAAGGCATATGTCCGTCAGCCCGGGGCGGGCCGCCCACCCAAGCCAGCGCGGCAGGTGTTTGAAGCGATTGTGTACGTGCTGCGTACAGGCTGCCAATGGAAGGCGC
>NZ_JBASTH010000018.1:0-1503 GCF_049274795.1 Aquabacterium sp.
CGTTCATCTGCCCGAAGACCAGCGCCGTCTTGTTGACCACGCCGGATTCGTTAAGCTCCAGCCACAAGTCGTTGCCCTCGCGGGTGCGCTCCCCCACCCCGGCAAAGACCGACACGCCGCCGTGCTCGGTGGCGATGTTGCGGATGAGCTCCATGAGGATGACGGTCTTCCCCACCCCGGCGCCGCCGAACAGCCCGACCTTGCCGCCCTTCGGGTAAGGCGCCAGCAGGTCGATGACCTTGATGCCGGTTTCGAAGATGTTACGCACCGGCAGTTGCTCCTCGAACGACGGCGGCGCGTGGTGGATCGGCGCGCGCTTGTCGGGTTCGGGCAGCGGCCCGCGCTCATCGAGCGGCTGGCCCAGGAGGTTGAAGATGCGCCCGAGGGTCTGCTTGCCTACCGGCACCGTGATGGGGCTGCCGGTATCGAGCGCCTTCATGCCGCGCACCAAGCCGTCGGTGGAATCCAGCGCGATGCAGCGCACCGTGTTGTTGCCGATGTGCTGGGCGACTTCCAGCGTCAGATGGATGTTGCGGCCTACCCCGCCAGCGGCGGGGTCCGACACATCCACGCGGATGGCATTGAGCAGCGTCGGGAGCCGGTCAGCGGGAAAACGGATGTCCACGCTGGGCCCGATGACTTGGACGATTGTCCCGTCGTTCGGTTCCATCGTTGCCGCGGGTTACTCTTGTCTTAGCAGCTGCTGAAGCGTCTGCTCGATGGCGCACGGATGGAGCAGCATCGCCTCATACCGCACACGCCCATCCTTGTCTACAATCATCGCGGTGCTTGGCAGCCGCGTGAATTTCGCGGCCTGATTGCTCATGTCGTCGACAAGCACCGGCATTTCCAGCCGGTACTTGTCCTGGAACCGCTTCGCCAGTTCGACACGGCGCTCCTGCGTCTTGGGCTGGCCGGTCCCCATCATGATGGGATGGGCTTCCTTTTGGTACACAACGAAAAACGCCACATCCGGGTGTTGCCGGTATTGCTCGTACACGCGCTGCAAGTCATCCAGCTTCATCGTAAACAGCCCACAGCTTGTGCTGCCGAAGGCGAGCACGACGTGTTTGTTGCCACGAAAGCTCGACAGGATCACAGGATTCCCGTGGAGATCCTTCAGCGACAGGTCCGGCGATTGCTCGCCCACGCGCGTTTTGATCGGCCCCATGGGCCCGGCCATCGTCGCGCAGCCGCCGACGACCAAAGAGCGTCGCCAGTAGTCCTACTGAGTGCCACCGATTCATTTCAGCGCCTCCGCGGTTCCCACAATCTCGCTCAATTCTTTGGTAATCGACGCCTGACGGACTTTGTTGCGCTGGAGGGTGAGCTCGTCGATCAGCTCTGTGGCGTTGTCGGTGGCGTTCTTCATGGCGATCATGCGCGCGCTGTGCTCCGAGGTGAAGGCTTCCAGCATGGTGAGCTGGAACTTCGCCAGCGCCCAGCGCGGCAGCAGATCGTCGAACACGCGCTTGGGCGACGGCTCAAAGATGTATTCCGTCT
>NZ_JBASTH010000019.1:0-1633 GCF_049274795.1 Aquabacterium sp.
GCACGACCCTCGGCCGGCTTGCGGCCGGAGCGCGCGTGAATCTGGAAAAGTCACTCGTGCTCAGCGCCCCCTTGGGCGGGCACCTCGTGAGTGGTCATGTCGATGGTGTCGGCACAGTAGCGGCGTATCGGCCGGCGTCGCGGTCCGTGGAATTGAGGATCGCCGTTCCCGGGGAGCTGGCGCGGTATGTCGCCCGCAAGGGTTCGATCTGCGTCGATGGCGTTAGCCTGACCGTGAATGTCGTTGACGGTTGCGAGTTTGAGGTGAGCGTGGTCCCGCATACACTGCAGGCGACGACCCTCGCCGACCTGGAGGCGGGTACTACCGTCAACATCGAAGTGGATTTGATCGCCCGCTATCTGGAACGATTGATGGTGCGATGACGGCGGCGGACGTGAACCGGGGGTTCGAAGCTATAGACTGAGTGCGGAGCGCAGGCCTGTACTATCAATCGCTGAACTTCATCGACACGGTCTACCGCCTTATCAGCGTGTAACCTTACACTCAGCCGGCGGATTCGATTACTGAGAGAAAAAAAAGACCACACAATGACTACCCCCACCTCTGCCGCCGTAACCTCAAACCGTCTGGCCCTGCAGCGCCTGTACCACTGGGAGAAGACCTGTCCCGACCGGATCGCCTTGAGCCAACCGATGGGCGGCGGCGTCATGCGCGACTTCACGTGGGTGCAGTTGGCCGACGAGACGCGGCGCATGGCCGCGCATTTGAAAGGCCTGGGTCATGCGCCGGGCAGCCGCATCGCAATCCTGTCCAAAAACTGCGCGTACTGGATGATGAGCGATTTCGCCATCTGGATGGCGGGCTACGTGTCGGTGCCGCTGTACCCGACGCTCGCAGCCAGCACGGTACGCCAGATCTTGGAGCACAGTGAGGCGAAGCTGTTGTTCGTCGGCAAGCTCGACGGTTGGGAGGGTATGAAATCCGGCGTGCCCGCCGGTCTGCCCTGCGTCAGTATTCCGTTGTCGCCGCCGAACGACTACCTGGGCTGGGACGCGATCGTGAGCCGCACGCCGCCGATACATGGTGAGCCAACGCGCGGCGGTGAGGAGCTGGCGACCATCATGTATACCTCGGGTACTACCGGAATGCCCAAAGGCGTGATGCACAGTTTTGCCACGCTGGCCTGGATGGTCGGAGCAATCCGGCAGCGAATTCCGCTCGACGCGGATTCGCGCATGCTCAGTTTTCTGCCGCTGGCGCACATTGCCGAGCGCGTAGTGGTCGAGCATGGCCTGCTCGCCAGCGGCATGCATGTGTACTTTGCCGACACTCTGGAAAGTTTTGGCGCCGACTTGCAGCGCGCGCGGCCAACGGCGTTCTTCTCGGTGCCGCGGCTGTGGGTCAAGTTCCAGCAAGGGGTACACGCCAAGATGCCGGCAGCCAAGCTTCAACGCTTGCTCAAGCTGCCGATCATCAAGGGCCTCGTTGGGAAAAAAGTGCTCGGCGCGCTCGGGCTCGGCCAATGTCGCTTTGCGCTCGCCGCCGCGGCGCCGATGCCGCCCGATTTGCTGCGCTGGTACGAGCGACTCGGTCTGCCGATCGTCGAAGGCTATGGCATGACAGAAAACGGTGTGACGCACACCACGCTGCCCGGCGTTCAGCGCCCCGGCAC
>NZ_JBASTH010000020.1:0-10263 GCF_049274795.1 Aquabacterium sp.
GGGCGGTGGACGCCGGCCCCGTGATGCCCGTGGCCACGCGCATGGCGCTGGGCAGCGCGGTGCCTCGCAATGCCGTCACATCGACCAGCACCGCCAGCGCGAACCGCAGCGCCCGAAGCACCACGCCCGTGGCCCGTGGCTGCGGCTGCAAGGGCCGCCGATCCCGCAACGGCCGCTGAGGAGCATCACCACGACAACGGAGCCCACCCATGCCCATGCACATCGACGAAATCCATGCCGACGTCAGCGTCCAGTCCCGTGGCCAGGCCGAAGAGCCTTCGTCCGGCGGCGAGGCGCCATCGACCAACGAGCAGGAACGCTGGCAGCAGGTCGAGCGCCGCGCGCGTGCGCTGGCCGAACGCACCTCCGCCTGGGGCTTCGACGACTGAGCGTCTGCGCGGCCCCGATCCACCTCCATCACCTGATCACCGAACCTCGACATGCCTGCCGCCCAGCCACCGCTGCAATCGTCCACCCTGCCCGCGTTCACCGTGGGCGGGCAGCTGCAAAGCGCGATGGCGCGCGACGTGACGCTGGTGCGCATCGAAGAAGACATCGACGGCCTGAGCCGCCTGGAGGCGCGCTTCATCGCCATCGGCCCAGCCGACAGCGGCGAGAGCGAAGGCATCAACTGGCTCGACGGCCGCGTACTCGATTTCGGCAAGGCGCTGCGCGTGGGCATGGGGCCCAGTACCGCGCCTGTCGATCTGTTCGATGGCAAGGTCAGCGCGCTGGAGCTGTCGATGGACGCGGGCCGTGCGCCCGAGGTCAGCTGCCTGGCCGAAGACAGCCTGATGGACCTGCGCATGACGCGCCGCTTCAAGACCTACGAGCAGGTGAGCGATGCCGACCTGTTGCAGCAGATCGCCGCGCAGCATGGCCTGAGCGCGCAGGCCGATGTGGACGGGCCGACCTACGCCATGGTGCAGCAATGGAACCAGAGCGACCTGGCCTTTCTGCGTGAACGTGCCCGCCGCCTGGGTGCCGACGTGTGGGTGACGCAGGGCGCCCTGCACATGGCCGCGCGCGACCGCCGCCAGGGCCCGCGCCTGACGCTGATCCAGGGCAACACGCTGGTGCAGGTGACCTTGTCGGCCGACCTGGCGCACCAGCGCAGCGAGGTCAAGGTGGGCGGCTATGACGACGACAACGCCGACCAGATCGATGAAGAGGCCACCGAGGCGGTCGTGGCGGCCGAAACCCAAGGGCACACGCACGGCATCGACGTGCTGGAGCGGGCCTTCGGCGCGCGCCCCAGCCACCGCGTGCGCGACGTGCCGCTCAAGGGCGAAGAGGCGCGCGCACTGGCCAAGGCGGCCTTGCTCACGCGCGCCCGCCGTTTCGTGCGCGCCGTGGGCATCGCCGATGGCAACACCGAACTGCGCGTCGGCACCGTGCTCAAGCTCGAACGCGTCACGCCCTTGTTCGAGGGCGATGGCTACTACGTGACGCGCGTGCGCCACCAGTTCGACCTGAGCAACGGCTACCGCACGCACTTCGAGGCCGAGCGGGCCTGGATCGGGCAGGGAGGCTGATGCGATGAGCCACCACGACCCCCGCGCGATCAACGACGGTGCCGGCGCCCGCTGGTTCGGGCTGTACCCCGCCATCGTCACCGACATGGTCGATCCCGAAAGCAAGGGCCGCATCCAGGTGCGTTTCCCCAGCTTCGGCGATGCAGGGCAGGGCGTGCGCGCCTGGGCCACCCTGCTCACGCCCTATGCCGACGACGACCAGGGCCTGGAGATCCTGCCCGAGATCGATTCGCAGGTGGTGGTGGGCTTCGAGGCGGGTGACCCATCGCGGCCCTACATCGTGGGCAGCTGCTGGAACGGCCGTGCGGCCTTGCCCGAAGCCGCGCAGGGCGCCAACAACCTGCGCACGCTCAAGACCCGTTCGGGCAGCGTGCTCCAGTTCGACGACACGGTGGGCGCGGCCAAGGTGACGGTGTCGATGAACAGCGGCCACAAGCTGGTGATGGACGACGCGATGCAGGAGATCACCGTGCAGCACGGCAATGGCTGCAAGATCGTGATCAACGTGGCAGGGCAGGTCACCATCACGGCCAACGCCACGGTGGAGGTGAACGCCTCGGCCGTGAACCTGCACGCGCCCATGGTCACCTGCGACGGCGTGTTGCAGTGCCAGACGCTGATCGCCGGCACGGGCGTGGTCTCGCCCAGCTACACGCCCGGGGCGGGCAACGTATGGTGAGCGCCGCCGTGGCATCCCCAGTGCAGGCGCAAGCCAAGGTGGCGGGCACCTCCGGCCCATGGCGCCTGGTCGGCCCTTGGTACCGCTGGGCGCGGCCGGGCCTGCCGGAGGATGGCCGCCTCTCTGCCCCCGCGATCCAGAAGTTCGCGGGCAACGATTTCATCACCGACTTCCTGGCGCGGCCCCAGCACTCGCTGAAGTACGACCCGGTGGTCGATGTGGTGCAGACACAGGATCTGGTCAAGGTGCCGGGCGCGACCCTGCGCAGCCTGCTGCTGGCGCTCAACGCCAAAGGCCAGGTCGCCAAGCAGAGCGACGTGGCCGCCGGGCTGTACCGCCCGCGCGTGGCGCCGGGCAGCCTGCGCAAGCTCTATCAGCCCGCGCATGATCGGCACTATTTGGTCACCTGCGAACTGCATTGCGATGCGCCCGGTTTCCCGAGGGTGACCCGCGACCAGGTTTGCCAGGCCGGCTTCGTGGTGCGACGCCGCCGCAGCGTGGTGCCTGCCAACATCACGCCGGTCGACATCGAAGCGCAGACCGCGCCCGTGCGCACGCTCGAAGCCGATCTGATGGCGCTGCGAACGCTCGATGCCGCCGTGAGCGATCCGCAATCGAGCGCCGAACTCAAGCTCAACACGCAGGCGCGCCAGGCCACGCTGGCCAGCCAGGCCGGCCAGCCCAACTGGGCCGCACTGGTGCAGCACACGCTGAACGCGTTGGCCGCCAAGCGCCTGGCCCTGCAGCAGTGGTACGAGCAGAACCAGATCACCGTGGCGGTGGACGGCTGGTTCCCTGTGCTCGTCAACGGCAAGCCCAGCACCACCTTCGGCTACTGGAAAGAACTGAGCGCCGCCGAGCAGCAGCAGGACATCACCAGCGGTGAGCACACCTACCCGATGTACCCGCTGGTGCCCGATCCGCGCGAGACCACGCACGATGCGGCCGGCCGCACTGTGTACTACGGCCTGGTGCCCACCGGCGGCTTGCAGCACGACACGCAAGCGCATGCCCGCTTCGACGACCAGGCCACCTACGAGGTCCGCTGCTTCGTGCGCCAGCACCACGCCTGCCCGGGCCGTGCCGGCAAGGCGCCCGACTGCCACGGCGCGCTGGTGTGGAGCCGCCCGACCGAGCCTTTCCGCGTGGCCGCGCCCTTCGACGTGCTGGGCTCGGCCAACCGCCCCATCACCATCAAGATGCCCGACCTGCGCGAGCTGGCCGCGCAAGCCGCACTGCGGCCCAAGGGGCGGCTCTCGCCCGTGCGCTTCGTGCAGCCGCAGCACCTGTCGCCCAAGATCGACGATGGCAAGCCGGTCGAGAACAGCGTGGGCGGCGAGGCCATCTGCAGTTTCTCGATCCCGCTGATCACGATCATCGCGCTGTTCGTGCTGAACCTGTTCCTGCCCATCGTGGTGTTCGTGTTCAACCTGTGGTTCCTGCTGGTGTTCCGCTTCTGCATTCCGCCGTCGGTGCAGGCGGCGGCGGGGCTGGATGCCGCATTGGCCGTGACGCCGCCGGGCATCGACCTGGACGCCGAGTTCACCGTGAAGCTCAATGGCGTGGACGTGCTGGTCAAGCCCGATGAGCTCAAGGACAGGTTGACCAAGAGCAACGGCTTCATGGAGCTGCGCGTGCAGCAGGAGACGGGCATGGACGAGGTGCCCGTGCTGGATGCGATGGGCAACAACGCGCTGGGCGCCATCGACCAGTCGCTGCAGGACGCGGCTGCGCGCCAGCCCGATGCGCAGGGCAAGCTGCCGGATGCACCGCCCGTGGGCGAGCCGCTGGTCTATGAAGACCCGGTCACGCCGGTGTGGACGTTGAAGGGGGCGACCGCATGACCACGCCCCTCGGCCAGCTCAACCGCTTCGACCGCCTGGGCCGCGGCCTGGGCCAGCCCATCGCGCCTGACGCGCAGGGCCGCCTGCCCGTGGTGGACGGCCCCGAGAAAGTGCGCCAGTCCATCTTCACCATCCTGGACACCGAGCCCGGCGAGCGCGTGATGCGGCCGGATTTTGGCTGCGGCCTGCGCCGCTACCTGATGCAGCCCAACAGCCCGGCCACGCGTGCCGGCATCGCCCGCGACATCGGCAACGCGCTGTCGCGCTGGGAGGCCCGCATCAAGGTGATCGACGTGGCCGTGAACACCACCGACGACCGCGCCACCGTGCTGATCGAGATCCGCTACGCGCACGTGCTCGACGGCCGCCAGGACATCCTCGTCTACCCCTTCTACCTGGAGCAGGCCTGACGGGCCGGGGCACACCATGCCGTTGATCACCCCCATCCTCGACGACCGTGGCTTCGAAGACCTGTTCACCGAGCTGCGCAACCGCATCCCGGTCTACAACCCGCAGTGGACGGACCACCAGGACAGCGACCCCGGCATCACGCTGCTGCAGCTCTTCGCCTACCTGGGCGAGGGCCTGCAGTTCCGCTTCAACCAGATCCCCGAGGCCACGCAGCTGGCCTTCCTCAAGCTGCTGGACCTGCCCCTGCGCGGGGCCCGCCCGGCCACGGCCCTTGTGCGTGCCAGCAGCGATGTGCCCAATGGCGTGGTCGTGTACGCGGGGGATCAGCTCAAGGCGGGTAAGACCGTCTTCACCGTCACGCAGGACGCGACCGTGTGGCCGCTCGACTGCGTCACCGTGGCGCGGCGGCGTCTGGTCGCGGGCGATCAGCCTGATCAGATGCAGGCCTTCATGGCGGGGCTGGATCCGGAACTCAAGACCTCGGTGCAGGGCAGCATCGACGCGCTGAACCAGCAGGCCCAGGGCGCGCTGGAGGCCGTGGCCCCTTACGAAGTCCTCACGCTGGGCTCTGACGGTCAATCGCCCGCGCTGGATTTCAGTGACACGGTCGATGGTTGTGTGTGGGTGGCCGTGCTCAAGAACCCCAAAGCGATCACCGATCCTGCTGCGGATCTGCAGCGCGAGAAAGGCAAGCCCCTGCCGTTGAGCCTGGGCTTCTCGCCCGCCGCCTGGTTCCCGGACATCGACCAGGCCGGTGCCTGTGGCGATGGCAGCGGCCCCTCGCTGTGGTGGCAGGCCTCGCTGGCCAAGCCCTCGCGCGATGGCGGCCCCGATTACCAGCCGCTGCGCGTGTCGGGCGATACCTCGCAGGGTTTCATGCGCCAGGGCGTGGTGCGGTTGGAACTGCCCTCCGATCTGGCACCGCTGGGCATGCCCGTGGCGCCACCCGGCCTGGCCGGCACCGGCGACTACCCGCCCGAATTGGACGACGAGCAAGCTGACCGCCTGTGGTTCTGGCTGCGCGCCTGGCGTGCCGATGGCAGCCGCATCGGCCCGGTGCAGCTGCTCACGCTGAACCCGCTGGCCCTGGTGCAGAGCGTGACCGCCGCGCCCGAACTGCTGGGCTCGGGCAGCGGCCAGCCCGACCAGGTCTTCCAACTGGCCTATGCGCCCGTGTTGGCCGAGGATGCCGACCCGGTGCGCTTGCAGGTCGAGGAAAGCGGCGTGTGGACCGACTGGGCCCAGGCCGATACGCTGGACGCCAGCACAGCCGACGACCGCCACTTCACGCTCGATGCCGAGGCGGGCACCGTGCGCTTCGGCGAACGCTTCCCGCAACTGGGCGAGCGCGTGCGCGTCAACCGCTACCGTTGGGGCGGTGGCGCGGCGGGCAATGTGCCCTCGGGCGCCATCGCCAAATGGGGCGATGTGCTGCAGGGCCCTGTGCCCGTGCCGCCGCTCAAGCGCCCGGGCCAGGTCGCGCTCACCGTGCTCAACCCCTTGCCCGCGCAAGGCGGTGTCGACAGCGAAAGCCTGGACGCGGCGCTGCAGCGCATCCCGTCGGAGCTGCGCCGCAACCGCCGTGCGGTCACCCGTACCGATTTCGCCGAGCTGGCCCTGCAGACGCCCACCGTCAGCCTGGGCCGCGCTGAATGCCTGCCGCTGTTCTACCCGCCCAGCAAGAGCGCCAAGCCGGGCAATGTGAGCGTGGTCGTCTGGCCCGAGCGTGACCCGGTGCACCCCGATGCGCCGTTGCCCGATGCATTGGAGATTGGCCAGGTCTGCGCCTGGCTGGACCAATGGCGCCTGGTCACCACCGAGCTGCACGTGATCCCGCCCACCTACCAGCGCATCGCCGTGGCGGTGTCGCTGCAGGTGCAGGAAGGCTATGGCCTGGACGCCGTGCGTGATTGGGTGGGCACGTTGCTCAAGCAGTACCTGTCGCCACTGCCACCGCATGGCCCCGAAGGCCGTGGCTGGCCGCTGGGCCGCCGTGTGCTGGCGCGCGAGCTGGAAGGCGTGGTCATGCAGGTCGAGGGCGTGTCCTACGTGCAGTCGCTGCGCCTGGACCGCGAGGTGCCGCCGCCCGCCGGTAGTCCCGACGGCACGCAGCCCACGTGGTCATCCATTGACGTGCTGACCCTGCCCGAGTGGGTGGTGCCGCACCTGGCCGCCGTCACCGTGGTGGACGAGGCCACGGCCTTGCCAGCGCCGGGCCAGAACGTCAGCCCGCCCCCGGGCACACAGCCGGTGCCCGTGCCGGTGCTGCGCGACGAGTGCTGAGGCGCATGCGATGAGGCTCACCCCCGACACCGGCACCCTGCTGATGCGTGGCCGTGCGCACTGGCTGCGGGGCGCCTTCATGGACACCACGCTGGCCGACGACATCGTCACGTTGGCGCCAGCCGTGCCGCCCGTGTCCAGCGCCCCTGCGCCGACGCCCGCACCCTGGGCCGGCCTGGCCTTTGATGCCAACTGCCGCCTGTTCCACGCGCTGCCCACGCAAGCCGCGATCGAGTACGTGCTGTGGGGCGCGACTACGCAGCTCGGCGTGCACGACGTGGCCACGCACCCCTTCACCGTCACTGGCCCCGAGACAGAAGACAACGGCCAACCCTTGCCCGGCGCCGACCTGCCGCTGCGCCCCGAGGCCCTGGCCGCTGGCAGCGACAACCTGCTCTACGTGGCCGACCCCGACCGCCCCGCGATCTGGGTGATCGACACCTGGAAGCAGGAGGTCACGCGCCGCCTCGACATGGGCCAGGTGCCGCTGGACCTGGCCTCGTGCGGCGGCGACATCTTCGCGCTGCTGGCCGATGGCAGCACCTGGCTGATCGCCCCGTGCGACGAGCCCCGCCGCCTGCCCTGGCCCGTGATCGCCGGTGCCGCACGCTTGAGCGTGGCACGCGGTGTGGACGGCCGCCGCCTGGCCTGGGTGCTGGCCGCGCCCGGCACGGCCAATGCGCGCCTGTACGCGCTGCACCTGGACGACCCCAAGCCCTACGCGGTGCCCGACGCCCGCGACGTGCTGGCCGGCGAAGACGACGCCGAGTTCGGCACCCTGCTGGTGCTGGCCATGCGCCCGGGCGACGAGTTCGTGCGCCTGCGCTGGCTGGGCAAGCAGCCGGCCCTGCTGCCGGGCCTGAGCGCGCCTTTCTACGATGGTGCGGGCATCGCCTTCGCACCCGATGGCCGCGTGGCCTACTGGACGGCCCAGGGCCTGCGCCACGCCGCGCCGGCCCGTGCCCACTACAAGCCGCGCGGCGTGCTGATGGGCCACGCCCTGGACAGCGGCCAGGACCAGACCACCTGGGGCCGCGTGCTGATCGAAGCCTGCCTGCCGCCCGGCACGCAACTGCGCCTGTGGACCTTCACCCGCGACGACATCGACCACGACGACCCCTGGCCGCGCACGCCACCCGCTGGCCAGCCGCTCAGCGACATCGCCCTGCCCGGGGAGACGCCGCTGCCATCCAGCTACACCTGGCTGCAGCAGGCGGGCGAGCCCGCACGCCTGTACCGTGACGACTCGCAGCGCCCGCTCACCCGCGCCGTGGCCGAGGGCTTCGCGCTGTACGAGGCGCCCGTGCTTGCAGCGCCCGGCCGCTTCCTGTGGCTGGTGTTCGAGCTGACCGGCACGCGCGGCAAGAGCCCGCGCCTGCGCAGCGCCCGCGTCGATTACCCCGGCCACACCCTGCTGCGCCAACTGCCACGCACCTTGTGGCGCGAACCCGCCGCGCGCGATTTTCTCTACCGCTTCCTGATGCCGATGGCGGCCATGCTGGACGAGTGGGATGGCGTCTCCAGCCAGCGCCACCGCCTGCTGGACGGCCGCGTCGCACCGGGCGAAGCCTTGCCCTGGCTGGCCTCCTTCATCGGCCTGGCGATGGACCCGTGCTGGCCCGAGGCCGTGCAGCGCGCCATGGTGCGCGAGGCCGCGCCGCTGTTCCGCACGCGCGGCACCGTGGCCAGCCTGCGCCGCATGATCGAGCTCCTGACCGACGGCGCCGAGGCCATCATCCTCGAACACTTCCGCCTGCGCGGTGGTGGTGTGCCCGGCAACCCTGATGTCAACCAGTCACAGGCCGTGCTGGGCGTGGGTTTCCGCGTCGGTGGCCTGATCGGTGAGCCCGAATCCAAGCCGATGGCCGATGCGGGCCCGGTGGATTTCGACAGCTACGCGCACCGCTTCACCGTGACGGTGGTGGCCGCGCTCAGTGATGCGCAGTTGGCCTGCGTGCGCCGCCTGATCGAGGTGCACAAGCCCGCGCACACGGCCTTCGAGCTGTGCACGGCGCGCAGTGGCATCCGCGTGGGATTGGGATCGCAGGTGGGCCTGGGCACGGTGGTGGGGGCCTCAGGTGGTTTCAAGCCCGCCGTGGTCGGCCCGGCCGCGCTGGGCGAGGGCTTCGTGCTGGGAGGTCGGCCATGAGCGCGCCGGGCCGCTCCCAAGCGCGAATCCCGGAGCGCATTGCGCGGAGGGCTTCCCTATGAGCAGTGACGATCTGCGCATCCCCCGGCTGCGCGGCACCCTGCACAGCGCCCACCCGCTGTCGGAACAAGACCTGCGCCGCTGGCGCGAAACTGTGCAGGAGGCCGGTATGCCCGACCTGGGCGTGGACGTGACCGACCCCGAGGAATGGCTGTTGATACGTCACCTGGACGTGGCCATGCACTGGCGCCCCGACGGTCCGCGTGCCGAGGCCGGCCAGGACTGGACCCAGGCCCTGCAGAACGCCGTGCGCGAGTTGATGACCCACCCCGAGCATCCGGACCTGGTGCGCTACCGGGGCCGCCGTCAGGGCCTGTCCGACCTGATCTACCGCAGCGCCCTGGGCGAGACGCATCGTCAATGGGCCTGGCGCCGTATGGGCTGGCTCGATGGCACCGAGATGAGCCCGCAGCGCGCCCTCGCGCAAGGCTTGGCGCACCTGCGTTCGCAGCCCGGCTGGGTATGGCCGTTGCTGCGCCAATGGGTGGCGGCCGAACCCTCCACCGGTGCGCTCACGGCCTTGCTGCGCGCCGTGCCTGTCAGCGAATGGCAGGGCTGGCTAGGTACATGCATCACAAGCCGGGGCTATGCGGTGTTGCAATGGCGCGGCGGTCCGGCGCTCCAGCGTGCGGGTGGGCAGGTGTCTGCCACGCCTCATGGGGATGTGGCCAGGCCTGCGCTCAACACCGATGCGCAGGTCTTGTCCGTTTGGCTGGCGGCGCGGCCCTGGCTGGCGGCTTCGCACGGCGAGGTGCTGGCTGTTCTTATGGCCGCTGTCGCCTGGCCCGACCAGGGCAGCAGCATCGGCCTGCTGCGCCAACGCCTGGATGCCGCGTGGCGTGTGGTCTGGGGCACGGGTGTGGCAGCACCGCCTGCCTTGCGGCGTGAGCGTGATGAGGATTCGGCTGCCGCACCGTCCATCGACACCTCATCGGCCCGCGAGGCTGCCCCGCAGCCTGAAGCCGCGCCGATCGACGTCGTGCATGCGATCTCAGACCACGCCGTAACGGACGACACCGATCTGCCGCCTGCGCCCGCCTTGCCTGACAGCGAACTCTGGCAGCCCACCCAATGGGCCGGCGCACTGTTCTGGCTGCGCGCGCTGGAGGCCCCGGATCTGCTCGAAGAACTGATGGGCCCGCCCCATGGCCAGGGTGTCGACGCGCGCGGCCACGCCTTGGCCGCCCTGGCCACCGCGCTGGGCGTGCCCCCGCAGGACGCCGCCTTGCGGGCCTTCGTCGGCGGTGTGCTGCCCCAGGGCCAGCCGCACGCGGGCATGGCCCAGGCCGCACACGCGCAGGC
>NZ_JBASTH010000021.1:0-5745 GCF_049274795.1 Aquabacterium sp.
GACGAGGGGCCGCGCCGGCGGCGGAACCTGCAGCCCGTGGCGGGCGGCCTCGGCCTTGTGCTGCACGGTGATGTCGATGCACAGGCCTTCGCCGCGGATCACGGTGCGGCGGGCGTCGCGGTCCACCGTGCCCATCCACACCACGTGGCGACACAGGCCGTCCAGGCCCTGCCATTGCAGGGACACCTCCAGTTGGTCATCGGCCGTGATCAGCGCCAGTTCGAGCGCTTCGCGCTGGCTGGCGGGCAGGCACATCTCCATCAGCCAGGCGGCCGCCGGGTAGGGCTGCACGGTGGCGCCCAGCAGGCGGTACATGGCGTCATCAAACGTGAAGCCTTCGCGCAGGTCGTAGCGCCAGTGGCCCACGCCGGTGGCGCCGGCCATCAGGGCCAGGCGCTGGTGGGTCTGGGCCATGCGGGCCTCGTCGCGGCGGCGCTCGGTCACGTCCACCTGGGTGCCCACCAGTTGGGTGACACGGCCGGTGGCGTCGGCCTGGCTGGCCCAGTTGATCAGCACGCGGCGCAGGCGGCCATCCGGCGGGGTGATGGCGCATTCGAGTTGGCCCACCATGGGCTGGGCCTGGCTGGCCTGCAGGCGGGCGGCCATCTCCTGACGCTGGCCGGGGTGGATCCAGCCCAGCCAGGCCGTGAGGGTGAGGCTGCCCTGCGTGGGCTCCAGGCCGTGGATCTGGGCGCTGCGGTTGTCCAGCAGCAGGGTCTGCTCGTCAAGGTCGAGCTCCCACAGGCCCAGGCCGGTGGCCTGCGTGGCCAGGTGCAGCTTGGCGTCCAGGTCGTGCAGGCGGCGGGTGTTCTGGGCCAGGTCGCTCACATCCTGCGTGGCGCCGAGCAGGCCGACGATGGTGCCGGTGTTCTTGTCGTCGCGCAGCGGGGACATGTGCAGGCGCAGGCGGCGCTGGCGGCCATCGGGCGGGGTCGTGCGGAAGGTGATGTCGGCGGGTTGGCCCAGCGTGATCACGCCGACGATGGCCTGGTCGACCGCGGAGGCGTCTTCGGGGTGCACCCAGCCCTGCAGGGTGGCGGCGGGCAGGGTGTGGGTGTGCGAGGGCAGGCCGTGCTGGGTCACGCTGCGCTCGTCCATCGAGATGATGCCGCGCGCCAGATCCCATTCCCAGATGCCGACCTCGCCGGATTCGGTGGCCAGGCTCAGGCGTTGCGAGGTGAGCAGTTGCTGGCGCAGGTGGATCTCGCGCTGGCGGCGCTCGGAGGCCAGGCGCTGGCGCGAGCGCAGCAGCTCGATGCCCAGCGAGAGTTCGTCGGCCATGCGCTGCAGCAGCACCACGCGCGAAGGCGCCACGCGGTCCACCCCGTCGCAGGCCATCAGCAGCACGGCCGGGACATCGTCGTCGGCGCGCAGGGGCAGGGCGATCAGGGCCTGGGCGTTGAGCGTGGGGCGGGCCTTGCGCCAGGGGGCGGGGTCGTCGGCGCCATGCTGCTTGTGCACGATGCAGACGCCTGCCTCGGCGGCGCGGGCCACGGGGTGGCTTTCCCACACCGGGTCGTCCAGGCGGAAGGGGCCGGGCAGGGCCAGTTCGTCGCGGTCACCGGCCAGGCTCAGGGGCACGCCGGCCTGGCGGCGGTCGGCCTCGATGGGCACCACGGCCGCGGCCAGGTAGCCGCCGCGCACCACCAGGGTGCTGCACAGGCGTTCGAGCAGCGAGGCCTCGTCGTCGCAGCGCATGAGCAGGCCCAGGATGTCGGCGATGAGGTCCAGCGCTTCGTTCATGCGCCGCACTTCCAGGCCGGCCTCGGTGCCGGGGGTGTCGGCCGGGGCCACATCCAGCACGCCCAGCACCTCGCCACGCGGGCCGCGCAGGCCAAGCTTGACCTGCGGGATACTTTCGGCGCCCTGCGCGCCGGCGGTGGGCTCGGACCAGATCACGATGGGGCCGGCACTGCCCAGGGCCTGGCGGTCTTCCTCGCGCAGGCGCTGGCCGGCTTCGGCGCCCAGCAGGTCGGCATCGGTGACCTGGCCGCTGAGCCCGGTGGGCAGCAGGCGGTGCACCTGGCCGGGCAGGTTCACGTAGCGGTAGCGCAGGTCGGGGCCCTTGACGGCCACGTGCACCGACAGGTGGTCGGCAATGGTGTCGAAGTCCACGCCGATGCTGCGGCCCTCGCGGTAGAGGTGCCCCAACTGTGCGGCCAGATCCGTCAGGCGTTTCAATGTGCCCATCCCTTGTCGTCGCTTTTCTTTTTGTGTTGTTCGGTACACGGACCGTGCCGCACTTGGCGCCAAGCGCCTCCCTCCCCGCGGCCGACCGATTGTTTCAAATCATTGTGAGGCAAGGCCCGGGTTTTGTCTTCTCAGTGTTGCCACGTAGGAAACGCATACCGTTCAGGCCAGCGCCGGTGCGCCCTGCAGCTTGAAGCGCGACACGGTCTGCGACAGGCCCTGGGCCTGCTGGCGCAGGCTGTCGGCGGCGGCGGCGGATTGCTCCACCAGCGCGGCGTTTTGCTGCGTCATCTGGTCCAGGTCGTTGACGGAGGTCGTCACTTGCGAGATGCCCTGGGCCTGCTGGCGCGTGGTGTCGGCGATTTCGCCCATGGCCACCGTCACGCTCTGGATGGCGTGCACGATTTCCTGCATCACGGAGCCGGCGTCCTTGACGCGCTTGGCGCCCACCTCGACACGGTCGACCGACTGGCCGATCAGGGTCTTGATCTCCTTGGCGGCCTCGGCACTGCGCTGGGCCAGCGAGCGCACCTCGCCGGCCACCACCGCGAAGCCGCGGCCCTGTTCACCGGCGCGGGCGGCTTCCACGGCGGCGTTCAGCGCCAGGATGTTGGTTTGGAAGGCGATGCCGTCGATCACGCTGATGATGTCGGCGATCTGGCGCGAGGCGGCGCTGATCTCGTCCATCTGCTGCACCACGCTGCCCACGACCTCGCCGCCATGCACGGCGCGGTGGCTGGCGGTGCCGGCCAGGCGGTTGGCCTCGGTTGCGGACAGGGCGGATTTGTCCACCGTGTCGCTCAGCTCGCTCATGGACGAGGCGGTCTGCTGCAGGCTGGAGGCGGTGTGCTCGGTGCGGCTGGACAGATCCTGGTTGCCCACGGCGATCTCGGTGCTGGCCGTGAGCATGGATTCGGAGGATTCGCGCACGGCGGCCACCATGGCGCGCAGGCCCTGCTGCATGGTCTGCATCGACAGCATCACGCGGGCGATCTCATCCTTGCCCTTGGGGCTGATGTCGTAGGTCAGGTCGCCATGGGCGATGGCCTGGGTGATGCTCTCGGCGCGCTTGAGCGGGATGGTGATCGAGGCGATGCTCAGCCCCATCAGCGGCAGGAAGACGAGGCCCGGCGCCAGCAGCATCACCCACAGGGCGATGATGGACTGGTGCACGGTGCGGCTGGTCTGGTCGCGGCGGGCCTGGGCGTTGGCCTCCACGTCGGCGATGAGCTTGGCCATCACGGCGTCCATGGCATCGGCCTCGGCGCGTGCCGGGGCGCTGGACTGGAAGGCTTCTGCCGAGGAGCTGACAGCCGAGGCGTTGATCAGCTCCAGCGTGGGCAGGAGGCTGTCGCTGTAGGCCTTGAGGTGGGCGCCGATGGCCTTGACCTCTTCACCTACCTTGGGGTCGGGCATCACCTGGCCGATCTTGGCCAGCGTGGCCTGGGCCTTGGCCAGGTTGTCCTTCCAGTGTTTGAAATGCTCGGCCGTGGTCACCGAATCACCGGTGTTGATGATGGCGGCCTGCTCGTGGCTGCGCACCAAGCCCAGCAGGCGCGTGATCTCACCCACGTGCTGGGTGCCGGCGAACTCGCGCTCGGCGAAGTCGTCCAGGTTGCCCTGCAGCTGCAGCAGCTGCCAGCTGGTGCCGGTGCCGACCAGCGTGCCGATGGCCACCACCAAGGCCATGCAGGCCAGCAGGCGCGATCGGATCGAAAACCCGCGCAACCAGGTGATCCATGTGCTCATCATGTTCGTGTGCTCCTCAATCTCTATGCCATGCCAGAGGGGTCGTGTCGGCGCTCGGGGTAGCGCGTGGCGGACCTCTACTGCCTTGGTATCGGCAGGTGCACGGGTCGGTTTGAGGGGCGGGAGGGGCGCGTTCGGGCAGGGTTTGCCCGGTGATCAGGCGGCAGGGCGCGGCGCAGCGGTGTTAATACACGCTTGGCTCGCCGGGTGGGCGCGTCTTGAAGCGCTTGTGCACCCACAGGTACTGCGGCAGGCGCAGGCGGATCTGATCCTCGATGAAGGCGTTCAGCCGGGCGGTGTCGGCCACGGCATCCAAGGTGGGGAAGTTCTCCAGCGCGGGCAGGAAGTGCACCTTGTAGCCCTGGCCGCCGGGCAGCAGCTCGGCGATCACTGGCTGCACCACCATGTTCAGCATGCGGGCCATGCGCGAGGGCGCCAGCAGCGTGGCCGCCTGCACGCCGAAGAAGGGCACGAAGGCGGCGTCCTGCATGCCGAAATCCATGTCCGGCAGGTTGAAGAAGCCGCGCCCGGCCTTGATGGCGCGCAGCATGGGCTTGACCGAATCCTGGCGCGGGAAAATCTCCACATCGCCGAAGCGCAGGCGGCCGCGCTTCATGGCCGCATCGATCACGGCATTACTCTGCGCCTGGTAGATGGAGGCGCCGGGGCGCGGCTGGCACAGCAGGATGGCGGCGCCGGCCACATCGAGCCCCACGAAGTGCGGGCACAGCCACATGGTGGATCGGCCGGTGGCCTGGAACTCGCGCTCAGCCAGGCCGATGTCGCCCTCGACCTGGATCAGGCGCTTGAGGCGGGCGGGCGGGCCGTACCAGAACATGGCGCGCTCCAGCAGGCTGCGCAGCAGCCAGCCGAAGTGTTCGCGCACCACGGCCTGGCGCTCGGCCAGCGGCATGTCGGGGAAGCACAACTCCAGGTTGCGCAGCGCGATGCGGCGGCGCGAACCCGCCAGGCGGTAGAGCAGGCGGCCCAGGCCCGTGCCCAGCGCGGCCAGGAGAGGCAGCGGCAGCCACTGCAGCAGCCACAGGATGCCCAGGGCCAGGCGGATCAGTGCATCCTTGATCATCGCGGGGCCCTTCATGGTGCGGGCGATCCCTTGGCGTTGGCTGACGTCAGGATCTCGGCGCGCGGGCCCTTGTACCGGTTGTAGCCCCACAGGTACTGCTCGGGGCACTGCATGATCATATGTTCCATCAGGCGGTTGATCGCAGCGCTGGATTGTGCCGGATCGCCGCCCGCAGCCAGCAGCGACTCCACCTCAGTGGATACCCGTTCGGCGTGCACGATGTAGTCGATGCCCAGCCGGTGGCGCCGGCGCCAGCCCAGGCGCTCGCCGCGCAGCAGCACGACGGCGCAGCCGGTCTGCGCCACCAGTTTGGCGGCCATCGTCATCGTGTAGGCCGGGCGGCCGAAGAAGGGCGCCCAGGCACCCATGCCCTCGGGCGGTACCTGGTCGGGCAACAGGCCCACGGTCTCGCCCTTCTTGAGCGCGCGCAGCATCTGGCGCACGCCAGACAAGGTGGCCGGACTGGCCTGCATGCCAGGCCGGTTGCGGGCATTGACCATCAGCTCGGCCAGCCAGGCCTGCTTGGCGGGACGGTACAGCGCGGTGATGGGCTTGCTGGCGCCGCACCGTTCGGCGTAGGCCTGCGCGGTGACCTCGAAGCAGCCCAGGTGCGGCGTGAGCAGCAGCAGGCCCCGACCTTCGGCCAGGGCCTGATCGACCACCTCGGGGTGGCGCCAGGCCACGCGGGCGCCCAGGGCCTCGTCGCGCGGGCGGCCCCACAG
>NZ_JBASTH010000022.1:0-43979 GCF_049274795.1 Aquabacterium sp.
CGCTGGAGTCGAGGCATCAGGCGCTGGGGAGAACCAGAGCAGGTCTATCTCAACCAACGAGACAAGGAGCGCCGAGCGGCATAAGCAATTTAAAGCTCGACGCGTCAACTACCTTGACAGACGCCGGATCGACCGTGGCATCAATCTGGGCGTCTGAATAGGCTCGCCCGAGGATCTTGGTCAGCAGGCGGCCACTCACGCTGGCGGATCCGCTGAAGGTGCCTGTCTGAAAGGCCTCATGGCTTGGCGCGGAGATCACGAAGCTGTCCGACCAGGATGCCGTCGCGTTGCCCTGGAAGCCTCCCGCCAATCCATCGCTGGCTGCAAAGCCTGCTGCCTGCAGTGTGCCAGGGGTGCTGGAGGCCTGGGCCCTGATCGTGGCGCCTCCTGGAACAAGCCTTTCAATGCCAGCCTGCGCCCCCTGTTTGTCCTGGGTGTCAGACTGGCTCAAGGTGTGGCCACTCACGAACGCGGATGCGGTGGCTCCGGTCGTTGTCGCCATCGCGTTGCTGGCAACGGTCAGGGCGAGAAGCCATGGGGCCAGCACTGCAGGTGTTCCAGAGATCCGCATCGCCGTGCTCCTCCCAAGTGGCTTGTGAGCAAGGCTACGCCGATCCAGGGCCTGAGCCCATCCCTTGTTTTTCTGCCTTCCTGGCTTGTTCTCCCTCGTTCTAGGGCTTCCAGGCAGAGGGAGAAGAGGGCTCAACCCAAGCCACGGCGGCGTTCAATCTCACCGGCATCGGCCTTGTTCTGCAATATGGTCCGACTGCTTGGTCCGACTACTGGGCGCACAAGGGCGTCTTGCCGATGTTTCCCCAGGTCCGGTAGCGCTTGGTGTCGATGTGGATGCGCCCGGAGGCATAGCGGCTCATGCCCATGTTCCAGGCTTGCCCTTCGTCTTGCCAGAAGCGGCACAGGCCGGCGATCCAGCGGGATTGATCCTCCGCCGTGGTGATGTCCAGCGCGAAGTGCGTCTTGTGGGCGCTTTGGGCGGCACCATGTGCGCAGTTATTCAAGGCCGGGTTGCGGTAGGCGGAGTGCACTTCGAAGGCTGGCAGAAGTTGGCGCCGCTGGAGTTCGGCCACCAGCTTCAAGGTCAAGCGCACATCAGGCCAGTTGCTGCGCGGCGGTACCTCGAAAGGCACGGCGCCGCAACGCTGCCAATCACTGGCGGTGCGCAGCAACTGGCGCAGGGGGATGATGCCGGCCAGTTGCTCCTGGGCCAGAAACGCCTCGAAGGCCTGAACCTGTGCGGGCTGGCCGGATCGCCATTGTTCGAACAGCACGGTGCTGCGCTCGTCAATGGCCTGTGCCAAGGCCAGGCCAGGCAAGGCCATCAGCAAAAGGAACAAACGGAAAAGGAAGAAGCGAGAAAGGCGGTTCATGCCTGCTGGTGCGCGCCATGCTTGTCAGGACGCGCCCATTAGACATCAACCGCCTTGGCTCAACGCCTGGGTGCCGATCAGGCCAGATCGAAGCGATCCAGTTCCATCACCTTGGTCCAGGCCTTCACGAAGTCCTGGACGAACACGCCCTGCGCATCGCTGGAGGCATACACCTCGGCCAGTGCCCGCAGTTGCGAGTTGGAGCCGAACACCAGGTCGGCCACGGTGGCCGTCCACTTGGGCGCGCCAGTGCCGCGGTCACGGCCTTCCAGCACGTTCTCGTCGGCATCGGTGCGCTTCCACACGGTGTTCATGTCCAGCAGGTTCACGAAGAAGTCGTTGCTGAGCGTGCCTGGGCGTTGCGTGAGCACGCCGTGCTTCGTGTGGCCGGTGTTGGTGTCCAGCACGCGCAGGCCGCCCACCAGCACCGTCATCTCCGGTGCGCTCAGGGTCAGCAGTTGGGCCTTGTCGACCAGGCGCTCGCCCACGGCACCCTTGAAGCCCTGGCGCACGTAGCTGCGGAATCCATCGGCCTTGGGCTCCATCACCTCGAAAGACGCTACATCGGTCTGCGCCTGCGTGGCATCCGTGCGGCCGGGGTGGAAGGGCACGGTCACGTCCTGGCCGGCGGCCTTGGCCGCGGCTTCGACGCCGGCATTGCCCGCCAGCACGATCAGGTCGGCCAGCGAGATCTTCTTGCTGCCGCTCTGTGCATCGTTGAAGGCCTTGCGCACAGCCTCGAGCTTGCTCAGTACCTGAGCCAGTTCGGCCGGCTGGTTCACGTCCCAGTCCTTCTGCGGGGCCAGGGCGATGCGTGCACCGTTGGCGCCGCCGCGCTTGTCGCCACCCCGGAAGGTGGAGGCCGAGGCCCAGGCCGTGCCCACCAGTTGGCGGATGCTCAGGCCCGAGGCCAGCACCTGGGCCTTGAGCGCGGCCACGTCGGCGTCATTGACCAGAGGGTGGTCCACGGCGGGCACCGGGTCTTGCCAGATCAGTACTTCGCTGGGCACCAGCTTGCCCAGGTAGCGCTCACGCGGGCCCATGTCGCGGTGCGTCAGCTTGAACCACGCACGAGCGAAAGCATCGGCGAACTCGGCCGGGTTCTGGTGGAAGCGGCGCGAGATCTTCTCGTAGATGGGATCGAAGCGCAGCGACAGGTCGGCCGTGGTCATCATCGGCGCGTGCTTGATCGACGGGTCGTGCGCGTCGGGGATCATGTGCTCGGGCTTGACGTTCTTGGCGCGCCACTGGTGGGCGCCGGCCGGGCTCTTGGTCAGCTCCCATTCGTAGCCGAACAGGGTGTCGAAGTAGCCGTTGTCCCAGGTGGTGGGGTTGGGCTTCCACGCGCCTTCGATGCCACTGGTGGTGGTGTGCACGCCATGGCCTCCGCCGAACTTGTTGATCCAGCCCAGGCCCATGTCTTCGACCAGGGCACCTTCGGGCTCGGCGCCGACCAGGCTGGGATCGCCCGCGCCGTGGGCCTTGCCGAAGGTGTGGCCGCCGGCCACCAGGGCCACGGTCTCTTCGTCGTTCATGGCCATGCGGGCGAAGGTGTCGCGCACGTCTTGGCCCGAAGCCACCGGGTCGGGGTTGCCGTCCGGGCCTTCGGGGTTCACGTAGATCAGGCCCATCTGCACGGCGGCCAGCGGGTTGGCCAGATCGCGCTTGCCGGAGTAGCGGCTGTTGGGTTTGTCGCTGGTGGCCAGCCATTCGGCCTCGGGGCCCCAGTCGATGTCGGTGGGGGGCTCCCACACATCGGGGCGGCCACCGGCGAAGCCGAAGGTCTTGAAGCCCATCGATTCGAGGGCGACGTTGCCGGTCAGGATCATCAGGTCGGCCCAGGAGAGCTTGCGGCCGTACTTCTGCTTGATGGGCCACAGCAGGCGGCGGGCCTTGTCCAGGTTGCCGTTGTCGGGCCAGCTGTTGAGCGGGGCGAAGCGCTGGGTGCCCGAGCCGCCGCCGCCACGGCCGTCGGCCAGGCGGTAGGTGCCGGCCGAGTGCCAGGCCATGCGGATGAAGAGGGGGCCGTAGTGGCCGTAGTCGGCGGGCCACCAGGCTTGCGAATCCGTCATCAGGGCGGTCAGATCCTTGACCACGGCGTCCAGGTCCAGGGTCTTGAACGCCTCAGCGTAGTCAAAGCCGGGCTCCATGGGGTTGGAGAGCGCGGAGTGCTGGTGCAGGATCGACAGGTCCAGCTGGTTGGGCCACCAGTCGGTGTTGCTGCGGATGCGGGCGGGGGCTGGTTGCGCGCCGTGACCGAAAGGGCACTTGGCTTCGTTCGACATTTTGTTCTCCTGTGGTGACAATGGGCAACGACGGACAAAGTCTAGGAGCGTGCCCCGCAGCCCGCAATCCAAGAATTTCTATGGCACGCATAGGCATGTGATCGTCCTGTCCTTTCGGACCATGGGCTGTTTCATGCTGCGGTAGCATGCCGCGCAATGTTCCGCCGGCTTCCCCGTCCGTTTCCCCTTTCGTCGTCCATGCAACTCAAGGCGAAGATCGTCCTGCTGGCCGCGCTGCCGCTGCTGCTGAGCCTGCTGGCCATCGGCGTGTCGGTGCTCGACCAGCAGCGCACCCTGGCGCGCCAAACGCAGTCGCTGGTGCGCGAGGCCTACATGAACGCCCGGCGCACCGAGCTCAAGAACTACGTGGATCTGGCCATCGGCATGCTGCAGCCGCTCACGGCCTCCGCACCCGCGCAGCGCACCCCGCAGGAAGAGGCCGAACTGCAGCGCCGCGCGCTGGCGGCCCTGGAGGCGCTGAACTATGGCCACGATGGCTATTTCTTCGTCTATGACCAGCACGGCACGGTGCTGATGCACTCCCGCCAGCAGGAGCTGATCGGCAAGAACCTGTGGAACCTGCAGGACACCCATGGCCGCTACACGATCCGCAACCTGCTGGCCCAGGCCAAGGCGGGGGGCGGCTACGAGAACTACCTGTGGCGCAAGCCCTCCAGCGGGCAGATGTCGCCCAAGCTGGGCTATGTGGAGCTGCTGCCGCCCTGGGGCTGGATGGTGGGCACGGGCCTGTACCTGGACGACATCCAGGCCACGCTGGCCGAACTGGACATGGAGATGAACAACAGCATCCGCACCACGCTGGGCTGGCTGATGGCGCTGGCCGCCGGGGGCACCGTGGCGATCAGCGTATTCGGGCTGATGCTGAACCTGCGCGAGCACCGCCAGGCCGATGCCAAGCTGCGCCTGATGGCGCGGCAGGTGGTGCAGTCGCAGGAAGATGAGCGCGCCCACCTGGCCCGTGAACTGCACGATGGCACCAGCCAGACCCTGGTCGCCGGCAAGCTGCTGATCGAATCGGCCGTGGTGGAGCTGGAAGGGCGTGGCCAGACGCCGCCGGATGCGCTGGCGCAGGCGCTCAAGCGCATCAACGATGCCCTGCACGAGGTGCGCCACCTGTCGCACAGCCTGCGCCCCGCCTTGCTCGACACCCTGGGCCTGCCGGCCGCGCTGGCGCACCTGGCCTCGGAGTTCGGGCAGCACGCCGGCCTGCGCATCGAGGCGCACACCGAAGGCCCCGAGACCGAACTGCCTGATGAAGTCAAGACCGTTTTGTTCCGCGTGGCGCAGGAGGCCCTGACCAACGTGGCCAAGCACGCCCGGGCCACCACGGTGGACCTGAGCCTGGCCTTCGAGCCGGACCACATCGAGCTGCGCATCAACGACGATGGCCGTGGCTTCGACGTGGACCGTATCAGCGCACACCCGACCGCGGGCATCGGGCTGCGCAACATGCGTGAGCGCCTGGCCGCCATCGGTGGGCGGCTGGAGGTGCACGCGGACCAGCCCTCCAAGGCCGCCCCCATGAGCGCAGATGATGCGCTGCACGGCACCCTGGTCATGGCCAGTGTGCCGCGCCATGCCCTGCAGCGCTGGGCGCTCGATGAAGCCATGCAGGCCTCGTCGGTACCCGTGGCGCGCGTGCTGGACAATGCCACCGCCCGCAGCCTGGACACCTGACATGACCGATCCCGCCTCCATCCACCTGCTCATCGTCGACGACCACCCGCTGGTGCGCGACGGGCTGCGCCTGCGCTTGGGAATGCTGCCGTCCATCGCCTCCGTCGGCGAGGCGGGCAGTGCCGGCGAGGCTTGGGACTGGATGGAGCGCTGCCCGCCCGAGACCACGCCCAACCTGGTCCTGATGGACGTGGGCATGAAGGACACCAACGGCATCGACCTGACGGCCGCGCTGCTGGAGCACTACCCGGAGCTGCGCATCCTGATCCTGAGCATGTACGACAACCCCGAGTATGTGCACCGCGCGCTGCAGGCCGGCGCCCGCGGCTACGTGCTCAAGGATGCGCCGGCCAGCGACATCGTCAGCGCCATCGACACGGTGGCGGCCGGCGGCACCTACCTGAGCGCGGCCGTGTCCGGGCGCCTGTTCAGCCGGCCCGATCCCAAGCCGGTGCTGACCCCGCGCGAGGCCGAGATACTCAAGGCCCTGGGGCAGGGCCAGAGCAGCAAGCAGATCGCGCGTGATCTGGACGTGAGCGTGCGCACCGTGGAAACGCACCGCCAGAGCATCAAGCGCAAGCTGGGCATCGAAGGGCAGGCCGAGCTGATCAAGGTGGCCGTGGAGCGCACGCGCGACTGAGTCTGCCCTGCGGACCTAGGGTTATCGAGTACGTGCTCCCACGCGCAGCCCCTGCGCAGCACGACGGATGCGCCGCACGGCTGCATGGGCGAGACTGCCGCAGCCCCCAAGGCCAGCGGCACGTGCCGCATGGCCGGCCCTGAGGAGACAAGACCATGCTCGACAACTTGAAGCGCCACGCCGTGTGGCTGCTGATATCCATCCTGGGCGCCTTTGCCCTGGCCACCGTGGCGCTGGGCCGCGGCGAAGCCATCAGCGCCTTGTGGGTGGTGGTGGCCGCGCTGTGCGTCTACCTGATCGCCTACCGCTACTACAGCCTGTACATCGCCACGCGCGTGCTGCAGCTGGACCCCACGCGCCGCACGCCGGCCTGGGCGCACAACGATGGGCTCGACTACGTGCCCACCAACAAGTACGTGCTGTACGGCCACCACT
Organism: Aquabacterium sp.; assembly: GCF_049274795.1. Classification (GTDB taxonomy): domain Bacteria; phylum Pseudomonadota; class Gammaproteobacteria; order Burkholderiales; family Burkholderiaceae_C; genus Aquabacterium. Next base: position 6,444 of record NZ_JBASTH010000022.1, read on the forward strand.
TCGCGGCCATCGCGGGCGCAGGCCCGCTGGTGGGCCCGGTGCTGGCCGCGCAGATGGGCTACCTGCCCGGCCTGCTGTGGCTGCTGGCCGGCGTGGTCTTCGCGGGGGCGGTGCAGGACTTCATCGTTCTGTTCATCTCCAGCCGGCGCGACGGCCGCTCGCTGGGCGATCTGGTCAAGCAGGAGATGGGCACGGTGCCCGGCCTGGTGGCGCTGTTCGGTGCTTTCATGATCATGATCATCATCCTGGCGGTGCTGGCGCTGATCGTGGTCAAGGCCCTGGCGCACTCGCCCTGGGGTACCTTCACGGTGGCCGCCACCATCCCTGTGGCGCTTTTCATGGGCCTGTATGTGCGCTACCTGCGCCCGGGCCGCATCGGCGAGGTGTCCATCATCGGCTTCGTGCTGCTGATGCTGGCCATCGTGGGTGGCCAGTGGGTGCATGACAACCCGGTCTGGAACGCCGCCTTCACCTTCGATGGCAAGGCGCTGACCTGGATGCTGATCGGTTACGGCTTCGTGGCCGCCACGCTGCCCGTGTGGCTGCTGCTGGCCCCGCGTGATTACCTGTCGACCTTCCTGAAGATCGGCACCATCATCGCGCTGGCCGTGGGCATCCTGATCGTGGCGCCCGAGATGAAGATGCCGGCCATCACGCAGTTCGCACAGGGCAACGGCCCGGTGTGGTCGGGCAGCCTGTTCCCCTTCCTGTTCATCACCATCGCCTGTGGCGCGGTGTCGGGCTTCCACGCGCTGATCTCGTCGGGCACCACGCCCAAGATGCTGGAGAACGAGACGCACGCCCGCTTCATCGGCTACGGCGGCATGCTGGCCGAATCCTTCGTGGCCGTGATGGCACTGGTGGCCGCCTCGGTCATCAACCCTGGCGTGTACTTTGCGATGAACAGCCCCCCGGCGCTGGTGGGCACCACCCCCGAGGCCGTGGCCGCCACGCTGTCGACCTGGGGCTTCGTGGTCACACCCGACGTGCTGATCCAGACCGCCAAGGACGTGGGTGAGAACACCATCCTCAACCGTGCCGGCGGCGCCCCCACCCTGGCCGTGGGCATGGCGCAGATCCTTCACGAGGTGATCAGCGGCGACGGCATGATGGCCTTCTGGTACCACTTCGCCATCCTGTTCGAGGCGCTGTTCATCCTGACCGCGGTGGATGCGGGCACGCGGGCCGGCCGTTTCATGCTGCAGGATCTGCTGGGCACCTTTGTGCCCGCCCTCAAGCGCACCGAGAGCCTGCCCGCCAACCTGCTGGCCACTGGCCTGTGCGTGGCCACCTGGGGCTACTTCCTGTACCAGGGCGTGGTCGATCCGCTGGGCGGCATCAACACGCTGTGGCCGCTGTTCGGCATCGCCAACCAGATGCTGGCTGCCGTGGCGCTGATGCTGGGCACCGTGGTGCTGTTCAGGATGAAGCGCGAGCGCTTCGCTTGGGTGGCCATCCTGCCGACCATCTGGCTGCTGGCCTGTACGCTGACGGCCGGCTGGCTCAAGGTGTTCTCGTCCGACGTGAAGGTGGGCTTCCTGGCCAATGCCGACCGCTATGCGAACGCCCTGGCCCAAGGCCAACTGCTGGCCCCGGCCAAGACGCAGCACGCCATGGAGCAGATCGTGTTCAACAACCGCCTGGACGCCGGCCTGTGCCTGCTGTTCCTGTTCGTGGTGCTCACGGTGCTGGTCTACAGCGTGAAGGCCTGCCTGCAGGCGCGCGCCCAGAATCGCGCCACCTCCAGCGAGACACCTTACCACCGCCTGCCGGACGAAGCCCTGCAGGGCGCCCGAGGCTGAGGCTGAGATGGCTGCGCAAGGCAACGATCATTTCTCGCACGGCCGGCCGACCTCGCCGGCCGACCCGGGCGAGCCATCCGGTGCAAAACGCTGGATGGGCTCGCTCGGGCAAGCGGGGCGTTACCTGGGGCAGAGCCTGCGCCTGATGGTGGGCATGCCCGACTACGACAACTACCTGAACCACATGGAGCGCACGCACCCGGATCAGGAGCCGATGAGCTACGAGGCCTTCTTCCGCGAGCGGCTGGAGGCGCGCTACGGCGGTGCCGCTGGCAAGTGCTGCTGACGCTCTGGATGGCGCCTGTACGCTGATCCATGTCGAGCCCGACAGGCCGCGCGTGCGGCCTGTTCATCGCGGCAGCAGGCGCTTGATGGCCGCATCGAGGGCCGCTTCACCCCCTTCGCCGAAATGCCGCAACACCACGCGGCCATCCGGCCCCACCAGGTACTGCGCAGGCCAGTAGAGGTTGCGCCAGGCCGTCCAGGTGGCAAAACCGTTGTCCTGCGCCACGGCGTACGTCAGGCCATGGCGCTTGACGGCGGCACGCACATTGGCCGTGTCCCGCTCGAAGGGGAACTCCGGCGAGTGCACCCCCACGATGATCAGGCCCCGCGCGGCATAGCGCGCCTGCAATTGCTGCAGGTGCGGCAGCGTGCGGATGCAGTTCACGCAGGCGTAGGTCCAGAAATCCACCAGCACCACCTTGCCCTTGAGCGAGGCCATGCTCAAGGGCGGGCTGTTGATCCACGGCCCCAGCCCGGCAAACTCGGGCGCCTGCTCGCCGATGTCCACCGGCGCCGCCTGGGCCGAAGGCAGCAGCACGTCGCTGGCCGAGCTGGCGGCGCTGGACACGGTGCGTGCGAGCCAGGCCATGGCCTGCGTGTCCACCTGGGCCAGCATGGCCACGGCGGTGGCCAGCACCATCGCTCCGAAGGCCTGGCGCAGGCGCCCGGCATGGCGTGCCAGCAGGCCCAGGCGCGTCAGCGCCCAGTGGCCGCCGTGGGCCAGCAGCAGCATGGGCAGGCCCGCGCCGAGGGCATAGGCCATCAGCAGGGGCGCGGCCTGCGCGGGCGAGCCGGCCCCGACCGCCAGGGCCAGGATGGACGCCAGCACCGGGCCGGCGCAGGGCGTCCACAGGGCGCCGAGTGTTGCCCCCAGCAGCAGGCCGCCGGCCGCGCCGCCTCGGTCGAAGGTGCCCAGGCGGTGCGCCTCACAGGCCAGCGCCCCCAGCGGACGTGACAGCCCGGCCATCAGGCGATCCGTCAGACCGGGCCACAGCATCAGCAGGCCGGTCAGCAGCAAGGTGGTGGCGGCCACGTGGCGCAGGCCTTGCGCCGACAGGCCCAGCGCCTGGGCCGAGGCGCCGAAGAGCAGCACCACGCCCACGAAGCCCAGCACGATGGCGATGGGCCGCAGGCGCCCACCCTGCACCGAGACACCCAGCATGGCCGGCAGCAGCGGCAGCACGCAGGGGCTGGCCACGGTGGCCAGGCCGGCGCCAGCGGCCAGCGCGGTCTGTGCGAGGTCGAGGCTCATCACTGCGCTCCTTGCGGCGTGAAAGCTTGGGCCGCAGGCCGCGCGGTGGCGGCCGCATCGGCGCGACGCCACACCTGCGTGCGGCCGAACAGCGGCAGCCCGACATAGGGCCGCAGCACCAGGCCGCGGTAGGTCTTGCCGTTCTCGCGGTTGTAGATGTGGCCCTGCCAGCCCGAGGGGGCGCTGCCCTTCGTGCCGTCGCCATCGGGCATGAAATCCTTGAGGATGGTCATGACCAGGGCGGGGCGCGTGTCCACTGGCGTCATCACCTCGCCGGGGCGGCTCATGGACTGCGTGCCCAGCACGCGGGTGATGGTGCCGCACCAGGCGGGCCCGCAATGGGCGATCTCCACCTCCACATTGCCGTTGGCGGAGATCCAGCGGCCTTGCGGGCTGCCCGGCGGCGGGGTCTCTCGATGGGGCGGGTGTGTTGGGCATGGCGGGCTCCGGTGCTTGCGTTGAACGAGCCTCCATTGCAGGCGCCACGCGTATCCGGCGTTTGTCCGCCCAGGCGCTGTTGAGCAACCGTGCTTGTCAGCTCAGGCCGCAGACAAACTGCGATACAAAAATCCCCTGGTGCCTGGCGCTTCAAGTGCTGCCGCGTCATGCGCAGGGCTTAAGGTAGCGCCCATGGACACCCCCGATCACCTGCTGCTGGTCGACGACGACCGGCCCATGCTGGGCCTGCGGCGCGATTACCTCGAAGCCAGCGGCTACCGCGTCAGCACCGCTGCGAACGGGCGCGAGATGCGCCAGGTGCTGGCCGGCCACCGCATCGACCTGGTCGTGCTGGACCTGATGCTGCCCGGCGAGGATGGCCTGTCGCTGTGCCGCGACCTGCGTGCGCGTGGCGAGGGCCACATCCCCGTGCTGATGCTGACCGCGCACGGCGACGAGGCCTACCGCGTGCTGGGCCTGGAGATGGGCGCCGACGACTACCTGGCAAGCCCTTCGCCAGGCGCCCGGCGCGAAGGAGCTGGCTTTCTGTGACTGGCGCCTGGACACCACCGCGCGCCATCTGCTGGAGCCCAGGGCACCGTGGTGCCGCTCACCGGCGGCGAATACCGGCTGCTGATGGTGCGGATCGAGCACCCGCAGCGCGTGCTCACGCGCGACCAGTTGCTCAACCTCACGCAGGGGCGTAATGCCGACCCGCTGGACCGCTCCATCGACCTCCTGATCAGCCGACTGCGCCGCCGCCTGCGTGAGGAGTCGTGCGAGCCGCGCTACATCAAGACCGTGCGCAGCGAGGGCTATGTGTTCTGCGCCGAGGTCGCCTTCCGGGGGCCGGCGGCATGAGCACGGCCAGGGAACAGCTTGTGCCCGAGGCGCCAGCCCAGCCAACGCGAGCCTAGTGGCCCCGCACGCTGGGCTGGCGCATAGGGCTCATCCTGCTGGGCGGGTTGGCGCTGGCCTATGGGCTCTCGCTGGCCTCGATCATGCGCGAGCGCCAGGGCGTGGCCGACACGATGATGCGTGCCTACGTGGCGCGCGACCTGGCCTCGTCGGTGGGCGTGCTCGACCGCCTGCCCGTGGCCGAACGTGCCACCTGGCTGGCACCTTTGTCCCGGCCTAACTACCGCCTGGCTCTGGGTGACGAGCTGGACGTGGCGGCGGCCCCGGGCGCCGAGCCTTCTGCCATCGCGCTGGCCCTGGCTGCCGACCTGCGCCAGCGCCTGGACGACAGCCGTGTGCGGGGCCTGGCGCCTGAAGGCGAGCGCGGCGCCCTGATCCGTCTGCGGCTGGCCGACGGCACGCCGTTGGCCGTGCACCTGGCTCCGCCCATGCGGGGCGTGAACGCGGCCAACGCGGCCTTGCTGCTGGCGCAACTGGCCGTGCTGGGCGCTTGCGTGGCCTGGGCGGTGCGCCTGGCCACGCGGCCGCTGGCACAACTGGCGCAGGCCGAGGTGCTGCCGTCCATCGATGCGGCGGATTCTGCCGAAGTGCAGCGCGCACATAGCGCCTTCCAGGCCATGCAGGCTCGCATCCGCGAGCACATGGCCGAGCGCCTGCAATTGCTGGCCGCCATCTCGCATGATCTGCAGACGCCGATCACCCGCCTGCGCCTGCGCACCGAGGCGCTGCAGACACGGCGCTGCGCGAGAAATTCGAGTCGGACCTGCTGGGCATGCAGCGGCTGGTGGAGGAGGGCCTGGCCTATGCCCGCACCGTGCACGCCAGCGCCGAGCCCGCCTGCCCGGTGGACCTGCACGCGCTGCTCGATGGCCTGGTGTGCGACTACACCGATGCCGGCCGGGCCGTGACGCTCGATGCCCCGGCCACGCTGGTGGTGACGACACGCCCGCAGGCCGTGCAGCGCATCGTCGGCCACCTGGTGGACAACGCGCTGAAATTCGCCGGGGCGGCCAAGGTGTCGGCGCAGACTGCGATGGGCGGAGGGTTGGCGCGCGACACTTTTTGGCTCACGCGTCAGGCTTTTCGTGTCGCGCGTGACATACCCGTGTGTGACACGCCACCCTCAAAGCGTCATCGTCGAAGCTGAACGCCTCGCGTGCCGCGGTGCGGCGATGATGGGCCGACCCAGTACCCCAAGTTGTCCACCGTTGTTGTGGATAACTTTGTGCGGAAGGAGGGGAGAAGGGCGGGGGAAGGGCAATTTCCCCTGGGAAGCGGGTTGGCTTGCCTCAAAAGGCAGCACACAGCGCCCCCGCGGTGTTTCACGCCCGTCGGCGGGTGGTTTCACGGCCTGCAAGGCGGTGTATTGCTGCAGCACCGCCTGGAACAGGGCGATGAAGGCCTAGATGTCGGCCTCCGTCTTGACGAAGGGGGCGCAGTCTTCCAGCCAGCCATCGAGCACGATGTTGTTGACCTTGGACAGCAGGCGGGCTACGTGGTCCAGGGCGTCGCGCGAGGCTGCCAGGAAGCGGTCGCCCGCCGGGCTGCCATCACCTTGCGAGACCCCCAGCACCTGCTTGAGCATCTCGAAGGTGAGCGCGACTTCCTGAGGCGAGGCCATGGCCTCGTCCACGCGCGTGGTGCTGCTGCACGGCCATGAAGGCACGGCCGCAGCGGGCAAGGTCATCGAGGCTTTCGGCCACGTGGCCATCGGCTCGCTGATGCACGATCTGCCGTTCGGCGAGTCCTTCCGCCAGTACGCGCTGCTGACCATCGGTGACGGCCTGGTCGCCCAGATCCCGGCGCCGCTGCTGTCGGCCGCCGCCATCATCGTCACCCGCATGAGCGACGCGGGCGATCTCTCGCAGCAGATCGGCTCGCAGCTGCGGGCCTCGCCCAGCGTGCTCTACAGCGCCGCCGCCGTGATGGGCGTGCTGGCGGTGATCCCGGACATGCCCTGGCTGACCTTCCTGTGCTTCACGGCGGTGCTGGCCTTCGCGGCCTGGCGCATGGACCGGTGGCACAAGGCCAGGCTCGCAGCGGGGGAGGCCGAGGCCCTGGGCGCTGCGCTGCTCACATCGCCGACCGAGCCGGAGTTGAACTGGTCCAGCCTGCCGGTGGTCGAGCCCATCTCGGTGGCGCTGGGCTACAAACTGGTGGGGCAGATCGACCAGGCGCAAGGGGCGCCGCCGCTGCTTAAGCGCGTGAAGGACGTGCGCCAGAACCTCAGCGAGCAACTGGGCGTGCTGCTGCCGCCGATCGGGGTGCGTGATGACCTGGCGCTCAAGCCCTCACAGTATTCGGTGCTGCTGGCGGGGTGCCCATTGCCCAGGCAGAGGTCTTCCCGGATCGCTTGATGGCGGTGCCATCGCCCCAGGTGTACGGTGATCTGGATTGCATCCCAGGTGTGGAGCCGGCTTATGGGCTGCCAGTCACGTGGATCGAGCCGGATCAGAAGGCCCACGCACTGGGCCTGGGCTACCAGGTGGTCGATGGGCCCAGCGTGGTGGCCACGCACCTGTCCAAGCTGGTGCGCGACAACCTGCCCGAGCTGTTCCGCCATGAAGATGTGAGCGCGCTGATGGAGCGCTTGTCGGCCTTGTCACCCAAGCTGGCCGCCGCGCTTAAAAAGGCCATCACGCCGAGTCTGCTGCTCAAGGTGTTTCGGGCCTTGCTGGTCGAGAACGTGTCGCGCAAGGACATCGTGCCCATCGCCACCACCTTGCTGGACAACGCCGAGGCCGTGAAGGATCCGATCCTGCTCGCCGCCGAAGTGCGCTGCACCCTGCGTCGCCAGATCGTGAGTCACCTGTGCGGCACCAGGCCCGAGATGAAGAGCTTCAACCTCAGCGGCGAGCGGGAGAACATGCTGATGGGCGCGCTGAACCAGGCTCGGCAAGCAGGTAAGGTGATGCTCGATAGCTTCCCGGTGGATCCGAACCTGCTGTCGCAACTGCAGACGCACATGCCCATCGCCCGTGAGCAGATGAAGCAGCAGTCCACGGCGCCGCTGCTGCTGGTGATGCCGCAGATGCGCCCCCTGCTGGCCCGCTATGCGCGGCTGTTCGCGCCAGGGCTGCATGTGCTGTCCTACAACGAGATCATCGAGAACCGCGAGGTCAACATCATCGGCACGCTGGGTTGATCGGCTGGCGGCCTCACCGAGGCCAGGGCATGCCTGCGTGGCCGGGGTGATCCCCGGTGCCCACCCCAGTACTCATCTGCACGGCCGCGCCAACGCTGCCCATGGCCACGAGCACCTCGGCCCCGGCGCGGAACAGGCTGCCAGGTGGTCAGGCGGGCATATGGGCTCTGGGCCGGGAGCCAACTGCACGGCCAGGGCAAAGCCTTGGCCACCTGCTTCAGCCTCTTCCGCCGGCAACTGGTTCATCCATCGGCATGCCGTCAAGCGCTGGCCCGCACGGGTCACCGCATCAGCCAGCAGGGCAGAGGCTTTGCGCAGCAAGCGCAGCACGGCATCGTCTTCGACCAGGATGGTCAGTTCCACCCCGTCAGCCACCATCTGCGTCTGCAGCTCGACCTGGCCGATGCCGGGCAACAGCCCGGCGACTCGCAAGCCCCAGCCCGGCCGGCGGCCAACAGCCTTGTGGTGCCGCGATGGGGGCGTCCTGGGGGCAACAGGTGCATGGCCAGGGCTTCGGCGTTGGTGTGCAAGCTGAGCATGTTGAACTCCTTCAGTGATCCGTTGGCGCCGTTGAGTGGTGGGGGCATCGCCTTCGACGCCCTCATCCACACAAGGCGACGCTTTTGTCGCGCGCATTAAATCGGCGGAGCAAAAAAGATGTCGACGGATCGACGGGAGGCTCAGCCTCCCTGGCCTCAGCTCGACAGAAGGAATTCGGCCACGCGCGCTGCGGTGTCCGCCGGGTGCTCCTGCATGAAGCAATGCCCGCCATCCACCGCTTCCACCGCCACCACGGCATTGCTGCCGGACCACAACTGCGCCGATGAGATGACGAAGGGGAAGGTGTGGTGCCCGTGGATCAACAGCGTGGGCGTATGCACGCGCCGCAGGGATGACCACAGCCCCACGGGCCCCGAGCTGAAGATGGCGGCTTCACGGGTGGGGTGGCACTTGAGTTCTACCTGGCCATCGGGCAGATCCTTGACGGCGTGGTCGACGAAGGCCCGCAGGGCTTCTTCTGTCCAGCCCTTGTAGGTGCCCCGGCCACGCAGCCCGTCCATGGCGCTCTCCCGGTCAGGCCAGTGCGTGCGGCGGCGCAGGGCTGCGCGCGCCAGAGGCGTGTGCTTGGCCAGCCCGGTGCTTTCGGCCAGCGTCAGGCCCAGGGCCATCATGGCCGGGAACAGTACGGGATCGAGCAGCACGGTGCGCTTGAACAGACGAGGGTGCTCGGCCATGGCCAGGCAGGTGAGTACACCGCCGAAGCTGTGGCCCAGCCCGAAGCAGGGCACGGCGCCGAAGAGATCGTGCTGATGGTGCTTGAAGGCCTCCACGGCCAGATCCGCGCACCGGTTCCAGCCGACGAAGCGCTCGCCGGGATCGCTGTCGCCATGCCCCTGCACATCGCTCAGCCACAGGTCGAAGTGCTTGCTCAGCGCGCGCAGCATCGGCTCGTACGCGCGGGCGCAAAAGCCGTTGCCATGGATGAAATGGATCAGCGGTTTGCCGGACGGCGGGGTGTGCCAGCCGCGCAGGGTGAAACCGTCTCGGGTGTCGTAAGCCCAGGCAATCAGTTGCATCGGGGGATTTGGTAACGCGAAGCAGCCAGGATCCTAACCCTGCGGGGGCATGTCCGGTATCGCCGGTTCATGCATTACCATCCGCGCATGAAAATCAAACAAGCGCTTGATTTTGGAAAGGCGCCTGAGCCTAAGAAAGTTCGGCCTGATGATGCCGTGTCTGACCGTGGCGCACGTGCGCGCGGACGACTGTTGTGCGAAGCCACCAGAATCTTCTCGGAGAAGGGCTTTGCCAAGGCATCGACGAGAGAGATTTGCCAGGCTGCCGAGCTGAACGTGGCGTCCATCCACTACTATTTCGGGGACAAGGCCGGGTTGTACCGGGCGGTGCTGTGCAAGCCGCTGGAGGACTTTGGGGAGGATTTCGAGCAGTTCGACCAGCCGGGCTTGCCCCTGCGCGAATCGCTGCGCCGCTTCGTGGCGGCCCTGCTGTGTCCCTGGGGACAGGATGAACTGTCCACCTGGCTGATGCGGGTCCATCTGCGTGAGATGGTCGAGCCTACGCCCGATTACAAGGACGTGATGGTCAGCCACATCCAGCCTTACCACCAGCGCCTGGTGCTGCTGCTGGCGCGGCATGCGGGCGCCAGCAAGCCGGACGATGCCTTGCATCAGCTGGCGTTCGCGTTGGTGGCCATGGTGCAGGACTACGGCGTGTCGCGCGAGTTCATGCAGATCCTGGCGCCCACGTTGCTTAAGGGGCCCAAGGCCATGACGCAGGTGCTCGAACGCCTGGTGGGCTATGGCGAAGCCCTGATTGAACATGAAGCCCGTGTGCGTGCATCGGCGACTCCGCGAGCCCCTTCGCGCACGGCACCAGAAGGACAGAAAAAGAGGACGATGAGATGACATTGAAGAAGACGACATGGGCCGGGGGCGTGGTGGTGGTCGTGCTTGCCGTCGGGGTCATCTGGCTGTTCACCCGTGATGACGACAAGGCCGCTGACTCGGCCACGCCGGCCGCGAAGAGCGCATCCGGCCCCAAAGCGGCCTTGAGCGTTTCCACCGTCAGGCCCGAGAGCTCGCAATGGCCGGCCGCGGTCACGGCCACGGGCTCCATTGCAGCTTGGCAGGAAACCGTCATCGGCCCCGAGCTGTCAGGCCTGCGCCTGGTGGAGGTGCGGGTGAACGTGGGCGATGTGGTCCGCAAGGGGCAGGTGCTGGCGGTGCTGCAACGCGATGCGGTGCAGTCCGAGGTCAATGCGGCACGCGCCAACGTGGCGCAGACCGAGGCCAACCTGGGCGAGGCCAAGGCCAATGCCGACCGTGCGCGGGTGCTCGAGCCCAGCGAGGCCATGAGCGCCCAGGAGGCGCAGCGTGCCTACACCGCCGAGAAGACGGCGGCGGCCCAGGTGGCATCGGCGAAGGCCAGCCTGCAATCGAACGAGCTGCGGCTGTCACAGACACAGGTGGTGGCCAGCGACGACGGCGTCATCTCCGCCCGCCCGGCCACGGTCGGCACGGTGGTGCAGGCCGGGCAGGAGCTGTTCCGGCTGATCCGCCAGCATCGTCTGGAGTGGCGCGCCGAAGTGCCGGCCGCCGATCTGCTGCGTGTCAAGCCTCGCATGGCGGTTCACCTGACGCCGGCCGGAGGCCAGGAGATGCAGGGCACTGTGCGCATGGTCGCGCCCACGGTCGATGCCGGTACGCGCAATGGCCTGGTCTATGTGGATCTGCCCGTGCAGGCGGGCGCACGTGCCGGGGCGCGGGCGGGCAGTTTTGCCACAGGGCGCTTGGACATGGGTACCGCGGAAGGCCTGACGCTGCCGCAAGCGGCCGTGCTGCTGCGTGATGGTTTCAACTACGTGTTCATCGTGGGCACGGACCACAAGGTCACGCAGACGAAGATCAGCGTGGGTCGCCGCATGCAGGATCGCATCGAGATCACGAAGGGGCTGCCGGCCCAGGCCGAGGTGGTGTCTTCCGGCGGGGTGTTCCTGGCGGATGGCGACACTGTGCGTGTTGTGCCAGCCCCGGCATCATCACCGGCGCCTGCCGCATCGGCCAGCGTGGCCGGAAAGGCCCAGCCATGATGAACGTCTCGGCCTGGTCGATCCGCAACCCCATCCCGGCGGTGCTGCTGTTCCTGATGCTCACGGGGGTGGGCCTCATGGGCTTTGAGCGCATGAAGATCCAGAACTTCCCGGACATCGACCTGCCCACTGTCAATGTCACGGCATCCCTGCCCGGTGCTTCGCCCGCGCAGTTGGAAACCGATGTGGCTCGCAAGATGGAAAACTCCATCGCCACGCTGCAGGGCATCAAGCACATCTACACCCAGGTGCAGGATGGCCTGGTCGTGCTGACGGTGGAGTTCCGCCTGGAAAAGCCCACGCAGGAGGCGGTCAATGACGTGCGTGATGCGGTCTCGCGCGTGCGTGCGGACTTGCCGTCCGACCTGCGCGACCCGGTGGTCTCCAAGGTCAACATCTCCGGTCTGCCGATCCTGACGTATACCGTCTCGTCCGAGCGCATGGACGATGAGGCGCTGTCCTGGTTCGTCGACAACGATGTGACGCGGGCTTTGCTGGCCGCCAGGGGTGTGGGCGCGGTGGCCCGTGTGGGAGGCGTCACCCGCGAGGTGCGGGTCGAGGTCGATCCGGCGCGGCTGCTGTCGCTCAACGCTACGGTGGCCGATGTGTCCCGCCAGTTGCGCAAGATCCAGCAGGAGGCCTCGGGCGGGCGCTCGGAGGTGGGCGGCGCGGAACAGTCCGTGCGCACCATTGCCACCGTGCGATCGGCCGACGAACTGGCCGCCATGAACATCACGCTCAGCGATGGGCGCCGCGTGCGTCTGGATCAGATTGCCACCGTCTCGGACACCGTGGCAGAGCAGCGCTCAGCGGCCATGCTCAATGGCAAGCCCGTGGTGGGCTTCGAAATCTCCCGTGCACGGGGATCGGGTGAGGTCGAGGTGGCGGACAGCGTTCGCGCTGCCCTGGACGAGCTGAAGGCCAAGCGCCCCGACATCACCATCACCGAGGCTTTCAACTTCGTCGACCCCGTTGAGGAGAACTACGAAGGGTCCATGCACCTGCTCTACGAAGGGGCCGTGCTGGCCGTGATCGTGGTGTGGTTCTTCCTGCGCGACTGGCGTGCCACGGTGGTGGCCGCGGCCGCCTTGCCGCTGTCGGTGATCCCGGCTTTCTGCGTGATGTACGTGTTCGGCTTCACCATCAACATCGTCACGCTGCTGTCGCTGTCACTGGTGGTGGGCATCCTGGTGGACGATGCGATCGTCGAGATCGAGAACATCATGCGCCACCTGCGCATGGGCAAGACGCCGTTCGAGGCTGCGATGGAAGCGGCCGACGAGATCGGCCTGGCCGTGATCGCCACCACCTTCACACTGATCGCCGTGTTCCTGCCGACCGCCTTCATGAGCGGCGTGCCCGGCAAATTCTTCGTCCAGTTTGGCTGGACGGCGGCCATCGCGGTGTTTTTCTCGCTGGTCGTGGCCCGGATGCTCACGCCCATGATGGCGGCCTACATGCTGCGCCCGCCCAAGGGCGATCACGCCGATCCGGGCTGGATGCGCATGTACCTGCGCTGGGCCCGCTGGTGTCTGCATCACCGCGGCTGGACCATGCTGGCTGTGGTGGGCTTCACCGCCGCGTCCATCGTGCTGTCGGGTCTGCTGCCCACCGGGTTCATCCCGCCGGATGACCTGTCGCAGACGCAGGTGAGCGTTTCGCTGCCGCCAGGCAGTACCTTCGAGCAGACACGGGATGCATCCGAACGTGCGCGTGACATCGTCCAGCGCAATGAGCACGTCAAGATGATTTACACGGCCATCGGCGGCGGAAGCTCGGGAGGCGATCCGTTTGCGCCGCAGGGCGCCGGCCAGGTCAACAAGGCCACCTTGACGCTGAACCTCACGCACCGCAGTGATCGCTCCGGCGTGAGCAAGCAGGACATCGAGAACCAGTTGCGCCAGGCCTTGCACGCCTTGCCAGGCGCCCGCGTGACGGTTGGCTTTGGTGGTTCGTCTGAAAAATACGTGCTGGTACTGGCCGGTGAGGACGGGGACACCCTGAGCGAGTACGCCCGCACGGTAGAGCGGGAGTTGCGTGCCATCCCCGGCATTGGCAGCGTGACGTCCAACGCCAGCCTGACCCGTCCCGAGCTGATCGTGCGGCCCGACAGTGCCCGCGCAGCAGACCTGGGCGTGAGCACCGCGGCCATTGCCGACACCCTGCGCATTGCCACGGCGGGTGACTACAATCAAGGCTTGGCCAAGATGAACCTGTCGCAGCGGCAGGTGCCGGTGATGGTGCGCCTGCCGCAGGAGGCACGCAGCGACCTCAACCTGATCGCACGCTTGCCGGTCCCTGGCGCACGCGGCCCCGTGCCGCTGGAGAACGTTGCTGTTATCGGCGTGGATGGCGGCGCGGCACAGATCAACCGCTATGACCGCCTGCGCAACATCAACTTCGAGATCGAGCTCAATCAGCAGCCGCTGGGCGAGGTGGAGAAGGCCGTGTTGGCCCTGCCGAGCCTGCAGGCCTTGCCGCCAGGCATCATCCGCACCACCGTGGGCGATGCCGAAGCCATGGCCGAGCTGTTCACCAGCTTCGGTCTGGCCATGCTCACCGGGGTGATGTGCATCTACGTGGTGCTGGTGCTGCTGTTCAAGGATTTCGTGCAGCCGATCACCATCCTGGCAGCGCTGGTGTTGTCCGTGCCCGGGGCCTTCATGGCGCTGTTCATCACGCAGACGGCCTTGTCCATGCCGTCCATGATCGGCTTGATCATGCTGATGGGCATCGCGACCAAGAACTCGATCCTGCTGGTGGACTACGTGATCATCGCGCGCAAGGAGCATGGGCTGGATTGCTGGGAGGCCATCATCGATGCCTGCCACAAGCGGGCCCGGCCCATCATCATGACGACCATTGCCATGGGCGCTGGCATGATGCCGATTGCCCTGGGGATTGGGGTGGATCCAAGCTTCCGTGCTCCGATGGCCATCGTGGTGATCGGCGGCTTGATCACCTCGACCTTCCTGAGCCTGCTGGTGATCCCAGTGGTCTTCACCTTCGTGGATGACCTGATCGACTGGACGCACCGGCTGGTTCGCCGCAAGGGCTATGGAGAGGCTTCGGTGAGCGAGGGGTGAGCCCCTTGCCTCACAGGTGGGTGGGCTCAATGTCCATTCGCCCATGAAAAAACCGCCCTGGCCGAAACCAGGGCGGTTTTTTTGCCATCAACCAACCCGGTTACCCAGGCCGGCTGACAGCGTCAGCCTATCAGGCTTGTTGCTTGCGGGCGCGACGAGCGGCCACGCCAACCAGGGCCAGGCCAGCGATGGCCATGGCGTAGGTCGAAGGCTCGGGCACGGCAGCCACGTTGATCGTGGAGTTGATCGAGCCGTAGTCCGTCACGTTACGCAGAGTGGTTACACCCAGGTCCACCAGGCGGAGGGCGCTCACAAAGTGGTTGAAACCCGATTGGGTGATGGTCAGGCCGGTGATGGAGTTGTTGTAGCTGCCAGCACCTTGCAGCGTGGTCGGGCCGCTGATGTTGGCGAAGTCCCACAGGTAGAAGTCGTTGATCGTGGTGATCTGGTCGCTGCCGTAGGGAGCAGCTTCGCCAGCGGCGGCACCGCGGAAGTCACCCGTGATGGAGGCGTAGATGCGCTTGTTGGTCAGGTCGACCGAAAGGTTGGTCACGGACAGGGAGCCACCCAGCGAAACGCCTTCCAGCACGCCAGCGGTCTGGATGGCGCCACCAGCGGTGTTCACCGTCAGGACTTCGCCGGCGGCGCCAGTCACCACGGAAGTGATGGGGGCGCTGGCGGACACACCGGTGCGGGTGCTACCGAACGGGGGGCGAGGCGTCAGGGTTTCAACCACCGTGGCGGGCGCGGCGGCCTTCACAACAACCTTGCCGACGTTCAGAGCAGTGATCAGGCTGCTCGAGAACGACAGCGTGCCCGTGCCACCTTCCAGGGTGGTGCCGTCAGGCAGAGCGTTGCCCACGGTGGTGGTGGTTTGAGCGCTGGCGACGCCGGCGATGGTCAGAGCTGCGGCGGCAGCCAGGGTCTTCAGTGTGTATTGCATGTCTTCTCCACTATCTCTAACAGCGGACCTTTATTAGTTCCTGCTTTGATTTGTGAAGGCGTCCGCGTATTCCTTCACGAATGCCCTGTCTTTGTCTACAGGGCTGACGCATCCTAAAGGTGCGTTTTAGGGCTGACTACCTGCTGTTGACCCTTAATTACCGTCGTTACGTATGTAACGGAGGTGGGTTCACTTTTAAACATGCGAGTGAGGGGGTGTTAGGGGTAAATACGCTGGTTTCTAAGATCCTAAAACCTAGATCAATCAGGGTTCCGGCGCGGAGTCAAAGGCTTTTTTGCGGATACGAATGGCCAGACCCAAGACCCCCAGGCCCACCATCAACAAGGCGGTGGTGGATGGTTCGGGAGCCGCTGACGTGATCACGCCATAACTGGTGACGTTCCGCAGTGTGTGGCTGCCGAGGTCATAAAGCCGCAGGGCACTGACAATGTGTTCATAGCCTTGCTGGTTGATGCTGAGATTGCTCAGACTGAAATCGGGAGGGCCACCAACCGGGAAATGGGTGCCTTGGGGAATCGATTGAAGACCGCCGGCCAGATGGCCCTGCACGCTTTGAAAATCCCAGAGCCTCAGGGTTGTGGTGGTGATGAACTCGCTGTCGAACGGTGCAAAACCTTCCGGGGTGCCCACGCCTCGGAAATCCCCGGTGAACGTTGCATAGACACTTTTATTGTGGAAATCGATGGACAGGCTCTCTATCGAGAGCGTCCCGCCGAAGGACAGACCGACACGAAAGGTGGTCGACCATGACATGCCACCCACCAGGTTGATTGAGGCAACGCCGCCAGCGTCGTCCATGCCGACGCTTCTGACCGGGCTGGCCATGACGATGTCACTGCGCACAGCACCCAGGATGGGATGCGTTGAAATGGATTCGTCGATGATCGACGGCTCGATGCGCTGGACGCTGGCCTTGTTGGTGTTGAAAAATTACAGCAGGCTGGCAGAGAAAGGCAACTGGACAGCGCCGCCGTGGAAAACGAGGTTGTCGTAGCTGTCCCCTACCTCCATGGTGGTAATTGCTTGGGCAGGAAATGTTGACAAGCCCAGGGTAATGAAGCCCCCCAGGGCGATAAGCCTGGTTGAAAAGCGCATAGGTCTCCCCTGCTGATCAATGTTGATGGATGCCGGGTGTGCGGGTAGAAAAGGTTTGCCACAGCCCCCGTCGCATGCTAGCCATGAGCGCTCAAGTGACCTGTCAGGGGTAGCCCTGAATTCTTATCGTTTGTTGCATGGCGTTGTTAAATTGCCTGCAGGGCGCAAAAAGCCCGGCGTTGCCGGGCTTTTTGCGAGGGCTGGTGGCCCAGCCTCTGCCGAAGCGGATCAGCTCAGACGCGCTCGATGACCATCGCGATGCCCTGGCCACCGCCGATGCACATCGTGATCAGTGCGTAGCGGCCGTTGACGCGTTGCAGCTCGTACAGGGCCTTGGTCACCAGGATGGCACCGGTGGCACCGACAGGGTGGCCCAGCGAGATGCCCGAGCCGTTGGGGTTGGTCTTCTCGTTGGGGAAGCCCATTTCCTTGGACACGGCGCAGGCCTGAGCCGCGAAGGCTTCGTTGGACTCGATCACGTCCAGGTCTGCCACGCTCAGGCCGGCCTTGGCCAGTGCAGCCTTGGATGCGGGTACGGGGCCGATGCCCATGTACTCGGGCTCGACACCGGCGTGGCCGTAGGACACCAGGCGGGCCAGGGGCTTGAGGCCCAGTTCCTTGGCCTTGTCGGCAGAAGCCATGACCACGGCGGCGGCGCCATCGTTCAGGCCGGAGGCGTTGCCGGCGGTCACGGTGCCTTCTTCCTTCTTGAAGGCGGGCTTCATCTTGGCCAGCACTTCGGCGGTGGTGTCACCCTTCACGTGCTCGTCGGTGTCGAACAGCGTGGTGCCCTTGCGGGTCTGCAGCTCGACGGGAACGATCTGTTCCTTGAAGTAGCCGGCGGCGATCGCGGCGGCGGCGCGCTTCTGGCTCTGCGCGGCGTAGGCATCCTGTTGTTCACGCGTGATGTCGTAGCGTGCGGCCACGTTCTCGGCGGTGATGCCCATGTGGATGTGCTTGCGCGGGTCATGCAGGGCGCCGAGCATGAAGTCCAGCATCTTGACGTCGCCCATGCGCGCGCCCCAGCGGTTGCTGGTGACGAGGTAGGCGCCACGGCTCATGGATTCGGCACCGGCGCCGATGGCCACGTCGCAGTCACCCAGCAGGATGGATTGCGCGGCGGACACCACGGCCTGCAGGCCCGAGCCGCACAGGCGGTTCACGTTGAAGGCAGGGGCTTCTTGCGGCACGCCAGCGTTCAGGGCCGCCACGCGGCTGATGTAGGCGTCTTGCGGGATGGTCGGGATCACGTTGCCCAGCACCACGTGGCCCACGTCCTTGGGCTGCACGCCAGCGCGCTCCATGGCGGTCTTGATGACCAGGGCGCCCAGGTCGGCAGGCGGAACGTCCTTGAGCGAGCCGCCGAACGTGCCGATGGCGGTGCGGGCGGCGCCCACGAAGACGACTTCACGAGTCATGATGCTTTCCTTCAGGATGTGGCAGGTGGGGTGGTGCAGGCCTTGTCCGGAAGACCGGCAAGATCTGGTCTGGTTCATTGTCAGATTATGAGGCTTCGGCAGTGTGCCAAACGTTCCGCCTGATGGTTTCAAACACGGCCAGATGCCGTGGGATCTGAGGGTAGTGTGGTCGGCTTCGCTGCCAGCAGTTGCGAGGCCTGTTCGGCGATCAATGCGTCGCCATGCTCCAGCATCAGGTAGCGGAAGGCTTCTGCAGCGGGGGACAGCACCTTGGAGGCCTCGTGCACCAGGTTCCAGGTGCGCATCACGGGGGTGTCTTCGAACTCGATGATCTGCAACTGGCCGCCGCGCAATTCGGCGGCGACGGCATGCAGGGACAGAAAACCGATGCCCAGGCCCGCCATGATCGAAGCCTTGACCGTCTCATTGCTGGGGATCTCCATCGCCACGCGCGGCGCCAGGCGGTGCTCGCGCAGGTAGTTGTCCAGCGCGTGGCGCACCTCTGAACCCAGCTCGCGGGCGATCAGCGGGTAGTGGACCAGCGCCTCGATCGGCGGGTGGCCCACGCTGAGCAATGGATGCCCAGGCGGGCACACGAACACCATGGGGTGCCCGGCGAAAGGCTCGGAGCGCAGGGCGTATTCGCGCGGCGGGCGCCCCATCACCGCCAGGTCGATCTCGTTGCTGTGCAGACGATCGAGCAGTTTGGTGAGGTCTCGCGTTACATCGAGACGCACGTCGACACCCGGGTGCTCCGCGCGGAACCGGGCCAGCAACGAGGGCAGGAAGTAGCCGGCCGTGCTCAGCAAACCAATGGTCAGCACGCCGGTTTCGACCCGTTTGAAACGTGCCATCACGTTCTCGGCGTCTTTCAAGGTGGACATCAGCCGCTTGGCGTAGACGAGGAAGTACTCGCCGCCCATGGTGAGCTGCACCTGCCGGCCCTGCCGTTCAAACAGGGGCAGGCCAACGTGACTTTCCAGTTCCTTGACCTGCATGGTCACGGCCGGTGGCGTCAGGTGCAGGCTTTCGGCGGCACGACTGAAGCTGAGGTGCCGCGCGACCTCCGTGAAGACCCTCAATTGCCTGAAAGTCACGCTCTTCATTAAGTAATTCCTTAACTGTGGCGAAACAAAGTCTGAATTTACCTTACTTGTCCGATTCCCTACATTGATTCGCAACCCCTTCAACGAGTCATTGCAGCGAGGTCGACATGAACAAACCGGTCGAGGATGGCGTCATCCTGGATGCCAAGAAGCGCTACAGCGCGGGCGTGCTCAAGTACCGCCAGATGGGCTACTGGGCACCGGATTACGTGCCCAAGGCCACGGACGTGGTCTGCCTGTTCCGCATCACCCCGCAAGAGGGCGTGGACCCGATCGAAGCCGCCGCCGCCGTGGCCGGTGAATCCTCTACCGCGACCTGGACAGTGGTGTGGACCGACCGCCTGACCGCCTGCGACAGCTACCGTGCCAAGGCTTTCCGCGTCGAGCAGGTACCGGGCAACCCGGAGCAGCACTTCGCCTGGGTGGCCTATGACCTGATCCTGTTCGAAGAGGGCTCGATCGCCAACATGACGGCGTCCCTCATTGGCAACGTCTTCAGCTTCAAGCCGCTCAAGGCCTGCCGCCTGGAAGACATCCAGATCCCCGTGGCCTACGTGAAGACCTTCAAAGGCCCGCCCACTGGCATGGTGGTCGAGCGCGAGCGCCTGGACAAGTTCGGCCGCCCGCTGCTGGGGGCGACGACCAAGCCCAAGCTGGGCCTGTCGGGCCGCAACTATGGCCGCGTGATCTACGAAGGCCTCAAGGGCGGCCTCGATTTCATGAAGGACGACGAGAACATCAACTCGCAGCCTTTTATGCACTGGCGTGACCGTTTCCTGTTCGTGATGGACGCGGTCAACAAGGCGCAGGCCGTGACCGGCGAGGTGAAAGGCTCGTACCTCAACGTCACCGCTGCGACGATGGAAGACATGTACGAGCGCGCCGAGTTTGCCAAGCAACTGGGCTCGGTCGTGATCATGGTGGACCTGGTGATCGGCTGGACGGCGATCCAGTCCATGGCCAACTGGTGCCGCAAGAACGACATGGTGATGCACATGCACCGAGCGGGCCACGGCACCTACACGCGACAGAAGTCGCACGGCGTGAGCTTCCGCGTGATGGCCAAGTGGCTGCGCCTGGCTGGCTGCGACCACCTGCACGCTGGCACGGCCGTGGGCAAGCTTGAGGGCGATCCGATGACGGTGCAGGGCTACTACAACGTCTGCCGCGACAGCTACACCCACAAGGATCTGCAACGCGGCCTGCACTTCGACCAAGACTGGGCCGACATGAAGAAGGTGATGCCAGTGGCATCGGGCGGCATCCACGCCGGCCAGATGCACCAGCTGCTCGACCTGTTCGGCGACGACGTGATCCTGCAGTTCGGTGGCGGCACCATCGGCCATCCGCAGGGCATCCAGGCCGGTGCCGTGGCCAACCGCGTGGCGCTGGAGTGCATGGTCAAGGCCCGCAACGAAGGCCGCGACATCCTCAACGAGGGCCGCGACATCCTGGCCGAGGCCGCGCGTTTCTGCAGCCCGCTCAAGCAGGCGCTGGACACCTGGGGCGACATCACCTTCAACTACACGCCGACGGACACGAGCGACTATGCCGTGACGTCCTCGGTGGGCATGTGAAGCGCAACGACCGTATCCACAGGAGATCACCACCATGATGACCAACCCCGCCGGCCGCCTGACGCAAGGCCAGTTCAGCTTCCTGCCCGACCTGACGGACGCCGAGATCTTGAAGCAGATCGAATACGGCCTGAAGAATGGCTATGCGTGGAGCGTCGAGTACACCGACGATCCACACCCGCGCAACACCTACTGGGACATGTTCGGCCACCCCATGTTCGATCTGCAGGACCCGGCCGGCGTGTTGATGGAACTGAAGGAATGCCGCAAGGCCTTTCCCAACCACTACATCCGCCTGCTGGCTTTTGATTCGGTGCGCGGTGTGGAGAGCGTGGTGATGAACTTCATCGTCAACCGCCCTGCGAAAGAGCCTGGCTTCTTCCTGGAGCGCACGGAAATCGATGGCCGCAGCATGCGCTACAGCACGCGCTCGTATTCGGCGGCCCAGCCTGAAGGTGAGCGTTACCAGGGCTGAGGCCTGTACGGGAGGGCACAGCCATGAACGCACCGCTCTACAGCCTGCCGGGAAGCCAGACTCAGGCATCGATGCCTCGTGCGGCATCGACCGATGCGGATGCCAGCGTGTCGCCTGCTGCCGCTGTGGCGGCGACAGCGACACCGGTGTTTCGCACCGTCGCGGACGTGCTGGCGCAAAGCCAGGTCGAGTCCGTGATGGACGAGCTGGACCGCGATCTGGTCGGTCTGGCGCCTGTGAAAGCGCGCATCCGCGACATCGCCGCGCTGCTGGTGATCGACAAGCTGCGTGCGGCGCATGGGCTGGCGGCGCAGAGCCCCTCACTGCACATGTGCTTCACCGGCAACCCCGGCACGGGCAAGACCACCGTGGCCATGCGCATGGCGCAGATCCTGCACCGCCTGGGCTACATCCGCAAAGGCCACCTTGTGGCCGTGACGCGCGACGACCTGGTCGGCCAGTACATCGGCCACACGGCGCCCAAGACCAAGGAAGTGCTCAAGAAGGCCATGGGCGGCGTGCTTTTCATCGACGAGGCCTACTACCTGTACCGCCCGGAGAACGAGCGCGACTACGGGCAGGAGGCCATCGAGATCCTGCTGCAGGTGATGGAGAACCAGCGTGACGATCTGGTCGTGATCCTGGCGGGCTACAAGGACCGCATGGACACCTTCTTCAAGAGCAACCCGGGCATGTCCTCGCGCATTGCGCACCACCTCGATTTCCCGGATTACGCGGTGGGCGAGTTGCTGTCCATCGGCGACATCATGCTGGCGGGGCAGCACTACCGCTTCGGACCGGGTGCGCGTGAGGCCTTTGACGACTACTTGCAGCGCCGCGTGGCCCAGCCGCATTTCGCCAACGCGCGCAGCGTGCGCAATGCATTGGACCGTGCGCGCTTGCGCCAGGCCAGCCGTCTGTTCGAAGACCGCGACCGCATGCTGAGCCAAGAGGACCTGACCACCATCGAAGCGCGGGACATCCGCGCCAGCCGCTTGTTCGGCGCGCCCTCCGGTGCCGACCAGCCAGCCCAGGCGGCCTGAGCCCACTGGGCTCACGAACACACACATCACAAGAACCGCAGGACTCCCCATGAACAACACCACCCCGCCGCCCAACCTGCTGGACGAGGCCTTGCAACGCCACCTGGTCGGCATGGCCCCGGACGCGGCCTTGGCCTTGCGCGAGACGATCAATGCCATCGCCCAGGCCTGCGTGCGCATCAGCGATGTCGCTTCGCTGGGCGTGCTGGCCGATGCGCATGGCCTGGCGGGCGAGCGCGATGTGCATAGTGAGGAGCCGAAAAGGCTCGATGTGATCGCCGATGGCCTGATGGCGTCCAGCCTCTCGGCCTGTCGCCACGTGGCCGCCTGGGCCAGCCAGGAGCACGAACAGCCGCATGTCTCCCATGCCCACGGCACGAAGGGTGGCCATCTGGTGGTGTTCGATCCGCTGGATGGTTCTTCGAACATTGAGGCCAACATCTCGATCGGCACGATCTTCTCGGTGCTGCCGCACCGCTACCGGGGTATGGCGCCCGGCGCGGCCGACTTCATGCAGCCGGGGCATCAGCAGATCGCCGCGGGCTACGTGCTGTATGGGCCAGCCACGTTGATGGTGCTGACCTGCCGGCGTGGCGTGCTGGTGTTCGGGCTGGACTGGCGCGGAGCACGTGATACAGGAGCGGGCAATGGGCCGGGCGCCGCGCCGCAGTGGGTGTTGACCTACGACGACGTTCGCATCCCCGAGCACACCCGCGAGTTCGCGATCAACGCCTCCAACCAGCGCTTCTGGGAAAAGCCCATCCAACGCTACGTGGCCGAGTGCGTGGCCGGTGACAGCGGCCCGCGCATGAAAGACTTCAACATGCGCTGGGTGGCCTCCATGGTGGCCGAAGTGCACCGCATCATGACGCGCGGCGGCGTCTTCCTTTACCCGCGCGACACGCGCGAGCCGCGCAGGCCAGATCGCTTGCGGCTGCTGGCCGAGGCGGCCCCCATGGCCCTGCTGGTGGAGCAGGCCGGCGGCCGCGCCACCAACGGCACGAGCGAACTGCTCGACTTGGTACCCGATACCTTGCACCAGCGCGTGCCGGTGATCTTGGGCTCGAAAGACGAGATCGACCGCATCGTCGGCTACCACGCCGATCCCAGCGAGAACGTGTCCTGGCAGCTGTTCAAGACGCGCTCGCTGTTCGTGCAGCCGCAGGCCTGAGGCGGGGCGCATCAGCATGTCCAGACGCCACCCCGTCATCGTCGTCACCGGCTCCAGCGGTGCCGGCACCACCACCGTCAAGACTACGTTCGACACCATCTTTCGCCGCGAGGGCGTGAGGGCCGCCGTGATCGAGGGTGACGCCTTCCACCGCTATACCCGCTCGGAGATGAAGCTGGCCATGGACCTGGCCGAGCGTGAGAACAGGCACCTGAGCCATTTCAGCCCCGACGCCAACGAATGGCAGGAGCTTGAGCAGCAGTTCCGCGCCTACGGCGAGACGGGCCGCTGCCGCACGCGCTACTACCTGCACAACAAGGCCGAAGCCGAACCCTATGGCCAGGAGCCCGGCACCTTCACCGCCTGGGTGGACACCCCCGTGGACACCGACCTGCTGTTCTACGAAGGCCTGCACGGTTGCGCCAAGACCGACACCGTGGACGTGGCCCGCCATGTGGACCTCAAGATCGGCGTCGTGCCCATCATCAACCTGGAGTGGATCCAGAAGATCCACCGCGACACCAAATCGCGCGGCTACTCCAAGGAGGCGGTGGCGGACACCATCCTGCGCCGCATGCACGATTACGTGCACTACATCT
This sequence comes from Aquabacterium sp., assembly GCF_049274795.1. GTDB lineage: Bacteria > Pseudomonadota > Gammaproteobacteria > Burkholderiales > Burkholderiaceae_C > Aquabacterium. The sequence goes on from NZ_JBASTH010000022.1 coordinate 30,428, forward strand.
GCCCGCAGTTCGCCGAGACGGACATCAACTTCCAGCGCGTGCCCGTGGTGGATACCTCCAACCCCTTCATCGCTCGCGACATCCCCACGGCGGGCGAGAGCATGACGGTGATCCGTTTCCGCAACCCGCGCGGCATCGACTTTCCCTACCTGCTGTCGATGATCTCGGACTCGTTCATGTCACGGGCCAACACCATCGTGGTGCCCGGCGGCAAGATGGACCTGGCCATGCAGCTCATCCTCACGCCCATGATCCTGCGGCTGATGGAGATCCGCCGTGCACAGATGCAATGACCCAGGCAATGACCATTGACGCCATGACCAAGCCAAGCACGACCTCTGCAGCGCCACCCTCCGTGCGCCTGATCACTTTCGACCTCGATGGCACCCTGGTGGACACCGCCCGTGAGATCGCCGAGGCCGCCAACCGCACCTTGGCGCAGATTGGCCTGCCGCGCCGCCCGCTGGCCGACGTGACGTGCCTGATCGGCCACGGCACCCGCGAGCTGATGCGGGGCCTGCTGGCCCAAGCCGTGGCGGCTGGCGATGCCCGCGCGGAGGATCTGGACCTCGACGCCATCATGCAGCGCTTCGAAGGCCACTACCACGACACCACCGGCACCGACAGCCAGCTCTACCCAGGCTGTCTGGAAGGCCTGGTGCGTCTGCGCGATGCGGGCGTGCAGATGGCCTGCGTCACCAACAAGGAGCACCGCTTTGCCGTGCGGGTGCTGCAATCCACTGGACTGTCCGGATTCTTCCGCGTCGTCATCGGCGGTGACAGCTTGGCACAGAAAAAACCCCATGCGGCGGTGATTCAGTATTGCCTAGATGCGCTAGCTGTGCCTCAATCACAGACAGCGCACTTGGGAGATTCCAGCATCGATGTCGACACCGCCCGCCGTGCAGGCGTGGCGGCGTGGGCTGTGCCTTACGGTTACAACGGCGGGCAACCCATCGAAACATCGCATCCGGATGCCATTTTCCCTGGCGTCGACGCCGTGGCCGATCATGTGCTGTCCGTGGCCGCGAAGGCGGCTTGACGTTCGTCACGGTTCGGTCACGAAACTGGCGCGATCATGCGCCGTGGATGTGGTTGGCACTCTGAACCCCTCGACCAGGAGAGAAGCATGGCAGTGAGCACCCCGATCGCCGACATCGGCTGGCCCGCGGCGCCGTTCCGGCTCAAGAGCGTGGACGGCAAGTTCTATACCTTGCAGCAGTTGGCCGGCCCGCGTGGCACCTTGGTCATCTTCATGTGCAACCACTGCCCCTATGTGAAGGCCGTGCTGCCGCGCATCCTGCGTGATGCCTACGATCTGGCCAAGCATGGCGTGAACACCATCGCCATCAACGCGAACGACGACGAGGCCTACCCTGAAGACAGCTTCGAGGAAATGAAGCGCCTGTCGAAGGCGCAGGGCTTCACCTTCCAGTACCTGCACGACGACACGCAGGACATCGCCCGGGCCTACGATGCCGTCTGCACGCCGGATTTCTACGGCTTCGATGCCGATCTGCGCCTGCAGTACCGTGGCCGCCTGGATGGCTCACGCAAGGAGCTGGCCCCGGAAGACGAGCCCCGCGAGCTGTTTGATGCCATGCGCCTGATCGCCCACTACGGCTATGGCCCGGCCGAGCAGAACCCCAGCATCGGCTGCTCCATCAAGTGGCGTGAATCGGCCGTGGCGCCGGCACTGCTTCAAGCCGCGTACGCACAACCTTCGCTCTGAACCACCGGGGCGGCTTGGCGCCGCCCTGCGTCGTGTCCCTGCCTGCGCGCCTGCAGGATCATCTCGGCAGCCTTCTCGCCGATCATGATCGCAGGCGCGTTGGTGTTGCCGCCGATCAGCGTGGGCATGATGGACGCATCCACCACACGCAGGCCCTGCACGCCATGCACGCGCAGTTGATCATCGACCACGGCCATGTCGTCGGCGCCCATGCGGCAGGTGCCCACCGGGTGGTAGATGCTTTCGGCATGCTGGCGGATGTGCCGCTCCAGCGCCTCGTCGCTGGTGGCCTGAAGGCCGGGCGCGACCTCGTCACCACGGAAGGGATCGAAGGCCGGTGACGCGAAGATGCGCCGCACCTGGCGCACGCCCTTGACCAGGGTGCGCAGGTCATCCGGGTGCGTGAGGTAGCCGGCGTCGATGCTGGGTGCCTGCAGCGGGTCCTTGCTGGCCAGAGTGATGCGGCCCCGGCTCTTGGGGCGCAGCTGGCACACGTGCATGGTGAAGCCTTCGTTCGTCATGAAGCGTAGGTCACGGCCATGGTCGCGCAGGCTGGCCGGCATGAAGTGCAGTTGCAGGTCGGGGATGGGCTCATCGGGCGAGCTCTTGATGAAGCCGCAACCCTCGGCGCCGTTGTTGGTCAGGAAGCCCGAGCTGCTTGTCAGGAACTGGACGGCGGCGCCCGGCATGCGGAGCATGTTGCGCCAGCTCAGGCCGGACGACACGCGCTGCAGCGAGCGCCGGGTGAGCGTCACGTCCAGGTGGTCCTGCAGGTTTTTCCCCACGCCGGGCAGGTGGTGCACCGTGTCGATGCCCACCTCGCGCAGATGCCCGGCATCGCCTACGCCGGAGAGCATCAGCAACTGCGGCGTCTGCACCGCGCCGGCGCACACGATCACCTCGGTGCGTGCATGCACCTCGCGGCGGTGACGGCCCTGCATGAACTCGACGCCGGTGAAGCGCCGGCCCTGCGACAGCAGCCGTGTGGCCTGGGCACCGGTCAGGATCGTCAGGTTGGGGCGGGCACGGACCTCATCGCTCAGAAAGCCCTTGGCCGCGCTGCAGCGGCGGCCGTTCTTCTGTGTGACCTGGAAGTAGCCCACGCCTTCCTGCTGCGCGCCATTGACGTCATCGTTGAGCGGGAAGCCGGCCTGCTGCGCCGCTTCCAGGAAGCGCTCGGTCAGCACGTTGGGTTGGCGGAAGTCCATCACGTTCAGCGGGCCGCCCGTGCCGTGGTACTCGCTGGCGCCGCGCTCCTGGTTTTCGGAGCGCTTGAAGTAGGGCAGCACCTCGGCATAGCTCCAGCCTCGGTTGCCCAGGGCGGCCCAGTGGTCGTAATCGAAGGTGTGGCCACGGGTGTAGCACATGGCGTTCATGGAACTGGAGCCGCCCAGCATGCGCCCGCGTGGCCAGAACAGCTGACGATTGGCGAGTTGGGCATCGGGGCGGGTCGTAAACTGCCAGTTGAGCCGGTGGCTCAGCATCAGCCACAGCATCCCGGCCGGGATGTGGATGGCGGGGTGCCAGTCATTGGGGCCGGCCTCCAGCAGGCAGACGCTCACGTCAGGATCCTCACTCAAGCGGCTTGCCACGACACATCCCGCCGAACCGCCACCGACCACCACGTAATCCACCAGCATGGTTTCTGTCCTTCCAGGGTAGTGAGCTTGATCGACCCGCCTTCGATCATTCGAGGCGGGCGACAAGCTCATTTACATACCAAAAGAATTTAAGATACCTATAGTATGTCCGACGGAACGAAAGGCGTCAAACGCCTGAGGGATATCAATGCCGAAGCCACGCGCAAGGCCTTGGTGGAGGCGGCCGCCAAGCGTTTCGCCAGTGACGGGCATGCCGGTACCAGCCTGGATGACGTCGCAGGGGATGTGGGGACGACCAAGGGCGCGGTCTACCACCACTTCAAGGACAAGAAGGCGCTGTTCCTGGCCGCGTACGAGTTGCTGTCCCAGGATCTGATCGCGTCACTGTCGACGGACCCGCGCATGCAGGAAAGCACCGTGGCTGGGCCCATCGGCGCCTTCCTGGTGCTCGCCACGCAGGACCGCTACCGCCGGGTGCTCTTCGTTGAAGGCCCGGCCGTGCTGGGCAGCAAGGTTTGCCGGGAGATCGACATGCGCTATGCCTTCGGGCTGCTGGCGCGCATGGTGGGGCGCTATGGCGTGGTCGAACTGCTGCCGCAGGTGTCGATCGGCGTGTTGTCCAACCTGTTGATCGCTTTGCTGATCGAAGGCGCGCAGCTGATCAGTGCGTCGGAGGATCCGGCGCAGACGGCTCAGCAGGTGGAGCTGCTGCTCACGCAGGCCATCGAGTCCATGAGCCGGCCGTTGAGCAACGCTTGAGGGGCTGCGGCAGTGCGTGCGGACGTGCCTCCTAAGGGCTCAGTCTCGGGGCAGGGCAGCGGCCTGCTGGGCCAGTGCCCGGATCTGATCCCACTGGCCTGCAGCCATTACGGCCTTGGGCGCGAGCCATGAGCCACCCACGCACGCCACATTGGGCAGGGCCAGATACTTGGGTGCGCTGTCCAGCGTGATCCCGCCGGTCGGGCAGAACACGGCCTGAGGGAAGGGGCCGTGCAGGGATTGCAGCAGCTTGATGCCGCCCACGGCCTCGGCCGGGAACAGCTTGAACCGTTCCAGCCCCGCATCCAGGCCCAGCATCAACTCTGACGCGGTGGCCACGCCAGGCAGCAGGGGCAGGGCGCCGGGCTGCTGAACGGCCTCGGCCAGCGCAGGGGTCAGGCCTGGGGATACCGCGAACTGCGCTCCTGCACGTTGTGCCGCCGCGAGTTGTGCCGGGTTGGTCACGGTGCCGGCGGCGATCACGGCCTGGGGCACGGCGCGGGCCATGGCTTCGATCACAGCCAGGGCCTGCGGGGTGCGCAGCGTGATCTCGAGCACCTTGATGCCGCCCTCGAACAAGGCCTGGGCCAGTGGTGCGGCATGGGCCACATCATCGACGACCAGCACCGGGATCACCGGGCTCAGTCGCATGGCTTGGTCGATCAGGGTGGCGCGGGTGTCGGTCATCGTTCGGGTGTCTTGTTTGCGGATGGGGTTGCGGTGCTGCGTTCGGTTCACCAGTCGCCGCCGAAGCTGGCGGCCCCTTGTTCTGCGCCGGTGACGGTATGGCGCATGCCGCCAAAGAGATCCCGCCCCATGCCGTGGTGGTGGGCTTCACGGTCCAGCGCGACCAGTTCGCGGGCGTTCCATTCTTCGGCCGGGACGACGGCATCCAGCGTGCCGGCCACGGCATCGAGCAGGATCACATCGCCGGTGCGCACGCGGCCCAGAGGGCCTTGTGCCACCACCTCGGGTGTGATGTGGATGGCCGCGGGTACCTTGCCCGAGGCGCCGGACATGCGGCCATCGGTCACCAGGGCCACCTTGAAGCCCTGGTCCTGCAGATTGGTCAGCGTGGGCGTGAGCGAGTGCAGTTCGGGCATGCCGTTGGCACGGGGGCCCTGGCCGCGCACCACGGCGATGAAATCGCGCTGCAGCTCGCCGCGCTTGTAGGCGGCCAGCAGTTCTTCCTGGTCATCGAACACGATGGCCGGGGCCTGCACGATCTGGTGTTCGGGCTTGACGGCCGACACCTTGATCACCGAGCGACCCAGGTTGCCCTGCAGCAGGCGAAGGCCCCCATTGGTCGCGAAAGGTGTGGCCACGGTGCCCACGATCTGGTCGTTGCCGCTGGTGGCGGGCGCGTCCTCCCAGGCCAGCACGGGCTGCCCATCGGGGCCTTCGCGCAGCACGGGGTGGCGCGTGTAGGCGCGCAGGCCGGCCTTGCCGCCAGCCACGGTGTGCACGTCCTCGTGCAGCAGGCTGGCGTCGAGCAGTTCGCGGATCAGGAAGCCCAGGCCACCGGCCTGGTGGAACTGGTTCACATCGGCTTTGCCGTTGGGGTAGACGCGGGCCAGCAGCGGCACGATGGCCGACAGGTCGTCGAAATCACCCCAGTCGATGAGGATGCCGGCCGCGCGCGCGATGGCCACCAGGTGCAGCGTGTGGTTGGTCGATCCGCCCGTGGCCATCAGGCCGACGATGCCGTTGACGATGGCGCGCTCGTCGATCACCTGGGCGATGGGCGTGTACTCCGGGCCGTGCGCGGTGATCTGCAGGACACGGTGGGTAGCCTCGCGCACCAGGGCTTCGCGCAGCGGTGTGCCCGGGTTGATGAAGGCCGAGCCCGGCACATGCAGGCCCATGATCTCCATCAGCATCTGGTTGCTGTTGGCCGTGCCGTAGAAGGTGCAGGTGCCGGCCGTGTGGTAGGACTGCTCCTCGGCGGCCAGCAGGGCATCGGGGCCCACCTCGCCGGCGGCGAAGCGCTGACGCATCTTGGCCTTGGCGTCGTTGGGCAGGCCCGAGGGCATGGGCCCGCCCGGCACGAAGATGGCCGGCAGGTGGCCGAAGCTCAGGGCGCCGATCAGCAGGCCGGGCACGATCTTGTCGCACACACCCAGGCACAGCGCGGCATCGAACATGTTGTGCGTGAGGGCCACGGCCGTGCTCATGGCGATCACGTCACGCGAGAACAATGACAGCTCCATGCCGGGCTGGCCCTGCGTGACGCCGTCGCACATGGCCGGCACGCCGCCCGCGAACTGTGCCGTGGCGCCATGGGCCCGGGCGGCCTCCTTGATCCATTCCGGGAAGGCCAGCAGTGGCTGGTGGGCCGACAGCATGTCGTTGTAGGACGAGACGATGCCGATGTTGGGTGCGTGCTGCGCGCGCAGCCAGATCTTGTCGCCCTCGGGGGCGGCGGCGTAGGCGTGGGCCAGGTTGGTGCAGCCCAGCCCGGCGCGTTGCACGCCCCGCGCATGGTGGGCGGCAACGTGCTGCAGGTAGCGCTGGCGGGTGGCCGCGCTGCGGGCCTGGATGCGGGCGGTGACCTCGATCAGTCGTGGGTGGGGACTCACGGAAGGCGATCCTGTCAATGTGGATTCCACAGCATAAACCCTGGGGGCATGGGTGCGGCCCTACACTGGCGTCATGACCACAGTGAGGACGACGTGATGCATGGCGGCGATGGTCGAGAAGGCGGTGCCGTGCTGCACCGGGCGGCCGATCCAGCCAGCCTGGCGGTGGAGGTGGCCCAGGCCGTGGAGGCCGGTTTGCGCCAGGCCCTGGCAGAACGTGGCCAGGCCACGCTGATCGTGTCTGGCGGTTCCACCCCGGTGCCGATGTGGCAGCACCTGTCCATGGCTCAACTGGATTGGACGTTCGTCACCATCACCCTGGCCGACGAGCGTTGGGTGCCTGTGGATGATCCCGCCAGCAATGAAGGCCTGGTGCGCCGCCACCTGCTGCGCAATGAAGCCGCCTGGGCACGGTGGGTGCCGCTGTACAACGGCAAGGCCACACCGCAGGAGGCGCAGCCGGCGGTGGAGGCCCGCATGTCGACCATTCAATGGCCTGCCGATGTGGTGGTGCTGGGCATGGGCGGCGATGGCCACACGGCATCGTGGTTTCCGGGGCGGGTGATGGATGCGGGTTGGCAGGCCCACTGCGCGGCGGTGTATACGCCGCTGGCGCCCAATGTGCTCGTGCCCCGGATGACGCTCACGCCCCGCACCCTGCTCGATGCGCGGCACATGCTGCTGTACCTCACGGGCGCCGACAAGGAACCCGTGCTGGCCCGGGCCCTGACGCCGGGCAATGCGGTGGAACTGCCGGTGCGCCGCGCCCTGCACGAGTCAAAGGCCACGTGCCACGTGTACTTCGCGCCTTGAGTGCTTGCTTGGCAAAGGCTTGAGGCCAGGAGCGTGTCAGCCGTCCTCGCCCACGGGCTCGGGCATGCGGCTGGCCAGCAGCTTGTCGATGCGCTTGCCGTCCATGTCGACCACCTCGAAGCGCCAGCAATCCCACTCGACGTGGTCGGCCGTCTTGGGCAGGCGGCCCAGCAGCATCATCACCAGGCCGGCCAGGGTGTTGTAGCGGCCACGGTCCTCATCGGGCAGGGCCTTCAGGCCCAGGCGGTCCTTCAGCTCGGGCACGGGGATCAGGCCATCGATCAGCCAGGAGCCGTCCTCGCGCTGCACGGCCCAGGCCTCTTCAGGCTCATCGGCGGCGGTGAATTCACCGGTGATGGCTTCCAGCACGTCGCGCAGGGTGATCACGCCCTGCACCTCGCCGTACTCGTCCACCACGAAGACCATCTGCGAGCTGGACGCACGGAAGTGCTCTAGCAACTCCATGCCCGACAGGGTTTCCGGCACAAACACCGCGGGCTGCAGGCCCAGGGTCAAGTCGGCGGTGTGGGTCTGCGCGAACTGCTGCAGCAACTGCTGCGCGGTGGCCACACCGACCACGTCGTCCAGACCGCCACGGCACACGGGGTAGCGGGAGTGGCCGTGCTCCTTGATGATCGCCAGGTTCTCGTCCAGCGTGTCTTCCAGGTTGAGCCAGGCCATGTCGCCGCGGGGGATCATCATCGAGCCCACCTGGCGGTCGTCCAGGCGGAACACGTTGCGCACCATCTGGTGCTCGTGTGCCTCGATCACGCCGGCGTCCAGGCCTTCTTCCAGGCTGGCGGCGATCTCCTCTTCGGTCACGCCACGGTTGCCGTTGTCCTTGATGCCCAGCATGCTCAGCACTGCGTTGGTGCAGAAGGACAGCGAGGCCACGAAGGGTTTGGTCAGGCGCGACAGCCACTGCATGGGGCGCGCCACCATGCGGGCCACCGTTTCGGGGTACATCTGGCCCACGCGCTTGGGCACCAGCTCACCGAAGATGATGGTCACGAAGGTGATGATCAGCACCACCAGACCGGTGGCGGCGATGCCGGCGACGCGGTCAGGCAGCACGAACTGCTCGTCGATCCAGTCAGCCAGCGGCGCCGAGAACGCGGCCTCGCCGACGATACCGTTGAGCACGCCGATGGACGTGATCCCGATCTGTACGGTGGACAGGAACTGCGTGGGGTTGTCGTGCAGGTCCATCGCCACCTTGGCCCCCTCGTCGCCCGTCTCTGTCATGACCTGCAGACGGGCTTTTCGGCTGGAGGCCAATGCCATTTCGGACATGGCAAACAGGCCGTTGAGAAGAATCAGAAAAATCAGCAGTGCTAGTTCCATGACAGGCGCCGGGCGTGCCGGGCCATCTGTGTCGATGCCGCAAGGGTATCAGAATCAGTTTTCAAGCCCGGTCAATGTCCCCTGGTTGTAGTCGCGCAGGGCCTGTTCGATCTCCTCGCGGGTGTTCATCACGAAGGGGCCGTACTGCACGACCGGCTCGCGCAGGGGCTTGCCGGCCAGCAGCAGCACGTCGGCGCCCTGGGGGCCTGCGGTGAGCGTGAGCTGGGTGCCGTCGCCGAGCACACCCGCCCAACCCTGGTGCAGGGCACGGCCGTCGATCTGCACCTCGCCATCGGCTACGTAGACCAGGGCGGTGTGGCCGGACGGCACGGCGGTCTGCCAGATGGCGCCGGCCGGCAGGTGGGCGTGCAGGTAGACGGGCTGGGTGCTCAGGCCCCGGATGGGGCCGCGCACGCTTTGGCCTTGAGCATCGGTGGTTTCGCCGGCGATCACCTTGACCCAACCGCCATCGGCCAGTTCGGCGCGGGGGATCTGGGCGGCAGGGATGTCGCGGTAGGCTGCGGGCTTCATTTTCTCGGCCGCGGGCAGGTTGATCCACAGTTGGAAGCCGCGCATGCGGCCTTCCTTCTGCTGGGGCATCTCCGAGTGGATGATGCCGCGCCCGGCTGTCATCCATTGCACGTCGCCATCGCGCAGGTGGCCCTGGTGGCCCAGGTGGTCCTCATGCAGCATGTGGCCCTGCAGCATGTAGGTCACGGTCTCGAAGCCACGGTGCGGGTGCGAGGGGAAGCCGGCGATGTAGTCGTCGGCCTGGTCCGAGGCGAACTCGTCGAGCATCAGGAACGGATCCAGGTTCAGCGTGGAGCGGGCCTGGAAAACGCGCGTCAGGCGCACGCCGGCGCCGTCCTCGGCGGGTTGGCCGCGCAGGGCAGTGGCCACGTGGCGCTGGACAGGGCTTGTGGTGAGGCTGGCAGTGGTTTCGGTGCTCATGACGGGTCTCCGATGGGAGAGGGGATGAGTCAATGATGGGGGCGCTCCAACCTTTCGCCAGCCTGAGGGCTTGCACGCATCGTTCAAAGGATTTGAGCGTGGGGTGGGCGCAGGGCATGTGTTTGCCCGCAGAATCCTTTGCATGATCTACATCGTTGGAGACCTGCAGGGCTGTGGCGACCCGCTCGACCGGCTGCTGCAGACCGTGGACTTCTCGCCCTCGCGTGACCACCTGTACGTGCTGGGCGATCTGGTCAACCGGGGGCCGGATTCGCTGGGTGTGCTGCGCCGCCTGCGCGGCCTGGGGGCTGCTGCCACCTGCCTGCTGGGCAACCATGACCTGCACCTGCTGGCCGTGTCGCAGGGCGTGCGCAAGCTGCACAAGGGCGACACCGTTGGTCCGATCCTGGACGCACCCGATCGTGAGGCCTGGCTGGACTGGCTGCGCCAGCGGCCTCTGGCCGTGCACGCCCATGGCTGGCTGATGGTGCACGCGGGCGTCGTGCCACAGTGGGACGTGGCGCAGACCGTGGCCCTGGCCGGTGAGGTGCAGGCGCTGCTGCGCGGCCCGGACCTGGCCAGCTTCCTGCCGCAGATGTATGGCAACGAACCGGCCCGCTGGGACGATGCCCTGCAAGGCGCGGACCGCTGGCGTTGCGTGATCAACAGCCTGACACGCCTGCGCTTCTGCGCGGCGGATGGCACGATGGAATTCGCCACCAAGGAGGGTGCCGGTGGCTCCCCGGAGGGCTACATGCCCTGGTTCGAGGTGCCGGGGCGACGAACGGCGTCGGCCTCTGTGGCGTTCGGGCACTGGTCGACGCTGGGGTTGATCAACCGTGACGATCTGCTGGCACTGGACACAGGGTGTGTTTGGGGCGGGCATTTGACGGCGGTGCGCTTGCTGGAGGGGGGCGGGCGTGAGCTGATCCAGATCCCGTGTCCACAGGCGCAGAAGCCCGGTTAGCTGGGCTGGGGGTTCTCGGATTCAAATCCAGGGTGGCGACGCCGTTTCAGCGGAAGTGCTATAAAAAATCAGAGGCTGGAGGCAGGCTGCAAGCAGCGCCCGTCAGCCTGATGCACCCCACATGGAGGCCCCTACGATGGAAACAATCAACCACGAATTCTTTGAGTTGTTCGAGCAACTCGGACTACCGTCCTCCGAGCCGGAGATCCGCAGGTTCATCAACCAGCACCGCCCGCTGCCTGGCGGTGTCAAGATCACCGAGGCACCGTTCTGGACACCGGCGCAGGCACGGCTGCTGGAGGACCTGCTGGCGCAGGATGCCGATTGGGCAGAGGTGGTCGACAGCCTGAACGTCGCGCTTCACTGAGCTGGACTGCGCCAGCGTCAACACGGGCCGCGGCAGTGGTCTGGTTGACGTTTATACTGCGAGCCTCCTTCAGGGAAGCGTGGCCGAGCGGTTTAAGGCACCGGTCTTGAAAACCGGCGAGGGTTTGCGCCCTCCGTGAGTTCGAATCTCACCGCTTCCGCCATCACAAGTGCTTGTCAGCCAAGAGAATTCAATGCTGATGAGCCTTTTCGGGCGATAGGTGTGACAGTTGGGCGTGACACTTTGGTATCTTCCAGCGTGTGAAGAAAACAGAAGTGGCAAAGCCCATCGGACTGTCCCAGCCTAAGGGACGCCCGCCGCAGATCCGTGTCTGCATCCCCCTCGATCTACAGCCGCACTACGGTGGGCGCAAGGACTTCCGCGTCAGCCTTGGCCGTGTGCCGGCTGCTGAGGCGAAGGCCGAGACCTACCGAATCCGCGCCTTGAAGGATGCCGAGTTCGCTGCCAAGCGCAGAGAGCTTGCGCTGGCCCTCCAGCCGCTACAGGACATCACGCCAGAGATGGCGCAGGTAGTCGCCCAGGGCGTCTACTCGGAATGCTTGCACCAGGACGATGCCGCCAGAGAGACCGCCGATGTATTCGAAGCCCTGCGGGAGCTGGCAAGCCTGACCGTGTCTCAGTCTGTGGGCAAAGCTCTCGCCATCGGCACGCCGCCTGCACGCCCCGAGGTGCCATGGTCTCCCCTTGATGGGCTCCCTGAGGAGGAAGCTGCCACCCTTGCAGAGTTGAATTCAATGGCTGAGGGGCAGGCCGCTGTGGACCTTGCCCGGCGCAAGCTGTCAGCAGTGCAGCCACTGGCCGACCGAGTGGCCCGCTCCCTGGGTCTCGCCGTGGACTGGACGGCTGAAGGGGGTCGCCAAGCGCTCAGGCTGTGTCTGGAGCAGTACAGGAAGGCCTGTAAGGACCGCACGGCCCGTGATGCGGGCGAGGTCATCCCAACGCCGGCAAGGCCAATGGTGCCCACGCCAGGGGCCACGGTGGGTGTAGCGAAGCCACAAGGGCAACACAGGCTGCGTGATGTCTTCGACAAGTGGAAGGCCAGCGGAGACAACCCGGGTGCAGGGACAGTCCGCAAGAAGGAGGTGGCTGTGCGCCTCTACGAGCAGTTCACCAAGGATGCGCCTATCGAGTCGCTGACGATGGAGCAGGGCGCAGAGTTCTCGGGGTGGCTGCTCAAGAAGTGCAAGGCCGAGAAGACTGCCAAGGACCATATGGACGCGGTCAAGTCGCTGCTCAACAAGGCCACCAAGCTAGGCGGCTTGGGCTGGCTGCACGAGAACCCATGGCAGGGCCACCGCATCAAGGTTCGCAAGGCAACAGCACGCAAGCCATGGAGTTCTGAAGACCTGCGCAAGCTGTTCGACTCCCCGCTGTTCAGCGCCTATCAACTCCCCGAGCACCCATCGGCTGGTGGGGCGGCTGGCTACTGGATTCCCTTGCTGGGCCTGTATACCGGGGCGCGTCAGTCTGAGCTTTGCCAGTTGCGTGTGGCGGACATCGAGGCTTCTGAGGATGGCCTGTCGATGTTCATCACGTCCGAGCGGGGAGAGGAGGGCGATGATTCTGATGGCACCAGCACAAAGACCGAGGTATCTCGTAGGCGTATTCCAGTACACCCAGAGCTTGTCCGCTTGGGCTTCGACGAGTATTGGAAAGACACACGGCAGGCCGGACATAAAGCGCTGTTTCCGCAAGTGCAACGCCCCAAGGGCCGGCCTGCTGGTGAGTATTTCTCCGACTGGTTCCTGGTCTATCGCCGGGAGCAGGGCATCGCCACACGTTGGGTTGACTTCCACGCACTACGGCATACCGCGTCCACAAGACTGACCGACGCGGGTGTGGCTGATAGCGTGTCCGACTATCTGACAGGCCACTCCTCGGGGGGCGTGGGAGCGCCCGCACTTACAAGCACATGAAGGAACTCAGAGAGCAGCAAGCGCTGTTGCAGTACCCAGAATTGAAGTTGGCCCCGGTATACCGCAGCGCTGGCCGATGACCCATCTCCCGTGTTTCCGCCTCAAGACTGGTCACCGCCGGCCCTTGTAGACGGCATTCTCACGACGAAGACGCGAACACCGAAGGCTTAGGATCAACTGCACCGGATCCATGAATGGACCCGCTCAATCAGACCCGTGCGCTCCAGTTCATCCGCTATCAGTTGCGCCTGTTGAGGGGCAAATTCCTCGGCCCGCTCGACAAGGAACTCAGTGGGTGTGAAGCCGTTGAAAAGGAGCAGGAGCCGAGCATGCGCAAGGTCCAGCATAGGCGCCTGGGTGGCGGCTGCTCGCTGCCCCTTCAGTGTGCGTTGATGGACAGCTTGATCCGTCGTGTGCGCAGTGACCATGGCTAGCTCCTTCAGTCCAGGTTCACAGCATTGGACACTGCTGGCCCACTTTGCAGAAGCTGCTTTGGTCTTGT
>NZ_JBASTH010000023.1:0-10497 GCF_049274795.1 Aquabacterium sp.
ATGAGAAGAACTATGACTTCGCCATTCCCGATTCAGTCGGCTTGGCCGTGCATGCCGTCGCGTTGAATGAACACCGAGGCGGTTTAGCGGACTTCAACGGCGAATCGATCCATGCAAGCGCGGCCACATCCAACAGCTACAACCGAATCGAGCGGGGCTTCGTGGGGGCGCATTCGGATATCGGGGGCGGTTATGCAGAGGGCGATCTCAGCGATGTGGCGCTGATTTGGATGATCGATATGGCCAAGAACCAGAAGATCAAGTTTGAAGAAGACTTGATTTAACAGCAGGGCTGGAACGTCGTGACCGATCCGATCTTGCACGACTCGCGCGTTGGCAACGGTTGGATGGAGCGTCTGTGGCCGGACAACGGAGACCGCTACTTCGGCTACCGCGACGGAAGCCGTGTCAAGCAACAGGACGCAGTACTGCATTCTGGTGTAAGCAGGACTCAGCGTGCCAAGGAGATGTCTCCTACTTCAAGAAGCCCTGCGGTCCCGACGGCACGGTGGTGGGCATGGTGGACATGAAGAAGTACGAGGATTGGCTGTCGAGTTTTACGGTGACGTATGAACCTTCGCCAACGGTGCCGAATGGATGCGAAGTGAAGAAGTAAGCCGAGTTCCGATGATGCGTGGAAGCAGGAGAAACAACATGACCAAAGCTGATGCACTCCGACGCATGCTGTTGATATGGCTGCCGGGTGTTGCTGCTTCAGTGGCGGGGTGCCACTCGTTCAGAGAAGAACTCAGCGATGGGCCCGGGATGATCCTTGTTTATGGAAGCGTTATCAATGGCCGAAGCATCGCTGCGAAGTCTGCTGTGCTGCCTGATGGAAAACCGTTCATGGAGCCAGGGGCCATTAGTGGAGGTATCAAGAAAGGGCAGACATGGCGAAATGTGCCGACTTCCACGATGGGGGCATCAGGCGACCACAGAGGCTTGCCAGAGTGGGTGGATTTTGCTTGGCAGGAGCCAGAGTACCCAGGCAAGAAGCCAGAGGACATTCCCAATAGAGAGGCGTTCGCCAGCTATGTCAAGGAAAAATACGCCAGGCTTCCTGTCAAAACACAGCGTCTGGAAATCAAGCGCCGCGTTCCGCAAGCGGTGGTGGATGAGGTGGTGGCGTCCAAACGTGCTGCGCAGCCGGGCCAGAGGGCGAACAAGACCTTGTGGATCTATTTTTTCTGGACCCCGGATGGCATGAAGATGCGTTGGGAGATGACAAATCGAGCCGCAGGCCCGGGGGGGTTCGGTCCAGTTGTCAAGGACGGCGGTGACGATCTGGATCGCTACAACCTTTGAGTCCATGGCTGCCGCGGTTTGGACGTTCAGCGCGATGCGACGGGCTCGCCGCTGCGCATCGGCGCGTGCCGGGCCAGCCTGAGCGTGATTTATCCTACAGCGCCGACAGGCGCACTAGCTGAAGTGCGGCAGGCCGACACTTTGCTGGCGCGCTACACCCACAACACGCACGGCCTGCGCATCGCCAAGACGGTCTATGGCCCGGGCGGGGAGACCAAGGGTGCGCAACAGACGCAGTACCTATGGCAAGGCATGAAGCTTGTCGCGGAAACGCAGCCTCAAGCCGTCTCCGCCGCAGCCAAGGGTGTCGAGGCCTCTGCAGCGAAGCTGGCCCGCCGCTACGTCTACGCCCACAGCGTGCCCGTGGCGGTGATCGACTACGCCGATGGTGCTGAACTGCGAGCCGATGAAGGCGGCGTCGGCGCATGGTTCGTGGCCGTGTGGCGCTGGATCAGCAACGGCAGTGGCGAATTGCGGTATGTGCAAGCCAACGAGATCGGCGTGCCCGGCGGTGATTTCACGGAAACACGTTATTGACGGCCGTGAGATGGGCTACGAGGAGGTATCGCCATCCTGACACAGAAGACGCCCCGTAGGAGCACGACACCACCCGGCGCCCAGGTGGCCGAGATCTCAGCGGCAGTTGGTCAGTCTCCATCGCGCGCGGCCAGGAAAGCCGCCACGAGGATGAGCGCCCCGCCCGCCAGCACCGACCACCTGAGCGATTCGCCGCCCCACCAGACCGAGGTCAGCGTGGCGAACAGCACCTCGGTCAGCATGATCACCGAGGTGATGCGCACCGGCAACTTCGCCGCGGCATGCTGCAAGGCCATGTTGGCCGCCACGAACAGCAACCCCATGCCCAGTGCCATCAGCATCCAGCCTGGCTGCGCCGCAGGGGGCGCAGGCACCTGACCTTGCCAGGTCAGCAGCAAGCCCAGCCCCACAGGTAACACCAGCCCGCCGCTGAACATGGCCAGCGCCCGTGACGACGAGGCCTCGTTCGCCAGTTGCCGCAGCAGCACGTTGATGAGCGCGAAGCCCACGCCACCGGCCAGGCCCAGCCAGTCGGCCAGCCTATCGAACACCGGCCAGCCGCCTTCGGCCGGCTGCAGCACCAGCACAGCGCCCGCCAGTGCCAGCCCCACGCGCAGCAAGGAGCCGGCCGTGATGCACTCGTCCAGCATCCACCAGGCCAGCAGCACGGCCCACACGGGCATCAGGTAGAACAACAGCACCACGCGCACCACCTCGCCGATGCTCACGCCCCAGTTGAAAGCTGCATTGGTGGCGCCCGCCGCCAGCGCCAGCGCCCACAGGCGGGGCTGGCTGGCCACCACGCGCCAGGCCTGGGGCCGCAGGCTGCCCACCACCACCGCGCCGATCGCGAAGAACAGCGCCGTGGCCCACACCGGGTGCAGGCCCGCCAGTTGCAGCTGCCGCAGCGGCCACCAGGAGATGCCCCACACCAGGGCGTTGAACACCAGGCCCAGCACGGGCCACACACCGCTTGCCAGCATCGTCTTGTGGTTCTACTTTCGCGCTTCTTGGTGCTGGTTCAGCGGCGCTCGACCACCATGGGCGCCAGGCGCAGTGCCTCACGCACACGCCCGGCCACGGCCTGGGCATCGGCCCGCGAGGCATAGGGGCCGGCCTGCAGCCGGTAGACCTTGCCCTCCTGAAACACACCCAACAGCGGCGACAGGTTGATCATCTCGTCGGCCACGCGCTTCTGGAAGGCATCGACCCCGGCGCGCTGGCTGAAGGCCGCCAGTTGCACCCAGAAGCCCTTGGAGGCCGGGGTGAAGGCGCGCGCCTGGATAAGCGGCGAGGCGCCCTGCGCGGCAGGCTGCGCCTCAGCGTTGGAGGATGATGGAGGCGAGGCATCGTCCAGCTGCGAGGCCAGCGCCAGGATGGGATCGTGCTCACCCGGATCGACCGGCTCCAGCGCCGGAGCGGGCGTGCTCAGGGCCAGCACCGGGGCGGGCTCGGCCGGGGGCGACGCGGGCGCGGTCACCAGCGGCGGCACGTCGGTTTCGGCCTGCGCCAGTGCCGTGCCCGAACGCCACTGGCCGGTGCGGATCTGATCGAAGGTCAGGCGCTCGATCTCCACGTCGATGCTGCCCTTGTGCAGCATGTCGAGCTTGACCGCCGCCGTGTAGCTCAGGTCGATCACGCGGCTGCTGTGGAAAGGCCCGCGGTCATTGATGCGCACGATGATTTCCTTGCCGCTGCGCACATCGCGCACCCGCGCATAGCTGGGGATGGGCAGAGTGCGGTGCGCGGCCGTCATGCCGTACATGCTGTAGACCTCGCCGCTGGCCGTGCGCCGGCCATGGAACTTGGTGCCGTACCACGAGGCGCCACCGCGCTGCTTGAAGGCCACATCGCCCGACATCGGCTCGTAGCCCTGCCCCAGCACCACATAGGGCTTGTTGGGCCCGCTCTGGCGGATGGGCTCGACACGCGGCTCGGCATCGGGCACGCGGGCCAAGTCCGACGGCGGATTGGCAGGGGCCCCATCACGGTCGCTGGTGCCAGTGCGCGGCGCCTTGCCGGCCCCCTGCGAAGGCGCCGGCCCGCTGGCGCAGCCCGCCAGCCACAAGGCCGTGCATGCCGTGAGGCACAGCAGCAGCGACCGGCCAGACAACTGGCCCCGATTAAGCACCGGCGCCGTCATCGGCATGGGGAAATGGGACGCTCAAGCATCCCGTCACCATACACGAAGCCCGATGCCCTTCGCGTCGTGGCACACCCTGTCACACCTTCGGATCCCCTTCGCAGAGGGGGGATGGTGCACCTCAGCGTTGGCACAATGCGGTAGAAGTTCTGAACGTCATCCGCCCAGCACCGCCCCATCATGTCCAGCACACCCAAGCTTCCCTTCGACCATGCCTTCGAGCGCGGCATGCGCAACCGCCGCGCCGCCCTGGGCGACGCCTGGGTCGACAAGTCCGTCGCCAAGGCCAACAGCTTCAATGCCGAGTTCCAGCACTTCATCACCGACTATGCCTGGCACGGCGTGTGGGGCCGCCCCGGGCTGGACTGGAAGACCCGCCGCATCATCGTCATGGCCGTCACGGCCTCGCTGGGCCGCTGGGACGAGTTCGAGATCCACATGCGCGGCTCGCTCACGCCCGGCAATGCCCACACCCTGACCCCGGATGAAGTGCGCGAAGCCCTGTTCCAGATCGCCATCTACGCCGGCGTGCCCGCCGCCAACACTGGCTTCGCCAAGGCCCTGGGCATCATGCGCGAGCTGGGCATCGAGCCCCCCGCCCACCCGGCCGACGATGCCTGGCATTCCGGCGAAGGCCGCCCCGCCTTCACCACGACGCGGCCCAAACTGTTCGCCACCATCCGCGAACCGCGCCATGCGGATACCACTGGTGAGGAACGCCAGACCATCGTGCTCAGCCACGCCCTGGGCCAGGACCACAGCATGTGGGATGCCGCGGCCAACCAGCTGGCCCGCCACCACCGCGTGATCACGCCCGACACGCGCGGCCATGGCCGCTCCGAGATCCCCGATGGCCCCCTGACCCTGGCCGAACTGGCCGCCGATGCCGCCCGCCTGATCGACGAGCTGGCCGAAGGCGGCCCGGTGATCTGGGTGGGCCTGTCCATGGGCGGCATGATCGGCCAGACACTGGCCCTGCAGCACCCCGACAAGGTCAAGGCCCTGGTGCTGGCCAACACCACCAGCCAGTACCCCGAGGCCGGCCGGCAGGCCGTGGCCGAACGCATCGCCACCGTGCAGGCGCAGGGTCTGGGCGCCATCGCCACGGCCACGATGAACCGCTTCTTCTCGGACGATTTCCGCCAGCAGCAGGCCGCCGCCGTGGCCCGCCACCAGCGCCTGTTCGAGGCCACCGATCCCGAGGGCTACACCGCCTGCGCGGCCGCCATCCGCCAGATCGACCACACCGCGCACCTGGGCCAGATCCGCGTGCCCACGCTGGTGATCGCCGGCAGCGAGGACCAGGGTACGCCCAAGGCCATGCTCGAGACCATCGCCCAGGGCATCCCCGGCGCGCAGTTGCACACGCTGCAGGGCGCCGCCCACCTGAGCGCGTCCGAACAGCCCGAGGCTTTCGCCGACGTGGTGGGCGAGTTCATCGCCAGCCTCTGAGCCCTGCCGGCAGCCCGGGTGAGACAATCCCGGGCTGAACAAGGCCGTGCTGATGTCTTCCCATTCCCCCCAGGCGGGCGCCGCCACGATGAACCCGGCCCAGATGGAGGCCGTGATGCACCTGCACAGCCCCTGCCTGGTGCTGGCCGGTGCCGGCTCCGGCAAGACGCGCGTGATCACCCAGAAGATCGCGCGCCTGCTGCAGCCCGGCGACGGTGCCGACCTGCGCCCCTCGCAGATCGCCGCCATCACCTTCACCAACAAGGCCGCCGCCGAAATGCGCGAGCGCGCCAAGGCCCTGATCGGCCCCAAGGCCGCCGGCAAGCTGCTGATCTGCACCTTCCACTCGCTGGGCGTGCGCCTGCTGCGCGAAGATGGCACCGCGCTGGGCCTGAAACCCCAGTTCTCCATCCTGGACAGCGACGACGTCACCAGCATCCTGCGCGATGCCGGCGGCACCACCGACGCCAAGCAGGCGCGCGGCTGGCAGTGGACCATCAGCCTGTGGAAGAACATGGGCCTGAACAGCAGCCAGGTCACGCCCTACATCACCAACGACGACGAACTCGTCGCCGCCAAGGTGATGAAGCTGTATGAGGAGCGCCTGGCCGCCTACCAGGCCGTGGATTTCGACGACCTGATCAGCATGCCGCTCAAGCTGCTGGCCGAGCACGAGCACGTGCGCCAGAAGTGGCAGAACCAACTGCACCACGTGCTGGTCGACGAATACCAGGACACCAACGCCACCCAGTACGAACTGCTCAAGCTGCTGGTGGGGCAGGACGGCATCTTCACCGCCGTGGGCGACGACGACCAGTCCATCTACGGCTGGCGCGGCGCCACGCTGGACAACCTCAAGAAGCTGCCGCAGGATTTCCCCACCCTCAAGGTGATCCCGCTGGAGCAGAACTACCGCTCCACCAGCGCCATCCTGCGCGCGGCCAACAACGTCATCCAACTCAACCCCAAGCTCTTCCCCAAGACGCTGTGGTCGGACCTGGGCAAGGGCGAGGCTGTCAAGCTGATGGAGTGCGACAACGAAGAGCACGAGGCCGAGCGCGCCGTGTCGCACTTCCAGGTACTGCACGCGCAACTGCTGGCGGCCAACCAGGCCGATCCTTCAAAGGCCGACTGGAGCAACTTCGCCATCTTGTACCGCGCCAACCACCAGGCCCGCCCCATCGAGCAGGCACTGCGCAAGGCCAACATCCCGTACAAGGTGTCGGGCGGCCAGAGCTTCTTCGAGAAGGCCGAGATCAAGGACCTGTGCGCCTGGCTGCGCCTGCTGCTCAACAACGACGACGACCCGGCGTTTTTGCGCGCGGTGAACACACCCAAGCGCGGCATCGGCCACCAGACGCTGGGCACGCTGGGCGAATTCGCCGGCAAGTGGAAGGTGAGCCTGTTCGAGGCGCTGTTCTCCGAATCGCTGGCCGCATCATTGAGCGCGCGCGCTTTGGGCAGCCTGCACGAGTTCGGCCGCTACGTGAACGACCTGGAGTACCGTGCCCGCCAGACCTACGGCAGCGAAGACGCCAAGGCGCTGCTGCTCGAATGGCTCAAGGAGATGGGCTACGAGCAGCACCTGTACGACAACGAAGAGAACGAGAAAATCGCCGCGGCCCGCTGGACCAACGTGCTCGATTTCATCGACTGGGTGGCCAAGCGCTGCGGCGGCGAGATCGAGAACGACGGCGGCATGTCCGTCGAATCCGAGAAGAAGAGCGTGATCGAGATCGCCCAGTTGATCTCGCTGATCACCAGCCTGGCCGAACGCAACACCGACCAAAACGTGGTGACGCTGTCCACGCTGCACGCCTCCAAGGGCCTGGAATGGCCGCACGTGGTGCTGGCCGGCGTGAACGAGGGCTCGCTGCCCTTCTCACGCGAGGAGGGCGACATCCTGCCCGCGCAGGTCGAGGAAGAGCGCCGCCTGATGTACGTGGGCATCACCCGCGCGCGCCTGACGCTGGCCGTGAGCGCGCTCAAGCGCCGCAAGAAGGGCCGCGAGTACGTGCAGGCGATCCCCAGCCGCTTCATCGCCGAGATGAAGCTGAGCGAAAGCGCCCCGGGCGCCGTGCCCGGCGAAAGCCCGCGCGACAAGCTGCGCCGCCTGCGTGAGGAAATGGCCGCCAAGGCCAAGACCTCGGCGCAGACGCTCAATAAGCAGCCCTGAGCAGCACGGCGGCGCGGCCCCGCACAGCCGAAAAAAAGCCCGAGTCGACGGATCGGCCCGGGCTTAAATCCACCAAAGGAGGAGGGTGGAGGAGACAAACAAAAACACAGCTGAGAACCCGCCTTCGCAGGAATGGTTCCACAGCCGTATCAAATTGTACGAAATGCAGCCATCTCAGACAAGGGTTTACACCCAATGCCCATGGGCACCTATAAGAAATTAAACGCCCACCGGACCATTCCGTCAATTGGCAGCAGCACGGCACAATCACATATTTACACCTTTGATGAATGGAGCGTGTCTGGTAGCCCGGGCGCGTCACGGAGACCTTGATGGAATGCACCATCCACTGGCAGCCCGCCTCGGGCATGGCCTTCATGGCCGAAACCGGCAGCGGCCACGTCATCAACATGGACGGCGCCCCGGATGGCGGCGGCCGCAACTTGGCCCCGCGTCCGATGGAAACCGTGCTGGCCGGCACCGGTGGCTGCACCGCCTACGACGTGGTGCTGATCCTCAAGCGGGGCCGCCATGATGTGCGCGGCTGCTCGGTCAAGCTCACGGCCGACCGCGCCGAGTCCGACCCGAAGGTCTTCACCAAGATCAACATGCACTTCGTGGTGACGGGTGTGAACCTGACGGAGAACGCCGTGCAGCGCGCCGTCCAGATGTCGCACGAGAAGTACTGCTCGGCCAGCATCATGCTGGCCAAGACGGCCGAGATCACGACCAGCTTCGAGATCGTGGCGGCCTGAGCGACCTGCGCTGACCCGATCAGGCTCGGGCCTGTAAAGGCCCTGCCCGAGGCCACCGTCAGATGCGGTGGGCGGTGATCGTCATCACCTTGGCTGCGGCACGCATCAGGGTACGCACCGGCAACGGCAGCTGCACACCGCCGGCCTTCTGGGCCGCGTCCGCGTGCTCGGCCTCGTCGTCACGCATCTGCGCCACGATGACCCGCGAGGCCGTGTCACCCGGCGGCAGGCGCGTCATGTGGCTGTGCAGGTGCTGCTCCACCTGGCGCTCGGTTTCCACCACGAAGCCCAGGCTCACCTTGTCGCCCGCACGCGCGGCCAGCAGGCCGATGGCGAAGGCCCCGCCGTACCACAGCGGGTTGAGCAGGCTGGTGCGCCCGCCCAGTTCGCGCAGGCGTTGTTCGGTCCAGGCCAGGTGGTCGGTTTCCTCATCGGCGGCGGCCTTGAAATGGGCGCGCAAGGCCGGGTCGGACGTGCCCAAGGCCTGCGAGGCGTACAGCGCCTGGGCACAGACCTCGCCCACGTGGTTCACCCGCATCAGCGCGGCCGCTTCACCCCGGTCGGCCTCGGACAGCGGCTCGCCTTCGAGCGCCGGGCGCGGACAAGGGCGGCCCGCCACGTGCGTGCCCCACACGGTACGCAGGGCGTCGTCCACCGCGATCAGGACGCGGTCCAGCGGGCTGTGCCGCAAGGGCGCGGCGGCTTGGGAAATCTCGCTCATGCGGGGATCGTAGTCCATCCGGCAGGGGAAACCCTGCGCCAGCGCAACAAGGCCCTGAACACGGGGCCTGCCCCCCGCCGTTCACGCCATCGCCAACGCTGCCTCAGCGTTGCATCACCGCTGCATCAGCCCCCGGCTCTTGGCGATCGACATCAGGATGCCCAGCCCCAGCCCCAGCGTGACCATGGCCGTGCCCCCATAGCTGATGAAAGGCAGCGGCACCCCCACCACCGGCAGGATCCCGCTGACCATGCCCATGTTCACGAACACGTAGGTGAAGAAGCTCAGCGAGATGCTGCCCCCCAATAGGCGCGAGAACAGCGTCGGCGCCTGGGCCGAGATCATCAGCCCCCGGTAGATCAGACACAGGAAGAGGAACAGCAGCACCAGGCAGCCCACCAGGCCGAACTCCTCGGCGTAGGCGGCGAAGACGAAGTCGGTCGTGCGCTCGGGGATGAACTCCAGGTGAGTCTGCGTTCCCTTCATGAAGCCCTTGCCGCTGATGCCGCCCGAGCCGATGGCCACCATGCCCTGGATGATGTGAAAGCCCTTGCCCAGCGGATCCTGCGTGGGATCGAGCAGGGTGCAGACGCGGTGCTTCTGGTATTCGTGCAGCACGACCCAATCGAGGCCGGGCTGGCAGATGCGCTCTTCGGACACTACCACCGCCGTGATCCCCGCCGCCCCGATCATGAGCACCGGGACGATCAGCTTCCAGCTCAGGCCCGCGAAGAAGATCACGTACAGCCCGCCCGACAGGATCAGCAGCGAGGTGCCCAGGTCGGGCTGCTTCATCACCAGGCCCACCGGCAGCGCCAGCAGCATCCCGGCCACCACGAAATCCAGCCCGCGCAACTGCCCCTCGCGGCGCTGGAACCACCAGGCCAGCATCAGCGGCATCGCGATCTTGAGCATCTCCGAGGGCTGGATCACCATGCCCACGTTGAGCCAGCGCGTGGCGCCCTTCTTGGTGATGCCGAACGCGGCCACGGCCAGCAGCAACACGATGCCCATGGCGTACAGGGGCACGGCCAGCGCCATCAGCCGTTGCGGCGGGATCTGCGCCACGGTGAACAGCACGATGGCGGCCAGCGCCATGTTGCGCGATTGGTCGATGAAGCGCGTGCCGTGGTCGTAGCCGGCGGAGTACATCGCGCCCAGGCCGATGGTGCACAGGCTCAGCACGATCAGCAGCAGGGGCCAGTCGAAACCGGCCAGCACGGGCTTGACGCGCTGCCACAGCGAGGGTTTTTCAAAGGCGATGTTCATGGCGTGCTCGCGGGGGCCGCGGGCCGTGGTGGCGTAGCGGAGAAAGGCGCCGGGGCCTGGGGGCGAGGGGCCGCAGGGGCAGGAACGGGAGAAGGCGCGGGGCTGGCGGCTGGCGCGCTGGCACGCACTGGCGGCGCGG
>NZ_JBASTH010000024.1:0-4590 GCF_049274795.1 Aquabacterium sp.
GGCCCAGGACGCCGCATCCGCCCCCGCCGACGCCGGCGCGGCCGCCGCGCCCCTGGATGTCGGCACCACCGTGCCCGATGCCGCCTCCGTCAAGGAAGGCCTCTTCCCTGAGGACGCCTGCAAGGAACTCGAGGCCAACGGCTTCAAGTGCATGGGCTTCAAGCCCGCCATCAAGTACTCGCTGCCCGCCTCGTCGTTCGCACTGGGCTCGGCCGTGCTGCCCGAACTGCTCAAGCGCCAGCTCGACGTGTTCGCCGAAGTACTGCGCGGCAAGCGCGGCTCGGCTGGCCGCCAGGTCAAGATCGTGGGCCACGCCGACGCCTCCGGCTCGCAGGCCGGCAATCTGGCACTGTCGCAGCGCCGTGCCGAATCCGTGCGCGGCTACCTGGTGCAAAAGGGCGCCGACGCCAGCATGCTCGAAGCCGTGGGCCTGGGTTCGGCCGACCCCAAGAACAAGGCTGACCCCTACTCCAGCGAGAACCGCCGCGTGGAGATCGGGCGCGCCAAGTAAGCGCACCGGCGCCTCCCGTGCCCGGTCCAACAGGCTGCCTTCGGGCGGCCTTTTTTTTGAGATGCCAAGCCCATCCTGGGCCCGGCCATGAACACATTCGATCAGGGAAAGCATGCCCATCGCCTGGAGACGGGTGCAGCAGGCCGTCGCAAGCAACAAGTCACCTCGCAGCGCGGTCGGCCGCGTGATGTTCCAGGTGGCGGCTCCCGCACAGAACAAGCAGCCCAGCGCGCCCGCGGATCAGGTCAAGGCCGTGTCGGGCATCGGTGCGCGCCTCGGCGCAGCGACCTTGAACGTGCAGGCCCGGAGCAAGGCCCTGCAGGATCATCCTGTCCGGCAAGCGCTTGCGGCCAAGGGGCGCGAGGCAGTGGACACCGCCCGTCAACTGCGCGAGGCCCAGCGAAAGGGCAATGCCGCCGCGGTGAAGGCCCTGCAGGCCAAGCTGGAACAACAGCGCCAGGAGGCACGCACCCAGTTGGTCACACTGGTTCCCACGCTTGCGCAAGGCCGAAGCGGTGACAGCACCGCGCAGGCGCTGTGGGTCGACCTGGTCGCGCACCTGGACCTCAGCGCCCCCAAGGACGCGGCCGTGTTCTGGTCCGGCAGCAAGGACAACGCAAGCGACCTGGCCACCGATCTCGGCGGCGCGTCGCTGGAAACGACCGCTGGCGGCGTCCTGATCGACGACTGGCTGGAACAGATCCCCTGGGACGAGAAAGCAGGGCAAGGCCCCCCTTTCCGCAAGCACCTGTGGCAATTGGCATCGGCCACCTATGCCCTGCAGGCGCGTGGAACAATCACCCCCATCCAGACGCCCGAGAAAGCCGCCAAGGGCGGCGGCGACATGTGGAAACGCGTCGAAAAGAAGATCCTGCTCAAGCTTGCAATACAAGGCAAGGTGGAGTTCGGCGCGCTCGTCCTGAAAGAACCACCACCTCAGCCCTCGCCCATGGGCTCATGAGACGCACGACACATGACGGCTGCTTACGACCTCTTCCTCCATGAACTGGGCGCCACCGGACGTGAATACGGTGACGGCTTTTCCATCGGCAACCTGCTGCAACTCACACCCCAGGAACGTGAACGCACACGCCAGGCCCTGATCGAGTGCATCCGCCGCGGCGAGGCCCGTGCACTCAAGCCACTGACCGTGGTCGCACCTGGTCCGGACACGGTGACGCTGCTGGAATCGCTCTGGCAAACATCTTCTCAGCAGGATCCTCCGGAGGAGTTCGACGTGGAGGTCGCCGCAGCGCTGGCTCGCCTGACCGACGCCTCGGACGCCCTGGACTTCCTGGAACAGGCTGCGATCCATCTGGACGACACATGGACTCAGGGGGCTGCCCTTGATGGCCTGGTGTCTGCCGGCGTCGACAGCAATGCCAGCGCCCGTCTCGCGCGCTGCATCCGCCAAGCTGCAGACGAAGACACCCGCCTGAGCTGCGCCGACAGCCTGCTGCAGCGCCATGGCTGGCAGATCGAGGACCCGGCCCTTCAGGACGAGACCCTGGCGCTGCTCAAAGCCCTGGTGTCCGAGCAACCCGCCGACAGGGATGCGGCCTTGCTGCGTGTCCTCAAGGCACCCGCCCGGCCGTGGCCCTGGGTCGTCCAGCCCTGACGCCCCAGCGCTGACGCCCGGACACCATCACGGCGGCCTACCTCGATGACAATGGCAACGGGGTGAAAAAGACGTTCAAGAACAACGCAGGAGGCCGACATGGACATGATCAAACTGCAGGAACAGTTCATTGAGGAACTGCTCGAGTCCACCCCTGAGGACTGGGAGCGCATCGAAGTCCACTATGAGCGCTACGCCTGGAGCGGCGAGACCTCCGAGATCTACATCGCCAACAGCTTCGTGGGCAGCGAAAAGACGGACCTGGACCTGACCATCGAGGCCCTCGAAGGCCTGCAAGCCTTGCAGGACCACCCGCCTCAGGGGCAGGCCGAGCCCTGGACCTGGCTTAAGTTCGTGCTGGACGACAGTGGTCGCTACCACTTCGACTACCAGTACGGCGTGCCGCCGCTGGTCGCACGCGAGATGGCGGCCCAGAAGGGCTGACGCCCTCCCGATCAGCGCCCCAGCTCAGGGGATCATCTCGGTGACCTGCCCCGGGAAGGTCACCTGGATCACGCCCGCCCACATGCACATCAACTTGCAGGTGTTGTCCAGCGCGGGCATGTTGGCCAGCATCACCGTGGGCGCGCCCGGCACCCAGGGCGAGACCGTGGCGGGCACGCAGGGCATGGGCGTGAGCACCCCCATGGCTGCCGCCGTGGCCGCGGCCACCGTGGGATTGGCCAGGCTGGAGCACACCCCGAACGGCCGGATGTTCACGATGGGGATGTGGTCCATGATGTTGGCAGCCGGCTGGTTGCTGGTCATCACGCGGTTGATGGGCAGCACGCCCATCGGGCTGGGCGCCGCCCCGAAGGAGCAAGCCAGCATGGCGTTGTTGCAGACATGTTGTGGCATTTCAGGCCTCCATCACGGGTTATGCCGCTCAAGCGGGGTCGTCCAGCGCCCACACCGTGAGGGCGCTGAAGTTGTCGTGGCTCGGCTTGTGCGCGGCGTTGCGCAGCACCAGGGCTTCGAGCGTACTGAGCCATTCGCGCGGATCACGCGCCTGCTGCAGGGTCTGCTGCAGCACGGCTTCGTCCACATACTCCCACAGGCCGTCGGTGCACAGCAGGAAGACATCGCCCGGCGCCAGCAGCCAGGGGTCGGGGCTCACGCCGATGTACAGGTCTTCCTCCTGCGAGCCCAGTGCGCACAGCAGCTCGCTGCGCTGGGCATGGTTGCGCATCTGCTCGGGCTTGATCAGGCCGCTGTCGACCAGGGACTGCACCAGGCTGTGGTCGCGCGTCTGGTAGCGCAGTTGCCCTCGTCGGAAAACGTACAGGCGTGAATCGCCCACGTGGCCCCACAGCGCGGTCTGCGTGTCCAGCTCGATGAACAGCGCCACCACCGTGCTGTGCATGTGCTCGCGCACGCCGCCTTGCTGGCGGTGCTGGTGGATGGTGCGGTTGGTGTCCAGGATCAGCTCGTGCACCGAGGCCCCGTTGTTGACCGGCTGCTGCGCGTTGCGCTCGATGATGTGGCGCACCGCCAGCTTGGAGGCGATGTCGCCGCCGCCATGCCCGCCCGCCCCGTCGGCCACCACGCAGCACAGGTGGTGGTCTGAGTGCCAGTGGCCGCAGGCATCCTCGTTGTAGTTGCGCCCACCCTGGCGCGAAATGATGGCCAGATCCAGCTGGATGTGACCGGGTGCCCCATACACGGTGTCAGAGAAGTTCGACATGGTTGTTGCTTTCGGTGTCGTCTCGTCGGTCCCGCGTGCTCACGCGTCGCGCTGCAGTTCGTCGATGTGGGCCTCGTAGGCCCGCAGGAATTCCTTGCCGAACAGCTCGTGGAAATCGTCGCTGGCCTCGGCGGAGATCTGGCTGTAGAGCTCGGTGAACACATCCCACATGCGCGCCTTGCGGGCGCCGGGCAGCACGGACGCGAGCACGGATTTCTGCGTGAGCTTGCCTTCGAGCACCTCGGGATCGAAGCGCTTGAGCACCCCTTCGAGCGCGGCACGCATGCCGGCCACGAAGGCGAACTGGTGGGCGCGCAGGTCGTCGTAGGCATCGCGCATGGCCGGAGCCGGCGGCATGAAGCCACGGGCCGGTGGACTGAGCAGGTGATTCAGCGCCACATCGACCGAGGGCGAGAACTTCAGCGGGTTGTTCTCCTTGGCCACGATCATGGTGACCTCGGCACGGATCTCGCGCTTGAGCGCGGCGCGCGCCACCAGCAGTTCGACCGTGCCCTTGGTGGACTCATGCACCAGCTGGCCCAGCAGCTTCATGAACTCGGGCGTGAGCGACTGGATGGGCAGGGCGGACATGCCCAGGCCTTCGCGCAGGGCGGCAATCAGGGCGGCCTGGTCGGCCGGTGCGCCGGTGGTGGCGGCCGCAACGGGCGCCACGGGTGCCGGTGCAGCAGTTGCTGCGGGCGGGGCAACCGGCGCAGCCACTGGTGCCGCCACGACAGGCGCGGCGATGGGCGGGGTCACCGGCGCGGGAGCCGGCAC